>WGMT01000022.1 GCA_016124945.1 bacterium | reverse complement strand
TTTCCGCGTCACAGAACTCGTCAACGACACCCGTCACGCTGGTAGCGTGACCTACGACTTAGGCGACCGTCTCGTCTGTCGTAGCTGCGGTTACCAACCGCAGAACTTCGGCTTCTAAACCTTTTCCGCGTCACAGTAGGGTTGTCAACAGAATCACCTTGTCATCCGCCGCACCCGCGCGGGGACGCTGTCGTGCGCCAGTTCTGCCGAGACGATCCCCAGGCTGCGGTCGGCCAGCGGCAGGGCGACTTTGACGCCGCCACGGCGGTGCGATTCACGTAGGGCGACGGCGATTTCGAGGGCGGCGGCGCCGTCGTCGCCGGAGCAGGTGGGCGGTGTGCCCTCTTCGATGGCGCGGATCAGGTCGTCGACCACGCTGAGGCCCGTCCCCTGAATCGTGGGTGGCAGCGGGAAGGGCAATTTTGCGGGCACAGGACGCCCACTCGCTGCGTCGTCGACGAACTGGGTGAACTCCATCTCGTAGCAATTGGCGACGGAGCGTACACGTCCTTGCTCGCCGATGACGTCGATCTCCCAGTTGGCCGGGCCACAGGCAAAGCAGCGCACGTAGCCGCGCACGCCGTTGTCGAAGACGAGATAGCCGTTGCCCATCAGGTCCCCATCGCCCGCGGCGGCTTCGTCCGATTCCATCTCGCCGAAGACCCAGGCTACGTTGCCACCCGCCAGGTAGCGGACGATGTCGATGAGGTGGCTGCCGTTGTGCGAAAGACCAGCCTGGCCGTAGCCCGTCACCTGGAGGATGCGGCCCAGTTCGCCCGCATCGATCAGCCGTTTCGTCTCCTGGAAGAAGGGATTCCAGCGGCGGGCGCAGTTGACGGCCAGCGCCGTCCCCGTTTCGCGGCAGGTGCCGAGGATGGCGTCGACTTCGGCCAGCGTCAACGCCAGCGGCTTCTCGGCCCAAATCGCCTTGACGCCGGCGCGGGCACACTCTTGAATGATCCTGGCGCGGTGACGGGCGGAGGTACAGATGCTAACCATGTCGGGTGCTTCGGCGGCCAGCATCTCGGCGTAGTCGGCGTAAAGGTGCTCGGCGGCGATGCCCCAGCGCTCCCCAAAGAGGACGCACTGTTCGTCGTAGGGATCCGCGCCCGTCGCCAGCGTCACCCGCGGGTGTGCGGCGTAGCTCGGTCCGTGCGCGTAGGGCAAAAAGACAGGCCCGCCACGGTTCACTTCGTCGTCGTAGGTGCTGCCCATTCGGCCAAGACCGATTACAGCGGCGCGGTACATAGTTGTTGTCCTTGGTTTTGTGGAGAGATTGTTAGGTGATTAGTGATTGGTGATTGGGGCAAAAGTGAGTTCTGCCCCAATCACCAATCACCAATCACCTCCTTCAATAGCTCAAAAAACCACCGTCAACCAACCACGTCGCGCCGGTGACGAAGCTGCTCTCATCACTCGCCAGGAAAGCGACGACGTTGCCGATTTCTTCGGGGCTGCCACGACGGTTGAGCGGCGTAAAGCGGAAGAATTTGCCGGTGGCGCCGCGGTCGGCGGCGCTTTCCACCACGTCGGCGCTGGCTTCGGTGTAGATGTCACCCGGAGCGACGCCGTTGACGCGGATGTTGTGGGCGGCCAGTTCAATCGCGGCGGCTTTGGTGAGGCCGTCCAAACCGGCTTTGGAGGCGCAATATGGCGCGGCGTGTTCCTGCGCGGCGTACTGGGCCACCGACGAGATGTTGATGATGCTACCGCCGCCACCCTGCGTCACCATCTGGCGGGCGGCTACCTGGGTGCAGATGAAGGCGCCGTTGAGGTTGATGTCGATGATGCGGCCCCAATGCTCGTCGGTCTCCTCCAAAAAAGGACGTGCTTCCACCGACGCGCCGGTGAGCGCGGCATTGTTGACCATCGCATCCAGCCGTCCAAATTCGGCCACGGTGCGCGCCACCAGCGCCTGCACGTCGGCGCGGCTGCTCACGTCGCAGCGCAGCGCCAGCGCGCGGTGACCGTCCTCGCGCAGAGACGCTGCTTCCTGCTCGGCCAACTCGACGCGACGTTGGGCCAGCACCACCGCCGCCCCCTCGCGCGCACAACAACGCACAATCCCCAGGCCAATGCCGGTGCCGCCGCCGGTGACAATGATGACTTTGTTGTGTAGACGCATGGAAAATCCTTTGAAATGGATGATTGATGATTAAAGATTGGGTAGAGGGTGATGTCTCTGGATTGGGGCGATGTCGTTTTCAAGTTGGCGATTGGGCGATTAAGGGATTTCAGAGCCTCGACGATCCCCAATCGCCTAATCTCCTAATCGCCAAATCTACGAAACCAACATCCCCACATCGGCGCAACACCCTCCACCCAATCTTTAATCATCAATCATCACAATCTCCTCCGCCCGCATCATCGCTACCGTCTTCTCCGCCACCATGTTCTGCAACGCCGTGGCGTCTTTAAAGCCGGTGCCGGTAAGCCAGCAGGCGATGCGTTCTTCGCCGCTAAGTCGCCCGGCGGCGCGGTCCGCGCGCAGGGCGGCCACGGTGATGGCGGCGGCCGGTTCGACAAATAGACCTTCTTTGGCGGCCAGATCGGCCTGGGCGCGGTAGGTCTCGGCGTCGGGGACGGAGACGCACCAACCCCCTGATTCACGCAGCGCCTGCAGCACGAGATCGCCGTCGGGCGGGGCGGTAAGTTGGATGCCCGAAATGGCACTGGTGCAGCCAGGAATCGGTGACACAGGACGATCCGCCTGCCAGGCTTGGGTGATGGCGTCACAGCCGCAGGCCTGCACCGCCACCATACGCGGCAAGGTTGGGATCATCCCCGCAGCGTGGGCTTCGACGAAGCCTTTCCAAGAAGCGCTGAGCAGCCCGCCACCACCCACGGGCACGTAGACCACGTCGGGCGCGACGCCGTTCATCTGCTCGCACACCTCAAACGCAATCGTCTTGACGCCTTCCATGGCGTGAGGACTGAAGGCCCGCGCCGTCACCAGCATCTGCCAGTTGCGCTCGGCACACAGGCGACGGATGTTGGCCCACGTCAGCTTCTCCACATCTGGATCGTAGCCCAACCGCTCCACAGCGGTGACGTGCGGCCCGTAGGCCAGGATCTGCGCGATCTTGGCACGCGACGCCTTCTCCAGCGTAAAAAGGTAGCCGTCGAGACCGGCCTGTGCGCCGTACGCCGCAATCGCCGCCCCAGCATTCCCCGACGAGGTGGCCGCCCACGCCGTCTTCCCCAACTCGCGCAGACGAGCGACACCCACGGCGGCGATGCGATCCTTGTACGAGCCGGTGGGGTTGCTTCCTTCCAACTTAAAAAACAGGGAGGAAAGACGCAACTCGTCGCCCAGCCGATGTGACCGCACCAGGGGTGTGTTGCCTTCGCCCAGACTCAAAGCGGTGGACGGATCATGCAGCGGCAGTCGCGACGCCCAACGGAAAAGACCGGGCTGCGCCGCGTCAACGTCCACCGCAGCGGACGCATAGACCACGTCAATGATGCCGCCACAAGAGGGACACTGGGCAATGTCGGCGTCCGGTCCGGTCCACGCGCAGGCGGTGCAGGCCAACGAAAAGTGCATACTAGCGCGCCTCCACGCTGTTTTCGAGGACGCCCAAGCCCTCGATTTCGCCACGGATGCGGTCGCCGGGCTTGAGTTGCAGCTTCTTAGAGTGGCCCACGCCGGCAGGTGTGCCGGTGCTGATCACGTCGCCCGGTTGCAGGGTGACAAACTGCGAAATGTAGGCGATCACCTCGGCAGGCGAAAAGATCATCTGGCCGGTATTGGCGTCCTGTTGCAGTTCATCGTTGAGCCAGAGCTTCATGCCCAGCCGGTCGGGGTGGGGGACGGCGTCGGCGGTGGTGATCCACGGGCCCATGGGGCCAAAGGTGTCGGGCCACTTGCCCACCAGCCAGTCGAAGAAACCGTCACCGGCTTGCAGTTCGCGGTCTTTGCGGTAGGAGAGTTCCCGCGCCGAGATGTCGTTGAAAATCGTGTAACCGGCGATGTAACCGGCGGCGTCCTCCACGGTGATGTCGCGCCCGCTGCGCCCGATGATCACCGCCAGTTCCAGTTCCCAGTCAGTAAAGGTGGAGACGGCGGGGATGCGGATGGCCTGCTGCGTGGCGATGACGGTGGTCCACGGTTTGATGAAGAAGTGGGGCGTCATTTTGTCCTTGCCCGCGAAGTGGCCACCGCCCTCCTGAATGTGGGCCGCGTAGTTGCCTGCCAGGCAGAAGAGCTTGCCGTCATGCGGCAGCAACGGCGGGTCCAACGTCACCGCGGAGAGGGCAAACGACTGCCCTGCGCCGTCGATCACCTGCTGCACCACGGCAAGCGTCCCCGCGCCGCCGGCCAAAATCCCCAAGACGCTGTCGGGCACAGAGACACCGGCAGAGCGGGCCTCGGCGGACAGATCGTAGATGCGGTCCTCGATGACGACGCCGACGCGGCTGGAACCGTCGATGTGAAAATGGGCAAGGTTCATAGCATCTTCTTTCTAATCTGTGAAACGAGTAGAATAGAGAATTTTTGATTCACGAAGGCAAAGGATTTTCAGAAGGATTTGAATCTGATTCTCCTCTGAATCCCGAAAATCCGTGTCATCAGTGAAGGATCTTTGATCTCTGTCTCTGCCTTCGTGTTCCTTTGTGTGCCTTCGTGGATTATCTTTGCTCTGCATTGTGGATCATCTTGGCGCTGCCCCCCACTTAAAGAAGACGCTCATCCAGCCTTGGCCGCCCTGCGCCATCTGATCGTAGAGCACCGGCGCTTCGCTGAAGGGGACGACGTGGCTGATCAGTGGATCAACCTTTAGTTCGCCGCGGCGGATCAGATCGAGGATGACGTGCTGGTTGCGCGCCCGCGTCCATGGCCAGTAGGGATGTGAATCGATCATGCCGGTTTGGTACGATCCTGTCACCTGCAATTCGCGACGGAAGAGTTCTTGCGATTCAATGGCGACGCTGCCGCTGGTCGCCCCCACAAGGATGATACGTCCGCGGTCGGCGGCGGCTTTGAGCAGGATCGGGTAGTTGCCGATGTACGATGTGGTGTGGATCTGTACCTCCGCGCCTGCGCCTTGATCGAGGCCGGGCAGTGCGCCGCGCCAGCGCCAAGGCCGTTGCGTCAAGGAGCGGATTTGGGCCACCACGTCCTCTTGGGCGGCGTCGACGGTGTGGGACGCGCCCGATTGCCGCGCCAGCGCCATGCGCTCGTCCACTAGATCGACGCCGATCACGGGGTACGCGCCGGAAAGACGACAGAGTTGCACCGTAATCTGGCCGATCACCCCCAGCCCATGGACTGCCACCGATTCGCCAATCTGAATCTGTGCTTTGCGCACACCATGCAGCGCCACATCGCCCAGCACGCAAAAAGCGGCGGCTTCGTCGGTCAGTTCGGGCGGCAACTTTTCGATGCGGTATTCCTGCGGAATGGCGGCTTCGTTTTGGGCCGCAGCGGGCGTCACCAGCCAGTGCGTGGCGTGGTTCCCGCCGCAAAGGACGCGGTCCCCTTCGGCGAAACCGTCTACGTCGCGGCCTACTGCATCCACGACACCGATGGCGGTATAACCCAACCCGGCGGGCGCAAAGCCGACCTGTTCTTGAGCAGACGCCGCACGACGACGCCGCACGCCGTTGATCTCACTTCCCGCGCTCACCTGTGTGGTGTGGACGCGTACGCGCACCTGATCCGGCCTCAGATCCGGAACGGCAAAGTCTTCGATTTCAACGTCCCCGGCAGGGGTGAGGAGCAAACGATGGCCGGTGGTAGGCATGATGGAATCCCTGAGCGTGGCGATTGAGTGACAGGAGATTGAGCGATTAAGAGATTAGGCGGTTGAATCTCGTCGAGCCTCAGAAATCTCCGAATCGCCCAATCGCATAATCTCACTATTCTGGCAATTGAATCTCCACCCGTCGCCCATCCCTGCTCGACGCATATGCGCCGTCGACGATGCGCGCAACTTGCAGCGCGTCCTCGCCACACGTGGGCATCGGACTGTCACCCTGTGCCGCACGGATGAAGTCGCGGATGAATTCTTCACCGGCGGCGCCGCCGTAGGCGGGGGTGTCGCCCAGGGTGTAGTTGAATTCGCGGGTGGGGGCGTCGCGCCAATCTGGGTGGACGGTTTCCACGAAGAGCGACGTGGGCGATCCAGTGGAGCACCAGGACATACGTCCACTGCGGCCGTTGAAGCCGGCGTAGGTGTCGTAGCCCGATTTGTTGTGATAGCCCGCGCCGCTCAGCGCCAGGACGTAGCCAACGTGCAGCGATCCAATCGCGCCAGACGCAAAACGCAGGCTCAGGGTCGCCACGTCCTCAACGTCGATGGACTCACCGCTGCGCGTGGCGACTTCGGCGGAGACGGAAACGATCTCCTGGCCGGTGACGTAGCGCATGATGTCGAGGTAGTGACAGCCCAGCCACGAGAGCATGCCACCGCCGGATTTGGCGTTGTCGAAAAGCCAATGTTGCGGGTTGCGGAAGCGTACCGCCGTGGTCAACATGCGCATTTCCACGGTCATCAGTTCGCCCAATAGACCTTCGTGGAAGATGGATCGCATCTCACGCACCACCGGGTTACGCCGGTTCTGGTAACAGACGCCTAACTTCAACCCGGCGTCAGCCGCGGCATCGACCACCCGCTGCACGTCGGCGGCGGTGCGGCCGATGGGCTTTTCGGCCATGATGTGTTTGCCCGCCGCCAGCGTGCGCAGGCAGAGATCGGGGCCAAGGTCGTTGCGCAGCGCCGCGATGACGAAGAAAAGATCGTCGTGGGCCAGAATCTCGTCGAGGTTGGTGGATGCGCCGGCGATCTTGTCCCCTTGCGTCTGTTGCACGCGGGCGAGGGCGTCGCCGTTCTCGTCCCAAAGGTAGATGCGCTCGACTTCGGGCAACATTTGCAGCGTGCGCAGGTGCGCCAGCGAATGGGGATGTTCCACGCCCAGCAGGGCGGCGCTAAGTTTGGTCATGTCAGCCTCCTATCGGCTGCGGCGCGGGGACGGAGAGCGGCAGGTCTACGCGGACGTTGCCAAGTTCGTGTGAGCGCAACATCGCCAGCATCACTTCGACGGTCTTGCGCGCTTCCTGGCCGGTGGAAATCAGTTCGCCGCCGTTTTCCAGCACGTGGATCAATTCCGCCAGCGCGCCGGACTGATAGGCGAACATGTAGTCGCCAGGAACAATTTCACTGCGCGCCCATTCGTAGTGAGAAATCCCACGGATCAGCGTTGTCCCCCGATCCGACACTTCGATGCGACCGTCGTCGCAGATCAGCTCGAATTGCGAGCCGGGCATGTCCACTTTCAGGCTGTTGTAAAAGGCGCGCACGCCGTTGGCGTAGTGGATGTAGGCGGTGGCGGCAGGGTCGGTGGCCGGATCGTGGCCGCCGTCACCTTTGTATTCGGTGAAGTGATCGAAGCCTTCTTCCAGGTGTGCGAAGACCCACTTCGGCTCTGATTCGGCGAAGAAGTTGGTGAGATCGACCATGTGTGTGCCATTGCGGAAGAGCATGGAGCGGCGGCTGTACATGCTGGTGACAATGCTGCGCAGCCGCCCGATGCGTCCACTGCGAATCAGTTCACGGGCGGCGTGGAAGGCCGGTCCCCAACGGCGGGTGTGCTCGATGGAGAGGAGCACGTTGTGGGCGGCGCAGGCGACGATCATGCGGTCGGCGTCTGCCAGCGTCACGGCGATGGGCTTTTCGCAGAGGACGGCGCGCGCCCCACCGGCGGCGGCGGCGATGGTGATGTCCGCGTGCAGGTGATCGGGCGTGGCCACGCTCACAATATCAGGACGCATGTCTGCCAACATCTGGCGGTAGTCGGTGTAGTAGCGCATGTTGGGCCACACATCACTCCAGTCGGCGCGGAAAGTGTCGAGCGCGTCCTGGCGAATGTCACACACCGCCACCAAATCCGTCCGCGGGTGACGGTAATAGGCGGCAGCGTGGGAGCGGGGCATTGTGCCGTAGAGCGGCAGATTCGGCTCCTCGGGCCGCCGTGCGCCGATGCCGGTCAGGCCGATGATGACAGCGGTGTAAGTCGCTTGCGTCATACGATAGATCCTTGGTCAGGAGATGGATTAGTCTAGGGTCATGCGCGGGTCGAGGGCGTCGCGTAGCCCGTCGCCGATGAAGTTGATGGCCAGCACACAGAGACTGATCATGAGGCCGGGCGGAATCCAGAGCCAGAGATAGTCTTCAAGGATGGCGATGGACTGGGCCTCGTTGAGCATGTTGCCCCAGCTCGGCGTGGGTACCTGCACCCCCAACCCAAGGAAGCTCAACCCGGCTTCGGTGAGGATGGCACCGGCGATACCGAAACTGGCGGCGACGGTAATCGGTGCCACCACATTGGGCAGGATGTGTCGGGTGATGATCTGTCGCTTGGGCACACCGATGGCGTGAGCTGCGGTAATGAAGTCGGTCTCGCGCAGTGAGAGCACCTGTCCGCGCACGAGGCGAGCTACACCTGTCCAGCCGATCAGGCCAATCGCGAGCATGGCATTCATCAATCCTGGCCCGATGATGGCCACGATGCTGATCAAAATAACCAGTACCGGGAAGGCCATTACCGTATCGGTGATGCGCATGATGAGTGCATCTGTCCGCCCACCGAAATAACCGGCGATACTGCCCAGCAGTGTGCCGATGGTCATGTAGAGAGTAACCGCCACCAACCCCACCGATACAGAAACCCGCCCACCGTAAACCACGCGGCTCCACACGTCGCGCCCGGTAAGATCGGTGCCAAGCCAGTTTGTCAGGCTAGGTGGTTTCCCAACTTCGGTCAGAATGATTCTGTGCGGGTGAATCGGTGCCACAATCGGCGCCAGTGGAAAGACAACCAGCACGACGATGATCATGAATAGACTGCTGATGACGGCCAACCGATGCCGCAAAAAACGCCGAAAGGCGCGCCCGGCCAGCGATTGGCTGCGCATCGTCTTTTCTGTTTGCAAGGAAAGTGTTGCATTGGGCGGCGTGCCCGCTTTTTGTTGAATGGTCACAGAATGCGCTCCAAAATCAAGTGCAATGGTTCAGTCATAGCGGATACGCGGGTCGGCGATGGCATAGGTTAAATCGGTGATCAGATTGCTGATTACGATTAACATTGCAGAGATCAGCACCATCCCCATAATCAGTGGATAGTCGCGGGTCGTTACCCCGTCGAGGTAGAGGATGCCCATGCCTGGCCAGTTGAAAATCGTTTCGATGATCAGCGCGCCGCCGAAGAGTGTAGGCAAGCGCAGGCCGATGACGGTGATCACCGGCAGCAGGGCATTGCGCAACGCGTGGCGTAGAACCCGGACGCGCGTGCCCAGTCCTTTGCTCTTGGCGGTTGTCATATACTCCAGGCGGATCACCTCTAACATGCTGGAGCGGGTGTAGCGCATAATGCTGGCCATGCTCTCCAAACCAAGCACCAGGGCAGGCAGGGCAAGGTAGCGTAGACGATCCCAGATGTTGCCCCAAAAGCCGAAATCCGCGCCAATCGTCGAATAACCGCTGGTGGGGAACCAACTTAATTTGACGCCGAAAAGATAGATCGCGGCCAATGCGGCGAAAAAGCCCGGCACCGAAATCCCCACAAAAACAAAGCTGGTGAGGAAATAGTCCAATCGAGAGTATTGATTGAGGGCAGAAATGATACCCAGCGGAATACCCAGCAGCACAGCAATGGCCAACGCAGAGAACATGAGTTGTAGTGTGGCAGGCATGCGCCGCCCAATCTCCTCTGCTACAGGGGTGCGGCTACGGATCCGTACACCCATATCGCCTTGCAAAAGGCCACCCATCCACTGTACATAGCGCACCGGCGCCGGTTGATCAAGACCGTAGCGGGCACGCAGACTCTCCACGTCAATATCACTCATCGAATCTTGCTGCGCCATGATCATCGAAGAGACGGCATCTCCCGGCGCCAATTCGGTGAAGGTGAAGGTGATGATGGTGATACCAATCAACACAGGCACCGCTTGTAGAATGCGACGAAGAATGTAACGGTTCATAGCGATCTCTTGGAAAACAGGAGCGGTTGCGTTGAATAGTCAAAGGGATTTGTGATTGGTGATTGGGTCTGTCGATTGGCCTGTGAATGGACACTTCACTGCCTTATCGAGCATATAGCGGCGTAGATTCATACGCTTACTTCGAGACCCAATCACCAGTCACCAGTCACCTAATCAGCCAGATACCAGGTGTGCGGGTTTGTCTCGGGCCAGATGATGTTGGTCCATTGGCGGAACTGGTAGTTGCACACGTTCTTGTTGATGGCGTGGCGGCGATCCTGCTGGAACATGGTCATGTGCAGGACTTCTTCGTTGGTGATCAGGCTAAGCTCGTGCCACATCTGTTGTCGAGTATCAGGGTCGGGTTCGATCAAGGATTGCATCACCATCTCGTCAACTTCGGCGTTGCAGTAGCGTGAGCCGTTGAAGCCTGCAGGGAACATGTTGCCACAGGTGTAGCGAGGATATTCGAAGGGCGTGGCCACACCACAGCAGCCATAGGCCAGATCGAAGTCGTGTTCCTCGTAGAAGCGGGTAACGAAGGTAGGTCCATCCATGTGCTCGACGTTCACCGTTAGGCCAATGTCGTTCCAGAACTGCTGCATGGCCGCAACCACACGTCGATCCAGTTCAGACTGGTAGTAGGTGACAAACTGCAATTCTCCTGTAAAATCCCAACCGGCTTCTTCGAGTAGTTGTTGTGCCAATTCGGGATCGTAGGTGTACTGCGGAACGTTGGGATCGATCCAGGCCGCAATTGGATCGACGGCTGTGTAATCGTAGACCAACGCCTGCCCATCGCCGTAGAGGCCCTGCACAATGGCTTCACGATCAATGGCGTGGATCAACGCTTGCAGCACACGCTTGTCGGGAAAATTATCGTGGTTGGGCCAAATCGACATCGCGCCCGGCAGTGGTGCGCCAACGACCGTCAAGTTTTCATCGCTCTCAACACGCAACAGATCCGGGCCATTGACCATATTGCCAACCTGAATCTCACCTGCCTCCAGGCCAGGTAGCCACGAGGCAACCGAGTCGAGACCGATGCGGAAGATCAGGCGATCCAGGTAAGGACGGCCCTTGTAGTAATCTTCAAACGCTTCCAAGATGTAAAACTGATCCGGCTCATATTCGCCCAACATGAAGGGGCCGGAGCCGACTACTTCGTCCAGTGCGTAGGGTGATTCCTGAATCTCGGCAAAGGGGATGCCTTCAAAGACATGCTGCGGGAAGAGATTCATGCCGCCCATGCCGTAGAAGAAGTCGGCGCGCGACTCATTAAGCGTAATCTCCACAGTCGTGTCATCGATGACCTGCACACCTGTGATTTCGTCGGCATCACCCGCCGCGAATTCGTCGGTCCCGGCGATGGCGAAAAGCGGCAGAACTGTACGTACACCGGCGCCGGTGTCAGGGTGATAGAGCATCTCAATCGTCCACTTCACATCGGCGGCGGTCAGTGGTTCACCGTCATGCCAGAGGACGTCATCGCGCAGGAAGTAGGTAAAGGTGAGGCCATCTTCCGAAATTTCCCAGCTTTCGGCCACATCAGGGATGATGTTTTGCCCGGACATATCCAGGTCGGTAAGCTGGCTGAAGATGAATTCATCGTTGGTGCTGGCGCGTACGATCCAGTTTTGCCCCTGCATGGCAAGATCCGTCTGTGCCAGGGTGACCGTACCGCCCTGTTTGGGCGCAACATCTGTACAGACGTTGATCCACGAGGCCTCAAGCAATTCTGCCGTATACCAATCACCAGCAGGTGCTGCGGCTTCGTCACCGCTTGCTTCTTCGGCAGGTGGTGTGGCAACCGTTTCACTGACAGGGGCAGCCGGTTGGGCACAAGCCGTCACGGCCATTGTCAAGAGCAGCGCAACCAGCCACCACACAATGGGTAGACGTTTTCGGCGAATGGACATCTCATTCCTCCCTAGAAAAATAGATTGATGTGTAGAACGCGAACTACGATAGGAAGTAACTACGTGAAGTGATTAGGGGTGAGTCTGCTGCAAGCAAGATTTAACGGATAAAGCGTTTGGTTAAATCAAAAAATGAGAGGGCGACGGAATCGCTGTCACCAGAATTATCGAAAGTGGAAGAAAGAAACGACATTCAGCACGCGAATGCTTTAGCCGTGTGTTAGCAACTTGCGCCAGCGCTGGGGGGGCGATCCTGCAATTCTTTAGGACAAGATCTAGGCGTCGGCCTGTCAATTGGGACTTGACACTGGAATGGAGAAACTATACTATGCGTCTGTATTTCATGTCAAGGACCATTTGTTTCGCCTCACGAAACAAAAATGCAGTTGTCGAGGATCGGCATGACCAACGATTACACTGTCAAACCCGTGCAGAAGGCGTTGCAGGTGTTGCTCTGCCTAGGCGAAGAGCAAAAACCGTTGACGTTGACCGAAATCTGCTACAAAGTACGCCTGCCCAAAACCACGGTCTTCCGCTACTTGTACACACTCTGCCAGGATGGTTTTGTTACCCACGAAAGTGCCGGCGACAGCTATCGGCTGGGGCTACGTCTGTTTGAACTGGGACAGTTGGCCGGCGAACAGTTGCGGGTGCGCGACGTGGCCTGGCCCTATCTACAAAGCCTGCGCGATCAGTTCAACGAAACCGTGAACCTTGGCATGCTAGACGGCGCGGAGATTGTCTACATCGACATGGCTGAAAGCCGACATTCGCTGCGCATGCAGGCGCGCCTCGGCAGCCGTGATCCTGTCCACTCCACGGCGTTGGGGAAGGCGATCCTGGCTTTCACGCCCCAGGAACGCTGGCCGTTGCACATACCGGCACGCCTGGAACCGCGCACACAACAAACCGAAGTATCGCGCGAACGCCTCTACACCGACCTGCTCAACACACGTCAACGCGGCTACGCCCTGGACAACGGCGAAAACGAAGAAGGCACCTGCTGTATCGGCGCGCCCATCTTCGACCACAGTGGACAGGTCCTCTACGCCCTCAGCCTCTCCGCCCCTGCCAGCCGCATGGACGAAACCCAGTTGCCCACCATCGCCGCCGCCATCGTCGAGACCGCCACGACGGTGTCGCAGCGACTGGGATACAGGACAACAGACGACGGACGACAGACGACAGACGACCGATTGAGGTTCGATCCTCGATTTGGGGGTGTTTCCTAACTGAGAGTTGATTTGACATAGAATACTTCACGCTTAACGTTTGTCCGTCGTCCGTCGTCCGTCGTCGCCAACCATCACCCACCCAAGGAGATCCCCACATGCAACCCATCCGTTACGGCATTCTCGGTTCAGGTTTTATGGGACGCACCCATGCAGAGGCGCTACGTCATATCGACGGGGCGCAGTTGACGGCGTTGGCGCTAGGCTCGCGGGCCGGCAAGTTGGCAGCGGATTACGGCGCGGCGCTGTGCGATTCGGCCGAGGAGTTGATCGCCCGCGACGACGTAGACGCAGTGATCCTGGCCACGCCGCAGTTTGTCCACGCCGAACAGGCGTTGCTGGCCGCCGCACACGAAAAACACCTCTTCATCGAAAAACCAATGACGACAACGGTGGCAGACGCCGACCGCATTTTGGAGGCGTGTGACCGGCGCGGGTTAACACTCTCGGTAGGTTACCAGCAACGTTACCGCGCTGTCCCCCGCGCCGCGCACGACGCCATCCAGGCCGGGCAAATTGGACAGGTGCACACGATCCAGTTCAACCAGGCGTTTATGCTGTTCAACGATCCGGGATTTGGCGGCGACTGGAGTTGGTGGGCCAACCCTGCCAGCGTAGGACACATCCTGGCAGGCGGCGTCCACTCGATTGATCTGTGCCGGTGGATGCTGGGCGCAGAGGTGGTGAGCGTCTTCGGCCATTCGCGTACCTTCCGTGAACCACACGAACCCGAAAACACAACGATGGGGCTGCTTACCTTCGACAACGGCACGGTGATGGCGCTCTGGGCCACCAGCGCCTGCCCGCCGCCTGCCTTCCCAGGGCAGGTCTTCCGCGCCTACATTATGGGCGAAACGGGCATGCTCGATATGGACGCCTACGACAAACTGCAACTGGCCGTGGACGGGTCCTGGCGTACGGTGGCGCAGCAGCCGCCGGTCAACACCGAATACGCCGACACCGCCTTCCGCCAGCCACGCATGCAAGCCTACATCGACCAACTTACCGCCTACAACAACGCCATCCGCAACGGCACGCCCCCACCCGTCTCCGGTGAGGACGGGCGTGTCGGTGTGGCTGTGGCGCTGGCACTGCTAGAGTCATCGAAAACGGGAAAGATGATTGAGATTGGTGATTGGTGATTGGTGATTGGTGATTGGGTGTTTTCGTGGAATTGGTATATTGGCGTTGGCGATTGAGGGATTAGGCGATTAGGAGATCTCAGATTCTGTACACGATCCCTAATCTCCTAATCACCCAATCTCTTAATCTCATCTCTTCTCCAACGACAACGTCACATCGAACCGTCTCGACAGTTCCCACAGGTCCGCCACCACGTTGGCAGGTAGGGGGATGCCTTCACGCAGGCGTTTGCGCTCGGTGTGGTGTTCGATTTCGCCGGCCACGTAGACCCGATCCTGGTCGGGCTGGCGGGGGGTGGCGCGTAGGGCGCGGATCATGGCGTCCATGCCCTGTTTGAACTCGTCGAGCGGACGGAAGAGGTCCACGCGCACGGCGGCGAAGAAATGGGCGTCGCGCGTCTGGTCGTGATCCAGGCCGTTGGGCAGCGGCTCGGTGAGCGCTCCCCAGCCGCCGGAAAGGAGTGCGCACAGCGTTTCCACCATTACGGCCAGGCCATAGCCTTTGTGGCTGCCGTGTTCGCGGGTGCCACCCAGGGGAAGCAACATCTTCGCCATCGAGGGATCGGTGGTAGAGCGACCTTCGGCGTCCAGCGCCCAGCCTTCGGGGATGGGCTGACCTAGTTCCTGGCGCATGACGACGCGGTTCATCGGTGTGGTGGAGGTGGCCATGTCGAGCAGGAAATCGGGTTCGTCTTGGGCGGGGAAGCCGATGGCGATGGGATTGGTCGAGAGCATCGCCCGTGCGCCGAAGGTAGGCACGACGCCGATCTGGTTGCCTTGCGCCCACAACATGCCAGTCAGGCCGACGCCGATCAGGTCCTCGGCCAGGGCCATCGCAGGATAATAACCCGCCGCGCCAAAATGATTGGAGTTGCGCATGGCAACCATGCCGATCCCCACTTCGCGCGCCTTTTTCATCGCCAGGCGCATGCCCCAGCAGCCGGCCACCAGCCCCAATCCGTTGTCACCGTCGACACGGGCAGAAATCGGCGTTTCGTACTCAATGCGAAATTCAGGCGTGCCTTTGATGCTGCCGTCGCTCACTTTGTCGGCGTAATGCGTCTTGAGGTTGCGCACGCCGTGGGTGTCTACGCCGCGACGGTTGGCCCAAACCAGCACATCGGCTGCGTCCTCAGCGTCCGCCGCGGGGACGCCGGCCCGTTTCAGCACCGTCGCCGCGAAATCCTGTAGTTGTTCTGCTCGAATACGATACTCGGACATGGGATCTCCTGATGAGAGAGTTGGTTCTGGATTGGATAGTGCATAGTGCGTAGTGCGTGTACCGGTAGAGAAAGTGGTTTCTGTTTTGGGATGTCGGCAACGTTATGCACACAACACGTTCCCAATGTAACGACAACATCCTCTACTGGTACACGCACTACGCACTACGCACCACGCACTACGCACCACGTAAATCTAAAAGATCACACGCATTGCCGTAAAAGACATCTTCAATCTGCCCATCGCTCAGCTTGAGCCGCCGACAGGCCAGGAGCAGGCTGCGCAGCGATTCCAGCCCGATGAGGACGGGTTGCAACGTAGCGTGGCGCTCGTCCAGGTCCATGTCGTCGGCGTAGAACCAGTGGAAAGAATCGCCGATGGCCACGCAGCGCCCACGCATGTGGCTGACGTGGAAGTCGGTGCCGTAGAGCAGACGGCGGTGGCCGAGAGTCTCGACGATTGCCTCGAATGCCCCCGCCTCGGTGACAGCCGACGTGTCGCACCAGACGTTGTCGAGGCCGCGTAGGCTGTCGATGCCTTCGATGGTATGCCAGGGGTTGAAGCCGCGGGCGGCATGCGCCAGGATCAGGCGCAAGTTCGGGTACGATTCACAGTAGCGGCGAATGGTGGCCTGGTTGACCGGATCGGCCAGGGCGCGGTCGCGCACCATGTGCAGGGTGACGGTCAAACCTTCCTCGTGGGCAATGCGCACATGATCCTCGACGAGATAGGCTTCGATGGGCGCGTGCCAGGTCGGCCCGTCCACCGTGGCCATGGTGTGGTAGGGCTTGAGGCCCACGAAGCCGTTACGCCGCACTTCGCTGCGCACGAATTCGGGGTCCATGTCGGGGGAGATGATCATCTGGCCGCGGCTATGGGGATCAGCGCGCACTTCCTCGGCGACGAATGCGTTGTTGCCGTCACGGTCTCCGTTGAAGACCAACCCGAAGAAAAGGCCGCCGACGGTGCGCCCGCCTGGGTGGAGCCATTCCATAAACGAGCGGTATTCGGCGGTGCCCAACTGCGGCGGCGCGCCGTTCAGGTGCGCTGGCTGGGTACCCGGCGCGTAGTGATCAAGGCGGAAGAGATGGGCATGGGCGTCAAAGATGCGATCCGGCAAGAAAGGGACGATTGTCCTTTCCAGCAGTTCACGGTCAGCGTCGGTCTGTTGCCAGTTTGTCATGAACGATCACCACGCCGTCCAGCCGCCGTCGACGAGGATATTCTGCCCGGTGATGTAGCTGCCCGCTTCACTGGCCAGCAGCACCGCCAATCCCTTCAATTCTTCAGGACGGCCCATGCGCCCCAGCGGCACCTTGGCGTCCAACCGCTCGATGAATTCGGGGTGCGCTGTCTGCGTCTGCTCTTTGGGGAAAGGACCGGGGCAGATGCCGTTGACGCGGATGTTGTCCGCTGCCCAGTAGGCCGCCAGATGACGGGTAAGGTGGACGATGCCGCCCTTGAGCGCGTGGTAGTTGGGCGGGCTGTTCACCGGCAGTCCTTCGTAGGCGCTGGGATAGCTGGCGACGACGCCATACATACTGCCGATGTTGATGATCGACCCCGGCGCGCCGCGGCTGCGTAGGTGATGGACCACCTCGCGCGCCAGCAGGAAATACGCCGTGACGCCGGTGTGGAAGGAGTTATCGAAGTCGGCGGCGGTGGCGGTATCGATGTCTGGAGCGGTGCCGCCGTAGGCGTTGTTGACGAGGATGTCAATGTGGCCCACCCGCTCCAGCACATCGGCCACAAAGGCGGGGATGGTGTCGGTGTCGGCCTGATGGAAAGCCAGGCCGACGTGTCCTGAACCGGGGAGGCTCGCCGCAAAAGACACAGCCTGTTCGCCGTCACGGCTGGTGACGACAAGGGTGGCGCCGGCTTCGGCCAGGGCGCGGCTCATGGCCGATCCCAGCCACCCCGCCGCGCCGGTGACAATAGCAACCTTCCCGCTCAAGTCAAACAATTCCTGAATCGTGCGTTCTGCAACGGTCATAGGGCAAACCTTTTTCGTTTGTGTGGTTTGGTTATGGAACCAAAGTACCACAATCATTTTTTCTATGCAATGGGCTTTACGAGAATTTATACAGTTTTTCCTTGACACGCCGATCCAGGCGTGATAGGTTGATCGTTATTGGAGAGGAGCCGGCTATGGAATACCGCAAACTTGGACGTACAAATCTTTCGGTTAGCTCGATTGGGTTGGGTTGTGTGACCTTTGGTAGAGAGATAGGTGAAGAAGCATCTTTTGTAGTGATGGATCGCGCCCTGGAAGTGGGCATCACCCTGTTCGACACCGCCGAAGCCTACGCCAAAGGCGGATCAGAAACAGTAGTTGGACGCTGGCTGGCCAGCCGTAGTGTACGTGACAAAATCGTGTTGGCCACCAAAGTCTCAGGCGTCCTCACCAAGGACAGGGTGATTACGTCGGCGGAGGAAAGCCTGCAACGGCTACAGACCGATGTCATCGATCTCTTTCAGGTGCACCATTTCGACGCCAAGACGCCGCTCAACGAGACGCTCGAAGGGCTGGATACATTGGTGAAAGCAGGCAAGGTGCGCTACGTCGGTTGCAGCAACTACGCGGCCTGGCAACTGTGCAAAGCACTCTGGCAACAGGACGTACACACCTGGGCGCGTTTCGAGTCGGTGCAGCCCAACTACAACCTCGTCACCCGCGGCATTGAGGACGAGTTGCTGCCGCTCTGTGCAGATCAAGAGGTTGGCGTGATCTCGTACAGCCCGTTGGGCGCAGGCTTCCTCACTGGGAAGTATCGCCAGGGCGGTCTGTTGCCGGAGGGGACGCGCTTCGACGTGATCCCCGGCCATCAAAACATCTACTTCCACGACGAGAAGTTCCGCATCATGGAAGGGTTGCGTACGTTGTCAGACGAAAGCGGCATGTCCATGATCCGCTTGGCGCTGGCCTGGGTGATTGGCCGCCCCGGCATCACGTCGGTGTTGGTGGGTGCGCGCAGTATCGACCACATCGAGCAGGCGTTTGAGGCCGAAGCCACCAAGTTGTCTTCTGAACTGCTTCAGAGATTGGGTTCTTTATAGCATGGTCTGTCAGTGCCTGGCACGGGTTGGTGAGTTTTTGCCAAACAGATTACTGCCTGCCCGTATCAGGCACTGACAGACCATGCCACCACACACAAGCGAAAGACGATGAGCAAAGACGCACACAACCATCATGTTGAGGAATCGTATCGGCGTTATGACGAAGCATTGAAGTTGATCCCCGGTGGGGTGCAGTTGCTCAGCCGCCGCCCACAGTTGTACGCGCCAGGCGTAACGCCGCCTTACGTCAGCCACGGCAAGGGCTACCGCATCTGGGATCTGGACGAGAACGAGTATGTCGATTGGATGATGTCGGTGGGCGCGCTGATCCTGGGCCACGCCGACGACGAAGTAGACGACCCCGTGATCGAGCAGATCCGCCGCGGCACGGCGTTCAGCGTTAGCCATCCGGTGGAATTGGAATTGGCGCAGGAACTGGTGGAGACAATCCCCTGCGCCGAGATGGTACGCTATTGCAAAGGCGGCGGCGAGGCCAACGCTATCGCCGTGCGCATCGCCCGCGGCTTCACCGGGCGCGACAAGGTGCTCTTCTGCGGCTACCACGGCTGGCACGACTGGTATCTGGCCGCCAACCTGGCCGATGACGACGTCCTCAGCAGTCATCTGCTGCCCAACATCACTCCGCGCGGCATTCCCCAAGGGCTCAAGGGGACGGCGCTGCCCTTCCGCTACAACGATCTGGATTCGCTCGAAACAATGTTTAAACGTAACCAGGACGAAGTGGCCTGTATCATCCTGGAAGCGTCGCGTGGGGCGTCACAGCCGGCGCCGGGCTTCCTCGAAGGCGTGCGCGAACTGGCAACAGCGCACGGCGCTGTCCTGATTTTCGATGAAGTGGTCACTGGGTTTCGGCTGGCAATGGGCGGCGCGCAAGAGGCGTTCGGCGTCGTCCCCGATTTGGCAACATACGCCAAGGCGATTTCCAATGGCTATGCGATGGGCGCTGTAGTGGGGCGAAAAGAGGTCATGTCGGTGGCAGGGGAGATGTTTATCAGCAGCACCTATTGGTCCGACACAGTAGGGGCGACGGCGGCGCTGGCGACAATTCGCGCGATGAAACGACGCAACGCCATCGCCCACATCAGCACAGTGGGCAGACGGCTGCAAGAGCAGTTCAACCAGTCGGCGGCCGCATACGGTGTGCCACTGAAGGCGGTGGGTCGTCCTCAACAGGTGGCGATCACCTACACTGATGGGGCGCCGGATGCCTACAAAAAGCAGATGAAAGATTACTTTGTACAAGAAATGACTTACCGCGGCTTCTTCACGTCGTTTGGCTTCAACCCATCCTACGCGCACAATGACGCAGCCATCGACGCCACCGCAGCCGCATGGGACGAAGTATTCTCCTTAACCGCAGATGCGCTACAAAAGAACGACTGGGCGCAACGCCTTCACGGGGAAGGCAGCGTGGCGTTGTTTACGAGGTTAGTCGGTTAAGCAGGTGCAGAACGTCTTGTTGTAAGCTTTGTGCGGGCACTTTCAACACCTCAGCGCAACACAAAATCACATCCACACTATTTGCAGATGGATGAGCCTCTTTTGCAGTCTACTTTGCAGCTATACCTGTCGATAAGGTGAAGTTTACCTCATCAACACATCGGGGAACACACCAATGCAGCCAACATCACAATCGTCGAATGCCCCTTTGATCCTTGTTGTCGACGACGAACCGACGGTGCGCAAAGTCCTCAGTATGATGCTGCAGCGCGCCGGATACCGCATCGAATTCGCAGTCAACGGTCTGGAAGCACTTGCCAAGATAAAGAGCTTGCAGCCGGATCTGATAACGCTTGACTACATGATGCCCGACCTAACAGGCGAAGAAGTGAGGGCACACATACTAAACGATGAAGAGGCGGGTAAAATTCCAATTATCTTCGTGAGCGCGGTCATAGACGAAGTCTATGACCGGCAGAAAGACGTTAAGTCTAAGACGGGGGTACGTTTTCTGCCAAAGCCATTCGGGCGAGATGTGCTCTTGACCTATGTTAGCGAATTGCTGGCCGACCGCGAGTACTAGGCAGCCTCTAGCACCCGTGGTGCATCACCCTCTTACCCTGCCAAGCCACCCTCCTGTGCGTTGACCGGCGTGGCATTCGGGGCTGTACGAGGCGGCACAGTCGGCGAAGACGATGGCATTGAGCCGATTTGCGCGGCTTATTACAGAAGTGATTTCGGATAGAAAGGCCGTTGACAATGGCGGATCGCAGTCGTGTCAATCGAATGCAGGGGGTGGTGCTGCGCCGTCGGGATCAGGGCGAGGCGGATCGGGTGCTGACCGTCTTTACGCCGGATCAGGGCAAGCGCGATCTCATCGCCAAGGGCATCCGCAAGACGACGAGCCGCAAGGCGGGCCATTTGGAGCTGTTCACCCATGTGTCCATGCTTGTGGCCCAAGCGCGCACGTGGGACATTGTCACCGAGGCGACGGCGGTGCAGAGTTTCCGTCACTTGCGCGAGGACCTGGACAGCATCAGCCGCGCCGCCTACGTGGCCGAGTTGGTTGATGTCTTCGGCGAGGCCAGCGACGACAGCCAACATCTGTGGGATCTGCTGCTGCTGGCGCTGAACGAACTCGACGAAGCCGAAGCCGACCCCAGCCTGCTCCTGCGCTGGTTCGAACTACACCTGCTCAGCCTTGCCGGCTTCCAGCCCGAGCTTTTCAACTGCTTGGGCTGCGGCAACCCCATCCAGCCGGTAGACAACTTCCTCAGCCTGCACGCAGGCGGCGTCTACTGCCCAACCTGCGCCGAGAACCTGAGCGGCGTCGAACTCATCTCCGCCGACATACTCAAGATTCTGCGTCACCTTCAACGTAGCAACTGGGGCGCTGTGCGCAATTTGCAGGTGCGGTCATCGAACTTGCAAGCGGCGGAGAGTATTCTCTACCGCTACCTCGTCACCGTCCTCGAACGACAGCTAAAGTCTGCGGATTTTGTGCGCCGACTCATGCGCTAGTGCCTCTAGCCTAAAAAGTCCACGAAACCCTGCGGAGGGAGCACGCCCACGTGCGGCTGCACCCGGTAAGAATCGCACGTGGGTGTGCTCCCTCCGCTCTATTTCATCGATTTGCTTCAGTCATCCTCTACTCGTTCATCATCGCTCACAACCGCCACTTCTCCACCACTGACTCATCGATCTCCACACCCAAACCAGGGCTATCCGGCAGTCTAAAGGCACTGTTGACCGGCTCTGGATAACTGTGAGCGATGCTGCCTTTCATGGCATGCGCTTTGTGGCTGTGCTCCATGATCTGGAAATTGGGGATGGCCAGCGAGTAGTGGATCGACGCCGCCACAGCCAGAATCCCACCGCCGCCGATGTGAGGCGCAATGGGCAGGTTGAAGCTGTCGCACAGGGCGGCGATGCGTTTGCCTTCAGACAGACCGGTGCGAGCAATGTCGGGCATGGCGACGTCGAAGGAACGGTGCTCGATCCACTGTCGCCATTCCCACACCGTTCGCAGCCATTCGCCGGTGGCGACCTGCATGGAGAGCGCCCGCGCAATTTCGGCCTGCCCACGAATGTCCTCGGGTTGGCAGGGCGCTTCGAGCCAGCGCACGCCCAGCGTTTCCAGTCCTTTGCCCAGTTCGATGGCTTCTGACACGTCGCGCGTGCCGTGGACGTCGACCATCAGTTGGATCCCTGGCCCGACTGCGCCGCGCACCGCCTCAACGATGCGGAGCAGGGCGGTGTTGCCCAAACGCAGGTGGAGTTTGAGGGCGTTGTAGCCAGCTGCGACGTGTTCCTGTGCCGCCGTTGCAGTGGACGCGGCGTCGCTGCCGCCAATCCCGGCATAGATGGGGACACTGCTGCGGAACTGGCCGCCCAACAGTTTGTACACCGGCTTGCCCAGCACCTTGCCCAGCAGATCGTAGAGCGCCAGGTCAACAGCGGCGAGGGCGTCGACGTAGAAGCCGGTGATGTGCCCTCGCTCGCGCATGGCGCTGTAGAGCCGATACCAGATGTATTCGACATCGAAGGGATCGCGTCCTAACAGCAGGGGCGTACACAGGTCCTGTACCAGCGTGGCCGTCGCCCGTGGAGAGACAGGTGCCTGTCCTTCGCCCCAGCCGACGATACCGTCATCGGTCTCCAGGCGCACCAGACACGTCTCGTGATTGCGCGAATAGATCGACGTCCAGGCGTCGGCGGCGATGGTGTAATCGCCGTAGCGTTCTACGTTCAGATTGCCTTCGATGCGGTCGTTGGTCTTGGGCGGGATTTTGATGGCGTAGGCATCAACTCGGGTGATGTGCATGAGAACTCCTTTGAAGGGGTGAATGGGTGACAGGGCGATCGTGTTGAGCGAGTGCTCTCACAAGCCCGCCGAATGAATTCGGCGTCTACAATGGGAAACCTGCGGTTGAACGGTTAGAAATTATTCCGGTAACCCAGCGGTTGAAACCGCCGACTGAAATGGGAAACACGATGAATCGTGTTCGCAGAACCGGCTTCAGCCGGTTTCCCGTCTCAGACGCCGAATTCATTCGGCGGGCGTGTTACCGGAATAATTTCTTAATGTTCAAAAGCAGGTTCAAGCGTTAGCGAACAAACACCGCGCAAACTTGACATCTCGTGCAGCGCCCATCACACTCTTGTCTGCAACCTGCAACCTGCAACCTGCAACCTGCAACCTGCAACCTGCAACCTGCAACCTGCAACCTGCAACCTGCAACCTGCAACCTGCAACCTGCAACCTGCAACCTGCAACCTGCAACCTGCAACCTGCAACACCAGAAAGAGCGCGCGCGATGACCACACTCACTTTTCTCAACGAACAATTCGGCATCAACGATCAACTGGTCTTCTTGGCCGGGCCCGGGGATCTGCCTGTGGTGCGGGTGCGCAATGACTTTGCCACGGCGGAGATTTCGCTGTTGGGCGCGCATGTGCTTTCGTACCAGCCGCACGACACAGAAGCGGTTTTGTGGGTGAGCAAGCAGAGTAACTTCGCTGTAGGGAAACCGATTCGCGGCGGGATTCCTGTCTGCTGGCCGTGGTTCGCCGGGCATCCTACCGACAGCAGCAAGCCGTCACATGGTTTTGTACGCACAGCACTGTGGACGGTCCTCTCTGCGCGCCAGACACGGGACGAACGCACCGAGATTGAGCTCGGCTTCGAGAGCAACGCCGACACGCTATCGATGTGGCCCCATCCTTTCGCGCTGCGCCTGCGCGTGACGGTTGGACCAGCCCTCACGGTGACGCTATTCACCTGTAACACCGGCGACGAGCCGTTCAGCTTCACCGGTGCGCTGCACACCTACTTCCACGTGGGCGACGCCGCGCAGATCGCCATCCACGGTCTCGACGGCATCGACTATCTGGACAAGGTCGACGACATGGTGCGCAAAACCCAACACGGACCCGTCGAGATCGCCGGCTTCACCGATCGTATTTATGTGGACAGCGACGGCGAGTGTATCATCGAAGATCCTGTGCTGAAACGCAAGATCCACGTGGAGAAGGCCGGCAGCGCCACCACCGTCATCTGGAACCCGTGGCAGATGGCTGCTCGTATGCCAGATCTCGCCGACGACGAGTTCCCCGGCATGGTCTGCGTGGAGACGGCCAAGGCCGCCGATGATGTGGAGACCGTTGACCCAGGCGAGGAACACCACTTGACCGCCCACATCTGGGTGGACGCGACTGACTGAAACGAACCCTAATGTCCGCAACTTCGCCCGTCCCCGAGACGGCTGTCGTGAAGACGGCTGTTGCACGTCCTCATCCCCGTCCACTGATGCGATACAACACAGAGTTGGGGCTGCTGCTGGCTCCTTTCATTCTTGGATCGGCTGTCCTCGTGGTGCTGCCGGTGCTGTTGACGCTGGTGCTGGCTTTCATGGAGTACGACGCGCTCTCCGCGCCGGTGTGGAGTGGTTTGCAGAACTTTGTCACCATCTTCCGGCGTGAGGTCTTTTGGACGGCGGTGTGGAATTCGCTGGCCTACGTGGGCATGGCTGCGCCGTTGCAACTGCTGGGTGCGCTTGCACTCGCCCTTCTGCTCCACCCCCAACGCTACGGCGTACGCCAATATCGTGTCTCGGCCTACCTGCCTTCGGTGATCCCCGATGTGGCTTACGCCCTGATCTGGCTTTGGATCTTCAACCCACTCTACGGTCCACTGAACAAAGTCCTCGGTGGTATCGGTCTGCCCCAACCCGCCTGGCTGGTGGACGCCGACACTGCGCTGTTGTCGTTGGTGATCATGTCGGCGTTTCGCATCGGCGAAGGGATGATGATCCTCATCGCAGCGTTGCAGCTTATCCCCACCGACTACTTTCAGGCAGGCGCATTGGACGGTGGCAACCGTTGGCAGCTCTTTCGCTTCATCACCTGGCCGCTGCTGACCCCCTGGCTGCTGCTGCTCTTCATCCGCGACATTCTGCTCAGCGCTCAGAGTAGCTTCGTCCCCGTTTTTATGATGACGGAGGGCGGGCCGGGCTATGCCACCACGCTGCTGCCCTACCTGATCTACGAGGAAGCCTTCAACCATCTGCGCCTGGGCCACGCCGCTTCGATGATGTTGATCTTGTTGGTGGCGATTGGTCTGTTGCTCTGGCTGATCTACCGGCTGGTGGGTGGGTGGGGGTACACGGATGAGATTTAACCGCCGCCTTGAAGACGCGCTCTGGCAGGTGACGGCCTTGTCGTTGGCGCTCCTCTTCGTGGCGCCGCTGCTGTGGGTGGCGACGAGTTCCCTGCGCCCGGTGGGGTTGCCGCCGCCGCGCACGCTGGAATGGTTGGCCCATCCCCCGGCGTGGACGAACTATGTGGAGATCTTCCGCATCGTGCCGCTAGGACGGCAAATCGGCAATTCGTTGCTTGTGAGCAGTGTGGGCGCGGCGTTGACGCTGATGACGGCGTCGTGGGCGGGTTTTGTGATGGCGCAACTGCCAGCGCGGCTGCGCCGTTGGTTGGTGCTCTTTGCTGTGGCGCTGTTGATGATCCCCGGGCCGGTGGTGTGGCTGCCCCGTTATGTCCTTTTCGCGTCGGTGGGGCTAATCGACACCTACGCCGCGCTCTTTGCCCCGGCCATCATGGGCACCCGTTCTCTCTTCGTGCTTATGTTTTACTGGTCCTTTCGGCGCGTGCCACTGGAACTCTTCGAGTCGGCCCGCCTTGACGGTGCCGGCGCGCTGACAATCTGGCGGCGCATCGCCCTGCCCACCGCGTTGCCCACAGTCTTGGCCGTCCTCTTGCTGGCCTTCACCCACTACTGGAACGATTTTGTGGATCCGCTGCTCTTCCTCAAATCGGCAGAACGCTTCACCCTGGCCGTAGGGCTGCGCATGCTCCAACAAATGGACGTGACCAATTGGTCCTTTCTCCTCGCCGCCGTGGTGGTGATGACCACACCGGTGTTGCTTGTCTACCTGGTGTTGCAGTACATCGTGCGCGAGGATTTGAATCTGATCCGCATGGTGGGGAAAAAATGAGCAAAGAGTAACGAGTCAATGTCATTAAGTTAAGGCTGGACGACAGACGACGGACGACGGACGACGGACGACAGCAGAAGTGACTTCGCGTGCCACCTGCAACTTGCAACCTGCAACCTACAACAGTCGCCCACACTGCTTAACTTAACGACATTGAGTTCTGTGGATCTCATCTGGCTTTTGTGTACGAAAGGAGCGGCCTATGTGGCGCGGGATGGCGGTGCTTTTGGTGGCAATCGTGGTTTTGGCCGGCTGCGGATCGGTTCAGCCTCCCCAGGGTTCGGCGGAAAGGGCGACGTTGACCTTCCTCATTGCCGGCGATCCGACGGATGAGACGGCGTACCAGCAGTTGATCGATGCGTTCGAGGCGGCGCATCCTGAGATTGGGGTGAATCTGCTCAACATCCCCAGCCACGGGGACTTTCGTAAGCGGCTCACGGCTGACTTTGCAGCGGGGACGCCACCCGATCTCTTCCTCGTGAACTACCGCCGCTATGGGCCATACGTGGCCAGGGACGCCATCGAGTTCCTCGATCCCTACCTGGCCGAGAGCGATCTCATCGACCTGGACGACTACTATCCCCAGGCGCTGGCGGCCTTCAGGTGGGAGGGCAAACTGGCCTGCATGCCGCAGAATCTCTCCAGCCCGGTGCTCTACTACAACAAGGATCTCTTCGACGCCGCCGGCGTAGACTATCCCCGCGATGATTGGACGTGGAACGACTTTGCCGCCGTCGCCGCCGCTGTCTCCCAGGACAGCGACGGCGACGGCGTAACCGACATCTACGGGCTGGGGATGGAAGCGTCGATTGTGCGGCTGGCGCCCTTCTTGTGGATGAACGGCGGCGACATTGTAGACAACCCCGCCGCGCCCACAACGTTGACGCTGGACAGCGCAGAAAGCCGCGAGGCGCTTGCCTGGTTCGTGGCACTCCAGACCGAGCACCGTGTGGTCCCCGACGCTGTGGCCGAGGAAGCGGAGAGCAGCCTGAGCCGCTTCGTCAACGGGCGGTTGGCCATGATCATGGAGAGCCGCCGCGCCACGCCCGAATTCCGCCTGATCTCGTCCTTCGACTGGGATGTGGCCGGGCTGCCCCAGGGCAAGCAACGCGCAAGCGTCCTCCACGCCGACGCCTACTGCATCGCCGCCGCCGGCCGTCACAAAGACGCGGCCTGGACCTTCGTTGAGTTCGCCAACACCCGCGAAGGGCAGACGATCCTGGCGCGGACGGGGCGCACGGTGCCGTCGCTCATCGAATTGGCCGAGTCGTCGATCTTCCTCGATCCAGAGGCCAAACCGGCCAACAGCCAGGCTTTCCTCGACGCCATCCCACACCTGCGCAACCTGCCCGTCATGTCCACCTGGAGCGACATCGAAGGCATCCTCAACACCGAAATCACCAACGCCTTCACCGGCGCGTCCACTGTGGACGGGGCAATCAACGCCGCCGAACGAAACAGCGCCGAATTCTTCACTGCGGACGATTGAAAATAGAACGCGGATTGAGCGGATTGGGCAGATCAAAGCTGATTTTTCTGGAACAATCCGCCATGATCTGCTCAATCCGCGTTCTATTCATCTACTGTTTTGCCCAATAATCGAGGACCAACACCTGATCCAGGTGAGGGCGCAACACGGCCCCAAACGCCTTGTGTTCGGGATGGGGCAGGTAGACGGCGCGGTCTTCTTCGCTTTGGAAGGTGAGGAAGAAGCAGTGGGTGAAGCCGCGGGCAATGCCTTCGACGCTGACGTCGGTGCCCCACTCGAAGTCGTGGATGACGTCGATCTTGGCAGGCAGGGCGCGGAAGGCGTCTTCCACCTGGGCGATCTGCTCGGGTGTGGTGCCTTCTTTAAACTTGAAAAGGACGACGTGGCGGAGGAGAGATTGGGCGTCAGGCATGGGATTGTCCTTTTTGGGATTGGTGATTGGGTTGAGGATGTTGTGCGGTTTTGGGGATGTTGGCGGTTTGACGTTGGCGATTGAGGGATTGGGTGATTAGGGAAATTTGGTGTTGCCCATGATCTCCTCAAGGGTGGGGAAGGGCATGTCGCCGGTGAGCAGGTAGCGATCGGTGTTGCCGCGCACAATGCGCACGTTGGGGATAGGGCGGATCGTCTCCAACGCCAGCAGCGGTTGCGGCCCCAGCGCGCACAGATCGCCCAAGATCCAGGTCGCGTCCACGCCGCCCTGGGCTTCGATATCGGCGAGGACGGCATCAAGGGCGAGGCGATTGCCGTGGATGTCAGCAAGAATGGCGATTTTCATAGGTGTACCTCCTCGTCTCATTATCCTCCCAAGCACCAGATTGGTCTAATCAACTACAACTGGGTGGAACGCAGCCGCCATTGGGTGACGGCGTACCCCAACCACCCCACCAGCCCCACAGCGGCCAAGACCAGTGCGATGAACGGTGCATCGGCCCAGAGCCAGCGCACGCCTCTATCATCTCCAAAACTGCCAAAGGCCATGGTCTGCGCGCTGAAAAAGATGCCCAGCGCCATGAAGATCCCACGGCGGCGCAGCAAAGCTTGAGTCGTCTGTAACGCTTTCATCTCGTCCTCCTGATTGATTGAAACATCTGCGAGTTTGGGTAAGGTGAACTCACCTTGCGCCTGCACCAGCCGGGCGAAGTCGGCATCCAGGGCCAGGAAGGCTTCGACCAGCGCGTTGGTATCGTCGCTGGCTTCACCAGCCAGGTACAACGGCAGCAAATCGGTGATGACGTCGCGGGTAACCTGCATGGCGGTGCTCCTTACTCCTGTTGGCCGGCCAGTTTGAGCCGGGCGCGATGGACTTTGACCTTGGCGGCGGCGACTGAAATGTTGAGGATGGCGGCGATTTCTTCGTAGGGCAGATCTTCTTCCACACGCAGAATCAGGGCGGTACGGTCGATTTCGGGCAGGGTTTGCAACAGGCGAAGCACCCGCGCCAGTTCTGTCCGCTGCTCGCTGATCTCCGCGGGGGATGGCGTTGTCGTCGCCAGATCGTCGCTGAGTTCCACCTGTCGCCGCGCCCGCTGCTGTGCCTGCAAAAAGAGATTGCGCGCAATCGTGAAAAGATAGCCCTTCACCGTGGCCATGCGCACCCGATCATAGGCCGTCCAGACGCGCACGAAGGTCTCCGCGGTGATGTCGTCGGCCTCATCGGCGTCGCCGCAGAGCCAGAAGGCAAAGCGGCGCACGTCGGCGGCGTAGCGGCTGTAGAGTTCGTGGAAGCCCAGCGGCGCGTCGTTCATGGTGATACTATTGTCGAAGAGGCGGAAAGTTACAAGCAGTTTTGGGGGAAGGTGACGGAGGAAGAAAGACGGAAGACGAACGCCAAGTTTGTGATGCTGGACGCAGCCATGTTGGGGGAGTTGTAAACAGTGCCAAGGAAATGGTCTCAAAGCTGCGGTTGGTAACTGCAGCTACGACAGACGAGACGATCCCCTATGTCGTTCGTCACGCTACCAGCGTGACGAGCGTGCTCGACGAAGCCATCCACAGAAGAACGCGATCTCGTATCCCACGCCCTGCGGTTGGTAACCGCAGCTACGACAGACGAGACGATCCCCTATATCGTAGGTCACGCTACCAGCGTGACGAGCGTGCTCGACGAAGCCATCCACAGAAGAACGCGATCTCGTATCCCACGCCCTGCGGTTGGTAACCGCAGCTACGACAGACGAGACGATCCCCTATGTCGTAGGTCACGCTACCAGCGTGACGAGCGTGCTCAACGAATCCATCCACAGAAGAACGCGATCTCGTATCCTACGCCCTGCGGTTGGTAACCGCAGCTACGACAGACGAGACGATCCCCTATATCGTAGGTCACGCTACCAGCGTGACGAGCGTGCTCAACGAAGCCATCCACAGAAGAACGCGATCTCGTATCCCACGCCCTGCGGTTGGTAACCGCAGCTACGACAGTATCCTACGCCCTGCGGTTAGTAACCGCAGCTACGACAGACGAGACGATCCCCTATGTCGTAGGTCACGCTACCAGCGTGACGAACGTGCTCGACGAAGCCATCCACAGAAGAACGCGTTCTCGTATCCCACGCCCTGCGGTTGGTAACCGCAGCTACGACAGACGAGACGATCCCCTATGTCGTAGGTCACGCTACCAGCGTGACGAGCGTGCTCAACGAATCCATCATCCCATCATCTCATCATCGCGGATCAAAACGACCAGTTCGTAGCCGTCGAGTGAGAGGTTTGTCCGATCAACCGCTTCCGTCTTCCCGGTTACGGCGTCGTAGCGGACAGGCGATCCCGGCGCGCTGAATTGCACAGATACGGTGACAGGCGCGCTTTCTTCGTTGAAGAGGAGGTAGATGTGACGGCCGTCTTTGACGGCGTGGCGCACGCGCAAGGACGGGGACACCGGTTCGACCGTCACATCGGGCAGGACGAGGTCGTTGATCTGCTCGATCAGGGCGACGTCGTCGGTGTAGTGGATCAGGCGACCGGCGCGTTCGAGGGCTTCCAGCGCGGACGTTGCCTTGGGATCGGCGTCGTGGGCGAGGACGACGGCGCGGTAGGTCATGCCGGCGAGGTGGACGCCGTCGGCGTCCACAACAGCGTCTTCCCACAGGTGGCGCTCTTCCAGGTAGTTGAAGTCGCGCTGCGCCTGATGGCAGGCTTTGGCCGGTTGCCAGGGCAGGTGGTCCGCGGCGCCGAGGATGGCGATTTCGCACACATGCCGGGCGTCGGTGTTGAGCCACGAGAGGCGACGGCAGCGGTCGGCGTATTCGGGGTAGCGATCCCACCAGGCCGAGTTGGGGCCGACGTCGGGCGGGCGTTCGTCGCGGCGGATGCCACGCATGCTGTAGTAGAAGGCGTGGGGGACGATGTGGTTGACGCCGCGCACGAAGCACCAGTCGGCCAGCCAGTTCATCTCTGCCCAGGTGAGTTGGTGACCATACGCGCCGCAGCATTCGTTGGTGTTGCGACGGCGGCCCAGGTGGATCATGGCGGACGAACTACATTTGGCCTGGGTGGCCTCTTGGCCTTCCAGCGCCGTGGGGTCGTCTGGGAGGACCCAACGCCAGACGAGATCCTGGCCGGGGATGTGGAAGTAGCGCTCGGCGCCGATGTCGTCGCCGCGGGCGGGGTGGCCGGTGAGGGGTAGCCCGTGGGCCTCGCACCAGTCGAAAAGACGCTGATACCAGGTTTCTTCCATGCGCAGGGCGATGGCGCGTTCGTAGTCGCGGCGGTAGCGGGCGGCGTCAGGTTCGTCGTCGTACCAGAGCGCGGGCAGGTGGGGCGTGAAGTCGTAGCCGAGGATGCGGTTGACGTGTTCAAGGATGCCGGTTGTCCCCGGCCAGATGCCCCGTTCGCGTGGACGCCCTAACGGACTGGGTTCGTCGGTGAAGATGGAGATGATCGTCTTGCCGAAGTGCGGTGAAAAGCGGGCGGCGAAGCCGTCGTAGACGTGCCGGATGAAGCTGTCCACGGCGGCAGGGTTGAGCAGATCGGCGGCGGTCGGCTCGTCTTCGGCGGGGCCTTCGTCGATGTAGTGGATGCCGCGGATAAAAGCATCGAGGGCCCGGTCGATGACGGCAATGCGCGATCCATCCGACCGATCCACCACAGCCACGAGCGTGTGATCGTGTGGCAAGGGCGGGAGATCTGCGGCGGCGGCAAGATCTATCTTATCCAAACAACGCGTCTGGTAGGCTGGATTTTCGGCGACGACCTGCCCCGCCGACGCCCCCGACGGGTACATGCCTTCGTCGTAGAGGATGACGCGCATGTTGCGCCGCGCCGCCTCGTCGATGGCCACGTCGTAAAAGTGGAGCAGCGCGTCGGACATCCAGCCCAGCGAGCGGGGCAGCCCCACACGGGGGTGGATCACAAAGCCGTGCACGCCGTGGTCCTGAAAATCGCCAATCTGACGGCGGATCTCCGCTTCGTCGAGGTCGTCGTTCCAGAACCAGAAGGGCATGACGGAGAAGTCGGGCGGTGGATTGAGGAGATTGGTCCAGAATGGCATGTTGGTTCTCCAAAGTTGTGATTGGTGATTGGTGATTAGTGATTGGGGCAGAGGAGAGATCGCCACCTCTGCCCCAATCACTAATCACCAATCACCAATCCCTTCTCTACTCAAGCCCCATCGCGCGTAGATTCCGATAGCTGATGGCGAGACTTTCAAACGGATCGCCTGGGGTGATGTCCTGTTCGACGGCGTACCATTGGACCTGGGCGTCGCGGCAGGCGTCGAGGATGGCGGACCAATTCATATTGCCTGCGCCCACTTCGGCCATGGTCTGTTGGTTGTCGCGGATGACCATGTCTTTGAGGTGGACGACGGGCATGCGGCCGCTGACTTTGCGGATCCAGGCGGCGGGGTCTGCGCCGCCGTGCTGCACCCAGTAGGTGTCGATTTCGGCTTGCAGGAAGCGGGGATCGCTTTCGTCGTAGATCAGGTCGAGGCCGGTGCGGTGGCCGAAGCGGACGAATTCGAAGCTGTGGTTGTGGTAGCTGAAGGTGAGCCCGGCGGCGTGGAGCTTCTCGCCGATGGCGGAGGCTTCGGCGGCGAAGCGGCGGTAGGCGTCCTCGCCGCCTTCGCGGTATTCGTTGGGCATGCTGCCCACGGCCACGTGCTTACAGTTCCAGAGGTGATGTTCCTCGATGACGGCGTCGAGGTCCTCTTGCAGGCGGGGGAAGCCGATGTGGGTGATGCAGATGGTGAGGCCGTTGTCGTCGGTGATCTGTTTGACGTCGGTGGGCGCAATGGGGCCGATGGCCGAAACCTGCACAGCTTTGTAGCCGATGTCGCGGATCTTCTGCATGCTGGCGGCAAAGTCTTCAGTCGTTTTGGTGTGGGCGCGGATGGTGTAGAGCTGCGCCGCAAGGATGGGTTTTGCCATGATGTTGGGTCCTTTCTGGGGAGAGGGACGAGAGACGACGGACGACGGACGACGCCGCTGAAGACAGCGGGACGACGTGGGGCGTTGCTGCTGGGGACGGGGTCCGGCGGCCGGTGGGTACGTTGGTTGTGACGGGTTCAGTATACCGCAAGTTAGGGGGAAGGGGCAGTTGGGGGGTGGTTGACAGTGCCTGGCACGGGCCGGTGGGTTGTTCGGTTGAGAGCATGTGTTTGGCCCGTGCCAGGCACTGTCGCCGAAGTTTTCGACCTGGATCGGCTTTTTGAAATTTTGTTGTAGAATGTAGACACCCAAGCGCAATGGTATTGTTGAAGTAAGGAGGCCACCGGTGACGGAAACAACAGTTGTGGTGACATTGCCCAGTGAAACTGTGGAACAATTGGAACGCTTTGCCCAACAGCAAAAGCGATCCGTGTCCGAACTCGTTCGGGATTTGGTGGTGCAGGAGGTGCCTGGTTTGCCATTGCTGCCCCACAACGTTGAACAGGAATTGGCTGCTTTTGACTACCTCTCCGATGAGTCCCTCTGGCTTCTGGCGCAGACTGTTCTTTCGCCTGAGCAACAAGAAGAACTCGCCACGTTGAACGAACTGGCGCAGCGACGTTCATTAACCGAAGACGAAGCGAAGCGCCAACAAGCGTTGGTCGATGCGTATGATCGTGCGCTGGTGCGTCGTGCGCAGGCGGTGTCTACGCTGAAGGAGCGTGGACGCGAATTGACTCCTCTACTCAACAACCACTCGCAGTGATTCAGCACAATGCCATACCTTCCACAAGCATTACGACGGCGGGTAGCTGAAACAGCACAATACCGGTGCGGGTACTGTCAGAGTCAGGAGGCTGTGCTTGGTATGCCGCTCGAAATTGACCACATCATGCCGGAGGCGCTAGGTGGTGGTTCTGAGGAATCGAATCTTTGGTTGGCTTGTCCTCGGTGCAACCGATTCAAAGGCGCACTGGATCATGCAATGGATCTGGAAACCGGTGAGGTTGTCCCTTTGTTTCACCCAAGACGGCAACAGTGGAACGATCACTTTGCCTGGCGACAAGGTGGTCTGTACATCGAAGGGCTCAGCCCAGTTGGTCGGGCGACAGTTCATGCGTTACAGATGAACAATGCTTTCATCGTCCGTTCTCGGCGAGGATGGATTGCAGCGGGATGGCACCCACCGCACTAAGGGAACGAGGATCATCGTGAATGAGATCATCTTCGAAGATCAAACGAAGACCTACCCCATCGAAATACCAGCGAAAGCGATACGCGACTTCTGCCGCCGCCATCACATTCGCAAGCTGGCATTTTTCGGCTCGATTTTAAGCGATGTGTTTGACGCCGAAAGCGATGTGGACGTGCTGGTAGAATTCGAGCCGGGCCACACGCCGGGCTTTGCCTTTTTCGCCATGCAAGCGGAGCTTTCCGATCTGCTGGGCCGACAGGTCGACCTGCAAACGCCCAACTTCCTCAGCCCCTATTTCCGCCACGAAGTTGAGCAGCAAGCCCATGTCCACTATCTCCGCGAGCAGTGATCCGATGAACAAAGAAACCCTGGAACGATTGGCCCGTTTCAACGAAACCGTAGAAGAACTGGGCACGCTGCTGGCTGAGATCGAAGGAGAGCAGGCGGCAGATGTGTCGTTGGAAGATGTCTTTGAGGAGATCCGCGAGCGGCGGGTGGAAGTGCTGCGGGGAAAGTATGGGATTGATGGTGGGGATGCGTCGAATCTTTCTGCGCTTGGGAAGCTCAAAGGCCATTAAAGAAGAGAAAACAGTTTCAGATAGGTGTTGGGATCACGTCGTTTGACGGCGAGCACAGTCACCGTCATGGCGATTTCGTCGACCTGATAAAGGATGCGCCAGCCATCGATTTTGATCTTCCAAATCCCTTTGTAGTGATCACGCAGCTCTTCGGCGTCTGGTGGGAACGGCTCGTTGCGCAAATTGAGGATCGCCTGCACTGTCTCCTCACGGATGCGTTCCGGCACAGAACGAAGTTGTGTGCGGATGTTTCTTTTCCACTTAAGTTGATAGACGTTCTCCACGTGCGAAATCCTCAAGTTCTGAGATGTCTACCGCTTCGATGACGTCTTCGCCACGGGCAATTTCTAGCTGGGCTTTGAGCACATCGATGGCATCGGCTTGTTCTTCAATATATTCCATCAGACTTGCCCACTGTTCATTGGACAGCAACACCGCTTCGCCGACACCATGCCGCGTCAAAAACACCGGTCCGGCTGTGAGTTTCTCCAGCACTTCGGTGTGGCGATTGCGCATATCACTCATCGGCAAGATTTGGGGGGATGCCAGCATGTTGTTGTCTCCTTCCGCTGCTTATCACTTTAATGATAGTATAACGATAACTCGCCACTCGTCAAGGAAATTTCGCGACTCGGCAATTGGCTAATCTCGGCGGAGAGCGAAGGTGAAGAGGCGGCGGATGTGACGAACCCATCTTATCTTGACAAGACACCAGACTGTGGTAGAACTTTGACATCAGAAGGCCCTGTCCTTGCGAAAGCTCACGTGCCACGTGGGTCCCGTCAATTGCGCGACGATTGACATAGCAAGGATGGGGTCTTGGTTTTTTTGTGGCTGGTGAAGGTATCTAGATCGATGCTTTAGACCGATACCCTGCGGATTCTGTTAAAAATTACGCATTTGCCCCACCCCATATCCTGCTCTATACTACAGCAAAGAATCTATCTCGGGGATCAACGACACCGGCTCCGTACCTTTCTCCCCCTCATGGAAATGCAGCACGCACCGATGCTGACAAGTCTATCCTTGCCCACAACGCTCAACGCGTCTGAACATAATTTGGCGGACGATTTCTTTGTGCCCATTCTGCAGATTGCGCGCCGTTATGATCGCGGGGTGGGTTATTTCAGTTCGGGCTGGTTGAAGACGGTCTCCGCCGGGTTGGTGACCTTTGCCGACAACGAAGGACAGATGCGCCTGCTCGCCAGCCCTGTCCTCGACGCCGCCGATTGGAACGCGATGGAAATCGGCGAAGAAGCGCGCCATGACCGCCTGCTGCACGGTGTGCTCAAACGCAACATCGATGATCTGGCCAAGACGCTGGCCGGCGACACCCTTTCCGCCCTGGCGTGGATGATCGCGGACGGCGTGATCACATTGCGCCTGGCGCTGCCCATCAACAAACTTGAAGGCGGCGAGTTCCACACCAAGTTCGGCATCTTCAGCGACAGCGAAGGCAACCAGATCTCGTTTGAAGGCTCCAACAACGAGACGGTGCGCGGGACGATCCTCAACTATGAGCGGTTCAAGGTCTTCTGTTCCTGGAAAGACGGTTTCGCCGAGTTGGTGCAGGCGGATGTGGAGACTTTCGCCCGGTTGTGGATAGCCCAGGTCTGCAAGAGCATACAATAATGGCAACATCTACACTTGATGAATACGTAGTCCGATTCTCAAAATTGAAGACAGACAAGGGCAATCAATGGCGTGAGATCTCTACAACACGACACCAGGCTCCGCACAAAGCACTTTTGCTGCTGTCAGTGCTAGATCGCTATTCGGAAGACGCGATCACAACCAATCTCATTGAGTTGAATGAAAATTTGCTTGAACTGTTCGCAGGGTACTGGTCTCTCGTTATGCCTCCAGATCGGCGTGGCAATATAGCCATGCCGTTCTTTCATTTACAAAGCGATGGTTTCTGGCATCTGAAACTGCGACCTGGGCAGCAGATCACGGCGAAGATCCATGCAGTGTCAAGGCTTAACGAGACTGTCTACGGCGCTACACTTGACGAACCTCTACATCAGTTGTTGCTTGAGGAAAATAGCAGGGACGTGTTAAGAAACATCCTGCTCAACAGATACTTTTCTGAGGAGATAGCGAAGCAATTACTTGCTCAAGGGTTTGTAAATCAGCAAGCGTATCAGTACAGCCTCAAACTTGTCGAACAAGCAAGGCATAGAATTAAAGAACATACCCCATATTTTGAATCAGAAGTGGAGCCGGCTGTCCGTAATCAAGGCTTTCGGCTGGCAGTACGGCAAGCGTATGAGTATCGATGTGCTATGACTGGGCTGCGGCTTGTAACTAATAGCGGACACATCGCCGTTGTCGGCGCGCACATTGTGCCGTGGAGTGTGAACTATAACGACGATCCGACAAATGGTATTGCTCTATCTCCGACCTGTCATTGGGCTTTTGATGAAGGTCTTTTGACTGTTACAGATGATTACAAGGTCAAAACATCCCCGCAGTTATCCAAGGGCAACAATTCTCCCCATCATTTAGGCGAACTAAACGGTGCATCAATCCTGCTACCGAAAGACGAGTCCTTGCATCCAGATCGTGAGTCGCTTCGCTGGCACCGTGTGAACGTTTTTTGCAGACACTGAACTATACCAGCGATTCCACTTTTGCCATTAGTTGGCGTTTAGTACGTCGCTAGCAAAGCGTTGAGTTGTTTCAATGAACCGACGGAATCAACTATTTTGTCAGTTGCGCTAACAATCTGCGCATCAGTGTTAAATCGTCCTACACTGATACGAATTGCGCTATGGACGCGGGTCTCGTCAGCATCCAACGCCTCAATCACGTGAGAAGGTTCAACACTCTCCGAAGTACAGGCTGAACCCGTCGCAAATGCCACCGCCCCTGCCAATTGCACAATCAGTGCCCGGCTTTCAACGCCTGTAAAACTAACGTTGAGGTTGTGCGGCAACCGCTGCGTTGGGTGACCGTTGAGCACAACATCGCCAATCTCCTCGACGAAACGCTGGTACATCTGTTGGGTCCAGGTGCGAAAGCGCTTCGCTTCGGCCCCCATTTCCCGTTTGGCAATCTCCGCCGCCTTGCCCATGCCCACAATCGACGGCACGTTGAGCGTGCCTGAGCGTAGACCGCGTTCGTGGCCGCCGCCGTAGATCACTGGCGCCAGATCGACGCGCGGGTTGCTGCGCCGCCGGTAGAGCACACCGATGCCCTTGGGGCCGCAGAATTTGTGGGCCGAAATCGAGAGCAGATGGATCTGCATAGCTTCCACGTCGATTGGGATATGGCCGACTGCCTGGGCGGCGTCGCTGTGAAAGAGGATGTCATGTTCGGCGGCGATTGCACCGATTTCAGCCAACGGCGCAACCGTACCAATCTCGTTGTTGGCGGCCATAATCGAAATCAGGATCGTCTCAGGTGTAATTGCCTTACGCACGGCATCGGGATCAACCCGCCCATCGCCATCCACCGGCAGATAGGTCACCCGTTTGCCCAATTGCTCCAAACGCTTACATGGATCAAGCACCGCCTTGTGTTCGGTGACACAGGTGATGATATGGTCGCCTTTGTCGGCGTAGCGTTCGGCGACGCCAAAGATCGCAATGTTGTCCGACTCGGTTGCGCCGCTGGTAAAGATGATCTCCTCAGGGCGTGCATTGATCAGCGCCGCAATCTGCGCCCGTGCCGCATCCACGGCGCGTTTGGCTTCCAGTCCGTACTCGTGATCGTTGCTGGCGGCATTGCCGAAGACTTCGCTGAAGTAGGGCAGCATGGCGTCAACCACGCGTGGATCGACAGGGGTGGTGGCGTTGTAGTCAAGATAGATCGGCTTATTGGTCATCTGATTCTCCGCTCAGGCTGTGTTGATGAAAGTCTAGAAGCAAAGCGGGTGCAGTAGTATCAATTCTTTGCATACTGGCGTTGAGTAGCAACACACCACGATTCATGTGAGCTTTGAATTGATCCAAAAGTTCATCGGCGGGTATACCATCCTTGCGACAACGAACTTTGATCAGGGCGATAAACAGTTGATCCCATCGCCCTGTCAGCGTGTGACGATCAATTTCGCGTGTACTCTCCGGCATATAATCCGCCAATCTAGGAACTGTTGGCACTCGGAGAGAAGCACAAAAGCCAATGCGCGCTAATAGATTGGCGGTAAGGTCAGTCCTTACCTGTAGAGTTTCCAGCCGTTTTGATGGTTCAAGGCCAAAGCGAATCCGGTTGTAATTCATGACGCTGGGTAATGATTAGTTGATTTGATGCAGTCGGGGGGGAGGTGCGGTGTTTTCTATACGCCGGTAGTTGACGGTATTCTGCGTCGTGTCGTAGTTCATCTCATAGACGTGGGAAATGACTGGTTCCAGCACTTCGTACTGGGCCTCGTCCACTTCGGCGTCGGTGGCCAGGATGATCACCTGGTGCCCGGCGTGGGGGAAGAATTCCCGCAACATGCTCAGGCGGTGTTCGCTGTCCAGGCGGCTGAGCGGTGTGTCGATCACCACCGGCATGGGGCGGCGCGACACCTGGCGCAGCGCCCACAGCGTGGCGACGGCGAAAAGTTGGTTTTCTCCGGCGGAGAGCTGGCGACGTTCAAAGGGCTTGCCCATGCGGTAGAGTGTCACCGTGAAGCGGTGGGGTCAATTTCCACCTGATCGAGAAAGCTCTCTTTGCGGCAGAGTTGGTTAAAGCGCTGTCGCAGCAGCATCGCCACGTCACCGACTTTGCGCTGGGCCAGTCGTTCACGGTAGGCGGATAGCAGATCCTGAGTGCGGGTGGCCATGTAGAGGCGACTGGTCTCAGCTTCGTGTTCCGAGATTTGCAGCCGGACGCGATTGCGCTGCATGTCCAACTGCGCCAGTTGGCGTTCCAGGCGGGCGTTTTCCTCACGGAACGCTTCAAGTTCACGCTGTTTCCCACCCAGTTGGCGGTTGAGTTGCGCCAATTCCTCGACAATCGGCTGAATCAAAATCTCCTCGGGCGCACGCGACAGGTCTTCGCTGGTGCTTTCCAATGTGCGTTCCAGTTCGTTGAGTCTGTCCACAGCCTCGGCAAAGGTGATGGGTACGTCGCCGGTGGCGGCGTCGATCCAGCGCAGCAGGATCAACCGCTCTTGCTCGGAGACATCCAGGAGCAGATCCTGTGAAGCCAGTTCCGGCCCGGCGATTACCTCTTGTAGATCGCTGACCATCTTTTCGTACAGGATATTGCGTTCCACTGGGTTCGGATTGATACCGATGGTGGCCCAATAGTCATCGCCCACGAAGCGTTCGCGCAGCGACTCCATGTTTTCCGAGACGGCTTGCCGCGCCGCCTGTGCCTGTTTGTGCTGCCGCTCAATTTCCAGTTGGTCGGACACTTCGCTCAGTAGTTCCGGCACAATGGCAAAGGGCATCAATTCACCGCATAGATTCTGAACCTGGCGACGTTGCGCTTCAATTTCACTCTTCAGTCGATCCGCCTGCTCCTGCAACGCCTGGCGGCGGTTGGCGTAGTGACCGCCCTGGCTGGCAAGCTGTTGGGTTTGGATTTCAATCTGTGCATTGAGCGTGGCGATCTGCGCTTCAACCTCACTCACGCGTCGTCGGTTGGCGTTGAGTGCGTCCTGTACGCCCTGGATCTGTGCAGCTAGGTTTTCAAGCTCAGATTGCAGGTTCTTGACTTCGCCGTGGCTTTCCTGGCGGGCGATGTAGATGTCCAGATCCTGCCCCAATTGATCCACCAGATCCAGCCCCAGCAGCGCCCGAATGGTGTCGGCCAGCAAGATGCTACCGGCTTCGGTATTTTCGGCCAGCGTCTGCACCTTTTCACCGTCGAAGAAGAAGAGATCGAGGATGCCGGGGGGAATGAGTTCGCGCAGGTATTGGTCGATCTGGTCTTCGTCCAGATCCTGACGTTGATCACCGTCTTCCCAGAGTTCGACGCGCTTGGTCAAACGACCTTCGGCAACCTGCCAATCGCGACGTACGCGCACCAGACGTTTACGGCCCAAGGTGACGTAGTCAAAGATCACCTCGACGCCGGCGCTGTCCGGTGCTGCGTCGCCCTGCTTGCGGTGGATGCGCCGCATGAGGTAGTTGTCGAATTCCTGTTGGCCGACGCGACTGCCCACCACCAGGCTGCCATGTAGACAGAGACGAATGGCCTCGACAAAGGTGGTCTTGCCCACGCCATTCTTGCCGCGAAAAAGGACAATCGGGCGATGAAAGTTCCCGGCGGGGATGGGTTGCAGATCGAAGGAAAGTGGGCCGTTGCTTTCGGGATCGCTGCTGTAGATGCCGAAGTTGTGCAGCTTCACCTGGCGGATGATCATACGTCATCCTCGTCAACGTTGTCCGCGGCAAATTTTGCCTCTTGACGGCGCGCCATCTCCTCTTTGACTTCGTCCAGGCTACGCCAGTCTTCGCGGAAGATTTTTTCGATGGTCTTGTGGATGGTGGCGCGGCGGCGCATGCCATAGTGCTGCCACTCGGCGTCGAACAATTTTTGCACCAGCCGGTGGGAGATACCGAACTCGTCGCCCAATTCCTGCAAGAGTTGGGCCTCAGCCTCTCCCGGCGCGTAGATGTCGTTCTGTTCCCAGTCCAGTGTGCGCCCGGTCACGTCGTGGTAGATCTTGGGCAGCGAATCTTCCCAGTCCTGGCGCTCGGCCAACCAGATGCGGCGGATTTCACGCAGTTCCTCAGGGCTGAGGATGGCAAACTCCGGCTCCAAAGCCTGGACGTCGCGCTCGGCTTGTAGCAGTCGCCGTAACATCTCTCTAGAGAAATCTAATGTGTAGGTGCGGTAACGCAACTTGCCGTCTTCGGTGATCTTGATGCGTCCATCGCGGCCGCGGTATTCGCGCTGTTGTGGCTTGACTTCGGGATCTTGGGTCTTCACCAGCCAATCGCGGTAATTTAACAGCGGTTCCATCCACTTCTTGCCGGAATCGACCATCGCCTCCATCGACTTGTCGCGGGTCACCACGGTACAGACCCAGCAGCCGAAGCGGCTGCCGCCACAGGACGATGTGGTACTGTCCACCACCAGCGGGCATTCACCGTCCTGGGCCGAACGGTAGAGCGCGGCCAGGTGGCGGTTGTCCGCGCCCCACGGGCTTGGCATTTGTAGTAGCACCGTCCACACATCGTCGGTGTTGAACTCTTCGATGGGCATGTAGACCCAGGCGCCGCCCAACTGTCCATGCCGCGCCAGCTTTTTGCCGGTGAAGCGGTGCATCTGTATTACTTGATCGCGCGTGGCACTTTCCCCGCGGCGGCTGCCCAACACCAGGATCACCTCCCCGTGTTCGGCTACCTTGTCCAAGATGAAGCGGTTGGATGGTTTTATCTTTAAACGCTCCGTACACCAGCGGAAGATGCTGTTGGGCGCAGGGTAGCCGCGGCCAATCAAGTTGACCCAGAAAGAGTCGTCTAGGATGGGCGACAGGGGCGCAACCCGAAAGGGCAAATTCTGCTCAACAGCGGCCTTTTCCAGCAGCTTCAGGTTTTCGGTTGTCTGGTCGATGATAACCGGCGTTTCCACCAGCGTATTGGTCGAAATGACATAAATTGGCTTCTGGCGTTGTTCGGCGGGCAGCTTCGAGATGGCGTACCAAACCAACTGCAACGTCGTCGTCGAGTCCTTGCCGCCACTATAACCAACCACCCAGGGGTCATCGTTGCTCAAATAAACCTGGCGGATCTCGTCCAGGATTTCCGGTAGTTTCTGGATTACAGACTTGCGCTGCACAACAGGCGTCGTCTCCTGTAGCTGCGCAGTATCTTCAAGCTGAATCGGATTTTGCATGGGCGTCTGTCTCTCTTTTCACACATTTGGAGTCGAGACAAGCACAATTGTGTGCCTACCAACGGGGAAGTTTGGAGCATTATAGTGGGCACCCGCGCGCGTGGTCAATTGGCGCGGTAGACCGAACAGAGGTGCAACTTTAGAACAAGTGTACAACCCTTGAACAAAAAAGTCTAATGTATTTTTGAGGGGACAAACAAAAAGAATCACCCCACTACAGCTAGGACCGTCTACCGGTCGCACGGCACAGGGCCGACTTTCACGTGTAGTGGAGTGATTGGGTAACGCAGATTTTACTATCGACTGACCTGTTACACAAACGCCTCCGCATCCCCCGCAATCTGACGCGCCGTCCGATCCAGTGACGCTTCCCATTCCTCTTCAGAGATTGTGGGTTCGAGTAAGTTCTCTAGGGTGGAGACAGACTCTTTGAGGATCGACGGTGGGGTGCGTTTGGTGGGTACTGTTGGTTCTTCGATGTGCAGGAAGATCACTTCCAGCCGTGTATTCGGCGGTAGCTTGGGTACGTCGATGAGATTGCCGTGGGCATCGGTCTCTAGTAACATGCGTTCGGTTTGCATCGTTCTACTCCTTCCGCAAACGTTCCCCTGAATCAGTCAAACAACTTGTATTCATTGTCGACAAATGCCCATGTTCTGTCAAAGCCAACGAAGACGACGCCCTGCACCCGGATCGCGAGTCCTTGCGCTGGCACCGCGAGGTGGTCTTTTGTGGGCGGTGAACCGTAGCTACGACAGGGGGATCTACACTCGTTCGTCGTAGGTCACGTTAACGGGAAAGGGGTGTTAGCGATCTCAGTCGGCAGCTTCCCAATCATCGATGGATAGGTCCGGTATGCGCCCGAATTCGTCTACATTGTGGGTCACCAGTGTGCAGTTGTACGCCAGGGCAATGGCAGCGATCTGTACGTCGTAGGGCCCGATGGGCGTGCCCCTTGCCGTCAATTGGGCGCGGATTCTACCCGCAATTTCGGCGGCTGCATCGTCGAAAGGCAATAATCGATAAGGCTGCAAAAACCGGCGCTGCACGGCCAACGTCTGTTCAGGATCGCGGCTGCGCTGTGCACTGTAGAAGAGTTCCGCCTTCACCACTGCACATACGACGATGTTGCGGGGCTGCAAGCGTTGCATTTTGTGCACAATTGACGGCGACCGCCCGTTGATATAGCGGATACAGACGTTGGTATCGAGCAGGTACGTCACGGCAACGGCTCCCGCTCCTCGTATTCTCCCTGTTCTGGGCGCGTGAGGGGATCACCGGCCAGTGCGCCGTAGGTTTGTGCGAAGTAATCTGCGGGCCAGCCTTCTGGCTGCGCCCGAGCTACGAGCGCTTCATATTGTTCGTAGTCGAGTAACACCACTGCCGGTCGTCCGTGCTGGGTGATGTAGACCACGTCCCCTTCTTCTTGGATGGCGCGGATCACGGCGCTGGTCTGGCGGCGCAGATCGCTTACTGGCATGATTTTTGTACTCATTTTGATACGCTCCGTGGTACAAAACGCGGCACGTTGCCCAATTATACATGCAAATTGCGGTTATAGGGAAAAGCGCCTCACTCGTGAGCGGTGGGTGATGACGAGCGGTGTGTTGTCCTATAGCGCGTGGATTGTCCTATGCAGGTGGCGGCGGAGTTGTGTCATGGTGACGGATTTCGTGTTCATAGCAGCCCCCTTCTCATAAGCGTGGTCGACGAATCCGTTGACATGAGGACGTGATCTCGATGACGATCTCCTGCGGTTGGTAACCGCAGCTACGACAGACGAATCCTCTCTCTTACTTCGTAGGTCACGCTACCAACGTGACAATATGCTCGACGAGTCCATGTGCCTGTTGTGAATTTTACGTCATGAATCATCTTCAGATGGCTCAATCCGAAAATCATCCAAGTTCGAAGGCAAAGACCACCCCCACTTCGGCGGATAGTTCCCCTTTTCCTGCCAATGGCGAAAGCTGCTGTTTGACCAATCTTCGGGTCTGGCCACGAGTTTGTGTTTCACAGGGTTGTAGTGAATGTAATCCAGGTGATCGGCCAAATCGTCTTCGTTTCGAATGATGTGATCCCAGTAGCGCTTCTGCCAGAATTTCATCGAACCTTGTAAGCCCATTCCTTCTTTGTATTTCTTGGTGAAATTGGGCTTGATGGAGTGCATGATCTGGCTATGGGTTACACCGATGACGGGGTGAATCAGCAGGTGAAAATGATCAGGAAGGAAGCAATAGGCGAGCATTTTGAAAGGATAGCGCTCTTTGGCTTCCTGCATGACTGTACGCAGCAGTTGCAGGTGCGCTGCATATCGAAAGACCGGTTTGCGATAGTCGACTACCTGCGTGATGAAAACTATGCTGTTAGGGACGTAGTATCGGCGAATGCTCATAGCAAATTCCGTATGATGCTCAACGAATTTACGATGACAACCGAACTGCAAACTTCCTTTGTAGGTCACGCTACCAGCGTGACGGGCGTGGTCGACGATTTCGCTGACTTGAGAACGTGATTTCGTGTTCAACGTCCTGCGGTTGGTAACCGCAGCGACGACAGACGAAACAACTCCCGTTGGTCGTAGGTCACGCTACCAGCGTGACGGGCGTGCTCAACGATTTCGCTGACTTGAGAACGTGATTTCGTGTTCAACGTCTACGACAGACGAAACAACTCCCGTTGGTCGTAGGTCACGCTACCAGCGTGACGGGCGTGGTCAACGATTTCGCTGACTTGAGAACGTGATTTCGTGTTCAACGTCGTGCGGTTGGTAACCGCAGCTACGACAGACGAAACAACTCCCGTTGGTCGTAGGTCACGCTACCAGCGTGACAGGCGTGCTCAACGATTTCGCTGACTTGAGAACGTGATTTCGTGTTCAACGTCCTGCGGTTGGTAACCGCAGCTACGACATGCATCACTCCTTCATCCCTCGCCGCGCCGCCCACCGGTTCGCCTGCTCGGCGTCGTGGATCATGCGGTTCGGGCTACGCGGACGACGTCCTTTGGCGGTGGGCGGGTTGTAGTGGACGGGCAAGGGCGTGGGCGTGCGGTTGAGGACGGCGTTGAAAGAGGGCGAATGCTGTTCGATGAGGGCGGCTTCGGCAGCGTCGACACTGTAGGCCATGTCGGCGAAGCAGGCGTCCTGTGACGAGATCAACTCGATGGTAAATTGCAGCGCCCGCGGCCAGTTCATGAGGACAAAGCGCCCCACCAGCGAACGTCCTTTGAAGCCGTCGAAGAGGTGTTCCCAGACGCGGGTGAAGGCCGTCTGCGAGCGCCCCACGTAGAAGACCACGTCCTCGTCGCGAAAAAGATACAGATCATACGCCTGCCACGCCGACGGACACTCCGCAATCACAAGGAATTCACGCAGGGGGAGGACGATGGCGGTGGGGGTGAGGTGAGAGGTCATGAGATAATCTACTCAGAGATATGTGATCCACAAAGGCACACGACACCGAGAAAAAGGCAGAAAGCGACACGGATTGCACGGATTTACAGGACGATCAAAGGACCGCCACCGTCGCTCGATCAATCAGATCCCAGTCCAGCGCGATGCCCAGCCCCGGTCCTGTGGGGACGTGGGCGTAGCCCGCTTCGTCGACGTGGATCTGCTCCATCAAGCCGAAGTTGTACATCTCCCAAGGCCAGAGGACCTCGAAGAATTCGCAGTTTTTGATGGCGCAGGCGCAGTGCAGATTGACCAGTTCCAGCGGGTGGTAGATGGCGGTGTGCAATTCGCACTGCACGCCAAACGACTCGGCCAGGTGGGCCGTCTTCATCACTGCGGTGATGCCGCCCTTCCACGAGACATCGGTGCGCACTATGTCCACGATGCGTTCCTGGATGCAGTAAGCAGTGGCGTAGTGGCTGCCCACAATGACTTCGGTGCCACAGATGGGGATGTCGAGCTTGGCGGTGAGCTTTTGCAGACCATAGAGATCGACGTCGTAGACCGGTTCTTCGAGCCAGTAGTAGTTGAGCTTTTCCAACTCGCGGCCCATGCGGAAGGCCTGCTCGTGGTTGTACGCCGCCACCGGATCGGCCATGAGGCGGAAGTCGTCGCCTACGGCTTCGCGACAGGCGCGGTAGGCAGCCAGGTCGAAATTGTAGTCGCCGGGGGGATGCAGTTTGTAGGCGTGTAGGCCGCGGTTCTTGCAGTCGAGCGCTTCTTGGGCGTAGTCCTCGGGCTTGGGGTGGAGGAGCGAACTGGCGTAGGTGGGCACCTTGTCGCGGTAGCCGCCCAGCAGTTGGAAGAGCGGCAGACCGGCCTTCTTGGCCACAATGTCCCACATGGCAATGTCAAAAGGGCCGTAGGTGTAGATGGGCATGTGCGACCACCAGCGATCCTTGACACGGTTCTCGTGCCAGAGCGCTTCGCGGTAGAGCGGATCGCGTCCTAGCAGCCAGGGTTTCATCGTCGCCGCCGCGATTTCGCCGGCCATGCGTGCGCCGCGCCCGGCAAAACCGAACGACTGCCCCTCGATGCCCTCGTCGGTCATCATGCGGATGACCAAAAACTCCAGGTTCGACTTCTTCCCCTTCAACTGCTCCTCGCCCATAGACGAGTCATGCTGGCAGACGTGGATTTGGATGTCGGTGATCTGCATGGTGGCCTCCAGGAGTGGTGATTGGTGACTGGTGACTGGTGATTGGTGATTGGGGCAGAGCAGAGCTCGCCGCCTCTGCCCTAATCACCAATCACCAGTCACCAATCCCTGTTTTTACGCTACCCGACTCAGCAACGGCTGACCATGCAGCCCTGCGACGAGATTGTCAATCGTCCGCTGGGCCATGCCGGTGCGGGTTTGGCGGGTGGCGCTGCCCAGGTGCGGGGCGATAATGACGTTGGACATGCTCAGTAGCGGGTGATCGCGGGGCAGCGGCTCCGGCTCGGTGACGTCAAGGGCGGCGCCTGCGAGCCAGCCTTCGTTGAGCGCTTCGACCAGGGCGTCGTGATCCACCACGCCGCCGCGGGCCAGGTTGATGAGGAAAGCGGTGGGCTTCATCTGGCGCAGTTGTTCGCGGCCGATCATCTTGCGCGTCTCTGGCGTCAGCGGCATGTTGAGGGTGACGTAGTCGGCCTGGGCCAGCAGATCGGGGAGGGTGGCGTAGGTTGCGCCAACTTCAGCTTCGGCCTCCGGGTTGGGCTTGCGGTTGTGGTAGAGGATCTTCATGTCGAAGCCGGACGCCCGCCGCGCCACCTGTTTGCCGATGGCGCCCATGCCGATGATGCCCAGCGTGGCCCCGTGGATCTCGTAGCCGTGCAGAATGCTGGGATCGTACCTTGTAAATTCAGGGCTGCGCGCGTAGTGGTCGCCGATGACGATGTTGCGGCCAATCGCCATGAGCAGAGCGAAGGTCATGTCGGCGGTGGCGCCGTCGACGAAGCCGGGGGTGTTGCCCACAGGGATGCCCCGTTCCTGGGCGGCGTGTAAGTCGATGTGATCGACGCCTACGCCAAAGTTGCTGATGATACGCAGGTTGGGCATGCGGTCCATTTCAATGGGGCCGATGTGGGGATGGCCGTAGGTGAGAAAGCCTTCCGCTTCAGAAAGCAGCGCAGGGTCGGTCTCCATTCCCTGCCAGACGACGACGCGGCACACATCGCCGATCATCTCCATCATCTGCGGCGGCAACTGCGTCTCGGTGAGGACGAGGTAGGACATGGCAAACTCCATCGATTTGCGATTTTGGATTGACGTACATGACATGTACAGTTACTTGCACTTTAGCCTTTTGCTTTACTCTACAATTTTCTCCCACACCACCGGATCAATATTCCCTCCGCACACCACCAATCCCACCGTCTGTCCTTGCCGGATGTCGGTGCGCAGGAGGAGGGCGGCGATGGGGACGCCGGCCGCGCCTTCGATGACTTCGCCGTGTTCGGAGTGCATCCAGCGCACGGCGGCGGCGATGGCCTCTTCGCCCACCAGCATCCACTCGTCGACAAATTGCTGACAGGCGGCGAAGGTGACGGAACCGTCCTCGATGCCGCCGGCGGTGCCGTCGGAGAGGGTGGGCAGCGTCTCCATCTCTACGATTTCGCCCTGACGCACCGATTCGGCCATCACCGGCGAGTTGAGGGGCAGGCAGCCGACAATGTGAATCTCCGGTTTGGCAGCTTTGAGGTAGCCGGCGATGCCGCCGATCAGCCCACCGCCCCCCACAGCCACGAAGACGGTGTCGAGGTTGGGCCGTTGGCGCAGCATTTCCAGCCCCACGGTCCCCTGCCCGGCCATCACCTGGGGATCGTTGTAGGGCGAAATGTAGGGCTGACCCGATTCCTCACCGGCGCGGCGGGCGGCCAACTCGGCGTTGATGGCGTCACCGGGGACGAAGCGCAGTTCTACGGGGAAAGATCGTAGCTTCTCCACCTTGCGCGGGGACGCACTCTCGGGCAGGAAGATCGTGGCGTCTACGCCCAACTGGGCCGACGCGTGCGCCACCGCCAGCCCATGATTGCCCGTAGACGCGGTGACCACGCCCCGTCCGCGTTCATCTTGGCTGAGGGAGAGGATCTTGTTCGTCGCCCCGCGCAGCTTGAACGATCCTGTGTGCTGCCGGTTTTCCAGTTTGAGGTAGACGCTGGCCGCCGTGCGCATACTTAACACCGGCGACGGCATCAGCGGCGTCTCTAGGATGTGTGGGCGGATGCGGTCCTCCGCGGTAAGGACGTTGTCGTAGATCGAGTCAGGCATCGGTGGGTTCAGTTTCTGGTTGGGCAAGCAGATCGTCGAGCACCAAGACGGTGATCTCTTCGATCCGCTTCAACTGGCGGTCATTGGTCAAGAGCGCTTCACAGCCTGCTGTCAACGCCGACGCCACGTGGATGGCGTCGGGTGTACGCAGATTGTAGCGGGCGCGTAGGTCGGCGGCTTGTAGAGCAACCTGTGCGGTCACAGGCTGAAGTACAAAATTCCGACTCTTCTGTAAGAGCGTAGTGTAGCGTTGCTCAAGTATAGGAAGGCGCAATTGTTTCGGTCGGCTCAGTACCTCTGTCAAAGTGATGACCGAGGCGTAGGCGCGCAGGCTGTTGTCGCTCAACGCGTCAATGTAGATCTGCACACGACCAGCGTACTTTGGATGATCTTCGATATAGTAGATGATAGGGGCCGAATCAAATGCGACAGATGTAAAGCTGAGATGCATCATGATGAATAAGGTTGCTCCCACTCTTCACGTAGTTGATTTACGTATTCCTGAGCATCGATCCCCTGCCAGATCTCTGCGCCTAAACCCCTCAATTCGGATAAGTCGTGAACTTCCTCTACATTTTGTGCCTGATCGACTATATTTGAAGCCGCCTCATCGCTGATCAGCGCGATCAACTGCAACCGCTCGCGCAAGGACCGCGGCTTGATGTACTTCTCGTACAGTTCCTCCACCGAAAGTGCTTCCACCGAAAGTGCTTCCACCGTGGTAACCGTCATCGTGAACTCCTTTGGCGACGTTGCGCTGTCTCCGTTGTGCGTATCGCTGGGATAGTCTGGATTTTACCACAGGGGATGGGGATTGGTGATGTGTGATTGGTGATTGGGGTAGCGGAGACGGTCCTATGTGCGGTGGATCTATCCTGGCGCGACCGCGGCGATGGTTGTGTTTTTGGGGATGCGGATGGTGGGGATTCGCTAGTGGGAGCGACGACAGCCCGCAACAGACCAACAATCCACGGTTGCAGGAGGCGCTTTGTAGATATATACTTTGCACGTAAATACGTGCAATTTATCTTTGGCCCAGGAGCATACTAATGATTGAAAAACAGAATATCACTTTATCTATTCCCAAAAGCCTTCTCCGCCAAGCGAAAATAGTGGCAATTGAGCAGGACAAATCGTTGTCAGGCTTGATGATCGAGTTGCTAACTGAACTCGTCGAACACAAGGAAGAGTATGCAGCAGCCAAACGCCGTCATCTGGCGTTGCTTGCAGAGAATAATGATCTGGGAATAAACGGCAAAATCACCTGGACACGTGAATCCTTACATGAGCGATAAAACAAACCTCCAGTTTGTCGACACTAACGTTCTGGTCTACGCACATGATGCTTCAACAGGTATCAGACATGAGATAGCGACAGCAGTGCTGCAAGATCTTTGGAACACTGAAGTTGGTTGTATGAGCATTCAGGTGCTTCAAGAACTATACGTCACGCTAACGCGCAAAATTGTAGAACCGTTCACGCCAGATCGAGCAGCTCAGGTTGTCAACGATTTGGGGAAATGGCGCGTGCATAGCCCACTCGTTAAAGATGTTCACGCCGCTATTGGCATTCAAATACGGTATGGAATCTCGTTTTGGGATGCAATGGTAATCCGTAGTGCAGTTCAAATGGGATGTGAGCGTGTATGGTCAGAAGACTTAAATTCCGGTCAAAAATACGAGGGGGTTCTTGTATTGAATCCTTTTGTCAATTCACGTTGATACACCTAGCGTTGGGTCAAGCCTGGATTATGGATGCAGAGTAGGCATCCTCAAATTCCATCTCAGTCGCATTTGAGAATGCTCCCTCCGCTGGCTAACCATCACTTTAGGATTGACACCACAGTAGAATCCGGCTCAAACATCCCAATGAAAATCTACCGCCCCGCCATCTTCCAAGGCAATCTGCAAAAGAAAAACTACTTTGAAGGCTGGTACTTCAAACTCGTCGACAGCACTGAACAGTACGCGTTCGCGCTGATCCCCGGCGTCGCCCTCTCTGATGAATCTGCCCACGCCTTTATCCAGGTCTTCGCCAGCCACGCAGGTAAGGCGCAGTATCATTCTTATCCGGTGACGGCGTTTGCGGCGGAAGACAATCCATTTTCCGTGAAAGTCGGCGATTCCACGTTCTCGTTGAACGAAATCCACCTGGCTGTAGACGATGGCGCCGACAAGATCACGGCCAACCTCACGCTGGACAACATCGTGGGCTGGCCGGTACGCCTGTTCGCCCCCGGCGTGATGGGATGGTATCGCTTTGTGCCGTTTATGGAGTGCTACCACGGCGTGTTGAGCTTCGACAACACGGTGAATGGAGAGATCACCGTCAACGGCGAAACCATTGACATGACCGGCGGCCGCGGCTACATCGAGAAGGACTGGGGCGCGTCTATGCCCGAGACGTGGATCTGGATGCAGACCAATCATTTCGAAGAAGCCAATGTCTCGCTTTTCGGGTCAATTGCCAAGATTCCGTGGCTGGGTAGCAGTTTCACCGGCTTCATTTTCGGCTTCTACCACCAGCAGACGCTCTACCAATTCACCACCTACACCGGGGCGAAGATCAGTCGCCTGGAAGCCACAGAGACCCACCTCCACATCGAAATCGAGGACGGCAAACACCATCTCGCCGTCGAAGCCGCCCGCGAAAAAGGCGTCGATCTGCCCGCGCCCAAACTAGGACAGATGACGTCAAAGGTCAACGAGTCTTTGCGCTCGGTCATCCATGTCGAACTGCGAGACAAACGATCCGGCGCCCTCCTCTTTCACGGCGCAGGACGCAACGCCGGCCTCGAATTCGTCGGCCACACCGCCGACATGCTCGCTGGACTCTGATAGCGACGACAAAACAGGTGAGACGGGGAAGCGGAAGGACACGGATTTCAGGATTAGCAGGAGGGAGAGGATTTATTGATAAAACTGCAATCTAAAATCTCTCTGAAATCCTGCTAATCCTGCAATCCGTGTCCCCTCTCCTCTCCTCTCCTCTTCTTCATCTTCCTGGATCAGCCTCATCCGCGTTACAGGAACGGCACCGCCAGCGTCACAAAGAGCGCCCACCCACCGTAGAGGACCAACGCCACGCCCACCACACGTTGGAGTGAATCGATCCACGCCGCCGAACCGTCGCGCCATTGACGGTAGAGCAGCGCGATCAAGAGGCCGATGTTGAGTGTGTTCCACCCGATCACGGTGAAACGGTTGGGCGTGAGGCCGTCGTTCCACGTGCGGTAGACCACCGCCGTCAGCGCGTAGAGGCCAATCACCACGCTCAACGCCGCCACCGCCAGGATCGCCACGCGCAGCCAACCGTGGAAGCGTTCCGGAAGATCCTCACGACGCAGCGGCGTCGCCCCCACCAGCAAGACCATCACCGCGAAGAGCATCACGTTGTAGACGATGCAGCGTACAGCATTGATCACTCCCCCCAAACCCGCTATACTTCACCCCACCCTGCGCAACCTGAACAATTTATTGAAAGCTTGTAGAGAGTGTCGCCGGTATGCGCTACGCCTGCTCGTCTTCCCACTTCTTTGTTGCCCACTTTCTGCGCTGCGCCAGGATTCTGCTGGCGTGGATCGTCCTCGCCCTGGCCGCATGTATGCCCGCGGACGGGTCCACGCCCAGCGTACTCGACAGCAACGTGGACATCACCCACAACGCGCTGGACGAACTCCCACGCGTCGAAAGCTACCGCGTCGGCCTGCACACCGAGGTGACAGGACCCGGCGCGCAGATCGGCGATCTCTCTATCCGCGCCGCCCGCCTCGCCGTCGAAGAGGTCAACGCCCAAGGCGGCATCCACGGTGTGCCGCTCGAATTGGTGGTGCGCGACGTGCGCTCCGATCCTGTCGTGTCTCTGGCCCAATACCACGCCGCCCTGGCCGAGGACAACCTCGTCGCCCTGCTGGGGCCCTTCAAATCGGCCTACGCCGTGTCGGTGGTGCAGGCCCACGTCGACGCCGATCTGCCCCTCTTCATCGGGGCCACCAACGCCGGCCTCACCCAACAGGATGACATCAACCTCTTCCGCATGCGCCCCAGCGACGCCGTCACCGCCGCCGCGCTGGTCACCTTTGCCGTGGACGCGCTGGACAGCCGCCGCCCCGCCGTCGTCCACGACACCGACGCCTTCGGCAGCGGCGGCGCACGCCTGATCCAAGACGAACTACAACGCCGTGGCCTCTCACCCGTCCACGTTATCGGCTACGACACCGCCATCGGCGATCTCGAAGGACAGATCGCGCCGCTCACCCAGGGCAGCGATGCCACTGACGATGCCGCCAACGGTGCCGTAGACACGGTGCTCATCTACGGCACCAACCCCACCGACATTGCCCGCATCCTGCGCGAACTGCGCTACTGGAACCGCGACGTGCAGATCGTCACCTCACCCGGCGGGGCCACCGTGCCCACCTTCAACATCGCCGCCGACGCTCAAGACGGCATCTACGTAGTCACCGACGCCCTGCTCACCGACACCGACGCCGGCCGCGCCTTCCACGACGCCTTCGTCGCTCGTTTCAACATCGAACCCGATACCTATATCGCCTGGAGCTACGACGCCGTCCACCTCCTGGCCGCGGCGTTGCGCCAACAGCCCCAGGCCGCGGGAGATGCGCTAAGCGCTCAGATCCGAAATTTCCCCTTCGACGGCGCACAAGGCCCCTACCGCTTCGACGCCCAGGGCAACAGCCTCGTCACCGTGGCCGTGGTACAGATGCAAAACGGCGTCGCACAGCCGGTGGGCCTCTTCCGCGATGGCGAATTGGTCTTATCTTTTGGGGAAATTTCGGATCTCCCGCTGCGGTCGGAGGTGAACCCGTGAGTCGGCTGTTGGCGGGTTGGGAACGCAATTTACGACGTTTGCCCCTGACGTTGCAGGTGGCCGCGCTGATGCTGACTGTGGCCCTTTTGGCCGTGGCCATTCTCTTCTACAACCTCAGCCACGAAGACCGACTGGAAATCGAGCAGTTGCAGACCACCAACCTCGTCAACACCGCCCAGGACCTGGCGCGCAGCCTCGACGCCCTCATCGCCGCCGACGCCGCCCGCACCGGCAATCTCGCATCGGGGCGGCTGGTGCGCCAGTTCGTCAGTGTCAATTCCGGTCAGCGCTCTGTGCTCTACGCGCCGCTGCAAGCCGACTTCACCAACTTCCTGGCGTCGGACGAATTCTACGACGCCGTGCTCCTCCTCGACGGCAACGGCGACGTGCTGGCGACCACCGAAGGCGGCTACATTGGGCGCAATTTCGGCGCGTCGCCCTTCCTGGCGGCGGCGTTGGCCGGCAACATCTTCGTCTCTGATCCCGGCATCTCGCCCCAGGATCGCCGCCCGGTGATCTGGCTGGCCGCGCCCGTCTTCGCCGATCCGCTCTACGTGGCCGACACGACGAATGATCTCAGCCGTCCTTTTGGCGTGGTGGTGGTGAAGCTTACCCCCGAAAAGCTGTGGCAACGGGTCGAAGCGCTGCGTGTGGGCAGCAACGGCTACGCCTTCGTCGTCGACGCCTACGGTATCCGTGTGGCCCACGGGCGCGATCGCAACCTGATCTACCGCGCCCTCGCCCCCCTCCCTGCCGAGGACGCCACCGCGTTGCTCGCCGGCGAACGTTTCGGTCCGCTGCCCCAAATCCGCCACACCGACAGCCTCGCCCTGGCCGCCTATCTGCGTCAGGATCCGCTGCCCGCCCTCTTCGTCAGCGACGCGACGGCAGGTGCGGAACGGGTCTACTACAGCGCCGCCCGCCTCGCCCAACGCGATTGGACGGTGGTGGCCCTGCTGCCTGCGTCTGAAGTGCTGGCCCCGGCGCGGCGCGTCACCTCGCGGGGGACGGCGGCGGCGCTCACACTGGGGCTGCTTTTGGGCGTCACCGTCATCGCCATCACGCGCTTCTTGCTGCGTCCGGTGCCGGAATTGGTGGCGGCATCCCAGCGCATCGCCGCCGAGGATCTGTCCACGCCGGTGCAGGTGCAGGCGGGCGGTGAACTGGGCGAATTGGCCGGCGCGTTCGAGTCCATGCGCGGACGGTTACAGGCGTCGCGTGCCGAACTGGCGCGCTGGGCCGCCGAACTGGAACACCGCGTCGCCCAGCGGTCCCAAGAGCTAGCCGCGCTCTCCGAAGTGGTCAACTTTGCCGGGCGCACCCAATCGCGCAGTGAACTGCTCAACACGGCACTCGATCAGGCGTTGCGTGTGATGCAGGCCGAAATGGGCGGCATCTGGATCATCGAAGACACGGCGAACGGCGGCATCGAAGGTCGCCTCTCCGCGGCGCAGGGGTTCGACGCGCCCATGCAGAGCGAACTGGCCGTCTTCGCGGGCGGGGAGGGGCTGATCGGGCAGGTCCTCGCCACAGGGACGCCGATTGTGCTGGCAGACATCGCGTCGGCACCGCGGCTGGCCCGCGCCATCGTACGCCAGCAAGATCTCCACGCCTTCGCCGCCGTGCCGCTGCGCATCCACGGGCGCACGCTGGGTGTCTTGGGCGTCTTCAGCCACGCCCAGCAGATCTTCAGCCCCGAAGTCGTGGCCCTGGCCGAATCCATCGCCCAGCAGATCGCACTCACCCTGGACAACCTGGCCCTGGTGGCGCGGGTACGCGAACAGGTGCAGCAGATGGCCGGTTTGCAGGAACGCGAACGCATCGCCGCCGACATCCACGACAGCGTGGCGCAGACCATCGGCTATCTCTACCTGCAAGCCGATCACCTGGCCGTGGAAGTGACCACCCTCGACCGCGACGAAATCCAGATCCGCGTCGACAAGCAGCTTTCGGTGCTACACCAGCTCTCGCTGGAGATCCGCCACTTCATCGACCAACTCCATTCCGACCTGCCCATCACCGTCACCCTGGAGCGTATCCTGCGCGACGAGTTGGCCGAACTGGGCCACGAGTTGACGACGCAGGTCTCTCTTCACCTCGACGGTGCAAGCACGCTCCAACTCGTCCCCGACACAGGGACCGAACTGGCGCGCATCGTGGGTGAAGCCATCCGCAACGCCCAGCGTCACGGCCGCGCCCAACGCGTCGACGTACGCTTCCACCGCAACGGCGACACCGCCCAGCTCACCATCGCCGACGACGGGCGCGGCTTCGATCCCGCCCACCTCCCCGATGACGGACGTTCCCACTTTGGCTTGCGCGTCATGTCGGCGCGGGCGGCGCGCATCGGCGGCGAACTGGCCGTGAAGAGCCGATTGGGTGAAGGGGCCGAGGTTGTGGTGAAGTGGGGGTTGGGGAGTGGGGATTAGGGACTGGGGACTGGGGGAGATGTTTCGTTCTGAATAGATTGTCACTATTGACAATTTACTATGCAACCTGTATTATGTTGTCCATATCGACAATCTATGTAGTTTTCCTGGCGATATATTGTCAAGTCTGACAATATAAAGAGGAGATCATGGGACGAAAAGATCTGACAGAAGAACGTACCGCCGAAATTCTGGATGCGTTTGCGCGCAGCATTGTGCGCTATGGGCTGGACGTGTCACTGGATCAGGTGGCGCAAGAGGCCGGCATGACGCGCAGCATCATCCGTCACTACATCGGCAACCGTGAAGAGGTGGTGAATACGCTCGTGGAACAGATTGCACAGGTGTATCTACAGGAACTGCAAAGCGAGGCGGAGGAAACTCCTCAAGAAGAGGCAATCGCTGCCACGCTGGACTATCTTTTCGGCGAGGAGCCCGGCTACGACGACTACGAAAAGCTGGTTTTCGACGTCATCATGACGGCCAAAGATCGCTATCCACAAGCGAAGCGGACAATCACCTGGATGTTCGATACGCTGATCGACATGTTCACCAAAGATTTACACACAGCCTATCCACACGCCGACGCAACGCGCTGCCGAGGGATCGCGTACAGCGTCCTCGCCTTGGCGATGAGCAACGATTCGCTCTTGTGGTTGGGCATGAATCATGATTACAACGCCGCCGCCCGTACCTGTGCCGAAGCATTGATCCACACGCTCGAACCACCGGCGACGTAAGGCTCTTCCACTTTCAATTGACCAACTCAATCTTCGTTTTCCCTGCCGGGCAGTGACGTCACGCACTGCCTCTACTACCCCATTGTCAACTTTCAGGAGAAGAGCATGAACACAACGACTTTCAAACCCGTTCAAGAGCGTATCGTTGTCCTCGATGTGCTGCGCGGCTTTGCGCTGTTGGGTGTTTTCCTCGTCAACATGTTGGATTTCAGTAGTTCTGCCCTGCGCGCGGACACCTTAGGCTCGCGCGGCAGTGCATTTGATCAAATCGTAGATGTGGCCATTGCCTTCTTTGCCATTACAAAGTTCTATCTGCTGTTTAGCTTTTTGTTTGGCGTCGGTTTTGCCGTGCAGATGCGCCGCATGCAGGCGAGCGGCCGCCCCTTTGTTGGCTTTTATGTGCGTCGGTTGGCCGTCCTCTTTGTGATTGGTTTGGCGCACGCCATTCTGCTCTGGGACGGAGACATTCTGCGCCTGTACGCCGCTGCCGGCGTCCTTTTGCTGCTGGTAAGAAATTGGTCGGACAGGGTGTTGCTGGCGCTGGCCGGGGTGATTGCGGCAGCCGGTCTACTCTTTTTCAGCTTTGTTCCTCTTGACACAGCGAGCACGTCGACCCTTGCCCACGATCCCCAGATTTATCAGGCGGGCAGTTATTTGGACTTGCTCCGCCACCGATTGGCCACGCCGTTCGTGTTGGATATTCAAATCCCCATGGTTCTGGTCATGTTTCTGGTTGGTCTGGTGGTGGGGCGGGCCGGTATCCTGGACAATGAGCAACAATACCGGCCCTTTCTGCGCCGCTGGTGGAAGTGGGCGCTGCCTTTCGCGCTGGTTGGCAATGTGCTCTTTCTGATTGGCTTCGACGAAGGGATCCCCTGGTTGGTGAGTCTGGGGATTCACATCGGCGCGCCGTTGCTGAGTTTTGTCTACGCCGCTTGGGTGTTATTGTATACAGACAAGCTACGCGGTTTTGCCCCTGCCGGACAAATGGCGTTGACCCACTATCTGGCCCAGTCGTTGATTGGCACCACGCTCTTCTATGGCTATGGATTCGGCCTCTACGATCAGGTAGGGCCAAGCCTCATGCTGGTGTTGGTTCTGACAATCTTTGTAGCGCAGGTGATCGTCAGTCGCTTCTGGCTAAGACGATACCGCTTCGGCCCGATGGAATGGATCTGGCGCTGCCTTACCTATGGCCAGTGGCAGCCGCTGCGCCGACAAGCCGTCTCTCAACATGTGGGTTAAAGTGCACGAGGAGTTCACGTATGACCATCCGCATCCTCATCGCAGACGATCATGATCTCTTTCGCGATGGACTCGTGAGTGTGTTGCGCAGTCAGCCCGATTTCGAGGTGGTGGGCGAGGCCGGTGACGGGCTGGAAGCGTTTGTGATGGCCCAGCAACTGCGCCCCGACATCGTCCTCATGGACATCAACATGCCCGGCGCCGACGGCCTGGCAGCGACGCAGATGATCCACCAGCTGATGCCCGACATGCAGATTGTCATGTTGACGATGCGCGAGGAGAAAGAGCGCATCTTCAGCGCCATCCGCAACGGTGCACAGGGCTACCTGCTCAAAACCATCCGCGCCGCCGACCTCTTCGACATGATCCGGTCGGCGGCGCGAGGAGAAGCCGCGCTCACCCCCGAAATGGCAGCGCTGGTGATGAACGAATTCCGCCGCGTCACCACGCACCGCCCGTCCTCGCCGCCGGCGCACCCGCCCCAGGAAACAGACAGCGAACCCGATCCGGTGGACGTCCTCACGCAGCGAGAGCAGGAGATCCTCACCTTCATCAGCCAGGGCCTCGCCGACAAAGAGATCGCCCACCTCCTCGACATCAGCCTCTACACCGTCAAAGCTCACGTGCGCAGCATCCTCTCGAAGCTGCATGTGAACAATCGGCGCGAGGCGGCGCAGGTGAAGAAAGGATTGGGGACTGGGGATCAGGGACTGGGGACTGAGTAGAGATTGCGATCTCCATTTTGGCGCCAAATGACAGCGAATCAGAGGTGAGCGCCCACCGTGAAGTTCCACCGCAACCGCCCCAGCCTTTCGCCCCTACACGGACAACAACCATTCGTGTAATCCCCAAATTCGTTGTCATACGTGTCACCAATCCCCAGTCACCAGTCCCCAATCTTCACGAACTAGTTCCTTTTTCGTTCTTCTCCTTCCCTACGAACGATAGACCGTCGCGTGGACAATCACTATGCTGTCCTCAGTGAATGTGAATTGGGGTAGAAGCAGACTCCCCCCTGTATTCCCCAATTCGCGACCCGGTACCCCTAACTTACGTCAGTTTCTACGAAGGAGAAGAAACTATGTCACTTGGCATCCAAGCATTGCTCGCCGTGCTGCCGATTGTGGCGGCTGCCGTCACCTTGATTGGCCTGCGTTGGCCCGCCAAACGGGCCATGCCGCTTGTCTACGTTATCGCCGCCGCAGTCGGGTTGTTTGCCTGGCAGATGTCACCCACCACGGTCCTCGCTTCTACGATTCAAGGTCTCTTCATTACCTTCGATATTCTCTTCATCATCTTCGGCGCAATTTTGCTGCTCAACACCCTCAAACACTCCGGCGCGGTGACAGCCATCCGCAGCGGCTTTGCCGGCATCAGCTCGGATCGGCGTGTGCAGGTGGTGATCATTGCCTGGCTCTTCGGCGCTTTCATTGAAGGCGCGTCGGGCTTCGGCACACCGGCAGCCATCGCCGCACCGCTGTTGGTGGCGTTGGGCTTTCCCGCCATGGCCGCTGTGATGATTGGCATGATGATCCAGAGCACGCCCGTCACCTTTGGCGCGGTGGGTACGCCGATCCTGGTGGGTGTGAAGAGTGGACTCTTCAACGCCACCCTCGAACGGGATCTGGCCCTGGCCGGCATGACCTTCGCCGAATATTTACAGATGATCACCGTGCGCTCGGCCCTGCTTCACGCCGTGGCAGGCACTATGATCCCATTGCTCATGGTGATGATGATGACCCGCTACTTCGGCAAAAACCGCTCGTGGACAGAAGGACTCTCGATCTTCCCCTTCGCCCTTATGGGTGGGCTGGCTTTCACCATCCCCTACGCGTTGACCGGCGTTTTCCTTGGCCCCGAATTCCCGTCGTTGCTCGGTGGGCTGGTGGGCCTGGCCGTGATGACGCTTGCCGCTCGCCGCGGCTTCCTCGTGCCCAAAGATACGTGGGATTTCGCCCCCGCTTCCGAGTGGAGCGCCGACTGGATGGGCAAACTGGAGATCAAACTCGACGCCCTCACTGATGGACGCAAGATTTCCACGGCGATGGCGTGGCTGCCCTACCTGCTGGTGGCCGGTTTGCTGGTCCTCTCGCGGTTGCCCCAGGTCCCGCTGGGATCGATGCTCAAGAGCCTGCAATTTAGCTGGGCCAACATCCTGGGCACGTCGATTACAGCGTCCACCACACCGCTCTACCTGCCGGGCACGATTATGATTGCCGTCGTGCTGATCACCTTCTTCCTCCACCGCATGACGCCGCGGGCGCTGGGCGCTGCCGTCAGCGATTCGAGCAAGGTTATCCTCGGGGCCGGTTTTGTGCTAATATTCACCATACCGATGGTACGTGTCTACATTAACTCGGGCATGAACGAACTGGGCATCTCCAGCATGCCGGTGGCCATGGCCGAATGGGTTGCAGCCCACGTCGGCGGCGTCTGGCCGCTCTTTGCCCCCACCATCGGTGCGCTGGGCGCCTTCATCGCCGGCAGCAACACCGTCAGCAATCTCATGTTCAGCCTCTTCCAGCATGGTGTGGCCGAAAAACTGCTCCTTTCGGGCGCAATGGTTGTGGCATTGCAGGCCGTCGGCGCTGCCGCAGGTAACATGATCGCCATCCATAATGTCGTCGCCGCCTCGGCCACCGTCGGCTTGCTCGGCCAGGAAGGCAACACCCTGCGCAAGACCATCCTGCCCACGCTCTATTACGTTACCCTGGTCGGCCTGATCGGCTTTGTGCTGCTCAATGTGTTCCAGGTCAGTGACCCGTTGGCAGCGATGCATGCGGCGCGGGTTGGTGTGTTGAAGTAGGGAGTAATTCGTAATGCGTAATGCGTAACCCAGAAATGATTGGACGAGGATCTTCCTTTTCCAATGACGGATTACGCATTACGCATTGTCTCTCAAAGGAGATCCCCATGTCCCACCCCACCTACATCGACGACCTACGCGCCATCGTCGGCGCAGACAGCGTCTTGATGCAGCCTGAAGACAAGTTGCTCTACGAGTACGACGCCTCCTTCACCACCCATGCCCCCGATGTGGTGGTGCTGCCCAGGACGACGGCACAGGTGGCCCAAGTGGTGGCGCTGGCCGCCGCACAAGGACTCCCCCTCGTCGCCCGCGGCGCGGGGACCGGCCTCTCCGGCGGCGCGCTGCCCACATCCGGCGGGATTCTGCTGGTGCTGACACGGCTACGCGGCATTCGTGCCATCGACGCCCGCAACCGCCGCGCCCACGTCGAGGCCGGTGTCGTTAACCAACATCTGGTCGAAGCCGTTTCGCCCTTTGGCCTCGCCTACGCCCCTGATCCCGGTAGCGGCAAGACGAGCACCATCGGCGGCAACATTGCCACCAACGCCGGTGGGCCGCACTGCCTGGTCTACGGCGTCACCGCCAACCATGTGATGGCGCTCAACGCTATCCTTGCGGATGGCACCGTCGTGCAGACAGGCAGCGACCTTGCCGACAGTGTGGGCTACGACCTCAACGGCGTCATCGTCGGCTCCGAAGGCACCCTCGCCGTTGTGACCGACGCTACGGTGCAACTGATGCCCAAGCCCGAAGGCGTGCGCACGCTCCTGGTCGTCTTCCCCACCATCGAAGACGGATCCGAAGCTGTCAGCGCCATCATCGCCGCCGGCATCGTCCCCGCCGCGCTGGAAATGATGGACGGTAAAGTCTGCCGCGCCGTCGAAGAAGCCGTCCACGCCGGCTACCCGGCGGACGCGGGCAGCGTGCTCCTCATCGACGTCGAAGGCATCGACGCCGGTCTCGACGCCGTCATGCAGCAGATTGCCGACGTCTGCACCGCGCACAAAGCATCCACAATCCGTCATGCCACAAGCGCAGCGGAACGCACCCGCCTCTGGTTGGGGCGCAAGAGCGCACTGGGCGCAATGGGCCGCATCGCCCCCAACTACTTCCTCGAAGACGGGGTGGTGCCACGCCACAAGCTGCCCGAAATCATGACCTTTGTTGAATCAGTGGCGCAGAAATACGACCTGCCCATCGGCAACTTCTTCCACGCCGGCGATGGCAATATTCATCCAACCATCTTGTTTGACCGTCGCGACGAAGACGCCCTGCGCCGCGCCCGCCTGGCCGCAGAAGAGATCCTGGAGCGCTGCATTGCCCTGGGCGGCACTGTCTCCGGTGAACACGGCATCGGCATTGAGAAGCAGGAATTCCTGGCCCACCTTTACAGCCAGGACGATCTCGACACTATGTGGGATCTCAAACTCTGCTTCGACCCCGAAGGACGGCTCAACCCGGGCAAAGTCTTCCCGAAGTCGTATATCCCCAGTCCGCCGGCACCCGCCCGCAATGGACACCACGCCCCGCTCAATTTCGATCAACTGATGGCCCGTGTCGAAGAAATCGTGGGCGCCGCCGCCGTCTCCGTCACGCCGGACGATCTATCGGCCTATGCGCTGGATGAGGTGATGCCACGCATCGCCGCATCGCCCGCCTCGGTGGAAGAAGTGTCGGCGCTGATGAAACTGGCAAGCGCGCACAACGTGGCCGTTGTCCCCTGGGGTGGGGGGACGCGTAAGCAGTTGGGCAATCCGCCGCAGCGCTACGATCTGACGCTGCACACTGGCCGACTCGATGCGGTGGTAGCTCATTACCCCGCCGATCTCACACTGGCAGTGCAAGCCGGGCGCACGCTGGCCGCGACCAACGAAATTCTCGCCGCCCAAGGACAGCACCTGCCTCTAGACGCACCACTGCCCACACAATCGACATTGGGCGGCATCGTGGCGTCCGGTCCTTTCGCCACAGGGCTACGCCGGACGGCCTACGGCACTGTACGCGACATGATCACTGGCCTCCAGTTCGTGCGCGCCGATGGTCGCATCGTCCGCCGTGGGGGAATGGTGGTGAAGAACGTGGCAGGCTACGATCTGGCCCGTCTTCAATACGGGGCGTTCGGCACGCTGGGCGTCATCACCGAACTCAACGTCAAAGTGCAGCCGCTGCCCGAATCGAGCCTGCTCTTCGGCGCGGCGCTCGCCAACTTCGACGCTGCCGCCGCCCTGCTCGACAAACTGGCAACGGCCCCGCTCCTGCCCAGCAGCGTTCTCGTCGTCGATGGCACCACGCTGGGCCACGACGCGCCGCTCTGGGTGCTCGTCCGCTTCGACGGGCGCGAGGAAGCCAATACCCGCCAGATTGAGCGTGTCCGCTCGTTGTTGGATGCCAAGGATACGGAGGAAACTCAACATTGGTCGGGAGAGGATCTCACTTCGATCTGGGAACGTTTGGTTGGTCAAGCCCAACTCAGTGGACGGGGCGGATCTTACACTTTGCTGCGCCTGAACGTCGCCGCGGCAGAGAGTGTGGCAGCATTGGACGTCCTGTCCCGCGACGTGGCCGCCAATGGCACGATCCTCTCCGTCCTGGCAGACGCTGCCAACGGCATCATTTGGGCAAACGTGAGAACGTCCAATGCAGCGGCGACATCTATAATTTCCTCCCAATTGATCACAAAGTGGGCGCAGAAATGGCCACAGTTGACGATAGCCGCCGGCACGGATTTGAAAGCGTCGGTGTGGGGCGCGCCACCGGCGGCATTGCCGTTAATGAACCGCATCAAAGGCCGCTTCGACCCGCAGGATCTGCTCAACCCAGGACGATTCCTGGTGCAAACCCAGCCGGAGAGGACGGTAGAATATGTCTACGCAGCCGATTGAACTAAATTTCCAAAGCTACTTGCAGCAGGCGGGGGTGTCCGCGCCCGATGCCGACCTCTACGACACCTGTGTGCGCTGCGGTCTCTGTCTGGAATCATGCCCCACCTATACGCTGTTGGATCTGGAAGCGTCATCGCCGCGCGGGCGCATTGCGCTGATTCGCGGTGTCAACGAAGGCCGCATCCCGGTGGACGCGCCTGGATTTTTGAAGCAGATGGACCAGTGCCTGGGGTGTCTGGCCTGTCAGGCGGTCTGTCCGTCGGGCGTGGAGTATGGCCACCTGCTGGAAGCGGGGCGGGCGCAGGCCAAGGCTGTGCGTCCGCAGAGCCGGATGGCACAGATGATCGAAGGATTTGTCTTCGGCTGGCTGTTCATGAGCCTGGGGCGAGTCCGGCTGCTGGCAGTGCTGATGGCCGTCTATCAGCGGACAGGTTTACAGTGGCTGGCGCGGCGGCTGGGTGTGCTCAAACTGATGGGCATGGCGCAGATGGAGCAGCTGTTGCCGCGCATGAGCTCATCGTTTGTGAAGGCCGAGGGTCAGTCTTTTGCGCCGATGGCACAGGCAACGACGACGAAACGAGTGGCGCTGCTCACCGGCTGTGTGCAGAGCGTCGCCTTCGCCGAAGTCCACGACGCCACCGTTCACGCCTTACGCGTCAACGGCTGTGAGGTAGTGATGCCGCAGGGTCAGGAGTGTTGCGGTGCATTGCACGCCCACGGCGGCGACCTGGTGCGCGCCAAGGAACTGGCGCGACGCAACATCGACGCTCTGGAAGCGGCAAAACCTGATTACGTAGTGGTCAACGCCGCCGGTTGTTCGCACCATGTCAAAGAGTACGCCCACCTACTGCATGACGATCCTGCGTACGGAAAGCGGGCCGAACATTTTGTCTCCATCAGCCGCGATATCACTGAACTGCTGGCAGAGTTGGGGCCGAAGCCGGCGCAAACGCCGCTGCCCTGGCGGGTCACCTATCAGGAGCCGTGTCACCTGGTGCACGGGCAAAAGGTGTCGCAGCAGCCGAGGCAAATCCTATCTGCGATCCCGGGGCTATCGTTTGTGGAAATGGGGGAATCGTCCATGTGCTGTGGCAGCGCGGGCACCTACAACATCCTCCAGCCAGAGATTGCTGGGGAGTTGCTCGAACGCAAACTCAACAACGCTGCGGCGACACAGGCGGAAGTAGTCCTCTCGGCCAATACGGGCTGTATGATTCAAATGCGCGCCGGCATCGCTCAGCGGGGCATGAACGCCAAAGTCATGCATCTGGTCGAGATCCTCGACGCAGCATACCGACAGGACGAAGCGCGGATGTAAATTGACGGGGTCGAGTCAGTGCCTGTCACTGTACAGCATCATCTCCGCTGGGGAGAGTGCGTTTGCACAGTGCCTGGCACTGGCGGGTTATCCCGCCAGGTCACCAATCATGCAGATTGGCGAGACGCAAAAGAGAGCCCCAAAAGAAAAAGGACGCCGCTTGTGATAGCGGCGTCCTTTGTTTTCGATAGTCATTTCTAACCACAAAGAACATAATAAACCCAAAAGGGCATTTTCTGTCTTGATTTGCGGTCAAATTCTGTATTTACGTCGTGTTGGTTAGGATAAAAAGAAGGAACGACGGAGAGGTGAGAAAGGATGAAGTTGGCGACGGTCTACTCTCGCAGAGGGTTACCCCTCGACTACCATCGACGCTGGTGGGCTTAACTGCCGGGTTCGAGAAGGGACCGGGTGTACCCCCAC
>WGMT01000031.1 GCA_016124945.1 bacterium | reverse complement strand
TTTCCGCTTTCCGCTTTCCGCTTTCCGCTTTCCGCTTTCCGCTTTCCGCTTTCCGCTTTCCGCTTTCCGCTTTCCGCTTTCCGCTTTCCGCTTTCCGCTTTCCGCTTTCCGCTTTCCGCTTTCCGCTTTCCGCTTTACCGCTTTCCGCTTTACCGCTCCACCGCTTCCTGTACCTGCTCGTCGGTCAGCGGGCCGTCGGGGAAGACTTCTGGGTAGAGCCAGGGGGCGAAGGTGTCCAACAACTGTGTGGCGGCGATCAGGCTGCTTGCGATGGGATTGGTGTAGCCGGGCACGTGGTACAGACGTTCGTTTTGCACGGCGCCCACCTCGGCCCACAGCGGATTCTGGCGCACGTGATCCAGCAGTTCTTCCTGGGTGCCTTCCCAGGCGCGCCAGTAGTAGATGTAGTCCGGGTTCAATTCCAACAACGTCTCCGGTGTTGTCTGATAGCTCCAGGAGTCGCCGCCGGTTGGGTCGGCCCACTCACAGATGGCAATCTGATTGAGCAAACGACAGTCTGGGCTGGCGACTGTGCGCAACCGGATTTCGTTGAGTTCGTCGCCGGTTGGCCCGGCCAACATCACGGTGACTTCGCGCGGGGCCAGGGTTTGGTAGGCGGTTAAGCGATTTTGGAAGGCACTGATGGTGGCTTCGGTTTGATCAGCCAGGCCGAGGATCGTCGCCAGGTTGCGCGTCTCCGCGTAGAGACCGTCTAGCGAATCGGTATCCAGCGGAACGTAGACCGGTGCAATGCTCTCCATAGACTGTACTTCTTCCATGCTGGAGGCCAGGATCAGATCCGGTTCAGCCGCGGCCACTGCTTCCAGATCGATGCCGCCATCAGCCCCTGCCACTGAGGGGATCGATTCGCCGTCCTCAAAGTAGCGGGGGTCGGCTATCATGGAGGGGTTCGCCAGCGTCGCCACAGGACGCACGCCGAGGACGGCCAGGTTGCCGAAGTTGCCGTTGTAAAGCGCAATCACCCGTTGCGGCGGCGTGTTAAAGGTCAATTCGCGCCCCAGGCCATCGGTCACGGTGACGGGGAATCCCCCGGCAGAAGGTGCAGCGGCGGCGCTCTCGTCCATGCTTTCTTCTGCGGCTTCCTCCGTCGGCACGGTGGTTGGATCCGGCGCGGTCGTCTCAGCAACAGGTGTCTGCGCCGGCGCTGCACACGCTGCCAAGAGTGCGAAGAGGAATACCACAGTAATGAGGCGCAAGATTGTCTGTTTCATGTTCTCTCCTTTGTGTGAACGGTGAAGCAAATGGTGTGGTGAATCTAACGATGAACAGTTACACATTTTGTTTAAGTCCCCTATGGCTGCGGATAGACCAATACCGGGTTGGGCACTGTCAACTGCACCGGCGCGCCCACAACCCAGTCGGGGTGAGGACGGGCGCGCACCAGCATTCGTGAGCCATCCCGCAGCCGCACACGCAGTTGCTGATCATGCCCCAGGAAGATGGTCTCCTCGATGCAGCCGATGCCGTGTGCATTCAATGTGGGGTGTACCGCTTCGGGGCGAATGAGCACATCCACCGGCCCACGATGGGGTTTCACCAGAGGGAGCGTCCCCAAAGTACACTCGACGGTTGCGCCGCAAGCCACGCCGGGCAAGAAGTTTGCCTCACCCACGAAGGCAGCCACAGTCCGGTCAACCGGATTTAGGTAGATTTCTAGCGGTGCACCTACTTGGACGAAACGCCCCTCTAGCATAACCACCACCACATCAGCCAGGCTGAATGCCTCCTGTTGGTCGTGGGTGACAAGTAGCGTGGTGGTGCCCACGCGTTTCACCAGCGTACGTACCTCTTCACGCATCTGCACCCGCAGCGATGCGTCAAGATTAGAGAACGGTTCGTCCATGAGCAAGAGCGTTGGCTGAGGGGCCAGGGCCCGCGCCAACGCCACGCGCTGCTGCTGCCCACCAGACAACTGATGCGGATAGCGTTTTGCCATTCCATCCAGAGCGGTGAGGGCCATCAACTCCTCTTCGCGACGGGCGCGTTCGGCTTTGGTATACGAACGCAAACCGTAGCCGATATTGGCCCCCACGGTTAGGTGGGGAAAGAGCGCATAGTCCTGGAAAATCATGCCGACGCGGCGTGCTTCCGGTTCCACCCAATGCCCGGCGCCGGCTACCTGTTGACCATTGATCCGAATTTCACCGGCGTCCGGCTGTTCCAAACCGGCAATCAGACGCAGCGTCGTGCTCTTGCCGCAGCCGCTTGGCCCTAGGAAGGCAACGATTGCTCCTTGAGACACTGTCAACGAGGCATCGTTCACTGCACCTGTCTTGCCGTAGGCTTTACTGAGCCGGTGCAGGGTGATGGCCGGTTGTGTGCTATCCGATGGTGATACTCTCTTCATGTCGATCTGCCTCAAGAAGACTGATTGCTGTAGGGATCCTCGCCGCTCAGCCGCACCAAGAGCAGAACCGGCACCAATCCGGCAACAACAATGCTCAAAGAGGGGACGGCTGCTGCTTCCCAAAAGCCTTCCGCGGCAAGCAGGTAAGCCCAAATGGCAAGGGTGTCCATGCCAAAGGGACGTAAAAGCAGGGTGATGGGTAGCTCTTTCATCACATCGACAAAGACCAAAATGAGAGCGGTGAAGAGTCCTCTGCTGATCAGCGGTATGTGAATGCGATAGAGCACGCGCAGCGGGCCGTCTCCCAGGCTGCGCGCCGCGTGTTCCAGCGTCGGCGTCACGGTCTCTAGGCTTGCTTCAACGCTGCCGTAGGATACAGCGAGAAAACGAACAACATAGGCGTAAGTCAGGCCGACCAGCGAGCCGGCCAGCAGCAAGCCTGCGCCGATGCTCCAGGCGGAGAGCGTCCGGTCCAATGCCGTTAAGGTGAGCAAGACGCCGACGCCGATCACAGCGCCGGGCATGGCATAGCCCAATGTGGCGATTCGCACCCCGAACCGGGTCCACCGCCCATTATTGAGCCGCGCCGAGTGGGCCAACAAGAGCGCCCAAATGAGCGCTGCCAAAGCGGCCAACATTGCGATGGTGAGGGTGGTGGCCATGTAGCGCTGAAAGGCTACATTCAACGTGCCGCCCGGTCCCTGTTTTGCCACTTCCTGCCATGTCCAAATCGCCAGTTGCCCTATCGGCAGCACGAAGGTGACGCTGAGCACCATGCTGAGCCCAAGCGTCACCGACCAGGCAACCCGTCCGCGCAAGATGACGGGCGTTGGTCTTGGGGCTTGACCGGTTGTCTGTGTGTAGCGCGCCGCACCACGCAATATGCGCTCGCAAAGAATCAGCAGCAGCGTCACAAGGCAGAGGAGCGCAGCCAATTCCAACGCGGCAGAGCGATTCATCATGCCTTCCCAAATCCGAAAGACGCCTTCGCTCAGCGTTGGATAGTTAAACAATCTCACCGTGGCGAAATCGCCAAGGGCCTCCATCATGGCCAGCGACATGCCGGTGATCAGCGCAGGGCGCGCCAACGGCAATACCAGCCGGAAGAAGGTCGCCGTGCGGTTCAACCCCATGGTGCGCGCGGCATCAAATGTATAAGCCGACTGGGCGCGAAAGGCAGTGCGGGCCAGGAGGTAGACATAGGGATAAAGTGTGGCGATGAGCACCACAAGCGCACTCCATCCCGTATCAATTCGTGGAAACCAGACGTCGGGGCCGAACCAGACACGCAATGTAGAGTGCACCGGCCCCACAAAATCGAAGGTCGCCACATAAACGAAAGCCAGGATGTAACTCGGCAACGCCAATGGCAACAACAGCGCCCAGTCGAAAAGCGAGCGCCCCGGGAAGCGATAAGCCGTAACCAGCCAAGCCAGCCCTGTGCCCATCAACAAGGTGCCGCCCCCAACACCCACCACCAGCAGTAGCGTATTACGCAACATCACCGGCAGTATGGTCTCCCACAGGTGTGCCCAGATCTGACGTGTTGGGGTAAGCAGTTCTAATAGCACGATGCTCAGCGGCAACACCACGAGCAGCGTAAGCAGCAAAAGGAGCGCGTGCCGGCCCGATCCTCGCCACATAGCGCCGAATGAGGTGTTGCGTATACCGCGGAACAGTTGGGTTGCGTTTTGAACAGTCATCAAGCCGTCCACATGCTCACAAAGATCCAGGCGGTGTCCTGAACAACCGCCTGGATCTTCGCAGCGCCTATGTTAAGTTGTTAAAGGGAATCACTAGTTTTCGGAAAAACCGTAGCCGGTGCGTTCCAGAAGTTGCAGGGCTTCGGCTTGATTGCGCCCATATTCAGCCATGGGCATTGGATCGACCTGCCATTCACCAAAGCCCACGATGATCGGATTGGCTTCGGCTGCCGGATTGGCCGGGAATTCGAAATTGCCGCCTGGAAGGGTGTCGGACGTAGCGCCTTGCCCTTCAGTTGCCAGCCATTCCATCAACGTAATGGCGTTTTGCTTGTTACGTGCCACTTCGAGCACGCCCATGGCAACAACATTGCGATGTACGCCTGTGCTCTCCTGGTTGGCCCATACCGGCTGAATCGGGAAGTCGGGATTCTCTGACACCAAGCGCCCCAGATAGTAATGGTTGGTGAGGCCGGCATCACAGCCGCCTGCCGCCATCGTTTCCAAAATGCGTGTGTCGCTGTTGATGTAAATGGGGTTGTTGTCGGCCCAACCTTGTACGATGCGTTCGGCCTCTTCAATGCCTTCGTTGGCGATGATGCTAGCCGTTAAGGCAATGGTGTAGATATGACTCGCCGGACGTAGGCAGAGCCGACCTTGCCAATTCGGTTCTGCCAGATCCGCATAGGTGGTTGGGATTTCGTCCTCTGCCACGTTGGCGGGGTTGTACATCAGTGTGCGCACACGCTGCGAAAGGCCTACCCACTGCCCTTCGGGATCGCGCAGCGTATCCGGGATCGCTTCCTGGATCACGGATGAGTCCACCGTAGCCAGCAGACCTTCATCGGCCAGCAATTGCACACTGCCGGCATTGATGGTAATGATGGCGTCGGCCGGCGTCTGCGCGCCTTCTGCCTTCACACGCTCTATCAGCGACTGGTCTGAGCCTTGCGAAATCAATACCTCAATACCCGTTTCGGCGGTGAAACGCTCCATCACCTCTTCCACGGCTCCATAGTGTCGCGCCGAGTAAACATTGACGACCTGTGGGCCGCTTTCGACAACAGGAACGGGGATTGGCTGAATCGCACAGGCCGCGGTCAGCAGCACAACTACCATTAGCAGCAATGGTCTAGAACCGTATGACAAAAGTTGCATATCATCTCCTTTTCTAACTGAATTGTTTTCTAACTGAACTGCTTGCTAACTGAACTGCTTGCTAACTGAACTGCTTGCTAACTGAACTGCTATGGTTAAAACCTTGGTAATTAGGCTGCGTTGACATTTCGTAGATTTCCTCCCGCCGAGCAGGCGATTGACGACAACTCGCCACGAGACAACACTGCAAAAGGGCCACAGAACCTAATCTGCCAAGTACATCTCAATATCGTCGAGGATGGCGTGGGCCGAACGCAGGCCGCCGAAGCCCATCCAGTGGGTGTTTTCCAGCCGGTAGACCTCGCCGGCCTGCACGGCAGGAAGCTGCTGCCAAATGGGATTCGCCGTCACCTCTTCCACCAGCGCGTTGTCGGCTACCGGATCGTTTGCGCCGCCCACCACATAGAAGAGGATGTCACCTGTGAGATTGGGCAGTGTCTCGAAGTCCGGGCGCAGCAGCACGGTGTCGTCTTCAGTGGTCTCGAAGGCCGTGCGCTTGACGCCCGCTTCGGCCAGCACACTGAACGGCGCATACGCACTAGGACCGTCCAAATAGACCTGGAAGCCGCCGGGGATGAGGCGCACAAACGAGACTTCGACGTCACGCAGCCGCGGCTGGATCTCGGCGATGCGCTCCTCGTACTCGGCGAAGCCGTCTTCGGCGCGTTCAGGTACACCGGCGGCGGCGGCGATGGTGTAGATCCACTGCTTCCACTCAGGTGTGTTGATGAGGACGGTGGGCGCGATCTGGTTAAGCAGATCCACCTGCTCGGCATAGAAATAGGCGTCGCCAATGATCAGATCCGCGTTGAGGCCGGCGAGGACCTCTAGATTGGGTGTGTCGAATGACCCTACGGCCGTGATCCCTGCCGTCTCCTCAGGCGTTAACGACGCGGGGAAGGTGTCGCTGCCGTCAACGGTAGCTGAGGCGATGATGGGTAAACCTAGCTGTACACCCATTTGCAGCGAGTAGAAAGGATCGAGGGTGATGATGCGCTGCGCCGTCACCGGCACACAGACCGGCTCGACGATGTGTGCATCGGCGAAGAGACGTTCGCCGTCGGCGCAGGTGGTGTCGCTGCCCTCCGCGGTTGTGCTCGCCTGCGATGCTGGTTCCTGCACCACGTCGATGTTCAGATCCGGGTTCAAGAGAACGCGTTCTAACTCGTCGATGAAGGTGTTCATCTTGCTCCACCCCGCGCCGACCATGCGCAGCCCGTCGAAAACATAGATCTGTTCTGCCTGGGCCACCCCCAGGTTGTTCAGGATTGGCGAGTTGAAAAATTCATCGAAGAGCGGATCTTGATCCTCGCCGGTGTAGGAGATGATGATCATCACATCGGCGTCGTGCTCAGGCAGCGTTTCAATGCTGCGCAGATCGGTAATCGCATCTGGGCCTGCTTCCGGCGCAGGGCGCAACAAGCCGAGCGCCTGCATCACGGTGCCTGTGGCCTGGCCGGTGGCTTCGTTGTAAAACTGTCCTGATTCCCAGCCGGGCGTGATCACCGATATGGTGATCTGCTCACGGCGGTCGCCCAGCGCGGCCAGGAGTTCGGCAACGTTGGCTTCGTATTCCGCTTTGAGCGTCGCCGCCTGTTCCTCGGCATTGACAAGCATTGCGAAGTCCATCAGCGCCTCATCCAGCGGACGATCGTGTACATCGATGAGCACGGTTGGCGCAATCGCTGAAAGTGAATCGTAGATGTCACTTTGGAAGGGCGGCCCGATGATCAGGTCGGGCTGAAGCAGCGCAATCGACTCAAGATTGGGTTCAACGATGGCGCCTACAAACTCAATGCCCTCGGTATCAAAGCCTTCAACGCGGCGGAAGCGGAAGCCGCCGTCTTCCAGTAGCTGCCCGGCGCTGCCAACAGGCTTGAATGCCAATTCCAACAGCGGCAGCAGCGCGTTTTGATCTTGCAATGTCACAATGCGCTGCGGGTTTTCGGGGACACAGCTCTCGCCGCCACTATGCACAAAGAGGCGGAATCCCACAGCGCAGCTGCTATCCGCAGCGGACTCAGCCGTGGCTGACGATTCAGTTGCCGGCGCGCCGGCAACGCAGGCCGACAGCAACGTCAGCACCAAGAGGGTAGTAAGCAGGTAAACAGATCGTTTCATGATAGGTCCTTTGTTTGTAAGCGTTGAAGCGTTGAAGCGTTAGAGCGTTGAAGCGTTAGAGCGTTGAAACGTTCCAACGCTTTCCGTTCCAACGCTTCAACGCTTTCCGCTTTCCGTTCCAACGCTTCAACGCTTTCCGCTTTCCGTTCCAACGCTTCAACGCTTTCCGCTTTCCGTTCCAACGCTTCAACGCTTTCCGCTTTCCGCTCCAACGCTTTCCGCTCCAACGCTTTCCGCTTCCGTCTGCACCCAGGCCACCTCGTACTGAGGATAGGCGTAGGTTTCGGCGCTGCCGCTGCTGTAGATCGACTCGACGCGTTGGGTTACTTCGATGCGGGCTGTTGCCGAGAGGGATTCGCCGGCAGGCGTGATGTACTCGATCTGCACCTCGGCCCAGGACGGTTCAACGTCGCCGTGTTCGTCGGGTTGGGCGTCTTCGTCCTGGCACAGGACGCGCCCCACCTTGGGGTAGTGCCGCCACGCCCAGCCATGCCGCAAGAAAAGTTCGCGTTCCAGCACCTGTAAGAAGGGCGCGGGGACGCCTGTCCAGCCCCGGTAGTGCTCGCTCAGGCGAGCGGGATCGCAGTCCTGGTGCGCCAGCAGTTCGGCCTCTTCGGCTTCGATGTAGGCCCAGTAGCTGCCGTGTGGCAGGTCGATGAGCGTCGGCGCGAAGACGTGTCCGCCGAAGTGAGTGGTGCGCCAGGCGCGCAGCCGCCCGCCCGATTCTTCGGCGATGCGGCGTAAGCGGGCGTAGGTGGGGTAGCCGAACTTTGAGCAGGCCGCGTCCACACTGCCATGGGTGCAGACGAGCAGATCGCGCACATCGCCGACGTCCTGGCGATAGGACGCAAACGAGTTGAGTTGCCCAGGATCCAGCGCCAGGGCGAAGAAAAGCGGGCCAACCTGATCGTCGGGGACGAGGTACTCGCTGTGTTCAAATTGCGCGAACGCGCCCTGTGGACGCCGCCAGGCGATGATGCGGTGCATCCCTTCTACGGCGTAGTTGGCGTCGGGGGCGATGCCAAGCGGGCGGATGCGCACCTGGTGGGTACGTTGGTATTCGTCGCGGATGTGTTTCATCACAGCGAGCACTTCGGCGGGCATACGTTCCGGGTCGGTGAACATGCCAACCGGCCAGGGCAGCGGTAACTCAACGGCGATGACAATTTCGTAGTCTGATCCGCCGTAACCCACCGGGCTAAGGCCCGCCTGTCGCGCACAGATAGAACAGAAGCGCGAGTCGTTGTTTTTTTCGGTCATTGCATAGCTCCTATTGCTCAATCCCTAGCCGTTCCTCATCGTAGAGCGGACCATAATCAGGAATAATCAGATCGGCCACCGGATTAGGCGTGGGTGATTCCTCGCCCAGCATAAAGAAGAATAGATCGTCGATCACAAGGTTGGCGCCGACGATGTTCCACCCGGCCACCCACACACTCCAATTGACGAGATGCACTTCGTCTTGCTGCACAGCGGGGATGGTCTGCCAGAGTGGGCTGGCTGCCAGATCGAGGAAGGCGCCGGCCTCCCGTTCGTTGCGCACCATCACAAAGAGTTTGTCGCTGGTGAGCAGGGTGATGGCTTCCATCGACATGGAGTTCCACGCTTCGATTTCGTCGAAGGCGGCGGGTTGCCGTAGGCCGGCTTCTTTACTCAGTTCGGCAATGAACGATTCTTTGTTGTAGATGTTGAAGGTGTCGGCGCGGCTGCGGATGATGGCGATGGTCTCGTTGGCAGGGGCTTGAGCGGCGTAGGCGGTGCGGAATTCTTCGAGCCGGGCGTTGCTGGTGCTGACCAGCGCCTCAGCTGCCGCCATCTTACCCGCGGCCTCACCGGTAAAGAGGATGTTGCCGCGCCAGTCGACGCTGGAGAAGGGGCTCACGGCTACCGGCGCAATCTGTGACAGCAGCGGCAGCGTTTCTTCGTCCACGTCGAACGGCATGGCCAGGATCAGATCGGGGTTGAGCAACAGCATCGCCTCGTAGTTTGGGCCGTCTGTCGTGCCGACGCTGGCAATCGTCTGTGTGGTGTCGCCCAAATATTGGGTGAAGTCGCGGTTGGCCCAATCAACCACGCCAATTGGCGTAACGCCCAATGCCAGCAGGTTCGCCATCACGCCTTCGTTCATGGCGATGATGCGCTGTGGGGTTGCAGGGATGCAGATGTCGCCGAAGTTGCCGGTTATGGCGCGTTCTCCGTCGCTGCAGGTGATCGCGGTCAGACCATCCGTACCCGGCGCAGCCGCTTCGTCGATGTTGAGTCTGAAAATGTTGATCAGATCATTCAACACCAGGTTGGCCGACTGTACGCCAAGGCCCGCCACCCAGGTGTCGTCGTTGACGTCGACCACGCGCTCGTTCTGCACGGCGGAGAGGGTCGTCCACAGTTCGCTCTCCAGGAATGTGGCGAGATCGCTGTCGTCCTGAGCGTAGCCGGTGACAAAGAGATAGTCGGCATCGACGTCGGCGATCTGCTCCAGGCTAATGTCCGACGAGAAGAGGTCCTGATCCTGAGCGGGAGGACGGGGCAGGCCCACATCCTGCAAGATGTAGCCGATGTACGAACTCTTGAGGTAGAGCCGCACCTGACCAGGGCGGAAGCGGATAATGGAGATGGTGGGCAGGTCCTCGCCCAGCGCCTGCCGAACCTGCTCGGTACGGGCGTCGTAATCGGCCAGGAGCGCTTCGGCTTCTGCCGTCTTGCCCAGCGCTTCGGCGTGGAGGCGGAAGTTGTCTTGCCAGGGCACACGTAGCGATTCCACGAAGACGGTGGGGGCAATGGCGGAAAGCTCGTCGTAGATGGCTTCGTAGCGCTGTTTGCTGCCCAGGATCAGGTCGGGTTCGAGCTGCACAATCGTTTCCAGATTCGGCTCGCTGATGGTGCCGATGTCGGTGATGCCGTCAAGCTGACCGGCCAGATATTCCTGGTATTGCAGCACGTCGCCCACCGGTGCACCTACCACGTTTGCGCCAAGGGCCAGCGCGTTGTCGGTTTCGCCCGTGTCCAACACCACCACACGTTGCGGCACTGCGGGGATCTCGGTTTCGCCCATGGCGTGGGTGATGGTGCGTGTGTCCGCGGTGGCATCAGTAGTGACATTGGGGGATGGTGCCGCCGGCGCGGCGCATCCTGCAATCAACGCCGTTAACAAGCAGCAAATGACAAAATGGATTCGCATGGTCAGGGTCCTGGGATGGCTATTGGATAAGGTATACTTGCTTTCCATCATTCCTGTATCACATCAACGTCTATCGTCGGGTTGAGCAGAATCTCTTCGAGGGTATCAAGGAATATCTGCATCCGTACCCAAGCGGAGCCGACGGTACGGCTACCATCAATGCGGTAGACCTGAGCTGCTTGGGCGGTTGGCTGGGAATTTAAGATTGGCGACGCTAAAAATTCATCAACGACGGGATCTGTCTGCTCGCCCGAGTAATCGAGGACAAGTATCACATCCCCCAGGTGCTCAGAAATGACTTCGATACTGAGTGGGCCATCTGTGCTCTCTTCCTCCTCAGGCAGCGCCATTCCTGCCACACCAAGTGCGCCCATCACAGTGCCAATGGCCTGGCCTGTGTTGTAAACGCGGTAGAATTCTGTGGCTGATACTGGATTCAGAATCACAACACTCAGGCTGGTGCGCCGGTCGCCTAGCCCTTCAGTGATACGGTCGATCTGTGCTTGATATGCCTCATGCAACGTTTCAGCCGTTTCTTGTGCGTCCGCCAGCAGTGCAAAGTCAATCAGCACTTCGTCCAACGGACGGTCAAAGATCTGAATCAGAACGGTGGGCGCAATCTGAGAAAACGTCTCATATTGGTCAGCGTGCCATTCATAGCCCACAATCAGGTCGGGCTGCATGGCGGCAATTCCCTCCAAATTGGGTTGCGTAAAGTCCCCCAGAAACTCAATACCGGCGGTGTCAAACCCATCGGTGCGCCGGAAGATGCCTGAACCGTCGTTGCGCAGCCGCCCGGCACTCCCAACCGGTTTGACGCCAAGTTCGAGGAGCGGCAGCAGCGCATTCTGATCCGTAAGCGTGACAATGCGCTGTGGGTTCTCCGGCACACAGGTTTCCCCGGCAAAGTGGGCAAAAGGACGGAAACCAGGTTCGCAGATTGTGCTCACAGCATTGGCCTCTGTTTCTTCGGCAACGGCGGTGGGTGTTGCCACCTCGCCAATACCGGCATCAGAAGGCGGTGTAGCAACGGGGGCCACACAGGCACTCAGCAGAGTAAGCATGAGCGCCATAGCAATGAGTAAAGTATGTTGGTGCTTCATTTTTCTTCCTTTGCGTAACATGAACTATTGACTGATCATCTCCAAGAAGTTTTGCTGCACAACCGCTCACAGACGCGACTTCTTCACTAAATTGATGATCCAGCAGACAACCGCAAACAGGACGATGGCCAGCCCGATCTGGATAAACTCAATAACCAGCACGGTCAATTTTCAGTTCAAATTGATGGGGAGGGATAGTTCTTTCGCTGAAGACAATTTCAACGACGGCATCGTCTCTGCTTCCACCGTGTGGCGGACACCGTCCTGGGTATGGACGCAGCGCAACGCTTCGTCGATCATGTCGGCCAGGGGCAGGAATTCGTGGACGGGCAACAGCACGAAAAGGTGGTTCACTTGCAAGCGGCAGTGTGCCTGATCCGTGGGCGAATGTGTCTCCTCTACCACGCTGCGCGTTTTGAGGATGTGGTGGGCCATACGCACAAAGGCACTCGCCGGTAGGTGAAAGCCCACGCCGTCCCACACTACGTGGACGGTGCCGTGTTCGCATTGGGTGACGTAACGGGCGCGGCCGCGTTCGGCCAAAGTGACCTGGATCTGGCACATGTGGTTGCTCCTTGATTAATTTCAAGCTGAACCAACCATGCGCCATCCAGCGAGCATTGTTGTTTGCTCAGAGGATTGCTATACTAGAGGATGGTTCAGCACAGGGTGGAAGTTCACTGTTGGCGCAATGAATTTCCTTGAAGCGTTGTGTTGAATCTCGCAAAGAGGCCGGTCCCGTATGGGGCCGGTCTCTGTTGTTTTCGGGGTATTGCCTGCCGCCCAGCACGGCAAGCAACACCCAATCCTGCATGTCGTGTTGCGCAGAGAAATCATATCATCGAAAACGCAATTTGATCGGCGAATTTGGGGTGAACCGCTTGCGGAAGGGGTGAAGGGTTGATCGAAGTACGTTTATGGGTGGGGCTTAACCTTGGTTAAATAAACGTCCCCGGCCAAGATGTGACTATGTTTCCTCGCAGGGCATCGAATGTCTCAATCGCTACATAAAGCTTGTCATAAACTCGACAAGGTACTTCTTCGAGCAGCGATAAAGTTACAGCGCAGCAATGCACGAAGCACCGGACGACTGCTGCGGTCGGCTCTATCTATGCACTCGCCTGTCTGTTGATGCATAGCTGAAATGACCACCCTTTACAACTTCATTGATCCATCATCACACCCTCATCAGGGAGGCTACCTTTGCGTAACATCCGTCTCTTGATCTTGTTGGTATTCACCCTTCTGCTTGCTGCGTGTGTCGCCGCGCCGCTCCCCGCCGACGATACAGGCGCCACACCGGCAGATGAGCCGACGCAGACGCTGATCCTCGCTTCGGGGCGCAACCTGGGGCCAGGCAACCCACACGCTTACGATTCGAGCATGGTTCTGCTTGATCTCGTCTACGAACCGCTGGTGCGCTACACGGTAGATGGCGCAATTGCACCGGCGCTGGCCGAATCCTGGGAGATCTCAGAGGATGGCCTGACCTGGACCTTCCGCTTGCGGCAAGGCGTCACCTTCCACGACGGCACACCCTTCGACTCGGCTGCCGCCAGGTGGAATCTGGAGCGTTGGGTTGGCAACGACGGTCATAACTGGTTGCCCACCACGTCACGCATCACGGCAATCGAGACGCCTGATGACACCACGCTGGTGCTGACCCTGGCTGAATCGTATTACCCTGCTATGCAAGATTTTACCCTGATTCGCCCGGTGCGCTTTCTCAGCCCAGCAGCGGTGACGGCGGACGATGCCTTCGCCCAACCCGTGGGCACAGGGCCGTGGCAGGTTGCCGACCTATCCGACGAAGCCGCCACACTGAACCGTTACGAAGCATACTGGGGCGAACTGCCCCAGGTCGACATACTGGAGATCGCCGTCGTCCTCGACGCGCAGACCCGGATCGCCGCCCTCCTTGCCGGTGACATCCACGTGATCGGCGGCGAATACCTGGGCAGCATCCCGCCCGAAAGTATGGCCTCGCTGGAGAGCAGTGCCGACGTTGAGATCTTGACCGCCGAGGGCGCAACCACCTTCTATTTGGCTGCTAACCACGGCCAGGCACCCCTTGATGATGTGCGGGTGCGCCAGGCCATCAACCACGCCATCGACCGCCAGGGGCTGGTCGATGCGATTTTCGGTGGCCGCGGTCAGGTTGCCGAAGGGCTGCTGCCGGATGTGCTCCCGTACGTCACCCGAGCCGATGCCGGCGTTTACAGTTACGATCCCCAGGCGGCGCGCGAACTGCTGGCCGAGGCGGGGTGGACGCTCAACGCAGCGGGCATCCTCGAAAAGGATGGACAACCGCTCCAGATCGATGTGGTTGTCGATCAATCGCGCCTGCCCGAAACCGCATCCATGGCGACGGCGATTCAGGCCCAACTCAAGGAAATCGGCGTCGATCTGGTGTTGCGTTTCTATGATTACAGCGGCTGGCTCGATTCCTTCTACGCCAGAGACTATGACCTGATCATGCGCTTTAGCTGGGGGCCGCCGTATGACCCGCACACCCTGCTCGCCGGTGCTTTCTACACCGACGAGAGTACAGAATCGACCACTTCGTATGCATCGACTGAACTTGATCCGTTGATAGATGCCGCGCTGGCCTCAACCGACGAAGCGAAACGCCAGGAGATCTACAATCAGATCTGGCTGCACCTCGATACAAACGCCGCCGTCGTCCCCCTGGTCTACCCACAACGGGTTTACGCCGTGCGCAACGAAGTAGCCGGCTTCCGCCTGGGTGGCACCGAATATGATCTGAGCTACGCCGTCCAACAGGTGACGGTGGGCGAATAAAAGCACAGAGAGCCTGGATTCCTCTCTGGGAACGGGCCTGGGTCAACGGTGGTGCGTAGTGCGTAGTCCGTTCACGCACTACGCACCACACCGGCAATAAATCGATTCCAAGGCTACTGCACCATTATGCTTCGTTACCTCTTCCAACGGCTGCTTAACTCACTCCTCTTGCTGATTGGCCTGAGTTTTCTCGTCTATCTGCTCATCTACCTGTCGCCCGCGGATCCAGCCCAGATGATTGCAGCGCAGCGGGTCGGCGGCGCACCCAATGCTGAGCAGATTGCCTGGGTGCGCGCCACCTACGGCTTGGATCGTCCTGTGTTTGTGCAGTATGGGTATTGGTTGCGCAGCGCAGTGACCGGCGATCTGGGCTATTCGATCCGCACCGACCGTGCAATCATCGCGGAGATAGGCAAGCATCTCCGCTTTTCGGCCACGCTGGGTGGGATCACCATGGTTTTTGTGCTGTTGGTGGCTCTACCTGTTGGAATTCTGGCCGCGGTGCAGCGTCACCGCGGCCTGGACCAAGGGATACGGCTGGCGTCGCTGGCGCTGGTTTCGATCCCTGATTTCTGGCTAGGCTTTTTACTCATCCTCATTTTTGCTGTGCAACTGGGCTGGCTGCCATCCTTCGGCGCAAAGGGATGGGAACACTACCTGCTACCGATTGCCACACTGGGGTTGGGGCAGGCGGCTCGCCTCAGCCGTCTCTTGCGTTCGCTTGTCCTTGATCAGCTATACAGCGACTACCTGCGTACCGCCCGCGCCAAAGGCATTGCCCTTGCGCCCCGTATTTGGCGACACCTGCTACCCAATATCGCTGTCCCGTTTGTGACATTGGCCGTGCAGCAGTTGGGCATGCTTATCAGCGGGGCCATCATCATCGAAACGCTGTTCAGCCTGCCCGGGTTAGGCAACTATTACGCGCAGGCCGTCAACTATCGCGACATTCCTGTGATCCAGGCGACGGTGCTTCTCTTCGCAGGCATCATCATTGTGCTTAACTTGCTGGTCGATCTGAGCTACACCGTCTTCGATCCGCGGATTCGCTACACCTAAAATGCAAGAACTACCACTCACGGACAAGCTTTCAGCCAGCGAATGGCATCGCCCTACCTGGCGCGCCAGGAGATCTGTTGGCCGTCTACTGGCGATGCTCTTTGATCCTGCCTACAGCGGCATTGCTTTGATGACGGTGGTGGTGATCGTCTGCCTAGCTGCGCCGTGGACCGCCACCCACGATCCGGTGACAGTAAACTTGCGCGTGGGGCTACAGTCGCCATCGGCAGACCACTGGTTGGGAACAGATCAATTGGGGCGTGATGTATGGAGCCGCGTGGTCTGGGCTGGGCGCGCCTCGCTCATGGTGACAGCCATCGTACTCTCGCTTTCACTGGCACTGGGCTTGTCGATTGGGCTGGTCAGTGGCTATAGCGGCGGCTGGATCGACAACGTCGCCATGCGCATCACCGACTTCTTCTACGCCTTGCCGCAGATTATCCTGGCGCTGGCGTTGATCGGCGCACTGGGGCCGAGTATCCCCGCTTTGATTGCGGCACTGGCCATCGGCGGCTGGGTCACTTATGCACGGCTGGCGCGCAGCCTGGTGCTGGCACTGCGCCAACAGGAATTCATCATCGCCGCCCAGGCCACCGGCGCAGGGGATTGGCGCATCCTCACCCGCCACCTCTTGCCGGGGATCATTGGGCCGGTGGCGGTGCAGATCAGCCTTGACGGCGGATCAACCATCCTGGCCGTGGCGGCATTGAGCTTCCTCGGGCTGGGGATTCAACCACCGACACCGGAGTGGGGTGCCATGTTGGTAGAAGCCCGCCCTTTCCTGGATCGTGCACTACACCTTGTTTTACCACCAGGGATGGCGATCTTTTTCGTCGTTTTCGGTTGCAATGCACTGGGCGAAGCGTTGGAAAATTGGCTACGGCCCAGGTAAATATCAACAACCCCAAAGGAGATCTTGATCATGGCAACAATCACACAAGAGACCACCACAGTTGATTGGCATCACTGGCTGGCGCGCTGGGACGCCCAACAGACCGGCTACCTACCCGACCGCGAGGAGCGCTTCGAGGCGATGTTCACGGCGTTGGAAGTGCTGCTCCCCCCTGACTTTGTGGCGCTTGATCTCTGCGCCGGTCCAGGATCGCTGAGCCAACGGCTGCTCACCCGCTTTCCCCACGCTCGCGCCGTGGCGGTAGATCTCGATCCTGTCCTCTTGGCGATGGGGCAAGGGACGTTGGGCACAATGGACAGGCGGCTGCGTTGGGTCGACGCTGATCTGGGCGATCCCAAATGGATTGAGACGCTGGGTGAATCGAGTTTCGACGCTGTATTGAGCACCACGGCGCTACACTGGCTGCGCACGCCGGATCTGGTGCGTGTCTATGCCGAACTTGCAGCGCTGATCCGCCCCAATGGTCTTTTCTTAAATGGTGACAACATGAAGTTTGGGCCACATCTGCCTTCACTACAGAAGGTGGCACAGCATGTGCGCGAGCGGCAGTGGCAAGATGAAACCTTTGCACAGACGGGTGTAGAAAATTGGGCGCAGTGGTGGGCTGCGCTCAACCTGGAACCCGCGCTAACCGAACTCCTTGCTGAACGGGAGCGTCGCTTCGCCTGGCGTTCGCCAGACAATTTGGTTAACGCCGGTCGCGATCTACAGACAAGCGCGCTGCTTGAAGCCGGTTTTTGCGAGGTAGGCATCCTCTGGCAGCGCTTTGACAACTGTGTGTTGATGGCGGTTCGATAGCTGTGTGAGCAATGTCGCAATTGCGACAATCACTCTGTCGTAATTACGACAATCACTATGTCGCAATTGCGACAGTGATGGATCCAATTTTGAGATAGCGTCTTCCTGTTGTTCGTCGCTTATGTTCATTGAATGTAGTGAAAGGACAAGCGCCTTTTCTATCCGTTACCTCAGTACAGGAGTCAACAGATTGGATTCCCAAACCAACAACATACAGGACAAAATCAACGCCTATTGGAACTGGCGTGGCGCCTCCTACGACAGCCAGCCCGGTCATGGGCAGCGTATGGGCATAGAGGAACAGGCGGCGTGGGCGCACACGTTGGCGCGCCTGCTGCCGGCGGCGCCCTCCACCGTGCTTGATGTCGGCGCGGGGACAGGCTTCCTCTCGTTCCTGGCCGCCGAAATCGGCCATCGGGTCACAGGCATTGATCTGGCCGAAGGCATGCTGGCCCAAGCGCGGGCCACTGCTTCGACAGCGACCACACCGCCTACCTTTCAACTTGGCGACGCCGTTGCACCCGATCTCCCGCCGGCTTCGTTTGACGCGGTGATCAGCCGTCACGTGTTGTGGACGTTGCGCGATCCGGCACTGGCCTTTCGCAATTGGCGGCAACTGCTCAAGCCCGGTGGCCGGGTGGTCGCTATTGACAGTTTCTGGTTCGATCCCGAACAACCTCAGGAAATGAACGACGAAGAGGTCCGTTCACAGTGGGCGCAGCATTACTCGTCGCAGACCCAGGCCGCTCTGCCCAACTTCGCGCTGAGTGACCATGCACCGCTGGTGGCGGAGATGATTTCCGCCGGCTTCACACAAGTCTCCGCCGAAATCTTGAGCGAGATCCGCTCCGCCGAAGCAACACCGATTGGTCCTCAGGCGCGCTATGCGCTGATCGGCTATCGAGCGTCATAACCAACCTTCACGTACTTTCAACCTTCACGTACTTTATGGAGAACCATCGTCATGCATTTTAGACAGTTGCGGTTGCTACCAATCGTCTTGTTCAGCCTGCTGCTGGCGGCCTGTGTGGCCCCAGTCGGCCTGCCCACCGAACCGGTGACCACCACCGTGGACGGCCCAAAACAACTTACCATCGCCGAGACTTTCTGGCCCGATGCCGGGTACGCCATTGAAACCGACGACTCCTTCGCGCTCACGTCGTGGGGCGCAGTCGAACCGTTGATCTGGATCAACTTTGTCGGCGAGGTGGAGCCCTGGCTGGCTGAATCGTGGACACAGGTGGACGCCAACCAGTGGTCCTTCACCCTGCGCGACGGTGTTACCTTTCACAATGGCGAAGCGTTGACGGCAGATGCCGTGGTGACGGCCTTCACCTATCTGCTGGGGGCCGAAACACCGCCACGTGGCTTTTCACCTGAGAATATCAGCACCATCGAGGCCGTTGATGCGCGCACTGTCGTCATCACCACAGTTGAGCCGGACGTGCTGCTGCCCAAACGTTTAACGTCGCCCAGTTTTTCGATCCTGGCCCCTGCCGCCTACGACACCACACCGCCCAACGTCTTCGGTACCGGTACCGGCCCGTTTGTGCTGGTGGAAGATGTGCCCATGCAGAGCGCCACGCTGCGCAAGAATGAGACATACTGGGGTGGGCCGGTGAACATTGACGAGGTGACAATGCTGGCCGCGGTTGACGCCGAAAGCCGAGCCACCATGCTGCGCACCGGCGAAGTGGACATCGCCCAGCAGCTACCGATTCCACAACTGCCAATGCTTGAGGCGGATGGGGATATCAACATTATTCGCCTGCCACAGCCGCGCACCACCACACTCTATCTAAACAACAGCCAGGGGCCAATGTCTGATGTGCGCGTGCGCCGCGCCGTGCTTCACGCCATCGACAAACAGGCCATTGTCGATGCTGTGTTGGAAGGGGTAGGCGCGCCTGCCGCCGGTCCGTTCGCGCCCAACGAAGTCTGGGTCAACGCCGATCTCACCGCCGATACCTTTGATCCCGAACTGTCGAAGGCACTGTTGACGGAGGCCGGTTACGCGGAGGGCGAGCTACAAGTGAACTTGTGGACCTACCCGACGCGCGCCAATCTGCCGCCGACGGCGGTGGCGGTGCAGCAGATGCTGACCAACGTGGGCATCGCTGCCGAAGTGCGCATTGCGCCCTACAACGTCCTCGAGCCGTCGGTTCTGGCCGAGGAGTTCGACATCTTCATCGTCTCACGCAATCACCTGCTCGACAACCACGATCCTGAAGGCTTCTTGCAGGCCGACTACGGTTGCGAAGGATCCTACAACCTCAACGCCTACTGCAACCCCGAGGTCGACGCCCTACTGGCCGAAGCACGCGGCCTGGCCGATCCGGCAGCGCGCTATGACCTCTATCGCCAGATCCAACAGACCATTGTGGTCGACGACGTCGTCTCAATCTGGACGGACTATACGGTACAGATCTACGGTCATCGTGCGGGCGTGGTCAACTACCAGCCGCACCTGCTCGGCCAATACCTGTTGACGCCCGAACTGGATCTGACACGCTAAAGGCACACTCATCATGCAAAGCGCCTTGTTGCGTCGCCTGGTGGGGTTGCCGGTGGTGCTCTTTGTGACATCGGTATTGATCTTTCTGCTGCCCTACCTCACCGGCATTGATCCCACGATGTCGATCATCCGCGCCCGTATCGGCGAGCGGACAATCGACGCGGCGGCGGTGGCGCAACTACGCAGCGATCTTGGGCTGGATCGCACATTGGCCGGCCAATATCTCACCTGGATCAGTGATGTGGCGCGCGGCGAACTGGGTCTTTCCTATGTCAGCCGCGCGCCTGTCGGCGAGATCTTAGGGCGCGGCTTGCAGGTGACGGCGCTGCTTACAGTGACGACGCTGCTGCTGGCGCTCTTGCTCTCCTTGCCGTTGGGAATCCTGGCAGCCCGCCGCCCAGGATCGTGGCTCGACATGCTGATCACCGTCGTGTGCCAGGCCGGGATCGCTGTGCCGCAGTATGTGCTGGGGCCGCTGCTGATCTTGATCTTCGCTCTCTGGCTGGGGTGGCTGCCCTCGGCAGGCTGGCGTGGACCGTTCTTCCTTGTGTTGCCGGTGTTGACGCTGCTCCCTGCGCCGTTGGCCTACTTCGCCCAGGCCACCCGCGCCGCCCTCCTCGACGTCTACCAGGCCGACTACATGCGCACCGCCCGCGCCAAAGGGCTGAGCAACCGCACGCTGCTCTACCGTCATGCCCTGCGCAACGCCCTGATCCCAGTGACCACCCTGGTGACGCTCTGGCTGGCGGGCTTGCTGGGCGGTTCGGTAATTGTGGAGGTCATCTTCGCCGTGCCTGGGCTGGGCCGCATCCTCTACGACGCCGTCATCGCCGGTGATCTGCTGCTGCTGCAAGCCGGCCTGCTCCTGCTGGTATGCCTGGCCGTGGCCATCAGCACGTTGACCGATGTGATCTACCTGTGGCTGAATCCGTCTATGCGCGGGTGACAGTTAGTGAACTCGTCGAGCAGGCCCGTCACGCTGGTAGCGTAACCTACGAGATAGGGGATTGTCTCGTCTGTCGTAGCTGCGGTTACCAACCGCAGTACTTCCGCTTCGAGACCATTTTCTCGTCACAACCGGTTTACCAACAGAATCCCAAGGTGATTAGCATCTATGCTTTCAAGTGAAGTCGTTTCAGCCGAAAAGAGAAGATTGCCGACTGCGCTTGCCCCTGCTCCGGCAAGGATGGACGCTCTGCCGTCGTCTCCGCGGCGGCGGCAACCGCTTGGTTTGCTGGTGATGGGCGTGATCCTGTTGGCGTTGGTGCTGGTGACGGTCTGCGCGCCTTGGCTGACGCCCCAAGATCCCAACGTGCAGGTGCTTTCGGCGCGGCTGCAGCCACCGTCGGCGCTCTATCCGCTGGGCGCTGATCACCTGGGACGCGACGTGCTCTCGCGTGTACTATACGGGGGGCGATCTTCTCTGCTGCTTTCGGCGCTGGCTGTGCTGGTGACAGGCGGCGTGGGCGTTGCCGTCGGCGTACTGGCCGCGCGCGTCGGTGGCTTGTTCGACGAGGTGACCATGCGCCTTGTGGACGTGTTGGTCGCCTTCCCCTATCTTGTGGTGGCGCTGATCATTGCGGCGCTGTTGGAGGCGAGTTTCGGCACACTGTTGCTGGCGTTGACCCTCACCGGGTGGACGACCTATGCCCGCCTGGCCCGCGCCTTGACGCTTGACGTGCTGGCGCGCCCATTCATCGAAGCAGCAGTCGCCACGGGCGTGCCCACTCGACGGCTGCTGCTGCGTCATGTCCTCCCCAACATCAGCGGACCCATCCTTGCCACCAGTTTCCTCCGCTTTGGCCATACGCTGCTGACCATCGCCGGCCTTTCGTACCTGGGCATCGGCGTCCAGCCACCCACCCCTGATTGGGGTGCCATGCTGGCCGAAGCACAGCCCTACATGCAGCGTGCGCCCCTGCTCCTGTTGACGCCGGCGCTGGCGATCTTTGTCACCGCGTTGAGTGTCACCCTCATCGGTCAGATTTTGACCCAACGGCTCGATCCGCTACAAAGAAAGCACCGTTAGGGGCTTATCTCTGTAATGGCTTATCTCTGTAGAAAGCATCCAGCCTTATGAGACTTGGCGACAACTTTCGAATGCGTCGGGCAACCCCAGCAGACATCGAAACGCTGACCCGGTTTAAAGCATTGGTCCATGGTTCGCCAGGACATCCCGGCCATGCCATTGCCGAGCGCGCCCGCTCCTGGCTCGACGGTTCGCACCCTATTGTACGCCCTTCCGATTGGACGGTGATCGACGATCTCACTACAGGCGAAATCGTCTCCACCTGCGCGCTTTTGTCGCAGCGCTGGCAATATGGGGAGAGCGAGTTTGGGGTGGGGCAGATCGAATTTGTGGGCACCCACCCAGATTACCGACGTCTGGGCCTGGTTCGGTTGCAGATCGAAGATTTGCACGCCGAAAGTGAACGTCGCGGCCATCTGCTCCAGGTGATTGGCGGTATCCCTAACTACTACCGTCAATTTGGCTACGAACTGGCCCTTTCCTGGGGCGGAGGGCGGATCGGCTACGCCTGCCAGGATATTGTCGAAACGCCGATCACAGAAGGTCGCCATCACATTCGCCCCGCCACAGTAGACGATCTACCGCAGATCGCCGCCTTCGACCGCGTTGGGCAGCGTCGCTCTCTGCTCAGTGTACAACGGGATGACGCCCTCTGGCGGCTGGAACTGGATGGACGGGGAGAACTCAACGTCTTTCGGCGGCTCCTCTTCATGATTGAAACAGACGAAGGGACGCCGGTTGGTTTTTTCGCTCGTCATCCCAAACCGCACGGCGAATTGCTCTGGCTGTCGCGCTGCGAATTGGCTGAAGGTGTCAACTGGCTTGCTGTTGCACCGGTGATCTGGCAACATCTCTCCACCGTAGATCCGGCAATCCGCAAAATCGGCTGCTGGCTTGGCACGGATCACCCGCTCTACCGCGTCTTTCCACAAAGACTTGCACAGGTGGAACCGGCAGCGACTTTCTACATTCGCATCCCTGATCCGGCGCTCTTTGTGCGGCAGATTGTCCCTGTGCTAGAGGACCGCCTGGCCCGGTCCATTGCAGCGAGCTATTCGGGTGAATTGCGGCTCAATTTCTACCGTAGCGGCTTGATTTTGAAGTGGGAAGGCGGACGACTGGTTGATCTCCTCCCGTGGCAGAAACCCAATGTCGATCAGGCCGATCTCTCCTTTCCCGATTTGACCTTTTATCAGACATTATTGGGCCATCGATCCTTTGTCGAACTGGCCGGCGCTTTTGCCGATTGCCTCGCCCACAACGAGCCGGCCCGTGTGCTGGTAGACATATTGTGGCCCAAAGCGCCCTCTCAGGTGTGGAGTCTGGGATAAACCCAGGATATAGACATGGACGATCTTTCTGTGCAGCAACAGATTAACCAGCTTTATGATAGTGGCGCAGCAAGTTATGACGCAGAGCCTGGGCATGGCATAGGTGACGCAGAACGCGATTTGTGGCGCGCCGAGATCGCTGTTGCCGTTGCCGTTGCCGTGACGGCAAGGCAGAGGGTATTGGATGTAGGTTCAGGCACTGGTATTCTGTCTCAGTTGTTTGCCGATTGGGGTTGTTCTGTGGTAGGCATAGATCCATCTGCGGAGATGGTCGCACAGGCGCATTCGAAACAAGCATCGACTTTGGCAAACCCAATCATCTATCTCGTGGGAGATACACATAAGGCGGAAATTTTTGATGAGGCAACATTCGATCTTATTGTAAGCAGACAGGTGGTCTGTCACTTTTACGATCCGCTACAGGCATTTCGAAACTGGCACCGCTGGCTCAAGCCAGATGGGCAAGTGGTTGTAATTGACGGCCTTTGGTCTCGTACGGGATGGGATGATGCGTTGGTCGATCATCTGCCGCTCTCATGTTTACAAACGCGCGCCACCATTGCCTATCTGCTGGAACAATCTGGTTTTCGCATGACTCATAATGATTGGTTGACGCAGGTGAATGCCTACCTGAAAACGGCTGATGTAGCCGCTTCACCGAGATACATGATTGTGGCACAGAAAGTGTAACAATGGCACACATTGTATTTGTCACCTGCGAACGATGGCCGAATATCTCGGCAAGCGACAACCAGGTGGCCGACGCCCTTCGCCAACGAGGACATGTGGTGGAACCGGTCACCTGGCAGGACGATGTCACCCGTCTCCAAAGCGCGGATCTGATCCTTTTGCGCAGCCAGTGGGACTATCACTACGACCTGGCTGCCTTCACCACCTGGCTGGATCATGTGGAAGCGGCGACGTTGCCCGTCTACAACCCTGTCTCGCTGGTGCGCTGGAATCTGCACAAGGACTATCTCTTTGATCTGCAAACCCGCGGCGTCTTGATCCCCACCTCACATCTGCTCCCGCCGCACGAAAACCCAGCGCCGATCTTTCAACGACAGGACTGGTCACAGGCGGTGATCAAGCCGTTGGCCGGTGCAAGTGGACACCTGGTAGCACGCGTCACATTGGCCGATTTGCCCGACTGGTCGGCGCAGACACAGTCACAGCGGGCCGATGGGGCGTGGCTGATCCAGGAATTTCGGCCAGAGATTCAGGTGAGCGGCGAATGGTCGATGATCTTCCTTGCCGGTCACTTTTCCCATGCCGTGGTCAAGCGGCCCACACACGGCGAGTATCGGGTGAACAGCCAATATGCAGGAGAGATCACGCGTCAGGAACCGGCGCTCTCCATCGTGCAACAGGCTCAGCAGATCCTTACCCACCTGCCCGTCATGCCGCTCTACGCCCGCGTCGACGGCATCGTTACCGCCGACGGCGACCTCTGTCTCATCGAGTTGGAGTTGAATGAACCCGGTCTCTACTTCAACTTTGCCCCCGAACAGGCTGTCCACTTTGCTAAGGTGATCTCTGACCTGTTGGTGTGAAAAGTACAAATATCAGGGATCGCAATGGCTTGTCTCGCTGCTCTGTACCAACAGCCGTTCGATCCCCGCCCAATCCAGCGCACCCTCCACCACGTCGGCCAGCCGGTCATATTCAGCCTGACGCAACGCCGTGGTGGAGACAAACTCTCCCTGCCAGCCCAACCCACGCAGCCAACGGTGACGGAAGTCGTCGTTCTCGAAGATGCCGTGTAGATAGGTGCCCCAGACGCGCCCGTCTTCACGCATCGCGCCGTCAAGGACGGTCACTGGCGCGCCGCTGCGTTGGATGATGACGCCGAAGGGCAACGCATCCTCGGCCAAGGACGTTTCGCCGGTGTGGATCTCGTAGCCGCGCAACTGTTCGCCCTCCCGCGCCAGGATCGCCTGGTGCGTCTGCTTGTGGCGGGTGAACTCGGTGGTCACCGGCAGCAGGCCCAGCCCAGGCGCGGCGTTACCCGCCGGTCCTTCCGCCCCCGTCGGATCGGCCAGCCAGGTTCCCAGCAGTTGATAGCCACCACAGATGCCCACCACGGCGCTGCCATGTGCCTGCGCGGCCAGAATCGCCTGATCCAGCCCCAACGTGCGCAGCCAGCCCAGATCGGCCAACGTCACCTTGGTGCCGGGCAGGATGATGGCGGCAGGATTCCCCAGATCCTCAGCGCGGCGGACGTAGCGCAGGCAGACCCCCGGCTCGGCGTCCAGCGCGTCGAACTCGTCGAAGTTGGCTACATGTGGCAGATGGATCACCGCGATCTCACGTTGGCCGCGCTTGGGCGCAACGGCGGCGCGCTGCCCCGAATCGAGGGCGACAGCGTCCTCGTCGGCGATGCGCAGATCGGGCACGTAGGGGACGACGCCCAGTGTGGGCACGCCAAAGGCTTTGGCCTGGAGCATGGCCAGCCCGTCGCCCAGCAACGCTGGATCACCGCGGAACTTGTTGATGAGGAAGCCGCTGATCTGGGCGCGTTCTTCGGGATCGAGCAAGAGCAGGGTGCCGGCCAGCGCCGCAAAGACGCCGCCGCGGTCGATGTCGCCCACGAGCAGGCAGGGCGCGTCGGCGTGCCGGGCCATGCGCAGGTTGACAATGTCACCCGCCTTAAGGTTGATCTCCGCCGGGCTGCCCGCGCCTTCGAGCATGATCACATCGTAGCGCGCCGCCAGCCGATCATAGGCCGCAGTAACTTCGCCCCACAGCCGATCCTTCATCGACAGCCAGTTGGCAGCCTCGATGTGACCGTCCACGCGGCCGTTGAGCACCACCTGGCTGCGCCGGTTACCTTCGGGCTTGAGCAGCACCGGGTTCATGTCGGTATGCGGGAAGAGGCCGGCGGCCTCAGCCTGCACGATCTGCGCCCGCCCCATCTCGCCGCCTTCGGGGGTGACGCCGGCGTTGTTGCTCATGTTCTGCGCCTTGAACGGGGCCACCCGCACCCCCCGCCGCGCCAGAATGCGGCAGAACGCCGTCACCAGCAGGCTCTTCCCCGCGCTGGAGTGTGTGCCTAGCAGCATCAGTGAATGGGACATGGGATCTCCAGGTGATTATTCCTCGATAACTGCAACGTTGGTTGTGCAGTAAGGATTAGGCAATTGAGCGATTAGGGATCCTTTCCAGGATCTGTAATCGTCCAATCGCCTAATCTCTCTCATTCCTTCACGATATTCATTCCTTCACGATATTCATTCCTAATCCGTCAACTGCTGAAACCAGATCAACTCATGATCGGGCAGTAGATCGGGATGAAAAATCTTGAGCAAATCCGCCAGGACGAGGTGGGGATTGGCGACGCCGGTTTCCCAGTAGTCGTTGCCGCCCCATTCATTGAGATTGGCGTTGTTGTTGTAGAGGGTGGCGTTGGTATACGGTGCGAACTCGGTGTAGCGTTCGTCGGCGGCGGCTACGTCCGCCAGGGTGAACCAGGTACCGGTATTGGGAATCCAGAAATCGGCGTCGCGGGCGCGGTCGAAGACGACTTCAAAGTCGAGGGGCAGGCTGCCGGTGGCGTCGTTATCGGCCCACAGGTAGGCGCCGCCGGCGTCGGCAATGTAGCGGGCGAAGTAGCTGCCCCCGCCAGGGACACGCCAACCATCGCCGCGGGCGATGCCCACGAGCACCGTGGGGCGCTCCATCACCGCAGCGGCCAGTTTGGCCATCTCGGCGTACTGTGCGGCAATCTCGGTGAAGACGGACGTGGCGCGGTCCTCAGCGTTGAAGAAGAGCGCCGTCACCTTCACCCATTCGGAGCGACCCAGCGGTGTGGTCTCCATATACCCGGCGTTGAGGACCACCGGCAGCCCAGCTTCGATCAGTTTAGGATGGGCGTCGAAGTCAGGGTTGCCGTAGGCAAAGGTGACCACGAGATCTGGCGTTAAATCAATGAGCATTTCCACGTTGACATCGGCGCCGCCGCCCACTTCCTGAAGCGCGCCGCCGTCAATCAATTCTCGCACCGCCGGTGTGTTGACGTAGTCGAACTCCTCCACCGCCACCAGTCGATCCAATACGGCCAGCGCATTAAGATGGGGCAGTTCGGTGGACGTGAGCACCGCCACCCGCTGCACAGGGATCTCGATTACGGCGGCGTCGGGGTAACCTTCGGGCGCAGGCGTGCCACACTGCACAAGGACGTACTGGAAGAACAGTTCCGCCTCGGCCCACGGATCGAGCAGCGTGAGCACTTTATAGTGATTGTGGTATTCCACCGTCCAACCGGCGGCGTGTTCCGGCTGCACCTTCTGTGGGAAGTAGTCGATTTCTGCATCGAAGCTGTCTACACAGCCGGTGAGGTTTTCCGTGGGCGGTGTGGACCCGTCCATCACTGGTGCAACGGGTTGCAGGGCTACCGGCGCGGGCAGAACACAGCCGGTCAACGCTAGGGTAAGGAGGGTGAGGATCAGGATTTGTTTCATGTTGTGTTGTCCTTTTGGTTGGTGACTGGGGATTAGGGATCGGGGGCTGGGGGATAGGGTAGACGTTCTGAAATCGCTTAATCGCGCCGACCGCCGCGGTCAAATATCGCTTGTGGACAACCATAGGCACATTAAGCAGAGTCCGCTGCGCCTCCTATCCCCAGTCCCTAATCACCAATCCCCATCTTCTTCACAAAACGCTCGGCCAGTTCCGGGCGTTGTCCAAAATGAATGTGTAGGTAGCTCGACCCCCCTCTAACTCCCCCCGCAGAAAAGAAGCGGGGGGAGGACTGTTGACGTGAGCGCGTCGCGGGTCGCGCTCTGGGAGTGTTCCAATGTCTGGGCAAATTGTCCACGCGACAACGGCTCCCTCCCCGCCTCACTTGGTCAACGACGCGTCAAACTCAACCCTTGCGGGGAGGGCTGGGGAGGGGTTCTGCCCCAGTGCCTGGCTCAACCGATCATTCTCCTCCGGTCGGCGGGTGGCGATGCGGATGTGCTGTGGCAGCCCAAAGGACGTGCCGGCGCGAACCAGGATGCCCTGCCCCAGCAGTCTTGCACGCAGACGGGTGGCATTCCCCACCGGCAGCAGAAAGTAATTGGTGACCGACGGCACCGGCGCGTAGCCTTGGCTGATCAGCCGTGCCACCAAATCCGATTTTGCTGCGCGCAGTCGGGTCAACGTTTCGTGCAGATAGGACGGGTCACCCAGCGCCGCCAACCCTGCCGCCTGCGCATAGGCGTTGACATTCCACGGCGGGCGCGCCGCGGCCAGGGCGGCGATGAGTGACGGCGTGCCCACGGCGTAGCCCAGGCGCAGACCGGCCAGGGCGTACTCTTTGGTCATGGACCGTACACTGACCAGGTTGGGCAGCCCCAGCGTGTGCACAGGCGTCATGCCATCGGCGAAGGCGATGTACGCTTCGTCGATCACAAAGAGGACGTGTGGCGATGCCACAGCCCAGGCGGCGATGGCGTGAATGTCCACCACAGCGCCGGTGGGATTGTTGGGGTTGCAAACGAAGACGAGCCGCGGGTGGACAGAGTTGAGCTGCGCCGATACTGCCCCAACGTCGACGGCGAAGCCATCGGCGGGGCCGGCCGTCCAGTGGACGACCTGCGCGCCCATCAACTGTGCCATGCGTGCATATTCGCCGAAGGTCGGCCCTACGATCAGCGCCCGGTCTCCAGGACGGAGAAAGGCGAAGGCCACGAGCCACAGGATCTCCGCCGCGCCGTTGCCCACCACGATCTGGTCCGGCGTCACCGCCAGGTGATCGACCAGGGCGCGGCGCAGGAGCAGACATTCCCGATCCGGGTAGCAGGCCGGGTCCACCGCCGCCAGTGCCGCCGTCACCGTGGGCGAAGGGCCGAAAGGGTTGCTGTTGGTGCTGAAGTCGATCAGCGCGCCCGCATCCAGCCCCAACCGCGCCAGCTCGGCATAATCAAACGCCCCATGCACGGCATCACTGCTCTTGGTCACCTCTAGCCTAGGCCGAATCACCGTCTCTATCACGTTCCCACCTTCCATTCGTCGTCCATCGTCCGTCGTCCATCGTCCGTCGTCCGTCGTCCATCGCCCGTCGTCCGTCGTCCATCGCCCGTCGTCCATCGTCTCACCCCATCCGCTGGCGAATCTCCGCCAGCCCCAGATCGCGCGCTGCTTCCAACAACTGCTGATCCTGCGGGCCGGGATCTTCCCACAGGCCGCGTTCGATGGCTTCGAGCAGACGTTCGGCGATGGCCTGCCATGCCCACGGGTTGCTCTCGGAGAAGAACTGCTGCATCTCCTCGTTGCGCAGGAAGGCGTCGGTGAGATCTCGGTACATCCAATCTTCGAGGACCTGGGCCGTGGCGTCGTAGCCGAAGAGGTAGTCGACGGTGGCGGCCACTTCCAGCGCGCCTTTGTAGCCGTGACGGCGCATGCTTTCGATCCACCGTGGGTTGACCACCCGGCTGCGGAAGACGCGGCGTGCCTCTTCGTTCAGATCACGGGTGCGCACACGGCTGGGATCGCTGCTGTCGCCGAAGTAGCGCCGCGGGTTCTTGCCCGTCAGCGCGCGGACGGTGGCGATCATGCCGCCGTGGTATTGCAGGTAGTCGTCGCTGTCGAAAATGTCGTGCTCGCGGTTGTCCTGATTCTTGGTGGCCACCTGTACGGTACGCAGCGCCCCGGCGAATTCGTCCTGGGCAAGGACGCCCTGGGCCGTGGCGCTGTAGGCATAGCCGCCCCAGGTGAGGTAGGCGCGAGCAAAGTCGGCGTCGCCCTGCCAGTTCTTGGCATCGATTAGGGGCAGGATGCCCGCGCCGTAGCTGCCCGGCTTGCAGCCGAAGATGCGGTAGCGCAGTTGTTGGGCATGGGTTTCATCTCCATGTTTCAGGCGCTGATCCGCCGCGGCGGCAAAGAGATGCTTGCGCAGGAAATTCATCTCTGGCGCTTCGTCCAGATCCATCACCGTCTGCACGGCGTTGTCGATGAGGGTGATGAGGTGGGGGAAGGCGTCGCGGAAGAAGCCGCTGATGCGGCAGACTACGTCAATGCGCGGACGGCCCAACTCTGCCAGCGGGATCACCTCGATGCCGGTAACGCGACGGTTTTCCTGCTGCCACACAGGGCGCACCCCCAGCAGCGCCAGCACCTGGGCGATGTCGTCGCCGGCGGTGCGCATGGCGCTAGTGCCCCAGATGCTGATGCCCACACTTTCAGGGTAGCCGCCTTCTTCGCGGCGGTAGCGGGCGATGAGATCGTCGGCCAGCCCCTGCCCCACCTGCCAGGACGCCATTGTGGGCAGCGCCCGCGGGTCGACGGAGTAGAAGTTGCGCCCGGTGGGCAGGACGTGGGCCATGCCGCGGGTGGGTGCGCCGCTGGGGCCGGGCGGGATGTAGCCGCCGTTGAGCGCGTGGATCAGGTTGTCGATCTCGGCCAGCGCGCCTTCCTGGAGCTTGGGCACAATGAAGTCGGCAGCGTAGCGCAGGGCGACGGCGATCTCGTCTGCCGCCGCCGCAGATGTAGCGTGACTCAATGCATTCTCCTGCATCCACGTCGCCACCACTGCGTCCGCGGCAGCGTGATCCCATCCTTGCGCGGCCATCTGCTGTAACAGCGCCTTGGCCTGCACGGTGACCGCTTCGATCAGGTCTGCATTTGTATGCAGTTCACGTTGCGGGATCGGCTTGTCGATCTGGATAGGGCGTGCGGACGCATGGCGGTGTACGTTGCCTCGACCGGCTTGCAGCCACATCCGCCGTGCGCCAGGACGGTTTTGCAGATCGGCCCAGTCTTCGCCCAGGCAGGTAGCCACGGCGTTGGGCAGGCTGGGCGCGTGCAGGTTGGGCAGCTTGAGCAGGTGGTAGAGCAGTTCGGTCAATTGTTCGTCCTGGGGGAGGTAGCCCAGAATGTGCAGCCCGTCGCGGATCTGTGCGCCGGTCAACTCGCACAGGTAGCCTTCGATGTCTTCGAGCAGATGGGCCACCTGCGCGCCCTGCAATTCGGCAAAGGCGGTGGGGGTGCCGTCCTCCAGAAACGCGCCGTCCCAATCGTGGGCGTGGTCACCGTGATCAGATTTGAGGATGTAGCGCAGATCGTCATCAAGGCGGTTGCGCTCGATGACGTCCCAGATCTGGCGCTGGAGCAGAGGCAACTTGGCCGGATCCAGTTGTTCTGCCGTGTAATATTCGTCCACCAGTTGGGCCAGTTCGGCCAGCGCACCGTAGGCGCCGGCGCTGGTCATGGGCGGCGTCATGTGGTCCACGATGACGGCGTGATTGCGCCGTTTGGCCTGGCTACCTTCGCCGGGATCGTTGATGATGAAGGGATAGATGAGCGGCAGATCGCCCAGAAAGAGATCGGGGAAGCAGCTATCGCTCAGCCCTACGCTCTTGCCGGGCAACCATTCCAGCGTGCCGTGCTTGCCCATATGCACGATGGCGTCGGCCTGCCACTCGTCGCGCAACCAGCGGTAGAGGGCGAAGTAGTTGTGCGGCGGCGGCAGATCGGGTCGGTGATAGACCTCGTCGGGGTTCATGTCGTAGCCGCGGGGAGGCTGCAAGGCCACGAAGACGTTGCCGAATGCAAGCCCTGCCAGGGCGAAGTGGCCGTTGTGTGTATACGCTTTGCCCGGCGGCGGACCCCACTGGCGTTCCATGTCGCGGCGGCTGGCGGCGGGTGCAGCCGCGTACCATTCGGCATAGCGGCTGACAGGCACTTTGTGGGCGCGATCCAGTTGGGCATCGGTGAGCCAGGTGGTGTCGTAGGAACAGCGGTCGATGAGATCAAGAATAAGTTGGTCGCTGCTCTGCGGCACCCCTTCGACGACGTAGCCTTCCTCTTGCATGCGCTGCAACAGCGCCAGCAAGGACGCGGGCGCGTCCAATCCTACGGCGTTGCCCACACGCGACGCTTTGGCCGCGCTGTTGGTGAAGATGACGGCGATGCGCTTGTGGGCGTTTGGCTCGCGCCGCAATATCACCAGCCGTTCCACCTGCGCCGCCAAGCGGTCAATGCGTTCGGGGTGGGGCGCGTAGCGTGCACCGCCGTCGGCCGATGCCCCAGCATCGGCGGTCTCCTCTTTGAACGACACCGGCACGCTGATGATACGCCCATCGAATTCGGGGATGGCCACGTTCATGGCCGTATCCAGTGGACCCAGCCCACGCCCGTTGCGCTGCCAGGCCGCCTCGTCGCTGCTGCTGGTGATGGCCTGGATAATCGGCACATCCAGCCGGGTGAGGACGGCTTCCTTGTCGCCCAAAGCAAAACTCAGCGTGCTGATCACAGCATCCACCGGCCCGCTTTCCTGCATCAACTTCAGAGCGATGGGCATGCCGTCGTCGTCCGATTCCTTGAGCGACTGGGTGTAAACGGCCTGCGTCGCCAATCCCCGCGCCCGCAGCGCCTGCGCAATCGCGTCTACGAATTCGGTGTTGCCACTGAGCAGATGGGAGCGGTAGAAGAGGATGCCGATGGTCGAATTTGCGATTGGTGCGGCGTCAGGCGTCTCGTCAATCGTCAATCGTAAATCGTAAATCCCATGCAACGGCAATTCCTGTGGCTGATCAAAGCCCCAGCCGGTGACGAGCAGGTGATCGCTGAGGCATTGGAGGCCGTTGACGAGGTTGTCCACGCCGCCACATTGGAAGTAGGCGCTGATGGCCTGGGTCAGCGGCACGCCGACGGTGGCGCGTTGCATGAGGTCGGGGTCGAAAGCTTCGACGGCGGGCAGGCAGAGAAGCAGGCCGCCGCTCTGCGCTGCCCAACGTTGCAAGCGATCTAGGCCGTGGGTGAAGGAACGGGTGGAGTGGAGCCGTGCCACCACAATCTGTGCGTCAGGCAGTTTGGCGTTGAGCAGCGCATCTACGGCTGCGTCGTCGGCCAAGCGACCGACGTGGGCGGCGTCGATGGGGGCGAAATCCGCAGGCAGTCGCCGCCGCGCTTGGGCTAGCGTGAGCAGATCGGTGTCGGCCTGGGTGAGCAAGAGGATGCCGTTGCCCAACGTGACGGGTGCGGAGGTTGGTTGTACCGGCAAGGCGGCTTCGACGTTTGCGCCGTCCCAGGCGAAGCCGTTGAAGAGATGCGGTCGCAAAATGGACGGCGGCGGCGCGTCCACATCTTCTAGCAGCAAATCGATGTAGTCGTAGAGAGCGTGCACAATGGCGGCATCGTTGATCGAGTGGAACCAATGCGGGCGTCCGTCCATAAGGAGCATAGCCACATTGGCCAGCACACACGGTCCCAGACAGCCGCCCTGGCTCAGATGAACTTTGTTGCGCAGCTTGCGCCGCTCCCACTCGTGGTGGTAGAGATCGGTGTCCACGGGTGCGAAGCCGCGTTCGGTGCGTCCGCAGCAGCACCCTGTGGCGCAGACGGTCAACATGCCGCGCAGTTGCCCGGCGTTGACCATGCGTCCGTCGATGCGTTCCACCATGTTGCGTTGACGTCTTTCTTCAGCCACTGACAACTCCTTTAAACTATAAGATTTTTGATCCATGAAGGCACACGCAGATATACGAAGGAGAGAAGATAAGACACGGATTTCATGATTTGCAGGACGGCAGACACAAGATACCTTCCAGCTTTATCTGAAACCCTGAAAATCCGCGCAATCCATGTCCTGCTTTCCTCTTCCTCTATTCTTTCCGCTGCCTTCGTGTATCTTCGTGGTTCAAGTTTCTGGACAGCGTTCTAGTACTCAATACCAGGCTGCGCGCGGATGCCCTGCCCGCTGAACGGATGCTTGATCTCGCGCATTTCGGTGACGAGATCGGCGAAGTCGATGAGATTCTGCGGCGCGTAACGGCCAGTGATGACCAGATGCAACATGGGCGGTTTGTTGGCTTCGAGCCAGGCCAGCACTTCGGTGATGTCGAGCCAGCCGTAAGCCAGGGGATAGGTGAACTCGTCGAGGATGAAGAGATCGTAGCCACCGTTGACGATGCGATCTTGGGCGATGGACCAGGCATTGTGGGCGCGGGCGGTGGTTTCGTCCATGTCGGCGCTGGTCCACGTCCAGCCGTCGCCGGTGTTGATCCAATCGATGTCGCCCATGCGCTCCGCTGCCTTGATTTCGCCGAAACGGGCATTTTCGTGCTTGAGGAACTGGATCACGCCCACCTTCATCTTGCGTCCCCAGGCGCGGGTCATCACGCCCAGGGCAGCGGTCGTCTTGCCTTTGCCCTCGCCGGTGTTGACGATGACCAGTCCTTTCTTTAGCCGGTTGCGGCGAGCGGCCTGTCGGCGCTGATTGGCCTCGTCATTGTTTGTGGCTGATTCGTCAATCTCAGTATCCACGGCAGTGGCCGCATCCGCCGCTGCAAGCAGATCGTCAACCGCCAATGGTTCGTCGCCACGGACTTTGGGCGCGTAGGCGGGTTCCTGGCCGGGCGGATAGAGCCGATGAAAGATGAGATCGTCCACGGGCCGGCCGCCGATGATGTGCTGGCGGTAGATGCGTGCCAGCGCAGCGCTGTCCACACTGTGATACCAGACGCCGTCGGGGTAGACGGCCACGATCGGTCCTTTTTGGCAGACGCCCAGGCAATCCACCAGCGTACACTTGACCCGATGCGGGTTGCGCAACTTGTTCAGCCCGGTGTCACGGTTCCACTGCGCCGCCTGCTGAAAAAGTGCCTCTGCCGCGGCAGGCGCGGCACAATCGCCATGATTGCAGAACAGAATCTGCCGTGCATACGGCCGCATCGTCGGCCCAGTTGACTCGTTCATGTCGAAGCCTTTCGATTGGGGATTGGTGATCGGTGGCTCGTGATTGGTGACTGGGGCAGAGGTGTGAGTTACCCCCAGTCACCAATCACGAATCACCGATCACTTTTCTGCCCGTGAGGAAGAAAGCCAGCGCGATCAGGACACTCACCACGACCAGCCGCTGAGACCGCTGAATGTCGCGGGCTGCCGGTTTGGGTTGTCCTGCGCCCAGGCGATAGTGATCGACCTTTTCCAATTCCACGCCCAGGACGCCCGCCGCGGCGCTCATGGGGTGGCCGGCGTTGGGGCTGGCTGTGGCCCCGGCGTCGCGCCGCCAGATGCGGTAGCCGTCTTCGATGCGGCTGCCCAACCACGGCGCGGAGAGGATCATGCACAGCGCCGTCAATCGCGCCGGGATCAGGTTGGCGACGTCGTCGAGGCGGGCGGCGGCTTTGCCCAACCATTCCCGTTCGGGATCGCGGTAGCCTAGCATGGCGTCCGCCGTGTTGAGGAAGCGGTAGACCAGCGCGCCGGGCAAACCCGCCACGGCATACCAGAAAATCGGTGCAACCACACTGTCGGACGTGTTTTCGGCCAACGACTCGATGGTGGCCGCTGCAATCTGGCTTTCGTCCAGCGTGGAGGTGTCACGGCTGACAAGGTGCCAGCTCAACTGTTGACGCGCTGCGGGCAGATCCCCGGCGGTCAGTGGATCGGCCACGGCTGTCCCGGCCTGAAGCAGACCGCGCAACGAGAGGAACAATGAGAGCAGCCCCGCATCCACCAGCCATGACCACGCCGTCTGCGGCACGAACTGCCGCAGACGATACATCCCCCATCCCAGGGTCAGGGCGCTGCCGCCGATGGTGACGGTGCCGTAGACGAAACGTCTGAAGTCACTACTACGCGGCGCACGGCGGCGAATTAGGCCGATCCACTGTCCTATCCACGCTACTGGGTGGAAGCGGGAAGGCGGATCGCCCAACAGTCGATCCAGCAATAGCGCCAGCAGAATGGTCCGGCTCTGGTTGGCATAAAACCGACGCGAATGTGAGTGCATGCTCGTTGATCCCCATTGTCTTCACAGGTGCGTCGCACCTGTGGGTAGACAATCCCAATAAAAAAGGCGATCCCCAATTCGGTGGATCGCCAGGAAAGAAAAACCCGCCATATCGGCGGGTAGCGTACAAAGATCAAAGACCTTTGCCGCTCAGCCCCCTTTTTCCACGAAGGTGGTACTAAGCACTGCAAAGGCGGGTAATCGGGCTTAGCGTTCCAGTTTGATCTGGTTCGCCCTACCGTTGCGGGACAGCGCCGGACTGGTTCTTGCGAACGTCACCGGTCTTCCCCCATTGTGCGCCACACTTCCGAGTGTTCGGCGCACCTTTGCAGATCTATGCGGTTGTGTGCTGAGTATATGATCTTCTGGCTAATTGTCAAGCTTAGTGACAGATTTAATGACAAATTGTGATATAGAGATGCGTGTACTGCAACCTTCGCTAACCCCAACTTGCGCTACACACCACATAAAGTTACATGAAAAACGAATCTCAACTCAGTGCAATCGACGTCCGCCGCTCCGTCACCAACTCGTAGCGATGTGGCTGGTTCGTGGCCGTGGTGACCGCGGCGCAGCCTCCACTCAGGTGACAGGCTACGCAGCCGCCTACGTTGCAGGCGTCGCGCAAGCGTCCTTTGCGCACCCAGAATTGGATCATGTCTTCGAGGACGGCGGGGTCCACGTCGTAGCGGCGCGACATTTCGGCCAACGACATCGAGCCGCCCTGTTCAAACGCCGTCAACACTTCGCGTAGTTGCATTTCCTTCCTCCATGTCAGAGATAGAACGCGGCTCGGGCGGATTGAGCAGATCCCGGCGGATTATTCTTCTGCATCCGCTTGAATCCGCCCGATCCGCTCAATCCGCGTTCTATCTAGATCCCAATCCCTAGCAAGCTGCCAACCTGGAAGACAATTACCGCCGCCAGCCAGGCAACCACCAGCGTGTAGCCCACCTGCGCCAGCGTCCACTTAACGCCGAATTCGTGGCGCATGGCCGCTACCGCCACCATACAGGGGACGTAGAGCAAAATGAAGATGCAGAAGGCCACGGCGCTGAGCGGCGTGAAACTCGCCGCCAGGACGCTTTGCAGCGACGTCTTTTCCTCTGGCGCTCCCGCTCCCGTGAAATTGGCCACTGTTGCAGGCGCATCGAAGACAATATCCTCTTCTTCACCTGCCCCCAGGAAATCAGCTTCGGGCAGCGCTGCGTTGGGGACGAAGCCCAGCACCAGGTTGGCGGTGCGCGGCGCAATGTTGATCACTTCTTGCACAGTCAGGATCAACGTCTCGCCCAGCGAAACGGCGATGCCTTGCAAGTCCTCGATGAGGGTGGGGGCGCTCTCTTCTGCCGCCGTGTCTTCCTCGCCCACGTAAATCTGGCTCATTGTAGACACCACTACTTCCTTGGCCAGGAAGCCGGTGATCAACGCACCGCTGGCCTGCCACGTGCCGAAGCCTGCCGGGGCAAAGATTGGCGCAGTTGCTCTACTCACAGTGCCGAAGATGCTCTCTTCAGGCGCGACATCGGCGAAGCCACCCACACCCACCTGCGCCGGGACGGACAAGAGCAGCCACACCGCCATCGAGGCCAGCAGGATCGTCGTCCCCGCTTTCTTTACAAAGCCCAGTGTGCGTTCGGTGGTGCTCTTGTAGACGGTTTTCAAATTGGGGGCGCGGTAGGGGGGCAGTTCCATCACGAAGGGGGGCACCGGCTTGTTGCGGAAGATTACCCGTGTGAAAAGAAGGCTGGTGAGTATGGCCACACCGATACCCGTCATGTACATGGCGAAGATCAGGTTGCCGCTTGCTGCGCCGAAGAGCGCGCTGCCGAAGATCACATAGACAGGCAGCCGCGCGCCGCAGCTCATGAAGGTGGTGAGGAAGCCGGTGATCTTGCGATCTCGTTCATTTTCCAGCGTGCGCGTGGCGTAAATGGCAGGGACGGTGCAACCGAAGCCCACCAGCATGGGCAAAAAGCTCTTGCCGTGCAGCCCCAGACGGCTCATGGCACGGTCCATCACAAAGGCGGCGCGGGACATGTAGCCCGTATCTTCGAGGATGGCGATGGCCAGATAGAGCGTCATCAGCACCGGCACGAAGACAAGCACACCACCCACGCCGGCGATAATGCCGTCCACGAGCAGCGCTTCGACCCAGGTACCGTCCACGGCCAGCGCTGCCAACAACATGGTGGCCCAATTTGCCAGCGGGCCGTTGATCAGCCCGTCGATGAAGTCCACCCACGGCGCGCTGACATTGGCCGTGAACTGAAAGACGATCCACATCAGCCCAAAAAAAATGGGCACGCCCCACAGCCGGTGTGTCATCACGGCGTCTAGTTTGTCGGAAGCGGTGACCACGTCCTCGCGCGGGCGGCGCACGGCGTCGCGCACCAGTGTGGCGATGGCGTTGTAGCGCGCTTCGGCGATGAGCGTGTCTGGGTCATCGCCCGTCTGCGCGGTGATGCGATCCACGGCGGCAGTGGCCGCGGCGACCAATGCGCTATTGTGGGCGATCTGTGCCATCAATTCGGTGTCGTTTTCCAACAATTTCACGGCCAGCCAGTGTGCAGGGTAGCGCGCCAGCGTAGCGTCTTCTTCGATCAGGATGGCCAGCGCGGCGATTTCGTCATCGAGCGCAGTGCCGAACGAGAGGCCGGTGTGTGTGCGTCGCTGTTGGCCCGCCGCATTGAGGAGCACCGTCTTCAACCCGTCGATGCCCACCTCTCGGTTGCCCACCGTCTCGATCACGGGGACGCCGCCCAGCTTGGCCGAGAGTTTGGCCTTGTCGATGATGATGCCGCGCCCGGTGGCTACGTCGCTCATGTTCAGCGCCACCACCACCGGCACGCCCATCTCCAAAATCTGCATCACCAGGTAGAGATTGCGTTCCAAATTGGCCGCGTCCACCACACAGACGACGGCGTCGGGGTGTCCGTTGACAATAAAATCGCGGGCGATCAGCTCTTCCAGCGAAAAAGCGCTAAGGCTGTAGGTGCCGGGTAGATCCACCACCACCACGTCCTGGTCGTCGAGCCGCAGACGGCCTTCCTTCTTCTCAACCGTCTTCCCCGGCCAATTGCCCACATGCTGGTGCGAGCCTGTCAGCGCGTTGAATATTGTACTCTTCCCTGCGTTGGGATTGCCCGCTAAGCCGATAGTTACCATGTGGAGAACTCCTGTCGTTCAAACAAGATGCTGTATTTCGTTACAGGTGGCAGGTGGCAAGTGGCAGATAACACACCTTTATGCCCCTCGCGATTCGTAATTGGCTCGCCCTAAGTTCCTCCGGTCTGCGGTCCGCCGTCGTCAATATGTGCTCTGCGTCGTCACCATAATCTTCATCGCCACGCCGCGGCCCACAGCCAGGCGAGCGTCGTCTTTGAAGGCCAAGAGCATGGGGCCGCTGCTGTCGCCCTGGACGATGCGCACGCGGGTGCCGGTGGTGAGGCCCATGTCGGTAAGGCGGCGATGGACTTCGTGTCCGCCGTGGATCGCCACGATTTCGACGGTTTCGCCAGGACGCGCCATGGCGAGAGGAAGGGTTGCCGCGGCGTGGTTCTGTTCTTTGGTCATGGTTTGCCAAAATCTAGGAAGGGATGCGGTCGACGCTGTCATGAGGAGACCTCGATCAGTTGCGCTTCGGCTCTGCGCAAGGAGAGGTGATAGCCGCGCAGCTTATATTCCAGCGGATCGCCCATGGGCGCAGCCCGTAACACTTCAATCTCGACGCCGGGCAGGATGCCCATGTCCATGAGGCGGCGACGCAGCGCGCCCGTCCCCGTGAGGCGGGCGATGGTTGTCCGTTGGCCCGGTGCAACCTGATCCAGTGTGGTTGACATTCATCTTCTCCTTCGCTCCATTTGTCACAATCTCATTATGGTTGATGGTAACTGCGCGAGGGCACAATCCGGCAAGTCAAAAGGCCAACGCACTACCTAGACAGGTGGACAGGCAACAAGTGAAAAGCGGACAATGGCGGTAGAGGAGAACGCTTAATGACATTAAGCAAAATAATTAACCACGGTTAACAACCCAGAGAATAGAACGCTGATTGAGCGGATTGAGCGGACTCCACGGATTTTTCTATGTTGATCCACCCCAATCCGCTCAATCCCCAATCCCCATCTCTCTTTGCATCCTCACCCCGCCACCGGTATCATTACAGCGCCACTCTTTCCCATTCCACCAAAAGGCACGAGCCAAATGAAAATTACAGAGATCCGCACCACCATCATGTGGGCCGGTCTGCGCAATTGGGTCATCGTCAAAGTAATGACCGACAGCGACCTGTACGGCTGGGGCGAAGCAACCTTGGAAAACAACGAAGAGACAGTCTGCGCCGCCGTCGCCCAGCTAGGACGGGCGCTGATCGGCGAAGATCCGCTCGCGACGGAGCGACACTGGCAGATCCTCTTTCGGCATGGCTTCTGGCGCGGCGGGGTTGTCCTTAACTCGGCGTTGGCGGGGCTGGATCAGGCGCTGTGGGATCTGCGCGGCAAGGCCTGGGGCGTGCCTGTCTACAAATTGCTGGGCGGCCCCACCCGGGATCGCATCCGCCTCTACACCCATGTGGGCATCTATGAACCTGAACGCATCCTTGAAGACGCCCAACGCGACGTCGAAGACGGTTTCACCGCCATGAAGACCGGCGCCTGGCAGGGCGACACGCTCATGCCCGAGCACGAACGCATCGCCGCCTTCGCCGAACGCATCGGCCAACTGCGCGCCACCGTCGGCCCCGATGTGGACATTATGGTCGACGATCATGGACGCGGTCGCCCGGCGTCGGCGCTCCGTCTCATCCGCGCCCTGGAGCCGTATCGCCTCTTCTTTTTCGAGGAGCCGACCCAACCCGACGATCTCGAAGCGTTGGTCCATGTGCGTGCGGCGGGGACAAATACGGATCTTGCCGCGGGCGAGCGCCTCTACTCGAAGTGGGATTATGTCCCCTTGCTCGAACGCCGCGTCGTAGACGTGATCCAGCCCGACTTGTGTCATGCCGGTGGGATCACCGAATGTAAGAAGATCGCCGCCCTGGCTGAAGCCTACTACGTCAATGTGGCCCCGCATAACCCGCAAGGGCCGCTCTCTACGGCGGCGGCGGCACACCTGGCGATGGCGATCCCCAATTTCCTCATCCTCGAATACGTGCGTCAGGAACCCTACCGCGATCAGGCCATGCGCGAAGCGTGGACAGTCGAAGCCGGTCACTTCGTGGTGCCCGATCTCCCCGGCCTGGGCGTGGAATTAGACGAAGACGCCGTGCTCAGCAGCCCGTACCGGCCACGCAACCCGCACCGCAACGCCTTCAACGCCGACGGGAGCGTCGCCGATGTCTAGCCCATCTGCCCCTTCGGGCAGTGTCGTCCGTCGTCTGTCGTCTTTGCCCAGCGAAACGTATCTCGGCCTGCTCGGCTACGTCTTCATCGGCACGGCGGCGGTGCTTGTCCCCTCGGTGATGTCGTTTATCACAGAGGAATATACCGCCGCCGGCATCTCATTGGCAGCGATCGCGTTGATCTTCCCGGCGCGGTCGGTGGGTGCGATTGTGGGGAATGTCTTTGCCGGTGTGGGCTCGGATCTGGTGGGCGCGCAGCGGTTGGTCTGGCTCTCCGCGCTCGGGCTAGCATTGTCGCTTTTCCTCACGGCGGCGTCGCAGGTGTGGCTGCTCTTTGTGACAGGCTTTGTTCTTGTCAGCGCCACACAGGGCGCGCTGTCCACCGGCATCAACACCATGATCGCCGACGCCAACCGCAAAGCCCGCGCCCGCGCCTTAAACACGCTGCATGGCGTCTACGGGGCCGGTGCGGCGGTGTCACCGCTGGTGATCGGCTACCTCATCGAGCAAGGATTGGCTTGGCGCTGGGCGCTGGGCGGCACAGGATTGATCTGGCTGCTCTACGGTCTCGGTGCGTTTTGGATCTACCGGGACGGCAGCGGTGAGCGCGCCAAATCGAGCAAACTTGATCTGTCCATGTTGCGCGATCGGCCTTTCCTGGCGCTTTTCGTTATCGCCTTCGTCTACAACGGCGTCGCCGTCAGCCTGCTGGGCTGGATTGCGGTGATCATGCAGCAGAGCGGCGGCTTTTCCATGTTCTTCTCGGTGTCCATGATCTCGGTCTTCTATGTGGCGCTGACGGTGGGGCGCTTCCTGTGTGCGGCCTTCGCCGAACGCCGCGGCTATGCCTTCACGTTGCTGGTGCTGGCATGGGGCATCACGTTGACCTATCCATTGGTGATCTTTGGCATCAACTCGTATATGATCGTCGTCGGCGTCTTCCTCACCGGGCTGAGTTTGTCGGGGCTATTCCCTACGGGGCTGGCATTCGGCTCGCGGCTCTATCCTGAGCAGACAGGTACCGTCACCGCTACGTTGAACCTGGCCATGACCGCCGGCGCCACCCTCCCGCCGTGGTGGACGGGTATCCTCGCCGATGCGTGGGGATTTCAGGCTGCGTTGGCAGTGAATTCTTTGATGATCGTACCGTTGGTTTGGATTGCGTTGTATTTGGGGAGAGTGGAGCGTAGCGCGTAGGACGTCTGTCCCAGGAGCCAATCATGCCTATGCAGTCAATGCCGTCTTCGTCGTTCGTCGATTGGCGACTGAATCGCAAGGCGCAAGTGCTGTCCACTACAGGGCTGGCGCTGTGCCGATCCCATCCACTCTTGGCGGATCTGTATGTACGGGTGACGGGACACATTACACGCGGTTTGGGTCATCATTTTGAGCGGGAGACCATCGACGAGTTCATCTTGCTCTACTGTGTGGAAGGGCAAGGCTGGCTGCGCCTGGCCGGCCAAGAACATGTGGTGCAGCCGCAGCAACTGGTTGTGGTGCCGCGCGGACACGCTCACGGTTACGGTGCGTACAACGCCGATCCATGGACAATCCACTGGGCGCATTTTGATGGCTCGCAGGTTGCCCCTTTCCTCGAATTGATGGATCATTCACCGCAGCGACCCATTCTAACTTTGCAGCGCGCGCATTGGTTGGATCTGCCACCGCTCTTCAACGCCATGTTGGCACTGCTGTCGGGCGATCCGTCGCCGGTGCATGTGGTGAAGGCGGCGTCTTGTCTACGCCAGATCCTGAGCACCGCCGCGTTAGACAGGGCAACGCGTTGCCTGCTTCCTGCGCCCGAATCGGCTGTAGATCGGGTAATCCAGTTGATGCATCGCAACATCACCCAGAATTTGCAACTCGAAGAGATGGCCGCACACGTGGATCTCTCTACGTCGCACCTGCATCGTCTTTTTCGCAGCCAAACCGGCGCCGCTCCTATCAACTTTTTCATGAGGCTCAAGATCCAGCGTGCTTGCGAATTGTTGGACAACACCGAAATGAAGATCAACGAAATCGGTCACTTTCTTGGGTACAGCGATCCACACTATTTTTCGCGAATCTTCAAACAGATCACCGGCCACGCGCCGCGACAGTTTCGATCATTGCGGCGCGCGGGAAAAAAACTAGCCTATCCACCTATCTCTGGAGCAGATTATGATGGCCCTCATCGATCCTGAACTCATTGAACAACTGAAGACTTTTGATTCGCCCACGGTTTTCAACGCCCTGGTGCGCAAGTACGGCCTGCCCAACGAAGAATACACCGATCACACGATCCGCTGTCTGCTGCCTGAGCTGGGGACGGTGGTTGGTTACGCCGTCACGTCGGAGGTGACGACGAACGATGCCGATTCGTCGGCGCTCGTTTGGGCCGACTATTACGAATATTTGGAGCAAGCCCAAGGACCGCTCATCGCTGTGATGAAGGACGTCGATTCCCGCCCTGGGCGCGGGGCCAGCTTCGGCGACGGCATGGCGACGCTGCACCAGCGCTTGGGCGTGGTGGGTGCCATTGTGGACGGCACTGTGCGCGATCTGGCCGGCATCCAGCGAGTGGGATTGCCCATGTGGGCATGGGGGGCGGTGCCGGGCCACGGCGTCTTCAATCTCACACGATTCGGTACACCGGTGACGGTGGGCCAACTGCGCATCCGCTCCGGCGATCTGATCCTCGCCGACGGCGACGGCTGTGTGCGTATCCCCAACTCGGATGCCGCCGAGATCGCCGAAATCGCGTCCCAGATCCGCGCCCAAGAAGCAGACATCTTCGCTTTCTACCGTGATCCTGACTTCACTGTGGCAAAGATGCGCGAGCGGCGGTAATCCTTGTGAAAATGTCTAAATCAGAGTTCCCACTTGCTATGCAACGTGCACTCAGCGGCGTGCTTGTTCTTGTACAACTGTTTGATCTCGTCATACATCTTGCCACCGATCAGATCGAGCCACTACGGATCACGGCGAACGTGGTCATTTTGCTCTGGTTGGTGGTAATGGCGCTGGGGAAAACCGGGCAGCGGACTGCTCTGCTGTCGGCGGCGGCAATTGGCGTCTACCTGCTCCTCAACCTGATCTTCCTTGTGCTTGAAGGGGTCACCAATCCGGCGCAGGGCGACGCACTGAGGACAACCCTCTTCGTGCTGGTCGGGGTCACTGTGATACTCTCCATTTGGCTGGCGTATCGGCTTGTGCCCAAGTCGTCTGAACTCTCATAATCGTTGGATGCTCTGGCCTTATGTTCTTTGGGAATTTGGACACAGATTGCACAGATGTTCACAGATTCAGAGAAAGAACAATCCTAATCTGAAATCTGTGTAAATCTGCGGAATCTGTGTCCTTTCTTCTCCGCGCCCTTTACTCCTTTGCGTGGAGCCTGCCGTAAACAAAAAGGAAATGTAACATCATGCAAAAAGAACACAGACGCTGGATTCTCCTGTCGTTCGTCGTGGTGCTTGCTGTTATCGTTGTGGCTGTCGTCTACCTGCGGTGGACAGTCGCCTTCCCGCCGCTGCCTACCTACGCTACCACCGTCATCTCCGGCAAGCCGGACGCGGCAAGTTGTATCAACAAAGGCGGCAAAGCGCCCCTGGCCATCGAGTTGATCGACCTGGGCAACGACGTCGTCTACCTGGCCGGTGGCGATAATCCGATCAGCGAGGCCACATGGGACACCACCAACCCGCGCTTTCCCCACATCAAAAACTCAAAGCGCTACCTGCTCTTCGACGACAACTGCCTTTACCGGTCTCCCGACAAACCCGCCGACTGCGAAGGTGACGCCTGCGCCACCTTCGTAGAATACTACGATCACACCTGGTTTCTCCTCAACGGGCTGGCGGGGCAGGGCTGCTACCCCGATCCCGACGGCTGTAACGCCGACATGGTCGATCCTGGCTACATCAGCATCACCGTCATCGACAAGTGCCAGGAACTCACCTGGAACGGCCCCACGATCAACGAACTGGTAGACGACCGCGGCAATCGCTACGTCATGCACGCCACCGCTACAGGAGAGCCCAACCTCGCCGACGTCTACTTGCCTGCGGGTTGGACATTGACTGAAGTAGAAATCAGCGAACCGTTGACGATCCAACCGCGTGGCGAAGGCCACTGCTACTACAACATCCTGCGCGACAACATGGTGCAGAGCTACCACCAGTACGTCTTCGCGGACGAGGCTTTCCCGCCCGCGGCGTGGGTTGCTGAGTGAAAGAAAGACCCGCCAGGTTTCAGAAAACCTGGCGGGTCTGTTTGAGTGTCAGCACATCGTGGACAAGGACTTTTAGCTTACAAAGATTTGAACAGTGAAGGGAGGAATGTATAATGATTTTGGAGAGCGTTAGCAAAATTCCCTCTGGTGTTTTCGTAGTAGAGAAAGGGTTACAATAGTGGGTGTTGAACCCCCGATTTTGCTTGCTCAGCTAATAAATCTTACATTATTGTGCGTGTTTCCGCTTGCATGGATGGGACTTGCCATTCTTGCGATATGGCAGATCCGAAAAAGGAATGTCCCCGATCCATCACGAGTACTTTGGCTGATTCTTATCTTTTTTGTCCCTGTACTTGGATCCCTTGCGTTTTTGTTTCTTCATCAGGACGATAGCAAAAAAACGCCCTAAAACGCAGAACTACATTCCGGGCGCTTCACGCATCATTGTCGCCGAGTGGCGTCGTCGGTGTCTGGTGTATTGGCAAACCACTCTTGGAAAGAGCATTGAACGAAGAATCTATAAAGCCATCATGCGCGTGGACATCTGCGGCGTCACCGGCACGATGATGTGTCCTTCGGCTAGGGTGCCGTAGGTCCGCGCGTGGCGGGGGCCATGCCACCAGAGGTAGTAGGCGATGTAAGCGCAGGCGAGGGCGTCGAGTTGATCCTCAAAGGCTTTCAACGCACGTCCTCGCAGCGCGGTGACATCGGTCTGTTCGAGGAGGGCTTTGGTCTTCTTTAGCGAGGGCTTTGCTTTGCGTAGCGACCGCAGATGTTGCGCATAGTCCGAAAGCGCCTGCCGCCGTTCGTCCACGCTGCCGCGCTTGTACTTGAGCGTCTTCTCCAGCCCAAACAGACTCACATGCGCCGGGTGCGGATAGATCTCACAGACCAGCCGATCCGGCGACCGTTTGGGGACGGTGGTCGCTTCGGTAAAGCGCAGGCGGCGCACCAGCATTTCCACCAACTGTTCCCCACGCACCGCGCCATTGCGTGCCAGCAATCTGCGGTTGGCCGGGTGCGCCCCCGCCTGAAAGCGCGCCCAATCCGCGTTCAACGCCCGCTCACAAGGACGAATCCCCGTGGCGTTGGGCACGCGCAACGGCGCGTCCACCGCCACCACTGCCCCCGTCGTCGGCCCCAATTGCGCCGCCACAAAATCCACAATCGACTCCAGGCTGGTCAGATCCCCGCGAATTTCCACCAACCGCCCATCGCGGATCACTGCGCCGCCGCTTGGATTGCGCTCGCCCCAGGCCAGATCAATGCCAATGAAAACGGGTTCGGTAGAGGACATGGTTTTGCTCACGAAGATTCGGGGTGAAGTTTGTTGAATGGGATTCAGGCGAAACGTGATCCGTGATCCGTGGGTTTAGTCTGTTGCCGCCATTGCTTGAGCGCACTTTCTACCAAGTGAAACGGCAACTTCCTCTTCCCACGAATCACGAATCACGAATCACGGATCCCGAATCATGCCCTCATCTCAATCTTATCCACCGTCACCTCATCCAGGAACGCCTCGTCGACCTCTGCCCCGCTGCCGATGCCGGTGGGGACGCTGAGGGTGCCGTCCGCGTTGAGGGTGAAGGGATTGGTCACAATGTCGCGGTGAAAGTAGCGATTGTTGGCGCTGATGTCGCTGGGCAGGCTGAAGTTGGGCAAGCTCGCCAATGCCACGTTGATGGCGCGCCCGATGCCCGTCTCAAGCATGCCGCCATGCCAGACGGGGATACCCGCCGCCTGCGCCATGTCGTGGATCTTCTTGGCGTCGGCCAGGCCACCAATGCGCGTCGGCTTGATGTTGATGATGTCGCAGGCGTCCAGTTCAATTGCCCATCGTGCATGATCGGGGGAGACGATGCTCTCGTCCAGGCAGAGCGGCGTCTGGATTATCTTCTTGAGCTTGGCGTGATCGAAGATGTCATCGTGATCTAGCGGCTGTTCGTTGAGGAGCAGGTTGAACTCGTCTAACTCGGCCAGGTGATCGGCATCGGAGAGGTGATAGATGCTGTTGCCGTCGACCTGCAACATGAGATCGGGCCAACGATCACGGATGGCGGCAGTCGGTTCGATGTCCCAGCCCGGTTTGATCTTGATCTTGATGCGCTTGTAGCCTTCGGCCAGGTAGCCGTCGATGCTTTCCAGGAGCGTGGGAATGTCCTTTTTGATGCCGACGCTAACGCCGACTTGCACACGATCCCGCGTGCCGCCCAGCAGTTTGGCCAGGCTCACGTTCTGCATGCGGGCAAAGAGATCCCATACGGCGAACTCAAGGCCGGACTTGGCCATACGGTTGGCGCGCACGCGTGCGAAGATCTTACTCACGTCTTCGGGCGCGGTGATGTCGGCGGCCAGGAGCATTGGCCCCAGGAACTTCTTCTGCATCATCCATGCCGTTTCGTAGGTTTCCTCGTTGTACCAGGGGCCGTCGCTCACAGGGGACTCGCCCCAGCCGGTGACACCGTCAGCGTCCACGCGCACGATGATGGCATCGCTGCCGTCGTGATACCAGCCGCTCGTCTCGAAGCGGGAGACGTAGGGGAGCGCGATGCGGCGCAGTTCGATTCGTTCGATTTTCATGGGTTTGTCCTGTTGGAGAGGTTGTTTTTGAGTGTAGATCACGGCACTTTGACCAATCCCATCTGCCCAAAGTGATGGTCAAAGGCGAAGGCTTCCTGAATCCCCCGCACCTGTGCCAGCACCAACGACGCGCAGTCGGTGTAGCTCCACGCTTTGTCTTTGTACTGGCTGAAGGTACGCCAGAGCGCCATCTCCATGCCTTCATCGAAGATGACGCTTTGCATAATGCGACTGTTGCGCAAGCGTAGCCCTAACTGCAAGGCGACGTGAACGCCCAACCGCGCCTTCGCCAACGTCATCGCTTCGTCGAAGACGTGATTGGAGAGCAGCAGCGTGTCCTGTGCGGTGAGGCCGCGTAGAAAGGACGCCGCCGCCGCATGGTTTGGATCGTTGCGATCCACCAGCGCATAGAGCGCGCTCGTATCAACGATCAAAGTCCGGCCCATCTTCGGCCACCCTTCGTAATTCACGTTCCGACCAGTCAGTACGATAGAGGAACTCGTCCAACGTCTCGCTGGTGACGCCGTCGTCAGGGCCTTCGGCCATGCCGATGATGCCCCAGATCGGGTCTTCGGCGATGGTGGTGGCCTGGCGGCGTTCAATAGCGTCGCTCAGCAGATCGCGCAACAGCGCCGACATGCTGGTGTTGCTTTTTTCCGCTTCAACGGCCAGCCAATCATGCTGCCATGCTTCGAGGATCAGTTGTACGCGTTTCATAGGATGCCTCTTTGGGTTACACACTGCGTATACACACGTGCAATGTACAACTGTTTTTCCTCACTGTCAAGCATCAAAATGCGCCAACTCCACTCGAGTTGGCGCATTTTGTGAAGTGGAAAACCCCTCCCCGCAACGATCAAGTTTGTTGCCGTGCGGAGTGTGTGAGGCGGGGAGGGAGCCGTTGACGCGTGGACTTTGCGATCCTACATTGGACAATAGCTAAACACCATCCGACAATTCATTCGTCGTCCGTCGTCCGTCGTCCGTCGTCCGTCGTCCGTCGTCCGTCGTCCGTCGTCCGTCGTCCGTCGTCCGTCGTCCGTCGTCCGTCGTCCGTCGTCCGTCGTCCGTCGTCCGTCTAGTACTTCACATCGATTTGTCGCCGCTCTGCCGCGGACTGCAAGATGGCATCACAGATCACGGCGTTCTTGTAGCCGTCTTCGAAGTCTGCGCCGATGGGGGAGACTTCTTTGTCGTTGACGATGCAGTCAAGCAGGTGATGGATCTCGTGGACGAAGCTGTGCTCCCAGCCGATCATGTGTCCTTGCGGCCACCAGTTTTCCCACCAGGGGTGGTAGCCTTCGGAGACAAGCACGTTGTGGAAACCCTGCGTCTCTTTCGGTTCTTCGTCGACCCAGAAGACATCCAACTCGTTCATGCGCTCTAAATTGAAGACGATACTGCCCTTTTCGGCGTTGATTTCGATGCGTTGGCCGTTCTTACGACCGGCGGCAAAGCGGGTGGCTTCCACCGTGCCCAGCGCGCCGTTGTCGAATTCCACGACGGCGGCGAAGGCGTCGTCTACGTCCACGGTGCCCATCGTGCCGTCGCCCCAAGGACGTTGCTTGATGAAGGTGCGTGTCTGCGCGCTGACGCTGGTAATCTCGCCCACCAGGTAGCGCCCCAGGTCGATGACATGCGATCCCAGATCACCCAGTGCGCCGCTGCCGGCATGTTCCTTTTGCAAGCGCCAGATCATGGGCGTGTTGTAGTGGGGCATGATCCACTCTTGCAGGTAGACGGCGCGGAAGTGGTAGATCTGCCCCAACAGGCCCGAATCGATCAACTTGCGGATCTGGCGAATGGCGGGGACGAAGCGGTAGTTGTAGGCCACCATGTGCTTGACGCCGGCTTTTTGTACGGCGTCGAGCATGGTTTTGGCTTCCTCGGCGGTGCGGGCAAGGGGCTTCTCACAGAAGACGTGCTTGCCTGCTTCCGCGGCGGCAATGCAAGGTTCTGCATGGGCGTCGTTGGGGCCGCCGTTGTCGAAAAGCTGAACGCGGTCATCGGCCAGCATGTCGCGCCAGTCGGTGTAGTAGCCGGCGTAGCCGTAGCGTCGCGCTGCTTCGGCCACTGCTTCCTCGTTGCGCCCGGCAATCGCCACCAAGGCGGGAATGGCGGCGGGCGGGTACATCATGTAGGGGATCTTCTTAAAGGCGTTGCTGTGGGCTTTCCCCATAAACGCATAGCCCAACATGCCAATGCCGACCTCAGGCGCGTCCCCTGCGGCCCGCGCATCGGCCATCGACGTAAAACCACCGGAACCGGCCATAAGCGTCTCTCCTTAGGAAGTTGGATTTGTCTGGAATCTGTATGGACTGGCGGAGCGATAATGCGTAGTGCGTATTTGGTCGACGAAGTGATTTCCAAATTGGGAACCAATTTCGTCGATAAATCACGCACTACGCACTACGCACTACGCACTACGCACTACTCCTTCTTCTCAAACGCCGCATCAAACGCCACGTTCGACGGGCTGAAGTCCTGTTTGCGGATGTAGGCCAGCGATTCCTGCGCACCGAATTCGCGGTCCATGCCGCTGTCTTCCCACTCGATGGAGAGAGGACCTGTGTAGCCGATGCGGTTAAGGACACGCACAATCGGATCCCACTTCACGTCGCCATGACCGGGGGAGACGAAGTCCCAACCGCGGCGGTGATCGCCGAAAGAGAGGTGCGACGAGAGGATGCTGTTGCGCCCGTTAAGCTGCACCTTCGAGTCTTTGACGTGGACGTGGACGATACGATCCGGAAAGGCGTTGATAAATTCCACCGGGTCGATAAATTGGTGGATCAGGTGGCTGGGATCGAAGTTGAAGCCGAAACGTGGGTGATTGTCCAACGCATGCAGGGTGCGCTGCGACGTGTAAATGTCATAGGCGATCTCGGTGGGGTGGACTTCCAGCCCGAAGTTGACGCCCTGTTCGTCGAAGAGGTCCATAATCGGCTTCCACTGTGCCGCAAAGGATGCGTAGCCGTCGTCGATGTCGTCCTGGCTGGTGGGGGGGAAGAAGTAGAGCTTGTGCCAGACCGGGCTGCCTGTGAAGCCGTTGACAATGTCCACGCCGAAGAGTTTGGCGGCGCGGGCGGTGTTCTTCATCTCTTCGGCGGCGCGTTCCTGCACGCCTTCAGGTTTGCCGTCGCCCCACACATGTGGCGGCACGATTCCCTTGTGGCGAATGTCAATGGGATCGCTCACCGCCTGTCCTACGAGGTGATTGCTAATGGCCCAGCACTTGAGGCCATACTTTTCCAGCAGTTCGCGCTTCTGGCGCACATAGGAATCGCTTTCCAGTGCCTTTGACACTTCGAAATGATCACCCCAGCAGGCCAGTTCCAGCCCGTCGAAGCCCCACTCGCTCACTTTCTGGGCCAGCGTTTCCAATGGCAAATCCGCCCATTGACCGGTGAAGAGGGTAACTGGTCGTCCCATGCGTGCCTCCTTGCAGCGTATGATGAAATGTTTCGGATCAATTTGTGGAATGTGGGTTGCGTCGTGTGTAAAGCGTAGTATCGTGTGCCGCGGTCCTTGCTAAAGACTTCAGCTTGCATGGACTACGCATACAAACTATACAATTTTCAGGGGAAATTGCCAAGAAACCCGCCAATTCACCCGGAATAGAACGCAGATTGGGCGGATCTTAACGGATATTTCTGTAGAAATCCGCCTGAATCCGCTCGATCCGCCCAATCCGCGTTCTATTTTGTTCTTTGTATATGGCTACATCACTGCCATGTGAATGTTCTTACTTCGCTGGGGGCGCTGGCGGCCTGGATCTCGCGTCCGTCGCCTACATCGGCGAGGACACGCACCACTGTCACCTGCCAGCCGTAGCGGGCGGAGCGGCCACTGGGAGGAGCCCATTCGGTGCCCAGACGATAGCTATTGGTCTTCGTCCAGATGGTTGGCGGCAAATCAAGTGTACCGTCCAGCGGCCAGATACGTAGGACATACCACTCGTTGGGGGCAAGCAGATCAACGCTGATCCAACGGAAGAGGATCTGTTCGGCTGCGGGCAGTGTCTCGGTGTTCTGAGGGCCAATGAGTCGGGGTGCTTCGTAGGTGGGCAGTGTCGACTGGTCCAGCGTGCGTGCTGCTTCACTCGATGCCAGCACAGCCGAAGGCACCTGCTCCACCGGCACCAGAAGCGTCTGTGCTGGCTGGATGAAGTCGCTGGCGCTCAATCGATTGGCTTCGAGGATGCTTTCTACCTGAGTGCCAAAGCGAATCGCAATGGACACCACAGTGTCGCCCGACTGCACCTTATACTTGAAGACGGTTGAAACGACTTGCTCAATACTTGCTTCGGCTACCGATTCGGGGATGGGGATAACCAAATCATCGCCTGCGCGGATCAATTCGTTTTGCAAATTGTTGGCCGCTTTTACTTCGTCTACGCTGATACCGTAGATACTTGCAATGCCAAGCAGCGTCTCGCCTGCCTGCACCTTATGCGTCACCACAAGCGGGTTGGGTAGTGTAAACTCTTCTAGCGGTGATAACTGTGGATCCGATGTAACAACAGGCACCGCTATATTCGCTTCAGAATCGGGGGCCAAAGCCTGTAGATCCTGTGTCGCAAGCAAGGGGATCTGCGTCGGCGTTTCGGTATTCGTAGCAACGACCGGCCGGTCTGTGGTGCCTGCCATGCGCCACCAAACGACGACAACAACGAGCAGGGCGATGACCAATGCCAGGTCCATCCACGTAATCCGACGGCGCGTACGTGGGACCTTGGTCAGATCATGACCACAGAAATAGCATGTATCTGCGTTTTGGGCGACACGTGTGCCGCAGTTCGGGCAGCGACGCACCGACGTAATGGGAGACGAAACGCCTTCTTGTGTCATGGGGCAGATTATAACATTCTTTATCTGGGAATGCGAACAAGTTTAGTATTTATCCTGAAATTACGGTTTGCAGCACTAACTCCTTATGAGCTACTGCTTTTCGCCCTTTTTCTTCTCTACTCCCCTTTGGGTTCTAAATGTACCAACACTTCCCCTACATTGGGGACACGGGCGCGGATGCTCTCTTGCATTTGGGTGCTGAGATCGTGCGCCTCGCTGACGGAGAGGTTGCCGTCGACCAGGGCTTCTGCCGCGATGAAGAGCCGTCCTTCCACCTGATGAATCTGGATCTCGTGTGCATAGCTAAGGGCTGGGACCTCTTCGGCGGCATCAATGACGGCCTGTTCAATGCGTTCGTGTAAGCCTTGGGTGACACGAGCCGTGGGTAGGATCTCCACTACAGCGGTTTCAATGTGGCTGTAAATCGATGCTACTTCGGGTAGGCGCTCTTGGATTGTCTGCTCAAGCCGATCTACCTGGGCGTGCGCCTCAGCCAACGTCAGGTTCGGATCGACGCCTACATGCAGGTGCATGCCGATGTTTCCGTCGATGTGTTGCAGCCAAAACTCATGCAGCGTCACCCCTTCTGCGTCGGCGATAAGCTTTACGGCTTGATGCATCGCTGCCGTACTTTCAGGGCCACGTTGTGCTTCTAGGTGTACGGTGACATCGTCTACGCCGTCGAGATCGAGCAGGCGGCGCCGGACTTCGTCGGCAATGGCGTTGGCCGCGTTGACGGAGAGACGTGGGTCCACGCGCACATGCAGGTCTACGGCGATGCTGTCAAGGGTGCCGCGGCTGCGCACACGATGAAAGCTTTCCACGCCCTCCACATCGGCCACCACCGAACCGATCGTTTCAGATGTAAGCGGCGCTCGGTCCACCAAAGCAGGTACATTTTCAGATACTGTTTCTATACCAACCTTGGCAATCACGCCTGCTACCAGCAGCGCTACCAGTGGATCTGCCCACGGAAAGCCCAAATATACCAACACCAGCCCCACCAAAACGGCCGCGCTGACATACAAGCTTGTAATGGTGTGCCGCGCATCCGCCACCAGGATCTCACTCTGCAAAGCCCGACCGCGACGCAATTCCCAAAGCCCGGTCAATCCCTGAACAGTGCCGCCGAAGACGAGTGCCAGTACACTCCAAATATTCACAACAGGTTCACTACCTTCGATGAAGCGGCCAATGGCGCCGGTGGCCAACTCCCAGGCGGTGATAAAGAGCATTGTAGCGATAAAGATGGCGGCAATCGTCTCGAATTTGCGATGCCCGTAGGGGTGATTCGCATCGGGTGGACGGCTACCCATGCGCACGGCGATAACGCCAATCACATTGGCCAGGCCGTCGAAGAGTGTGTCGAGGCCGTCGGCGATCAACGAGAGCGCGCCCGTCCACAGACCCACGCCAAGTTTGGCGCTTGTGGCCACCATGTTGAGGAAAAAGGATATGATGAGTGTCCGCTCAATTCCTTTAAAATTGCGTTCCATGCCGAAAATACTTGCTCCACAGTAAGAGATCGACACGTTCGATCTTCACATATACTTGCCACTCTAGATGTTATAGAGCCTTTTACGCAAAAACAGCAACCGGGGTTACACCGATTTGTTGCCTCGGGGAATTGGACAAGAACCTTCCACATGGCAAAATAGGTGGTTGACCCCTGGTTTTGTGTCTGCCTTTCCGCTTGGGATTTGCCTTGTACCTACTCTGCTTGCTTCCCTACGCCATCTGTCGTTTCACGGCATCTTTTCCGCCTATTTCGATGCCACCGACTCAGCAAAGGGGACGTGCTGCTCTTGCTCGGTGAAGATCCTGTGCTCGATCAGTTCCAGTCGAACATGCAGCGCGACCTAACCAATGATGGACGTACCCTCGACGAGCGTTCTAGGACGGTTTGATGGGTTCTTTCTTTCGCCGTACACGTTTTGGGCTGCTGTTGTTGTTGCTCGTAGGCTTCGGCCTGCGCTTGATAGACCTCACACGTCAGAACATCTGGTGGGATGAAGCGCGCAACATCGAAGTGGCGCTACGTCCTTTTCTCCAGATCGCAACTGCACCCGAGTTAGATATCCAACCACCCCTCTACTTCTGGCTGCTCCACCTGTGGGGGCGGCTCATGGGCATCGAAATGGGGATGGACCCCGTCCTCGTTGCCTTTGTCGCTCGCTACTTCAGCGTGGCGATGGGTCTTGTGGGCGTGGCCCTCGTCTTCGCCTTGACGCGCCGAATCGGCGGCCTGCGTGCAGGGATCTTTGCCCTGATCATCGCCGTCCTCGCGCCGCTGTGGCTGGCCGAAAGCCAGGAAGCGCGCATGTACACCTTGAGCTTCGCCCTGCTCACAGCGGCAGCGTTGGCGTGGGCGAAGGGGACCATGGACTGGGGATCAGGGGCCAGGGATCGGGGCGAGCATCCGCTTCGTGATCGGCAACTTCGACGCGACCAACATAGACTACCCATTCATTATTCATTGTTCATCACCTTTGCCGCCCTCGCCCTCGCCACCCACTACAACGCTGTCTTCATCCTTGTGGCCTGGTATGTGTGGTGGGGAATTCTGGCGCTTTTGGATCGGCAACGTTGGCGACGCCTGCGCACAGTGATCGCATCAGGGCTGGCCATGACCGTCCTTGTGCTGCCGTTGGCCCCTATCGCGCTGCGACAGATCCCCGGCTATGCCAACCCAAACCTGACCGTGCCCACACTCGCCCAATATCTAAGCCAAAACTGGGTCGGCTTCCTCGGCGGCTATGCGTGGGACGCCGTGATGCTGGGCAATTGGTGGCTGTGGGCCGTGTTGGCCGTCTTTGTGATCGGGCTGGCGGTGGAAGTAAGGCAAAGGGCAAAAGGGCAGGGGGATGTTGCAAGTGTGCAAGTGGCAAGTGATGACACGCCATCCGCCATTCGCCATTCGCCGTTCGCCCCTCGCCTTTCGCTTCTCGCCTTCCTCCTAACCTGGCTCATCGGCGGCCTCGCTCTCTACTACATCGCTGTGCTTGATCGTGGCGCGTTCAACATTCGCTACAGTAGTTTTGTGACGCCTGCGTTCTACGCCTTATTGGGCATCGCCCTCGCCGCGCCAGGACGTCTCTGGCGTTGGCTGCCCCCGCTGGGATTGGCGCTGCTGCTGCTTGGGCTTGTACCTGCGCTGCGCGCCGATCTAACCGATTCACGCTTCTTCCGCGAAGACACGGCGGGGCTGGCGGCCTGGTTGCACACACAGGCTGCGCCCGGCGACGTGATTCTCGTGGATCAGAAGTATCCGTTCGGCTTTTACTACGACCGTTTCGCCATCGATCCAAGCGTGACGCCGACAGGAGACGAAGCCGCGCCTGCCCGCTATCTCTTTGTGGACATCAACACCGTCGATCAGCGGCTAACCGAATGGGCCGGGACGGCGCAGCGTGTATTCTGGGTGCAGTGGTTCGAGAGCGACACCGATCCGCGCGGATCGGTCTCCTTTTTGCTCGACAAGGCCGGTCAACGTGTCGGCGAGCAGAATTTCCAGGGCTACTGGGTACAATGGTGGGATCTGACGCCGCCCACCGACTTCGTCCTGGCTGAAACGTGGACGGAGCAACATTTGCGCTGGCGCAACGGGCCACACATCGCGGCCGTCTCTGCCCCGTCCACCGCAGTGCCCGGCCACCGGCTCCCCGCCGTCATCCGCTGGCAGCCGGGGACGGAGGTGGTCGACCGTCCACTCAAGGCGCGGGTGGCGTTGTACAATGCCGATGGGGCGCGTCTGGCCCAGGATGATCGGCGCATCCTCAACGACCGTCATCTGGCCCCCGTCGAGTGGACAGACGCAGATCGTCCGCTCAATGTCTACTTGCTCCTGCTATCCGCCGACTTGCCGCCGGGCGCCTATACGCTGAAGGTGCTTGTCTACGACGCCGATACGCTTGAACCGCTAGAAGTGCTCGATGCCGCAGGAAATGGTGCCGGAATCGAAGTAGAACTTGGCATTGTTGGCGTAGGCGGTTAGGATTAGGCCCAGTGTTGCTGATCCCATGCGGGATTTGTCTCAGGAATCCACAATGACAGCATATGTTTACCTGCCCACACACATAGGCCACACTTTCCCCGGCCACCCTGAAAACCACAAAAGACTGACGCATACTTGGGATTTACTGGAGAAGGACGGCATCCTCGACCGGCTGCTACGGGTCGATTGTACGCCTGCAGACGCGGACGCACTAACAGCCGTCCACGATGCTCGCTACGTTGATCTGCTGGCGCAGATAAGTGCATCCGGCGGCGGCATGCTCGACGCCGATACCTATGTCACCGAAGAGAGCTACGAAGTGGCGCTGCTCTCGGCTGGTGGGCTGAACAATCTGGTTGATACGGTTTGTACAGGCCGCGCCGAGAATGGCTTTGCCCTCTTGCGCCCGCCTGGTCACCATGCCCGCCCGGTGCACGGCATGGGCTTTTGTCTGTTGAGCAATGTAGCGATTGCGGCGCGTCACGCCCAAAAGCAACATGGGTATGCTCGAATGTTGATCGTTGATTTCGACGTACACCACGGCAACGGCACCCAGGAAACCTTCTACGACGACAGCAGCGTGCTCTTTTTTAGCATCCACCAATATCCCTACTACCCCGGCAGCGGAGATATAGACGAAACCGGCGCAGGGACGGGCGAAGGCGCCACCATCAACGTCCCCTTCCCTGCTGGTGTGGGGGACGGGGCCTATTTGGCCGCAATTGAGGAAGTTCTGAAACCGGCGGCGCGCCGATTCGATCCCCAGTTGATCCTTGTGTCGGCCGGTTACGATGCACACTGGATGGATCCACTGGCACAGCATCAGGTCAGCATTGAGGGCTATGCGGCGATGATTCGGTCCTTAATGGCGCTGGCGGAGGAAGTGTGTGACGGGCGACTGGTTTGTACGTTGGAGGGGGGCTATAACCTCGATGTGCTACCCCATGCCGTGCTGTCGACACTGCGTGTGCTGTCGGGCGATCCGAGGGGAATCAGTGATCCGGTGGGGGTGCCTCATGGGAAAGGACGTGATGTATCTGTCGCGCTGGCTGCCGTCAAACGTCGGCATGGACTGTCGTAATTTTCTATGTAGGAGATAGAGGCTGTGCAATCTGCATTGCTACATGAGGGCCTGGCGATTGGGCGATTAAGGGGTGCAGCGATTGAATTTCTACGTTCAATACTTGTGCGCCAGGTGAATTTGCTGACGCAATTCGTTGCGTGCCGCTTCGAGGTTCTCTTTGGCCTGGAAGAATGCAGCTTCGGTTAACTCCATGTTGCGCGAAAAGAGTAGTTTTTCCAACGTCTCCACAATGCGCAACACACGTCCTTCGAGCATTTCCACTGTGGTGCCGTAGAGGCTCTCGGGCAAGAAATAGAGCAGGATCAGTGTGCCGGTCAGCCCAAAACTAAGGAGCCGAATTCCGTTGGCTCCCAATTCACCACCTAAAAAAAGAACGGCCAGTAAACTCACGCCTACACACCCGCCCATGACCATCCAACGGTTGATAGGACGTGCTGTGCGAAGTGTCTTGAGTTGGGGCGCCAGTTGATCGTAGCCTTGCAATTCAACGAGCCATTCGTTGAAACGCCGACATTGGTTGAGGTTCACATGATTTTGATCGTGGCGCGCCAGCTCAAACGCTTCTTCACGGCAGCGTTTGGCGAGATCATAGAACTCTTTACGGGTGAGGGGTGCCATGAGGCAAGGTCCGTCATCTCTCAACCACGCGCAGGGGTGGGAACGCTGTTGTGGTGTCAGCCGGCGATAATCAGTGCCCCGATTGTGAGTAGGCCGGCGAGAAAGGTGGCGCTGGCCGCTAACCGAATCGTCTGTAATGTTTCACTGCGCAATATCGTCTGCCGATGTCCCCGCGCGAAGGCGCTTAGGAAAGTAGGCAGCGCCCCAAGCACAAACAACGACCATACCGGCAACAGGCCAAACGCAACCAGTGCAATGTTGGCGGTAAAAGCGGCCAACCCCAAAAAGGTGGCAAGATCGAGCGAGCGTCGCGGCCCCATTACCACAACGGCCGTCCGCTTGCGCAAGCGCCAATCACGGTACCAACTGTAGAGCGAGTAAGATTCGAAGGCCAGCCACGCCAACACGGCGGGCGTCATTGCGCCGATCAACGCCGTCTGCGTAATGTTGCCGGTGATGGCATAGTAGGCGCTTAAACCGGGTAGGTAGCCAATCGCCAACAACAACCCCAGATCGTCCACCACCCACCAGCGGCTACCGTAGCGCAACGGCGGCAAAAAGTAGAGGCCAATCAACCCCAATTGCGCCGCGCCAAAAAACCAGAGCGGCCAGCCACCCACCAACCCCAACCAAGCGATGGCAAGCACAGCAATGAACAGCGCGATGTAGGCAAAGCTGCGCACCGTCCCTGGCCGCACTTCGTCATCTACCAGGTAGCGATAGCCATCCATCACTAGTTCGTCCGTCTGCCCGTAGCGGCGCAGTTCACCTTCGGAACGGTCGGTCGTGAGGCTTTCAGTGTTAAGCGAGCGCCGGTAGTCGAAATATTGCGTAAGCAGATTCAAGGCCAACCCCAACATGCCCGACGAGAGTAGGAGCAGACCTGTACGACCAAGATTCAAGGTCGAAGTTTCCCACCAGGCAATGCCCAACCCATACAGGACAGGCGTCAGCAGCGCCGGCAAGAGTGGCAGCCGCACCAAATGTACGAAGATCAACCATTCACTCAGAGGTCGCTTCTTTTGCTCTGCCGATGGTTCATCTGCGTTATTCTGGGTTGGGGGATTGCTTCGTGTGATGTCGGTAATCATGGCCCCGGCCTTGAACAGTAAAAGTTGGCCCATTGTAGCACTTTGTGCGTTTCTGCGCAAACAGATTTGGGAAATTGGGATATCTTTTTGATGATTTGGTTTAATCGGTTCGCCAGATTTCAAACAAGGGTGTCCCGTCTTTCTGTGTGAATGTCGCAATCTGTATCGGCGTCTTGCCTAGACGGGCGCTTTCTGCGAGGAAAACCTCTCGCCTACCCTGGAAGACGGCCTGCCCAGGCGCACGCAGTAAGTAGACGTTGTGGCTCTCTGCGAGGAAAGGACGCAGCCGCGCCGCAAAGCCTTCGTCCGGGGCGATGGGCGACTCGTAGCCGAAAATCTCAATCGGGCGGACGCTCCCCCTGCTCAGGAAGCGTACCGGCGCCTCCATCCCCCAATCGAGGACAATCGGTGCGCCCATGCCGTTGTACTGAAGATGGTAGGCCAGGTGGTAACCGGCGTCAGCGTGATCGGCCAAGCCGCCGCTGCGGGCCAGATCGCGGTGATAGTTCACCGTGGCCGCTACATCCAAGATGAGCCACGTCGAGAGAACGACCGTCACCAGAGGGATTGCCATCGCTGGCCGCGGCGACAGTTTTACCGTTTCAAATAACCCCACCAAACTCAGTCCGGTCAGCGCCACGGCGACGGGCTGAATCAGCGCGTAGTGGGTGATGAAGAGGTCGCTCACGGTGAAGAGGCTAAGCGCCACAGCAGATGCCAGCAGCAGCACAGGGACGGCCACCAGGCGACGTGCTCGGGGCAGGATCAGTGCGACAAAGACGAGCGTTCCCCAGATCCACGGCGCTACGGGGTTGGCGTGAATGCCGCCGAGATACCAGAACTGTCCACCGCGCAGCGATTCGAGTAACTGTCCCAGTCGGACGGGCAGGTTGCTGGCAATGGCGAGGTTGTCTACCCCGTAGTAGCTTTGGCCGAGGTTGCCGCCGATGCTTTGAAACGTCCCCCCTGTCTGCACATTGAAAATCACCAGGGGCATCAGGGGGATGAACAGTGCAATCGCGGCTTTGATAGTGTTGGATAGCGAAAGCAGGGGGATGCCGTTCTCGCGGCGAAGGCGTAAAGCAGCGATGAGCAGCAAGATCCCCAATGGCGCCACCAGCCAGATTGCCAACAGTTTGGCATAGAGCGCAATGCCTGCGGCGAAGGCGGCAACGAGCAAAGAACAGTCCCTACCGGTGCGCAGCCAGCGGATCCCCTGCCAGATCGCCAGGTAAGACGCCGCCAGGGTGGCGTTGGTGACAAAAATGCCCTGCCGGTTCCAAAAAACAAAGCTTGGTGAGGCTACCAGGAGTGTGAGGGTAAAGAGTGCGGCCAGGGATATGGGCGGTCTGGGCGATCTGTCTCCGTGGCGCAGGGCGAACCACTCGGAGAGGGCGCGTTCGAGGCAGAGCAGCGCCACCACAGCAAGGACAATGGGCAGGAAGCGCAGGTTGGGCACGCCGATTCCGGTAGCCGCTAGAAAGGGAAGCACCAGGTAGACGTTGAGCGCGCCGATGTAGTCTTGCACCATCAGCGGCAAAGAGAGCGCGCCAATTTGCAGCGAGGCCTGGCGGAAGGCCGTCACCGGCGCTGCGGTAAGCAGTTCCATGGCGTTGACGCCGGCCTCTTTGGCTTCGTCGTAGTGCAAGCCGGGCAGCCCCAGTTGGTAGCCCGCCAACAAAAGAAAGAGGCCGACGCTAAGCGTCAGCCATGTAATGCGCCAGGAGAGGATGTGCTTCATGCGTTTTTGTGACCCAACAATCAAATTACCCAACAATCAAATTACCTAACAATCAAATTATTCAACAATCAAGCTGATGCCGCTGGCCATTGATTCGTAGTTGTGACCGCTGGCATAGACGCGGACGCTGTTGATCCGTGCCGGCCGCGTGTCCTTCAGTTGATCAAGCAGGTTGGGTGAACTGTAGTAGTACCAGGCCGATTGCGGCACCTTCTCGCCATTATAGAGCGGCCAACCTGGGTCGGGGTCGCGGTAGTAAAAACCGTAGCCCCATTCCAGATCTTTGCCGTAGATGTCGGTGTAGCTGATCTCGACACGTACGGGGAATTCGGTACTGATGTAACCGGCGCCTGCCAGGCTCTGGTAGTCGATCTTTGTGTAGAGTTCCAGGCGCAGTGATTCAAAGACGTTGACGTCTTTGTTGATCTGTTGGCGAATACCGACTTCGGTGTGTACGTTGTCACCGCCACGGCGGACGAAGTGGGCGACGCGGCGTCCGTCCTGTTCTTCCACTTCGATGCGGCCAGGTAGCACACTCTGTTCGGCTACGGTGTAGCTTTCCCAGGTGTCGAGCAGTGGACGGCTAAAGTCGCCGTTGTCGATCAAGTTGCGTTGCGCGGTAGCGGGGACCGACGGCGGCGCGGTGTCGCTCATCACCGAACGCAGCCCTTGCTTGACGGTGACAGTTTCGCCACTATTGTGGACGAGGGCCGCCTCACCTGAAGAGACCATCAGGTCAGTGCCGTCGGCACCGACAGTGAAATTGTAGACGCCTTCGCCCAACCTTGCTTGCCCGTGTGGTGTTTCCACTTCGACGACGAGTGGACGTTCCTGCCCGCTGTTGGTGAAGAGGCGGATTGTCCCTGCATTGAGGCGCAGTAGGACGCGGTAGGGTTGGTCGCTCTGTCCAAAACGTGGGCGGCGCACCCGTAGTAGATCCAACTGAGTCCCCTGATAGAGGTGGACAGTGCCCATGGCAAGGTTGCTGCTAGGGTTCAGGGTCAGGCTGAGTTCACCCTGGGTGGTTAATCCGGCTTCAAAACGGCTGCCCTCGCTGATGTCGTCGCGGGGTGCGGTGATGGCGATAGGCTCGCTGGCTCGTGGTGGGTAGAGTAGAATGGTGCCTACGGTGGGGTTGAGCTGGATTTCTTGGGGGGCTGTGGCATAGCGGATGGTATACTGTGCCGCCAATGGGATGCTAATCACCAGTACCAGGAAGACGCAGAATGCCAGGAGTAGGATGATCCAGGCCATGCGTTCGGGATTGGTGTGCCAGAGGCTCGGCCTTTCCTGTACGACAGTAGCGACGGCGTCTATGCTGCGTGAGGTAGGCAGTGTTGGGCCAGCGCTCATTCGTCACCTTCGTTGCCGGGCTCTGCTGTTGACTGGTTCTGATTGTCGGCCAGTTGTTGGCCGATGCGTTCGATCCACTGGGCTGCGTCTTTGTCGGCGGGGTTGACTTCGCGGGCGCGTTCAAAATGTGCCAGCGCGTGGATCAGGTCACCGCGTTCTTTGTAGATCAGGCCCAGGTGGTAGTGTGCGTTGGGTGTCTGTGGATCAATCTGCACCGCACGTTCGTAGGCAGAAATTGCCCGCTGTTGCTGTTTGGGGCCGGCGGTTTCGAGATTGCCCAGATAGGCGGCGGCCAGATTTCCCCACATGGCGGCTTTGTCTGGATGCGCCTTTACGCCTACTTCCAGTACGCTCACTGCTTTGTTCCAGCGGCGTTGCAGGATCAAGGCCCCGCCCATATTCATGATGATGTCGGGATCGTTTGGGTAGCGTTCACTCAACCGCTCGAGGATGGGCAATGCTTCGCCAGGGCGGTTGGCACGTAGCAGGCGGGCGCTGGCATTGAGTGCATCGCGAAAGAATTCGTTGTCCGGCAGATTAGGGTCCGGTAAATTGGGCTGGTTGTCTGTCATGGTGTTGGTTATTCGGAAGCGGCAACGGCCACCATAATCGAGCGAGGGTAGCCAAGTTTAACAGTGCTATTCGTCCTCGTCGTAATCCTCGTCGTAATCCTCGTCTTCGTTCTCATCGTCATCATCCAGGTTATGGAAGACTTCATAGCCGTCGAGTTCCGGTGCAAAGAACTCCACCACATACTCGTTCGGTACGCCCATGGGCAGTACGAGTTCGGTAAGCAGTGCTCGGATGAAGGCTCGCCGCTGTTCCGGTTTGAGCTTGCGAGACGCGTCGTCCCATAACAAGATGGTGCCGTAGGTACCCTCACCGGTGTAGTGTAGATCCAATTTGCCGATGGTGAGCGGCTGGCGGTTGGCGTCGATCTGATCGAGATCAAAAAGCGCATACTGCTCAGAGCTGTGGGTACGCACCAGTCGCTTTAACTTCAGATTCAATGTACATCCTCAACGGTGGGCGTGGTGGATAGGTTCCTGTGCGTTTCAGCAAGGGCTGGATTTACCAATCGTCGGGATCGTCGTCGGTTTCCCATTCGTCTTCGCTTTCGTCGAAGAGCGGAATGGCATTGGGATCGCCGAAGAAGACGATCTCTTCCAGCGCGTCTTCGGCGGCGGTGACTTCGTCTGGATCTGTGCTTTCGAGCATGGCGTTGAGTGCCTCTGTGGCTTCGTCACCACCAAGGTGACCGAGCGCGAAGATGGCGGCAAGGCGCACGGGCTTGTCTTCGTCTTCGAGCAGCACCAGGATCTCGTCAAGGGCATCTCGCGCTTCCAATTCACCGCAAGTGCGAGCGGCGGCGGCGCGAATTTCGGGAGAAGAATTGTCCAGCTCTTGTTGGGCGGCAGCGCGCCATCGGGTGTCGGCGCTGCGGCCCATGGCAACCAGTGCGCTCACCTGCATCTCATCGTAGGGCGAATAGTAGGCATCTTCAATCAACTGACGTACGCCTGCCTCGCTAGAAAACGAGAGGCTTTCCAGCGCCCGACATTGGATGGAGATCGGTTCTTCTTCGGCGTGGAGGACGGCGAGCAGTGCTTCTTCGGCGCGCATGGCCTGGGCTGCGTCGATTTCCTCCAGTTCACCGCCCAGGATGAACGGTCCTAGCGCGCCAGCGGCCAGCCCGCGCAGTGTCTCGCTGGGATCGTTGTGGAGGGTCTGTATCAGTGGGCCGATGAGATCTTCGTTGTTGTCTTCCCAAAGGCCGGTAATCGCGACGGCGCGTACACGTTCGCTTTCGTCTTCGAGCGCCACGCGTAGGAGACGGCCTAACTGGAGTTGTATCTCCTCGTATGCAGCTTCGACCAGAAGGCGCACCGATTCAAAGCGTCTTGGTTCAGGAATAGCCGACCACATTTCACGAACACGTCCCCAGTTTGAGCGGGAGAGATCCGAGAAGGCGCTAAGGTCCTGAAGAGTAGGTGGTGTTTCGTCGGTAATGAGTTTTTCAAGCAATTTTTCGACCGACAGAGAAGTCTTCGTTGTCACAAACAGTTCCTTGGTTCCTCTGTCCTGCAGAGCAAAGCACAGAAAACGGGCGGAAAAATCCGCCCGCTCATTGTAACACATGATTGAATCTGCAACCTAGCGTTGGGGCGCTTCCGGGTCTAATTCAATTGGGGGGAGCGATCTTCACTCCCCCCAATTGAATTAGACCAGACGCTGCCTTACCCTGAAGAACGTCCCCTTGAATCTGGTTTACCTTTCAAGAAAGCTTAGGTAGAGGACGTGTAATGGGTTGAAGATGGGGGCACTTGTGCTGCTGCCATTCACACCCGGTTGCCCCGACTGCCAGGCGGCTTCAACGCCTGGGTTGACAATGATCAACCAATCTGTCCAGGGAATCGTTGCTGTGCCTGGGGGAAAGGTGATGGTGTACGATCCTGTACTGTCGATGCGAGGGAGGGTGCGCCGAACCTGATAAGAGACACTGCCGGCACCGTCGGCGGGCAAATCGCCGATCCACCAGAAGACGCTGTCGGTGGCTTGGATGTTATCCGTGTTGTCTGTCTGCTCTGAATCTGACGCTTCATCGGTAACAAGTGCTGTGTATTCAGGAATCGAGCCCTGGATGTAGAAGTTGTTGAGGGCGGCTACATTGTTGTTACGGTAGGTGACGGTGTAGGTGATGATGGCGCCCGGGGCGATCCACGTTGCAGGTGCATTGCTTAACTGAAGCATAACGCCGGGCGTGTTGGTGGGCGTTGGGCTGGGCGACGGGGTCGGCGTCAACGTAGGCGTTGGTGTGTTGGTTGCAGTAGGCGTTGCTGTTGCACTTGGTGTTGCTGTCGGCACCACTGCATAGACAATTTCGAGTCGTGGTACTTGAGCGACAGATGCACAATCGGGCAGACACTCTTTCCCCCAGAAGACCCGTTCATGCTGTCCGCTTGTGTGGTCACTGAACAGCAAGAAAGACGGTCCTTGGGTGGGGCGCCCTATTTGCGTCCAGGTTGTCACCAATTCGGTGACGCTAAACGCATATTCGCGTAGTTCAGTACCCACTTGAATGGGGGCAGTGATGGCGCCTTTGGCCAATTGCGCCTGTTGTGCCCAGGTGATGCTCTCGTTCCAGTCATCCAACACCTGTTGCACACGGATGCTGATGGGTTCATCCCTCACTGTCCGGGCTGTCATACTCAGAAAAACGTGGGCTGATTGAATGGTTGCGCCTGGTGGCAAAGAGAACGAGTCGAATGCCAGCAAAACCGCCTGACTTTGATACCCCTGCGACTGATCATGGCCGAGCCACAGTGTCTTTCGGTTGCCGAAGCTTTCGTTGGGACGTCCTGAGCTGACATAAGTATCCAAACGTGTCGGTATCACCAGGGTCTCGGGTGGCGAATCGGATGAGGCAGCGACTGTCGTCGCCGGTAGCATTTTCTGTGCCGAGAAGACAACCAGAAGGATCGTAGTGCAAATGAGAAGAAGGGTGATTAGCGTACGCATGATGGGTGCTGCGATTCCTGATGGTGAGTCTGATGCATGTAGATTGAACATTGTTTGAGCCATACCATTTGTAGAAAATAGGCATTGCTTCCGTAATGTACCTTAGCATCATACACCGTTTTTTAATGAAATCAACATGCGGACATGAGGTTCAATGAGGGGATTTATAAAAATACGCAAATACTTGGAAAGGTAGTGTGTTAATTTTATAAATAACCAAATTTTTGCTTAATTCAAATGCATCTGATAATTAGTGTTGTTGTTGTGTTGCATTGTAACTCTTGTGTGCTGGCGTTTGTCTTGGGCAAAAAAATCCCCCACTTTGTACCAAAGTGGGGGATTCTGATTCTATTTGTCATTCTAGCGCCCCCGGCAACTTGCATCGTCTGGAGGGCAAGCCCCGCCTCCTGATGTTTCGTAGGTAATCAAAAAGCCACCACCGGCGTATGAGAGCCGTGAATAGGAAGGTTCTGTGCGAACGATCAGAACGCCCCATCGATACTGACCAAAATCCAATGGAAATCCGGGCGTTAGGTTGAGCAGATCCAGGTCGAGAAGCACGTAATTTTGATCAGTGGGGGCTGCCATCCCAAACCCGTTTACAAGCGGATCTTCACCTGGCTTCCAAAAGACCATTTCATAGAGCAACCCTTCGGGTAAGGGCGTTAGTCCTGTCCAACGAAACGCAACCTTGCCTTGTACCCTGTTGTTGTCGCCGGGTTCATAGGTCGAAACCAATACACCGCTTGCGTCGACTTGCGTGCTCCCCGTTGTTGTTGCTGAGGGGCTTGTCGATGACGCACTTGTTGCTGAAGCAGTGGACGACGATTGCGAATCTACCCGGGGTGTCGGTGTTCGTGTTGGGGGTGTTCGTGTTGGGGGTGCTTGTGTGGCTGGTGTGGAGACCGGCTGCACTTGCCCGGAAGTGCCTCCTGAATTGGCGACCGGGATCACAATGACTTGCCCCACCTGGATCGTTCGTGCCTGTTGTTCCGAAAACCCATTGACGCGTAACAGAGACGCTGTGTCCACGTTGAAACGTAGCGCTATACCTACCATCGTATCACCGGCCCGTACGACGTAGGTTTGTGTCTCCTCGTTTTGTAGGCCGGCAATGCCAGGAATCACCAAGACCCGACCAACTTGTAGGTTGGCAGCTGTTACCGCAGTCATACCGTTTGCCTGCATCAGCGTTTGGGTGGCAATGCCAAAGCGGGCTGCAATGCCCACCAACGTGTCTCCACTGCGTACCGTGTAGCTAGAGGATGGCCGTGGTGTCGGTGTGGCTGTTACTAGTGGACGGGCGACACTCGTAGCTGTCAATGCCGCGCGGACAGATTCTAACGTGGCGCGCACGTCAATCTGTGTTTCTGTGGCCGTCGGTCTTGGCGTAGCTGTTTGGGTTGGTGAGGCCGTCGGCGTAGACTGCCGTGTTGGCCCCGTCGACGTTGTTGCCACTTGGGTGGCAGCGGATGTCGTCCGCGTGGACGTTGCCGTCGCTATGATTAAGGCCCTTGCTGTACTTACTGCCCTTGCTGTGTTTGTCGACGTTGCCGTTTCCGTAGGCAGCGGTGTTTCCGTAGGCAGCGGCGTTTCCGTGGGGGCAGGGGTAGCCGTTGGTTGAGGTGTCTGTGTAGCTATTGGTTCTTCTGTTGCAACCTCTGTAGGCACCTCTGTAGGCACCTCTGTTGCCTCGACCACGGAAGCAATAGCTTCCTCGTTGGGGACAGCCGTTGTGGACGGCGGTTCTTCAGGCGGTGCGTTTTCGATCACCACATTGGGTTCGATGGCAGTGTCGGCGATAGTCACCTGTGCACTGCTCTGTTCGTCTATGCTGTCTGTTGTTTGATCTTCTGTACCGATTGCCCGCAAGGCGACTAACGCACCGTTAGTGGGTGTCTCGTCAACGTTGCTTGTGGTTTCTTGGGAATTTTCAGATACGGTGACCGGGGTGATGGCAATGTTGTTGATCACCTGCATGCTGCCGTTAACCTGATCCTGTGCCCAATCCAATGGATTGCCAAGTTGGCCTGTCAACACAATTGCGATTAAGGCGACGACAATGCCCGGTAACCCTAATGTAAGCAGCCGAGACGGCGCTGCCTGCAATTCTCGCCCACACCCCGGGCAGAGGACCAATTGCGACGATCCCCGCTGCCCACAGTGACGACAGCGGATCTGCTCCGGTCGCTTCTGTAACCGTGCCCCACACTGAGGACAGACCGCCTGATGCGCGGCGATAGGCTCATCACACGAATGGCAACGATGGCTTGGCCCACGCACTGACGCGCGCCGGCCCGGCACGATAGGTTCACTCGCCGCCGCACTACGACGCGGCGGCGAGTAGACATGTTGTGGTCCATCTTCTGGATATTCGGGTGACGGTGTTGACATCGAGGATTCCTTCTCTAGAGGACAGGGTCTTGCGTTGTCCGCTACTGGCCGATGAGGCGACCCCAGTCAATTGCCTCGGGGCCGGATCGAATGTCGCTAATCGTTACCACAACCATCAAGCCCAGCAGCAAGGCAAAACCCAACAGGTGAATTACGCCTTCCTTTTCAGGGTCAAGCCTGCGGCCACGCAGTTTTTCAAAGGCAATGAAGAGCAGACGGCCGCCATCCAATGCAGGAATGGGCAGGAGATTGGCCACAGCCAACCCGGCGCTGATAATCGCAGCCAACTGCCAGATCGGGAACCAGACGCCAGTGTCGGCTGTGGCGCTCACCGCGCCACCAACCATCTGGGCAATGCCGACAGGCCCCGAGATGCCTGCATCACTGGCCGACATCTGTCCGGTAATCAGCATGACGGGCAGCGCCGCCACCAGGCCCACATAGTTTAAAATGCCGGTGACACCACGGACAATGGCCTGGCCAAGCGGCACCGCAGCCAACACAGGACGGGCATCGATACCCACGCCCATTGAGCCTTCCCCAGCGGGTGGGTTGGCGCGGGCGAAGACATCAATGTTGAGCCATTGCATGTCACGCAGCACCGTCAATGTCACCTCGCTATCGGGGTATTGCGAAACCATCGCCCCTAGCGAATTCGACGGCGTCACCACTGCACCATTGACGGCATAAATCAGATCGCCCGCCTGTAATCCTGCCTCTTCAGCGGGCGTATTGGGCGCCACAACTGTGATGCGCGTATTCAATACAGGCTGAATGGCGGCGGCATCGAGGATCGTTTCACCATCAATGCCGTTGGGCAAAGACAACGTCGTCTGCGTCCCATTGCGTAGGACGGTGAGACCACTCGCCTCGCTTACCGGGAAATCTGCCCGGTCGGTGTTGATCTGCGCACCGGTGTCATCCACATACACGGCATCGCCGTTTACTGACAAGATGACATCACCCGCTTGCAGGCCAACCTCTGCCGCTGGTCCGCCTGCGGTAACTTCGGTAATCTGCGGATTGGCCACGGCTGCCGGGAACCCCGACATGACACTGAAAATCGAAAATACGAAGGCCAACAAGAAGTTCATCGCCGGGCCGGCCACCAGGACGGCGGCACGTGCCCCGGCGCTGGCCGCATTAAACGAACCAGCCGACATGTCGCCCATGTCTTCGCCCTTCATACGCACAAAAGCGCCCAATGGAATGGCGTTCAGGGTAAAATCGGTGCCCTTGTACGTGAAGAGCTTAACAATACGCGGCGGAAAGCCGAAGACGCCGAATTCTTCCACTTCGATGTTGTTGCGTCGCGCCACCCAGTAGTGGCCCAACTCGTGAAAGAACATTAACACGCCTAGCATCAGTAAGAATGAAACTATCGTTAGTAACATGTTTTCCTCAGGCAGTGGAACACTCTGCCAGGTGAAATGCCGGTTTAACTGCCGGTATTATACTCATGGGCAAGCACGATGACCAATATGGGGATGACTTCCTGTTGAAACCAGAGCGGCAAAGAGAGACACCTTCCACTCTACAATTCTTCCAGTTTACACGTCGATTGCCGTTTGCGCATTAGGCGTTACCCATCATCTTCTTCTGCACAAATCAGCGTACCCGGCGTCGACTCTTCATCGACTACTGCATGCAGCAACGTCGACGGCTGCAACCCGCTACAGATCAACACCTTCAATCCTGGATGGCGACCCGCCAGGTGGATGGCCTGTTCAACCTTTGCTGCCATGCCACCGGTGACATCGGTACCGAAACTGCCGCTCAGGCCGGCCCGACTTTCTCTGAAGTTGGACGGTGTAATCAAGTCGATACGCTCTGCCGAGGGATCCCGCTGTGGATCGCCTGTGTAGACGCCGTCTACCTCCCCAACCAGGACAATCCGTTGCGGCGTCAAATGGAGCGCCAGCCACTCGAAGATCTCCTCTGTACTGGCAATGGTGCCGCCGCGTACTTCGTCGAGTGCCACATCGCCGTGGACAACAGGCACCAATCCACGCGCCAATGCCGCCTGTACCGCCGCCAGTGGACCGTCGAGGATCTGGCCGTCGCGGCAGCGTAACCCCACGCTAGGCTGGATTGTCCAGGCAGGGACGCCGGCGGCTAACAGCGCCGCCGTAACAATCCGGTTAAGGCGAGCGGCGGCGTCTGCCGTGGCGGCGAACCCGTACCATCCTTCAGACGTATGCACCCCGGCGCGAGTTCCGTAACGGCTGCCCACTACATGGCCAAAGCTGCCCGAGCCGTGACCAATGATCAACTGCAAATCAGGTGCTTGTCGTCGGGCTTCGGCGATCTCCTCGGCCAAACGGGCCACCACGTCTAAGCGTGCCGTTTCGACCTGTCGTTTGTCGGTGATCAGCGATCCACCCAACTTTACATAAACCAATCGCGTCCCGAACGTGTTTACCATGTGTCATCTTTCAGCGTCAGTAGGATGTTCAACAATGTGGCGTCTTCGGCGGGATCGACAGTACGCGGATCGAGGATCAGACGATCCTGCTGAATGCGCACGATCACCGGTGTACTGGCGCGGCGTAGGCAGGCGGCGGCCTCGTCGGGGCGGGGCAGATCCAACGCCAGCAGCCACGTGGGCAGTGTCTCACCTGGCAGACTGCCGCCGCCCACCGTGCTTTCGCCTTTCTGCACCGAAGTGGAAAGGCCCACGTTTGCAAGCTGTTGTCGCCAACCTTCGGCGCGTTGACTTAACTCGTGCAACGGCGCCGAGATCATGCGCCACACGGGGATCTCCTCCACGGCGCGGCCCCGTACATAGGATCGCAACGTGGCATCCAACGCAGCCAGCGTCATCTTGTCAACGCGCAGGGCGCGCGCCATTGGGTGCTTGCGCAGGATCGCTATCGGCTCGCGTTTGCCCACAATGATCCCTGCCTGCGGCCCACCCAGCAACTTGTCACCGCTGAAGGTGACCAGATCCGTGCCTGCTGCAACGCTTTCCTGTACCGTCGGCTCAGGGGAAAGCCCGTAGGCCGCGGTGTCGAGGAAGGTGCCACTGCCCAGATCGTCGATCACGAGTGGACGCCGGGGATGTTGCGCTGCAATCTCTACCAGTTCGGCCAGCGCCGGTTGGGTGACAAAGCCCATCTGCTTGAAATTGCTGGCATGGACGCGCATCAACGCTGCCGTGTCGTCATCAATGGCGTCGGCGAAATCGCGTGGATGGGTGCGATTGGTGGTGCCGACTTCCACCAGCCGTGCCCCGCTCTGGCGCAGAACATCCGGGATGCGGAAACCGCCGCCGATCTCCACCAGTTGGCCGCGGCTGATCACCACTGCCTGCCCCTGGCACAGCGCCGCCAGGGCAAAGTAGACGGCTGCGGCGTTGTTGTTCACCACCAGCGCGTCCTCCGCGCCGGTAAGTTGACGGAGCAACGTACGTGCGTGGTCGTAGCGGCTGCCGCGCCGCCCTTCATCCAGGTCGTATTCCAGATTGGTGTAGCCGTTGCCCAGGTCGGCAATGGCGCGGCGGGCGGCTTCGCTCAGCGGCGCACGTCCTAAATTGGTGTGGATGATCACCCCGGTGGCGTTGATCACCGAGCGCAAGGACGGGCGACTGACGGCGTGCAATAGTTCGTCGATGTGCTGCGCCCAATCGGTGGGAACCGCCTCGAGGTGACCGCTGCGGATCTGCCCGCGCACTGTGTCCAATGCCTGGCGCACGGCGTCGGTGACAACCTGTAAACCCTCACGCTCAATCAGCGGGCGCAGTATGTCGTGCCGTAGGAGCGCGTCAACAGACGGCAGGGTGCGCAGCACGTCTTGCCACGATAGGGTGGTGTGTGTCGAATTGTTTTGTATTGTCATCTTGTTGGCTAGGATAGCACGTTCATGTCGGCGGCAATGTGCGCTTGCTCAACATTTGTGCGGCGTTGTGTGGGACGATACGCAATCGCGTCGGAAATCGGTGCGTTACTGGCCAATTGTTGGTGGTGGCGCATCGAGGGTGGGGGTGTCCTGCTGCATGGGGAGCACGTAGAGCGGCAGTGACGCTTCGAGCCGACCGTCTACTGCCAGGTCGACGGCGTATTGGCCGTATGCATTGAACTGGATACGGCTTAGGCTCAGCGTCAGATCGGTGGCAGTTGACGAGCGTTCCTGCATGCCGTGGACGGTGATGCTTCCTTCCCAGCGCGGCATGACTTCGTGGCCGTCTTCGTCGACAAATTGGATGGCGATACGATGGTTGGCGTTTGATTCGATCCGTTCCCAGCGCAACCGCACGGCAATGGCACAACTGGGGTGAACCACCGGCATCTCTCGGGTAAAGATGGTGTCGAAGGTGCCCAGCAAGTTCAATTTGCCGGCGTGGGTGGTGGCGGCATCGCACAGGCAAAAGAGTTCAACACGCATCACTCATCTCCAATCGATGATTTACTTCGTCACCGTAAAGGTGCCACTGGCCAGGAGAGACTCGGCATCTGCACCTATGGCTGTATCGTTACTTTATTTCTCTACACTTGGCAGATAGACAGTGCGCTCACTGTTCGGTGTCGGTGTGGGCAAAGGCTGATCACCGAAGACTTGAATACGGTGATTGCCGGTATCTGCTACGTAGATATTGCCGTTTGGGTGCACCACAACGCCGTAAGCCGAGTCGAACTGTCCTGTGTTGTCACCGCGGACGCCCCACTGTGTGAGGAAGACGCCGTCGCGGCTGAACTTGAGCACCCGTTGCTGCGTTGTCTGCGCCGCGATACCCCAATCGGTGACGTAGACATTGTCCGCGCTGTCAACCGCAATTGCCCAGGGGACGCTAAACTGTCCTTCGCCGCTGCCCAGGCTTCCCCATGCCGCCAGGAAGTTGCCTTCGCCGTCAAACTTTTCGATGCGATCGCGGTCGGTAATATAGACATTGCCTTCACCGTCCACTGCAATACGTTGCGGCTGCCAGAATTTGCCGTCTACCCCGTACTCGCCTTCGCCCCACTTGTGCAAAAAGACGCCTTCGCTATCGAACTTTTGGATGCGGTTGTTGCCCTGATCCACCACGTAAACATGGTCGTTGGCGTCTATTGCAATGCCGGACGGGTTTTGGAACTCGCCGTCTTTGCCGCCTTCATCGCCCCATTTGAGTAAAAACTGCCCATTCGTATCAAACTTCTGAATGCGGGCATTGCCTGTATCGACAACATAGACATTGCCGTCGCTGTCAATGGCCACGGCGGAGGGGCGTTGAAAGAGGCCGTCTGTGCCGCCGACGCCGCCCCAGCGCACCAGGAAATCACCGATGGGTGTGAACTTTTGTACCTGATTCCACGACACCACGTAGAGGTTGCCTTGTGTGTCCACTGCCACATCGTAGGGGTAGGCAAATTGGCCAGGATTGTTGCCCAGGCTACCCCAGCTGGTGACGAAGGGAGGCGGCGTTTCCGCGGCCTGCGCACCACTCACCAGAGCGATCCACAGTGCGACGAACAGCGTAAGCAACGTAACTGCGTGCCAATATCTTATCATCGGCCCGGTCTGTTTCATACATTTCCCCCTACCTGTTTTCGACACGAGTGCGTACACAAAACAGGTTACCCTAAATCTGCGCGCGTCATAAAACCCATCGACATAGTGTAGCTGGTTTATGTACAGCTTACGGTGATTGGAGAATAAACGGAATACGCCATAGATCGGTTTGGCAATTCTCTCTATCGAGGTTGACAATCGTATGTTTTTTTTATGTGATGCAAGTTGTATTTTCATCTTACGAAAATTAGCGGATAAACAAGCAGGGGCGTCGGTCCGATATCTGACATTGCTTAATCGTACACAGGCTCAAACGGATTCAACAACCCCAGAAGATATGACACTTCATTCAGAAGGAAAGAAAGCATGGTTGGCCGTATAACCGAACGATCCCAAGCGATTTCTTGGCAACATTCATTTGGTAGTAAGTTGGTAACCTTTTTCCTCATTTTGTCTTTGGTCCCCTTGATTGCGGCAAGTGTTATGGCTTACCTGCGTAGCGAAGAGATCATTCACACCCAAATTGCTGAAAATCTTGAGGACAATGTCACGCTCACCGCAATGGCAATGGAGCAGTGGATTGACGAGCGAGCCAGCAATGTTCATGTTCTCGCTGGCAGCGCGGCCCTACAGTCAACAGACATGGATTACATTTCCGAAACTCTGAATGCGCTGAAAGCAAGTGTATCTTACTATGAACTGATCTCTGTGATCGATACGCAGGGGCAAACGCTCTACACCACCGATGGTCAGAGCTATAATTTCTCTGATAGAGATTATTTCCAAAGAGCTATTCGGGGGCAATTCACCGTCTCCGAAATGGTTATTTCGCGTGTTAGTGGCGATATGGTCTTTGTGGTTGCTGCGCCTCTTTACACGGATGGTGAGGTTACTGGCATAGTAGCCGCCAACGTCAAAACGATCGAGTTGGCTGAAATTGCGAAATCTAGTCAAGAAGGCGAAACGGGCGAAACCTATCTTATCAACAGCGAGGGGTATTTAATCACCCCTTCACGCTTCACCTCGCAATTGATTGCCGATGGCTTTATTCAAGAGCGTGCAGAATTGGAACTGCAAATTGATACAGTTGCCAGCCGGTCTGTACTGGCTGGAGACAGCGGTTATCAAGAGTATCTGGACTATCGTAGTAACCCAGTGTTAGGCGCTTATGAGCCTGTTGACACACAGGGACTCGCTTGGGGGTTGGTGTCGGAGATCGATGTAGCTGAAGCTTTCGCACAGATTTACCAACTTCGCAATCAGTTTCTTTTGATGGCGCTGATCACGGCTGGTCTGGTCATCATAGTCGCATTGTGGCTATCGCGTAACATCTCACGCCCGCTCAACGTGATCAGCCAATCTGCGGCAGCGTTGGCGTCGGGGGATATTGAGCAAGAAGTGGCACATCAAGGCAAAGACGAAATCGGGCTACTTGCCGATCAGTTCCGCCGCATGATTGGCTATCAACAGGAGATGGCACAAGCCGCAAAGCTTCTCGCAAAGGGCGATCTCTCTGCCCAGGTGACACCACAGTCTCAAAAGGATGTGTTGGGCCATGCCTTCCAGCAAATGTTGGACTATCAACATGAGATGGCCACCGCCGCCAGCCAACTGGCTCAGGGCAACCTGGCAGTTAAAGTCGCACCCAAGTCTGAACAGGATGTGTTGGGCAACGCCTTCCAACAGATGGTCGGCTATCAACAAAACATGTCAAAAGCGATGGGTGAAGTCGCACAAGGCAATCTGAAGGTTGAAGTGATTCCTCTTTCTGATAAAGATGTGCTTGGCCGTGCCGTTTTCCAGATGCTTGCTCACCTACGCAAGACTGTAGGCAGCGTACAGGCCAATGCACGTGGGCTACTATCATCGAGCCAACAACTTGCCCATGTTTCTGCGCAGGCCAATGATGCCACACGGCAGATCACCGAAACGATTGACGTTATGGGCGGCACCACCCAACAGGTCGCACAGACGATTGGCCAAGTGGCTTTAGGTGCAGCGCAGCAAGCCGAGGTGATGGAACGTAGCCGCATGATTGTTGAGGAGCAGGAGGAAGTAATTCAGCGCATTACCCAAGGTTCAATGCGGCAGACACAGTCGATTGAGGCAGCGGATCAGGTCTTCCATGGGCGACTCTCGGTTGCAATCAAACAGGTGGAATCTGCCACCGGTGCCAGCGAACAAGCCGTGTCCACTGCGGTGCAAGCCGCACAGTCTGGTACACAGGCCGTTTCTAAGACAATTACCGGCATCAACAGCGTTGCCAAAACCGCCGAGCAGGTTACGCATCGTATCAGCGAAATGGGCAAGCGCTCCCGGCAAATTGGCGCCATTGTGCAGGTGATCAACGAAATCGCCGAACGCACGAATCTGCTTTCGTTAAACGCTGCGATTGAAGCGGCCCGTGCTGGGGAGCATGGTAAAGGTTTTGCTGTTGTTGCAGATGAGGTACGCAAGCTGGCCGAGCGCTCGGCCAAATCGGCTGAGGAGATTACCGAACTGGTAAGCACGGTACAAGATGCTGCCTCGCAGGCTGTCTCTGCCATGGAAGAGAATGACCGTCAGGTGCAGCAGGGCTTAGAGACTGCCGGTGACGCCGAACATGCGCTTGCCGGTATCCGCAGTGCCATGTCTCAGGTACGCGAGCAGATGCAGCAACTACAGCGGTCCGTAGCGGATCTGGGGAGCAGCAGCCAAAATGTACAAGAGGCGATGCAGCAGGTAGCCGGCGTCATTGAAGAAAATATGGAAGCGACGACTGTTCTTACGGCCAGCCATGAGCCGCTCCGTCATGCGATTGAAGAGATTGCAAGCGTGGCCGAAGAAAACAGCGCCGCTGCTGAAGAGGTCGCTGCTTCTGCGGAAGAGAATAGTGCATCTGTTGAAGAGATCAATGCGATGACGAAATCTGTCAATTCACAGGTGGAAGAAGTCACCACTGCCGTGCAGTCGCTCTCGGCAATGGCCGCCGATCTCCAGGAAATTGCCGCAAGCTTCCAGTTAAACGCCGATACAAACCCGGACATGTTCGAGCAACGCCCAGTCAACGTTCTTGTATCTAACGGCAAAAAGAGCAACATGGTTGGTAACGGCATCGATAGTTATGTGCCTGGCCGCGGTAATGGCTGGCACAATTGACACGAGTCTTGACTGATACCCTTGTGACCGATCAAAGGCGACCGATTGGCTCGCTTACTTTGTAGCTGTTGGCGGACCCGATCTTGTAGAGAGATCGGGTCCGTTCATGTTTGAGCCAGAATCGACATACCTGCTGAAAAAGAGAATCTGACAGCTTGGTGTAAAGATTTATCTGTTTATTTTGTGTAATACATAGGGTATAAATGGAAGAATCAAAATCAAACGCTGTCTCAAATGGTTCCGAAAGGAAGCATAACCGCATCACAGTCGTTAGGGGGATCGTGTGAAGCCTTATTTGCTTGTGGTTGATGATGAACCTTTTGTTAGAAAACTGATGGTGATGTGCCTAACAACAGAATTCTACTGCCTAGAGGCAGCAAGTGGTGGTGAGACGCTTGATAAGTTGTATAAGCTCAATACACAGGGGTATCTAAAACACGTTGCAGGTGTTTTGCTTGATGTGAAAATGCCGGATTATGACGGCTTCGATGTGCTAAAGATGCTTAAGCAAAGCTACCCTTTGCTACCCGTGATTATGTGTACGGCAATGTCCACGGTTGAGGGCGTTACAAAAGCGGCAGATCGGGGTGCATCCGGCTATGTAGTCAAACCCTTTACCCGCTCATCTCTCCGGGAAAAGGTCTCGAAAGCGCTCGGCGATTACTCGGTGTCGATAGTGTAAGCCAGTCGCATCAGAGCGCAGCGCACTGGATACGCCTTCAATTATTGAAAAGCCCCCAACCGTAGTTGAGGGCTTTCAATCGATCTGGATTTGGCAACAGGCCACATGACTATGGCAAACACTTGTGGGGTCAGAGGGACTCGAACCCCCGACTTCTTCGGTGTAAGCGAAGCGCTCTAACCAACTGAGCTATGACCCCAAAATTATCAAGCGATATCATACTATTTTGCGTGTCGCTTGTCAAAGATCACCATCATCCTCGTTATCCCCCCCATCCACTTCTTTCTTCATCTTTACCTGCCGCCCCTGCCCACCGCCCAGGTCAGGACCGACAATGCCTTTGGCTTCGAGCTGTTCCATCATGCGCGCCGCCTTGGGGTAGCCGATGCGCAGCTTGCGCTGCACGTAGCTGGTGGTGCATGTCTCCATGTCGCGGATCAGGTCGATCACGTCTTGCAGCAATTCCTCTTCGTCGTCCATCTGATCGAGGAGACCAACCCACGGGGCCACTTTGCTGATAGGGCCGTTGGGGTTTTCCTTGCGATCCTGCTCCTGCCAGAACTTAACCACACGTTCGATTTCTTTGTCAGACACCCAGCAGCCCTGTACACGCATGAGCTTAGCCACACTGGGATTCATAAAGAGCATGTCGCCCTGGCCCAGCAGTTTGTCTGCGCCGTTGCTGTCGAGGATCACCCGGCTGTCGATCTGGCTGCTTACGGCGAAGGCGATGCGCGTGGGGAAGTTGGCCTTGATCAACCCTGTCACTACGTCGGTGGACGGGCGCTGTGTGGCCAGGATCATGTGGATGCCGGTGGCACGCGCCATCTGTGCCAGCCGCACCAATTGCCGTTCCACGTCTTCAGGCGCGGTCATCATCAGATCGGCCAACTCGTCTACAATCAAGACAATGTAGGGCAGCGGCTCAAGGCTTTTGTCTTTGGCGGCTTTCTGGTTGTAGTCGGCAATGTTGCGCACCTTGATTTCGCGGAAGCGCTGGTAGCGGTCATCCATCTGCAAAAGCAGCCAGGTGAGCGCGCCGACGACTTGATCCACTTCGGTGATGACTTTACCGATCAGGTGGGGGATGCCGTTGTAGCCTGGCAACTCCACCATTTTGGGATCGACCATCACAAAACGTAGGCTCTCGGGGCCGTGGTGCATGATCAGGCTAATGATGACGGCGTTGACACAGACCGACTTGCCCGATCCGGTGGATCCGGCGATGAGCATGTGTGGCGCTTTGCCCAGATCACTCACCACCGGCGCGCCGGCGGTGTCACGTCCTAGCGCGAGGGGAAGCGCACCGCCGCGTTTGCCCATTTCGGAACTACTGAGGACGCCGCGAATGCCCACAATCGCCTTGTCGATGTTGGGCACTTCAATGCCCACATAGGGGTGACCGGGCACCGGCGCTTCGATACGCACCGAAGGCGCAGCCAGCGCCAAGGCCAGATCATCGGCCAGGTTGACAATGCGGCTGACACGTACCTTACGCCGTTGACCGGCGCGCTCGGTGTAGAGCGGTTCAATGCCGTATTGGGTGACGGTGGGGCCACTCTCCACATTGACCACACGCACGGGGATGTTGAAGTCGGCCAGTGTCTGCTCGATGAGCGCCTCAGTGCGCTGTGTGTCGCGGCTGCCGTAAAGACCGGTGTCACTTTCCAGTAGATCGATGGGGGGCAGGGCGTCGCTGGCGCGCACGGTTTGCAGCCGCGTCGAGGGTGGCGGCGTCACTTTGTTGCGGGCCGGTTTCTCGGGTGTCTCGGGCTTTTCTGCGGACTTAGGTTTGCTTGCCTGTTTGGCGGCAGGCTCCGTCTTTGGCGGTGGCGTAGCAATGGAATCGGCTGGCGCTGGATCTTCGGGCGGCAACGAAAAGAGATCCATGGGCGGCGGCGGAACATGGCGACGCCCGTTGACAGGGATGGGCGCATCCTCGGACGGGGATGCAGGCTTGGGTTCAGCCGTCACGGCGGCGCGGCGAGAAAGCACAACCCGCCCGTAGCGGAAGAGTTGAAAGTAGGGCGTGAGGTAGACCAGCGGCGTGTGGCGGAAGAGCAGGTAGAGCGCCGCGCACAACATTACGAGGACGGTAAGGCCCGCCGGCCAACGGCCCAGGCTGTCCACGAGCAGATTGCCGATGGCCCAGCCCAGCCAGCCGGCGTCGCCGGCGCTGCCACGGTTCCAATTGGCTTCGGCATGCTCAAGCACAAAGGTGCCACTTTGCAGCCCCAGGATCAGCAATTCTGCGCCCACTACGGCCTGTGGATTCCAGTAACCGGCGCGTTCACCCAGCATCAGGATCAGACCCAGCGCCAGCACTGCCACGGCCACAAGCCCCGCCGTCCACCCCATCAGGCCGGCGATCCACGAGATTTCACCGCCCACCAGCAAGGTCAGGCTCAGGTAGCCGCCAAAGAGAAAGATAAAGAGCCCGAGCATGGGCGTGCTTAACTGCTCCTGTAACTCTTGCCAGGCGCTCTGAATGTCGATGACGGTGTTTTGCGACTTGCTGCGTTTCTGCCGTTTGGTCATGCGTTGCTTTCCAGGCTGCGTGGTATATGGCTACCCCGCATCAAAATCGTGAATTGTTCAATTTAGCTAAGGCGGCGCTGTTCGCCGACGCGCTCGGTTGCGCGTGGGCTGCCGTCGCCGTTGACTTCGGGGGCGAAGAGATCGTCGCGGTCGTTCTGTTCCATCTCACTGAGGACGCGCGCCACCTGCCCGATGGCGACACGCTGCTTGCGGTAGAGGTCACTTTCGCTGATGGCTAGCCGTTCGGCGATCTCGCGCACCTTGCGCCCCTGAATAAAGCGCATTTCGAGGATGTTGTAGAGCAGCCACTCCGGCGTGCTCAGATCCTGTTTGCCTTGTGGGCGCATCCGTTCAATCGCCCGCCCAAGGACAAGACGCAGCGCCTTGGTGGGATCGCTGTCGGCGTCTTCAATGGCGCGGCCCACCACACGCAGTTCGATCAACGGGCTGCGCGTCAGCTTGGGGCCGCCCCAGTAGTGGCTCAGCGCGTCTTTGACCCAGCTTTCAAACTCAGGATTGTGGATCGGGCTGGGTTCTAGCAGATCGGATGCGCTGTATGCTTCTTCGTCGGACGAGTAGGGGATCACACCGCGGATCAACTGAATGCGGTCGATGCCGGGGATAATGCGGCGCAACGCCACAAAGACCTGTTTTTGCAACTTTCGATCAATGAGCGCCATGCCGATGCGGTCGATCATCTGGTGGAGCACAGCCTGTTCGTCTTGTGTGAGGAGCGGGGCCTGGGTGCGCGCCTGTACTGCCAGGATACCCTGCACCACCTCTTTTTCGTCTTCTGTGACCTCCACCAACGGCCACAGCCAGAATCCCTGGTGGCTGACCGGTGCATAGTAGTGGATGCGCGACAGCTCGCCGTCGGCGTTGATGATAGTGTAATCGGGCGTGCTGTTGGATCCGTTGCGTAGCGCACTGTTCAGCGCTTCGCTCCAATCCTGTACATTGGTGATCCGGCTGCGTGTGTCGCTAGGGCCGACAACCGCTTCGAGGATCAGGTCTGGGCCGACGGTTGCAGCGGCAAAGGCAGCGGGTACACGCAGTAGTTCGCAAATACTGGTCAGGTGGTTCTCTAGGAACTGGCGCAGATCGCTGGTGGTGAGTAGCCTTCGATCTAGTTCGCGCAGCCATGCAATTTCTTCTCTGTCCTCACGGTAGATGAGGCGATCCACCAACGATTTGGTGACACTCAGGATCAACTGACTGAGCACAATGACGCCGGTGATGATGCTAAAGAGCACCATGTCGCGCGGCAGCCCCAGAATGCGCTCTACAGTGGGAATGGTCTGAATCGCCAGGATCACGACGATGGCAACCATCGGCCCACGCGTAGAGAAGCGGATGAGCCGGTAACGCACCACACGATCCGGGGTGTAGACGCCGAAGAAGGCCACAGTGTATGCCATTACCACCAGCAGTGCGGCCACTGCGCCGTTGCCCAGGATCGATAGGCTGAAGATAGGCACGGCGAAGTTCTGGCCTACCGTCTGCTGCCCCACGGCAATCAGGTAGGGGAAGGTGCCGATCCCCGGCGCAACGAAGCCGAGCAGCAGGTAGGTCATGCGGCGGCGGCTCAGTTCGGTGAGGCAACGGCTGCGCGCCTTCCAGATGTTGTGCATCGAAAGCGCCGCTGCCACTGTCAACAGCCCGGCAAAAGGCCAGAAGAGTGGTCCTGCCGCCAGGTAGCTGATGGGGGGGATGTAGATCACCGGTCCAACCAACCAGTGGGTCACCAGCGCAATCGTGGCAGCGAGGGCCGAGAGTACGCCCAGAAAGATGGTCAATTGACGGCGGCGGTGCGAATAGTAGTTGGTGGTGTGGAGCACAGCGTTGGAGAAACCGTAGTACGCCCAGGGCAGCAGCGCGATCCCCAGCCACTGGAAACGCAACCAGCGTTCGGCGGAATCGGCTGTGATCACACGGGTCAACGACACTTCAGAGGCGTAGGTGAGCATCACCAGGCCCAATAGCACGGCAAACCGCCGCGCTACAGGATGGCGCACGTTATAGGTGAGTGTGTAGGCCAACAGCGAAAAGGCCAGGATCACCACTACCGATGAGACAAGGCCATCGGCGAATGTGAGCAACTCAAGCAAAGAAAAGGGCATCATATTGTCAGGTTATAATGTCCACTCGATGTTTTCATCTGCTACGATCCACATTTTGCGGCGTTTGAGCAGATGTAAATAAAAGCCACCGCCCACCGTCGGTGTGCGTTGGATGCGTAGGTGTACGCCGGCTTCGTCCACTGTGCGAAAGTGGACCTCGCTCATCTCGATCATCGGCCCTTCGGTGGACAGTTCGGCCTCGCGCCCATCGAGCCAGATGGTGGGGCCGTAGAAGCCCAGGTTGCCGATCTGTTCAGCCGGGTGACGGCGTAACCGCAGTTGGGCCGGCGCGCCGTCGGGTGCAGGATCTAGGTAGCGGCGCTGCCCCAATTTGTGAATGAGGACTGTGCGGCGCACGCGCAGGCTGTCGGGTTCGCCGTCGTTGTCGCTTTCGTAGTAGCGCGCCAGCGCGTGGATCGGCCCGAAGGCGTTTTGCTGCGAGAGCAGATGCAGCAATTCCTCACGCACGCTGCTCCACTTAAAACGCCATTCTTTGGCCGTAATCTGGTCGCCGTAGCGCAGCAGTTCCAGCGTCGCCTCTGCGCCCAGCCGGTTGATAATCGATACAGGAGTCAGTGACATCGGGTCCTGTTTCAGCCGAGCCAGCAGCACCTCGGGCGTCGCCTCCACCTCGTCCGTCTTCAAAAAGGTGTGGCGCGTATTAAGGGTAAAGACAATCCCCAACGCCACTGCCCCCACCAGCAACAGGACAAGCGTCCAGGCGATGGGGTCCATCGAAGCAAGTATACGTTGCAACGACGGGATCTGATTCAGATCCAGGCGCGACAACAACTCTTCGAAAGGGGACGGCGCTTCTTGCATAGTTGGATGACAGTCCTCAGATAGGGCTCAGGTTCGAACTGTCATTTTACCATAGCGCCGGCGTGGGACGGAGATTGTGGGGTGATGAGATGACGACAGACGACGGACGACATCCGTCGATCGTCTGTCGTCCGTCGTCTGTCGTCATCCTACTCCACCCTCACCCAATCCCCATTCTCAAACAAGAGGAATCGTTCTGCCAGGCCGAAGCTGACGAGGTCGCCGTGTGCCCAGGGTTGGGTGGTGCCGCTGACGCCGGTTTCTGGTAAGCCGGCCCAGCCGATCGCCGCGCCGGGACCGCCGATCTCTTCGCGCCAGACTTTGCCGAAGCCGCGGATGGGCTGGAACGTGCCGTCCGGGGCAACGAGCGCCGGATCGCTTTCCAATTCGCCTTCAACAAAGGTGTCGGGGAAGGCTTGCCACACGCCGTTCTCGTAGAGGACGTAGATTGTCTGTGTGTCCGAGCGCCAGATCATCTGTCCACGTTGGAAGGGTTGGCGCGCCATCTGCGTTAGTTCGGGCGCAGAGACGGGACAGCCGAGGGCCGGGTATTGGGTGGCGAGTTGGGCGTCCTGGCCGGCGAGTTCCTCGGCGCAGGGATCTTCGGCCAACGGTTCGGCGGGCGTGGGCAGCGGTGACACGTCCACAGTGCGCGCTTCCTGCGTGGGCAAGACGCTTTCCACGACGGCTTCGGGTGTGGGCGCGGTTGCCTCTGTCGGGACAGGTGTCTCCGTTGCCGCCGGCGACTCAGTGGGGATCGGCGTCTCTGTTGGGTTGGCGGCCACAGTGGACGTCGCCGTTGGTTCGGGTGTTGGTTCTTCATTTCCGCCGCAAGCGGCCAGCATCAGCACCAACAGCAGACAGATGGGGGCTATCCATCGGGTGGTGTTCACAGGATTCTCCTCGGTTATGGTTGGTCAGTTTATAGGAAACGATTTTATAGGAAACGATTGGGGAGTGGGGGTGGTTCCGGCTAAAGAAGTAGTGCGTAGTGCGTCGAGCAGTTGAGTGGCAGGTCTTCTTGATCGGGGCTTGGCGTGTTTGCGTTATCAGCGACTACAACCTGAAAGCACGAAACCGTCCAATGAACGTTCAGCATGTCTACTGGTATCCGCATTACGCATTACGCAAGCCAAGCCAGCACACCAAACAACCCACACTGTCCTCGTTCTGCGCGGTGACTGTAAAAGTCCGTCGTATTCTGCGCCGTGTCGATGCCGCCGATCTCGATCTGATCCTCGGGGACGCCGGCTTCGTGGAGTTGGGCGGCGTTGGCCTGCCACAGATCGAAGTAGGGGTTGGCGTCCTCGCCGTTGGGGTAGCGGAAGAAGCGGTCGGGGTGGTGGAGCTTGGCCTGGGCCATGTTGTAAACTTCTTCGCCCACTTCGTAGCTTTCGGGGCCGATGCTTGGGCCGATGGCGGCGCGCACGTCGGCGGGGTTGGTGCCGTAGGCGGCCTGCATCGCCCACAGCAGGGTCGCCGCCATGCCGTTGACGGTGCCACGCCACCCCGCATGGCAGACCCCCAGCGCGTGGACAACCGGATCGTAGAGCAACACGGGCGTACAGTCGGCAAAGAAGAGCAACAGCGGCAGCCCCACAGCGTCGGTGATCAGACCGTCGGTGGCGTTGAACTGTTCGCCGGTATTGTCCCAATCCACCTTGGCAACGGCGGTGCCGTGGACCTGCCGCGTGCGCACCCGCTCTGTCGGGTCCACCCCCACAGCGGCGCAGAAGCGGACGAAGTTTTCCTGTACGCGATCCGGCTCGTCTCCGCGGGTGATGCTGAAGTTGAGGCTTGCCCACGGCGCGGGGGAAACACCGCCGTGGCGCGTGCTCACATGCGCCCGCACGGGCAACCCAGTTAGTGATTCAAAGGTGTAGGAGACAACGCCGTTGTCGTGTTGAATTCGGTGCATCGGGGAATCAATTCTGTTCCTGTTTTTTGATGAGCGCCAGGATCTCATCAACGGTCATGCTGTCTTGCCAGGCGTTCCAGTGCTTCAAGTCCGGCGGTGCGAAGTTCGTCTGCTGTCATCTTTGTTACGTCTTTAGCTGGCATTTGTCACTCCAGCGCAATCGGCGCGATGGATACGTTCCCGTACTCCGTCTTGTGCTGCTCTGCCTTGAGTTTGGTCCATGGCTGCCAATCTTGGGCGCGCCAGGGGCCGCCTTTGGCCGCGGGGACAGGACGGTCGGCGTTGTCGCCGTAGCGGAAGGCCCAATCGGGATCACAGGCGCTGCACGAGAGACAGCCGGCGCTGTCAGGCGGGCAGCTCAGGCCGGTTTTGTCCTGGGCGGCGAGGCGCAACTCGTAGTGGAAGTAGTTTTCGCTGACGCCGCTCTGCACAATGTCCCACGGCAGCGCATCGCCCACTTCCCACTTGCCGATGTAGTGATCGGGATCGAGGCCCAGATCCTCCATTGTCTGGAAGAAGGAGCGCACGTTGAGGTCACCCGAAGGGATGGCGAGGAGCACGTCGGCCAGTTGACGATCCCCGCGGCTGAGGACAGCCTGCACTTCGGCCCAGTCGGGCGAATCGGCGCGCACAGCCACACCGTGCTTCGCCAGCGCTTTGTTGAGGATACGTTGACGGTTTTTGATGGTACGCGAATCGGTCATGCCTTCCCACTGGAAGGGCGTGTGCGCTTTGGGCACGAAAGGTGTGGCGTTGATGGCAATGCGCCGGTTGAAACGCTTCTTGGCCTCTAGCGTGAAATCGACGATGGCCTGAATGTCGTCGTCGGTTTCGGTGGGGTGGCCGACCATGAAGTAGAGCTTCAACTGTGGCATGTTCAGCTCTGAAGCCAGGCTGATGGCGTGCATCATCTGTTCTTCGGTCTGCGTCTTGTTGATTACATTGCGCAGGCGCTGGCTGCCCGCTTCGGGGGCGACGGTAAGCGTCTGCGTGCCGCCTTCGGCCATCGCCTTGATCAGCGGGATCGAGATGGGGTCCATGCGCATAGAACTGGCGCTGATGCTGGCCCCCATGCCGTGAAGCTGTGTGGCCAATTCGTCGATCTGCGTATGGTCGCTGACGGCGGCGCTGACCAGCCCGATGCGCTTGTGACCGCGGGTGATAGCGTCCTCGGCCCAGGACAATAACTTGTCCAACGGTTGCTCTCGCGGCGGACGGTAGACGTAGCCGGCCAGGCAGAAGCGGCAGCCGCGCCCACAACCACGGGCAATCTCCATCATATGCATGTCACCGAACTCGGTGTCAGGCGTGTAAAGCGTCGAGTGGGTGGGATGGTTGTAGAGTTCGCGCACCCACAGCCGTTCCACCGGGCGAAAGTCGACGTGGTTTCGGTTGGAGGGGCGCAACGACGGGATGTAGAAGCCGGGTAGTTTGTCCAATGTGGCGAGGAGCGCGGCGCGATCTTCGTAGAGACCCTGGCGGCAGAGTTCCACGAATTGGGGCAACGCTTCTTCGCCCTCACCGATGAGGATCACGTCGAAGAAGGGGGCCATCGGTTCCGGGTTCATGGTGATGCCGGGGCCGCCTGCAATCAGGATCGGCCACTCTGTGCCGTCCCAGCGCGTGGACGTGTGGCGATCTTGGGCCAGTGGCGGCACATTGGCCTGGCGCAACATCTCGACGACGTTGAAATAGTCCATCTCCCACGAAATGGTGAAGGCCCACACGTCGAATTCTTCGGCGGGGCGCTGATTTTCCAGCGAAAGCAATGGCTTGCCTGCCGCCGCGCCACCCTTCTCCCAGAAGACGCGCTCACAGACCACATCCTCTTCGGCGTTGAGGCGGCTGTAGAGCAGTTGGAAGGCTAGGCTGCTCATGCCCACGTAGTAGCTGTTAGGGAAGGAGAGCGCCACCGGGATCTTGCCACCCCAGTTTTTGACGATCGTGCCTTCCTCGCGGGCCAGCGGTGATTCTTGTGCGGGCGCGGTGGATGGTTGATTGCGTCGGTGTTGATTTCGTCGAGCTTTCGGCATAATTGTCCAGAGAATTGTTAACCTAAAAAGGCACACGGAGGCACACAAAACTAGAAACAAGAGATGGTCCGTGCGCCGGGTGGGATTATACCATAGATTTTCGTGGCGGCGGTGAGGAGGCTTGCGATTGACAGACTTCTACTTCGGCGACTATGATCTTACGAGGTTTATTCGGTTGAGCGGTTGACCAGAGATTGATCCACGAAGCTACACGGAGATGCACAAAGAATGGCGGCGGAAGAGGAGAGGGACACGGATTTCACGGATTTTTAGGATTTCCAGAAAAGCTCTTCTAAAATCCTTTGAATCCTTTGAATCCGTGTAATCCGTGTCCCTCTCTCTTCTTTTCTCTCTCTTCTTTTCTCTCCTTCGTCTCTCTTCGTGGATCAATTTCTGAAGAAAGTGTCAGGAGCGCAGATGTCCAAGTCTCAGGAACGTCCAATCTTGTTGTTCGACGGCGTGTGTAATCTTTGTAACGGCGCCGTGAAGTTCATCATTGCACAGGACCCCAAGGGGAAGTACGCCTTTGCTTCGCTGCAATCGACAGTGGGTGAGGCGTTGCTGCGCCGGCACAACCTGCCAACGCAGCACATTGATACAGTTGTCCTTGTGGAAGACGGCAAAGCCTATACCCGCTCGTCGGCGGGGTTGCGCGTAGCCAGGGGATTGGGGGGCTTGTGGGCACTGCTCTATGTCTTCATGGTGGTGCCCAGGCCGATCCGCGACGCCGTCTACGATTTTATTGCACGCAACCGTTATCGTTGGTTTGGTCGCCAGGAAAGCTGTATGTTGCCCAGCAAAGAGATCGCTGATCGGTTTCTAGATTAGGTGATAGGTGACTGGTAAATCGTGATTGGGGTGAGAGAATAGAACGCGGATTGAGCGGATTCGGCGGATAGTCGCGGATTTTTTAGCAATTCCTATGTCATCCACTCCATGCGCCGAATCCGCGTGCTATCTCCCGTGAATCGGTGCTATACTGGATCTATGTTTACGTTTCCGTGCGTCGCCGTTCTCACATTCTTGATTGCCGTCACAGCGCGTGTCATCGCGTTATCCCATCAGCGCGCCGTGAAATCTCGCCCTTCGGCGTCTGTCTCGTCTGCACAGCGCTTTGTGTGGCGGGTTTTTGCCCTTTGTTTGTTGCTTTGGGAACGATGGCGTGAACAGTTGATTGCGATCCTCGTTGTGTTGACGCGTGTGATCACTCAGCCACGCGGACAGGACTCGATCCTCGCTCTGTTGGGACACACCCACGTTCCCCACCGCGCCTACCCTCTTTCTTGCTGTCTCCTCGATTGATCCTTTCGGAAAACAGGTCGTTTCTACTCTTTTCCATTCTTTTCCATTTCCGAAAGGACAAAACATGCAATCGCTTTCGACTCGCCTCGGTTATGGGGCGGCGCTTCTTGGCGTGCTCTCCTTCGTTGTCTACATTGTCTGCTTTGCCGCCATCCTCGCCACCGGTCCACTCTTCCTGTGGACGAATTTTGACGCGTACTTGACATATACGCAGCAGTATCACAGCTTCTGGCCTGAGTTAGGGCGCTTCACCATGATCGTCTTTGGCCTCAGTTTCGTGGTTGTGCTGGCTGTGGTGGAAGAAGTAACTGCCGCCGAGAAGAAGATCCTGGCGCAGCTGGGTGTGCTCTTCGCCCTCGCCGCGGTGACGTTGTTTGGTGGCTTCTACTTCGTGCAGATCAGCGCTGTGCGCCTTAACCTGATGCAGGGGACGGTCAACGGTCTTGAACAAGTGATCCAGGCCAATCCCTACTCGGCCTTTGCCGCCCTCAACATGATGGGCTGGACGATTTTGTTGGGGCTTTCGTCGCTCTTCGTGGCCCCCGTCTTCCGCGGCGGGCGGCTGGAGACAGTGATCCGTTGGGCTTTCCTCGTCAACGGCGTCAACTGCCTTGTGGGCGCGGTTGGCTACGTCTTCAACATTACCTTGGTGGTTTTCCTCAGCATGAACCTGATCCTCGGCGGCGCGCTGATCACGGCGATGGTCGGGTTGGCGGTGTGGTTGCGGAAGAAATGATTCGTGATTCGTGTTGCGTGGGAAAAGGTTGTTCCGTCTTTGCGTGGGTGTTGTCGTGTAGAGCATAGTGCGTAGTGCGTAGTCAGTCACTGGCTACGCACTACGGAATACGTGCCAGGATCGCGCGCCATTCCTCTTCCGTGTTCACATTCGCAAAGGAATCGAGATTGGGATCGATGCCGCGGATGTCGGCTTCGTCGATGCGGAGGACGCGCACATCGGCGAAGAAACTGTCCATGCGACGGCGACCGGCTTCCAACTGCGCCAGGACGGCGGGCAGGCAGCGAGGATGGTAGAGGGCGTGGAGTGGCTGGGGGCGTCCTTGTGTGTGGGGGACGATGGCATCCCACCGGGGCGCGCCGTGGGCGTCGACTTCGTCTGTCCACCCGAGAAGCCAGGCAAAGAGATCGGGGTTGAGGAGCGGCATGTCACAGCCGATGCAGATCAGCCATCCTCCTACCTGGGCCAACGCCGTGGCCAACCCGCCCAGTGGCCCACTGTCGGGGAAAGCGTCGGCCATACAGAGCGTGGACCCGTCCGCCACGGTGGCGCAGATGGCTGGATCGTTGGCGATGACGAGCGTGTCCGCTACCAGTGGGCGCAATCGCTTCGCCACCAGCCGGATCAGCGGCGTCCCCTGGGGCGTGGACAGGAGCGCCTTGGGCCGACCCATTCGGCGGCTCTGTCCACCGGCGTTGATGAAGAGGGTGGGGGGCAAATTCATGTGCTTAACGTTTGTCCTCCGTCTTTCGTCTTCTATCCATCCACAACGAAAAAGCGGATCGACACACACGTCGATCCGCTTTCGTTTGTCCTGTCTACAGGGTACTGCTTACGCGTCGAGGAAATTGACCACGTCGCCGACGGTCTGGATCTCTTGCGCCTTTTCGTCGCTGATCTCGCCGCCGAATTCTTCTTCGAAGGCCATGATCAATTCCACGAGGTCGAGGCTGTCTGCATCGAGATCGTCCTTGAAGCTGGCTTCCATCGTCACATCTTCGGGATCCACATCGAGCTGGTCGACGATGATCTTGCGCACGCGTTCAAAAGTGTTGTCTGCCATGGTACTTTCCCCTTTGCCAAAATGGGTTTGTCGTTTGTCGGTAGTTTTTGTAGCTGTTTAGGTTGATTGCCGCAACCGGCGAAAGATGCTTCTATATTGAGGTCTGATCCTGCCACTTTATCTGTGTAGGGTAACGATGCGCCGGGATCAGGTTGTTTGCAATATCTTGTGTTGACGCGTTCTCTGGCTGCGATAGGACTGCTTAAACCTGACCCATTGTAGCGATTGCCCTGCAAGCTGTCAAAAGTGACAGGCGTAAAAGGTTGCCTAAGTATTGGTGACTCTGGATGGCGCAACACTTGGAATTTCCAGGTGTGCCGTTTAGAATGGACACGTTACACAAACATACTCTTCACAACACGCCGACGCGGCGTTAGTCGCGCAAATCGGCAACATTCTCCCATATTGGGCTGTTGCCCACTCGTTTTTGCGGAACGGAGCCGATTTTGCATTCTCACAGCAGCCGCAAGGCCGATCATATTCGGATTAACCTGGAAGAGGACGTTGAATTTCTCCAGTTAACCACTGGCTTTGAGCGTTTCCACTTTGTCCACGAAGCCCTGCCCGAAATTGATCTCGCCGATGTAGACACGTCGATCACCGTCTTCGGCAAACGCCTTTCCGCGCCGATCCTGGTCAGCTCTATGACAGGCGGCACCGAGCGCGCGGGGACAATCAATCGCCGTCTGGCTGAGGCTACCCAGGCTTGTGGGCTGGCGATGGGGGTAGGCAGCCAGCGTTCCGCCCTCGAAGAACCCGAAACGGCGGCGTCTTTTCGGGTGCGTGAGTACGCCCCCGATGCTCTGATCTTTGCCAACCTTGGCGCTGTACAGTTGAACTACGGCTACGGGCTGGATCACTGCCGCCGCGCCGTGGACATGCTCGAAGCCGATGCTCTGATCCTGCACCTGAATCCGTTACAAGAGGTGGTGCAGGCTGAGGGCGACACCAACTGGCGCGATCTACTGCCCAAGATTGCCGCCGTCTGCCGCGCCCTGCCTGTGCCGGTGATTGCCAAAGAGGTAGGATGGGGGATCAACCCACGCACGGCGCGCCGGTTGATCGAAGCAGGCATTAGTGCCATTGACGTGGCCGGAGCGGGTGGTACATCCTGGAGCCAGGTAGAAATGCACCGTGCGCCCACTGAACGGCTGCGTCGCCTGGCGGCGGCTTTCCGTGATTGGGGCACGCCGACAGCCACCAGTCTGGCATGGGTGTGTCAAGTGCGCGCCGAAATGAATGTGCCGGGTTTGCCCATTTTTGCTAGCGGCGGCATGCGCAGCGGGCAAGAGATTGCCAAGGCCGTGGCCCTGGGCGCTGATCTGGTGGGGCTGGCTTCGCCCTTCCTCAAACGGGTCATGGAATCGACTGAAGCTGTGGTTGAAGAGATGGAAATCCTGGAAGCCGAGATGCGTATCGCCATGTTTTGCGCCGGCGTAGCCGACGTTGCGGCGTTGCGGTGTCCCGGTGTCCTCATGCCATTAGGAGATTTTTATGTTGGATAGTAGCGCATTTGATGCGTTTGCACTGCGCTGGTTGCCGCCCCTCGAAGCGGAGATGCGCAGTGTGTTGGGCAGTCGCCAGACCCCGTACCAGCCTTTTTATGGCATGATGAACTATCACATGGGCTGGCTCAACGAAGACTTTCAGCCGGGCAACTTCTCGGCAGGCAAGCGGATTCGTCCGCTTCTGGTGCTGATGGCGTGTCAAGCCGTGGGCGGCGACCCTGAACAGGCGATCCCGGCGGCGGCGTCCATTGAAATTCTGCACAACTTCTCCCTCGTCCACGATGACATTGAAGACGGCGACGAAGTGCGCCGTCATCGCCGTACAGTGTGGAAGCTCTGGGGTGTGCCGCAGGCCATCAACGCCGGTGACGGGATGTTCGCGCTCTCCTTCCTGTCCATGACCCGGCTGGCCGAACGTGGTGTGGACCCGGCGATTGTGGTGGCGGCGCTGGATCAGTTCTCGTGCACCTGTGTCAAGCTCACCGAAGGACAGTACCTTGATCTTAGCTTCGAGGAGCGTCTCACCGTCTCGGTGGACGAATACATTCAGATGATCAGCGGCAAGACAGCAGCGCTGTTGGCGGCGTCACTCTCCATTGGCGCGCTGGTCGGCGGCGCGAGTGACACCGTGGGCGATGCGCTCTATCGCTTTGGCCACAACATCGGCCTCGCCTTCCAGATCCGCGACGACATTCTGGGCATCTGGGGCGATCCATCGGTCACCGGCAAGGCGGCGGGCAACGATCTGCTGCGTCACAAAAAGAGCCTGCCTGCGCTCTACGCCCTCGAACACCCCGAAGTCGGCGCTCAACTCCAGCGTTTGTGGTCTTACACGATTGGCAACAAACAGTTGCACCTGGCCATGGATCTGCTTAATAAATCTGATGCCCGTACCTTCGCCGAGGAAAAACTGCGAATCTACCACGAAGAAGGCATGCGTGCACTGACAGACGCACTGGGCACGCAGGCGCTGTCCTCGCCGCTGATGGGGCTGGCAGATGGGCTGTTGGCGCGGCAGACGTAAAAAATAATGAGTAAGGAGTAATGAGTAAGGTCGTGTCGGCGCCGTGATGCTTTTTGGGGCCGTTAAGTCGTATTTGCACATAAAAAATGCCCGCAGAGCAGAGCTCGCGGGCATTTTTGTATTTAACCAGGCAAGAGCAACGCGCCCAATCTCGAAGCAAATTCCTCTACGAGACCTTACTCATTACTCATTACTCCGCCGCCATCGACACCACGATCAACGTCTCAGTAGTACTGAAGCCGGAAATTGTCAATCCTGCCGAATCGGAGAGGCCGGCCAGGCCGTCGGTGACGGCTGTCTGGATCTGCTGCTGAATTGGCGCAATTTGTGGTGCCAGCAGCGGGTTGTTGGCCGGTAGGCTGGCGCCGCGAATGGTCAATGTTTCAATGTTGACGGTGAGTGTGCCGTTTGCGGCGGCAATGCCCAACGTCAACGTCAGGTCGGTTTCGCCGAAGGGTGGCGGCAGTTCGGTGAAGATTGAGAGATCGATCTTGTTGTCGGGCTTGATGTTGATGCGTGGGTTCTCAACACGGGTGGGCAAGGTCGCCAGGACATCGGTCACCGCCGGTGTGGTGAGGATGTGTGAGACGAAACTCTCGGTAATCGTGATGCGGATGGCAGAAGACTGCGCCAGGGCTTGCCGTGGCGCCAAGGACGGCCCCATCAACAAGCTTGCCGCCAGGAAGAGGACGACGATCCGAGTAAGCAGATTTCGCATGCAAAGACTCCTTTCGCGTTGCGCAGCCAATTATGAAGGACAATCAGATTTTGGATTCAGTTTGCGCAGCCTACACATCGAGGAACATGCATGGCTGTTCAACAGTCATTTGAGGAAAATCTGCCTATATCTTTGCCGAAAAGGGCGGATAGATCAAATCAGGATATTGGGGATTGGTGACTGGTGATTTGTGATTGGGGGTCGTGTGTAGCGTGCGAATGCTTGATGGGAATGTCTTCGTTATAACAGGAGATTAGGCGATTTCAGATCATGTACATGATCCAATCCCTTAATCGCTGCTCTACCCAACAAGCCCCAATCCAACCATTCAGATCCTCAACACGATCCCCAATCCCCAATCACCAATCACTAATCACTAATCCCCAATCATTTCCAATTCTCCAACGTCTCCTTCACCGCCGCGCAGAACGCATCTGCACTGGCGCCGTCGAGGACGCGGTGATCGTAGCTGAAGCCCAGTGTCGTCATCGGCGCGAAGGTGAGGTAGTCTCCGCTGTTGGCTTCCAACGGGTGACCCTGGCTGACGACAATGGGCCGCTTTTCGATGGCCCCGACGCCAAGGATGCCTACCTGCGGCTGTACGATGATCGGCGTTTGGAAGCGGCTGCCACCGGTGCCGTAGTTGGTGAGGGTGATGGTGCCACCCTGCAACTCATCGGCGCTGAGCTTGTTGTTGCGCGCCCGCTGCGCCAGATCGTTGACCTGGCGGGCGAAGCCCATCAGGTTGAGATCCGATGCGTTCTTGATCACCGGCACAATCAGCCCGCCTACGCCGTACTTGTCGGCGGGAAGTGCCACGGCCATGCCGATGTGCACCTGTTTGTGGATCACCAGCCCGTCCTCGCGCCAGCTTGCGTTGGCGGCAGGCACGGCGCGCAGACCGGCCAGCATCGCTTTGAAGAAGTAGGCGGTAATGGTGAGGTTGACCCCCGCCTTGGCAAACTCGTTCTTCGCGGCCTTGCGGTGGGCTAACACGGCGCTCATGTTTACATCCCACATCGTGGTGACGTGGGGGGCGCTGAAAGCGCTCTGTGCCGTATTGCGTGCGATCAACGTGCGCATGCGCGTGTGGGGCACGAACTCGTCGGTGTCGGCGACTTTGGCTTCTGCCGGGGCCGCTTTGGGCTGTTCTGCCGCGGCGGCGCGTGGGGCCGCTTGTTCGGCAGCCGGTTTGGGTGCGGCCTGTGCTGCCGGTTTTGCTTCGGCGGCAGGTGCGGCTGCCGCCTTTGCAGGGTAGGCCGGCTGTGTGGGCAGGTAGTCTTTGCCCAGCTTTTCGGCGGCGAAGCGCAACACGTCGTGACGGGTGAGCGAGCTCAACGGGCGACCTTCGGCCACGGCGCGCAGATCAACGCTGTAGTCGGCGGCGGCGCGACGGACACCGGCAGATGCCACATCCGCATAGTCGCCGGGGAGACCGGCGGCGGCGGGTGCTCCACCCGCGGGTGCAGCACCGGCGGGTTCGCCTTTCTTCTGCGCCACGTAGTCGAGGACGTCGCTCTTGCGCACCTGCCCACCTGGGCCGGTGCCGTTGACGGTGCTGAGATCCACGCCCTCGTCCGCAGCGACGCGCCGGGCCACCGGGGTGGCTTTCACGTCTTCGTCGCTGGGTGCTTCGCTGGATTCGTCCGCCGGCTCTGCCTGGGCAGGGACTTCATTAGCCGGGGCCGGACCGGTGGCCACGGCAGGTTCGGCAGTTGCGGTTTCAGCCGCGTCACCCTCGCCCGCAGATTCACCGGCAGCGCCGATGACGGCGATTACACTGTCTATCGAAACCAGTTCGCCGGGTCCAAAATTCAATTTTAGGATCGTACCGCCTGCAGGGGAGGGTACTTCGGTGTCCACCTTATCGGTGGCCACCTCTACCAGCATCGCCCCTTCTTCGATAGAGTCGCCTTCTTCGACGAGCCAGCGGTTGATGGTGACGTCGTCGATCCCTTCGCCCATGTCTGGGAGTTTTACATTGGTTGCCATCTTCTTACCTCATCATTTCCAGGACGGTGGCCACGATGTTCTTCTTCCAGGGCAGGATCTCTTCTTCGAGCACACGCGACACCGGGATCGAAACCGGGGCCATGCCCAGGCGGCGGGCCGGCGCGGTGAGCAGGTGCGGCGCTTCTTCGTAGACGCGGGCCACGATTTCGGCGCCGAGGCCACTGTTGGCGTACGATTCGTGCACCGCCAGCAGGCGTCCTGTCTTGGCGACGGACTTGAGGATGGTGTCGGTGTCCATTGGCTCGACGGAGCGCAGATCCACCACTTCCACCTCAATGCCGTGTTTTTCAGAGAGTTCCTCTGCGGCTTCCAGCGCCTGGAGCACGCAGTAGCTGAAGGTGGCGATGGTGATATCGCCGCCCTCACGCTTCACATCGGCCACGCCGAGAGGAATGGTGTAGTCCTCTTCGGCGGGGGGCGCGTCACCGCGGGTGAAGTAGAGCATCTTGTGTTCGAGGAAGACCACCGGGTTGTCGTCGCGAATGGCCGATTTGAGCAGGCCCTTGGCGTCGTACGGCGTGGCCGGGGCCACGACCTTGATGCCGGGGAAGTGGGCGTAGAGGCTGTCGACACACTGGCTGTGCTGCGAGCCGTAGCGTTTGCCGCCGCCGTGCTGCCCGCGGATCACCAACGGAATGTTGATGAGCCCGCCGGTCATGTACGAGTATTTGGCGATCTGGTTGAAGATCTGATCGGCGGCCACCAGGGTGAAGTCCATGTACATCAGTTCGATGACAGGACGCAGCCCCACCGCCGCCGCACCCAGCGACATGCCCAGAAAGGCCTGCTCGCTGATGGGCGTGTCGATGACACGTTTGGGGCCGAACTCGTCGAGGATGTTGCGCGTGACGCGGAAGAGGCCGCCGTAGTGACCTATGTCTTCGCCGATCAGGAAGACGTTTTCATCGCGCCGCATCTCTTCGCGCATCGCCTCGTTAATCACTTGAATGTAGGTTGTCTTGCGCATCGCTTCTCTCCGTGGAGAAATGAATGAAGAATAATGAATAAAGAATGGGTTAACGCCGTTTGGTTTTCAGTAGGCGTCAACGTGCTCTACCCAATCATTGTTCATCATTCATTATTTATATACGTCTGTGTACGCCTCAGCAATATCCGGCCACGGGCTGTTTTCGGCGAATTCCATGGCGTCGGTTGCGATCTTTTCGCCGTCCGCTTCGAGTTGCTTGACGGTGGCTTCGTCTACGCCGCGGTCGAGCAATTTGGCGCGTAGGACGTTGACCGGCTCGTGCTGGCGGTGATAGTCGATCTCTTCTTTGGTGCGGTAGGTTTCCAGATCACCTGCCATGTGACCGGCCAGGCGATAGGTGAGACCTTCGATGTAGGTCGGTCCTTCGCCGGCGCGGGCGCGTTCGGCAGCCTGCTTCACGGCGGTGTAGACCACTTCCACGTCGTTGCCGTCGATCTGCACCGATTCCATGCCATAGGCGCGGGGGAAGAGATAGAGTTCCTCCACCGACGAGGTGCGGCCGATGGGCGTCATTTCGGAGTAGCGGTTGTTTTCGCAGTAGAAGATGACGGGCAATTTCCACTTTTGTGCCATGTTGAAGGTCTCGTGGAGGACGCCCTGGAAGTTGGCGCCGTCACCGAAGAAGGTAATGGCGACCCGTTCTTCGCCACGGATCCAGGAGGCCATGGCCAGCCCGGCGGCGTGGGGCACCTGTGCGCCGACAATCCCGTTGGCGCCCATCATGCCGTGTTCGGGGGAGACAAAGTGCATCGAGCCGCCTTTGCCCTTGGCGAAACCGTCTGAGCGGCCAAGGACTTCGGCCACGGCGCGGTTGGGGTCCATCCCCCAGGCCAGGCCGTGGTGGTGTCCGCGGTAGGTGCAGGTGACGTAGTCACCTTTGCGCAGCGCGGCGGCGGTGCCCACAGCGTTGGCTTCGTGGCCGATGGCAGTGTGCATGGCGCCGCCGATTTTGCCTTCTTCGGCGGCCTGCAAGAGCAGTTCCTCGATGCGGCGGATCGACATCATGGTGCGGTACATTTCCTGCAACTTCTCGTTTGGAAGCTGCTCCACCTCAAGTTGGGTGGCCGCTTCCTTTGCCAATACTTCTGAATTCGAAGACTTTGGCATGGCAAATTCCTTCCTGGTCGTTTACCAAACCCATGAAAAAGAGTGGTTCATTCGGTTACACACGCATGCATGTGCGCGCACACGGGTGCGCCGGCAAAATGTCATTAACGAAAATCAGCAACAAAAATAGGACAATATCAAAGCGGCAAAACCCTTGAATCCAGGTGCAAGCGAAAAAGGCCTATCGCCCCTTGCACCCAATGTAAACAAACACAGCCAATTGTGCCGCATCTATCTGGTATCGGAGGAATTTTAACACGCCGTACAGGAAACGACAACGCGCGAGGAGGGAATTGGGGATTAGGGATTAGGGATTAGGGATTAGGGATTAGGGATTAGGGATTAGGGATTAGGGATTGGGGATTGGGGATTGGGGACTGGGGATCGTGTAGAGCGTCTGAATCCCTCAAGCGCTTAATCGCTCGTTAACGGGTGATTAGGCGATTGAGCGATTCAGTAATTCACAATTTAAACGCGGAGTAGGCATCCTTAGATGCCGGGTAGACCAGAACAAGCCGCATCTGAGGATGCTCTCTCCGCAATTTTGCAGAGAATCGTGAAGTATTGAGATTATGATACTCAACCCATTCCCCAGTCCCTAATCCCCAGTCCCCAATCCCTCTTCTCCAAACGCGCGCACCATGACGATGGCGGTGAATGCGCGGCGGGCCGGATCGTCGGGGCAGAAACGGGCGCCGATGCCGTCACTGGGGCAGTAGGGATCGGCGTCGCTGAGCAGTCCATTGCGGGCGGCGTATTCGATGGCGCGGTTGGCGGGTGTGTCCTCGGTGACGTCGCGGTAGATTGTGCCTTCCACCGGGCTGAGCGCCCAGTCGAGCTTCCCCGCCAGGCTGAGGACGAGGTCGGCGCGGCTGATGGCGGCGTCGGGGCAGAAGTTGGGTTTGTCTGCGCTGGGCGGGCAGGCGGCGTCGTTGAGGCTGTAGCCACGTTCGTAGAATTCTTCGACCCAGAGCGCCCAGCGGTGGGACACATCTTCGGGTAGATCTGCAAAGCGTCCTTCGTAGCCACGTTCGGGCACGTAGCCGCCGCCGAGCAAGTGACGCAGCGCAAAGATGGCAAACGTAATGCGCCGCACCTGTTCCCCAGGGCAGAATGGACGGTCGACAAAGGGTGTGGTGTTGCTGCGACAGCCGGTGGAGATACCGATGTCGTGCCAGCGTTCCACCTCTGCGCGCGCCCAATGGTTGACAGGGACATCGCAGTAGATGCCGGCAGTTTCGCAGGCTGAAAGTGCAATCTTGCGCGACTCCTGATCGTTGTTCGGGTTGACGTCTGTGCAGCCGTCGCCTTCAATTTGCCAGACCACGTAATGGTCCTGTTGCGGGCTCAATCCCAAGGGGATCGAGACATCTGTGACGATGCGTGGGCTGCTCTGGTTGACGGTCAGCGCGGGGAGATTGACGCGCCGCACGAATGTCATTTCGATGGGGGGGCCGCCGGGGCTGTCCGCAATCCAGATGACCAGGGCGCCGCACGCTTCAAGTGACACATTGCCCTGATTGCGCACTTCGACCTCGACGCTCACGGTGCCACCGGGGTAGGAGGTTCTATCGGGGTGGGTGAGTTCGGTGCTGCGCAGACCGAGATCCATCTCAGGGCAGAGTGGTGTGTCACCGGTGCCGAATTGTATATCGTCGAAGAGGTAGCCGTCTTCATCCGGTGTTTCCAGGTAGATCTCCATGCGCGTCGGGGCGAAATCCGGTTCCGACACCGTGTGGAATGTCTCGATGCAGCGCCAACCGCTGTTATTCAACCTAAAGACTTGTGTGCTGTTTTCGACACGACCGGTGCCGTCCGCAGCCCAGAGCGAAAGCGTCCCCTGTAGCGGACGGTTGCCGGCGGCGCGGCCCCAAAATGCAATGCGGATGGGCATTGGGGCAGGCGCCTGGGTGACGATGTCGGCGTAGATGGAGCCACAGTCGGTGCCGGGCGCTTCGCGTGCGGTCAGCAGGCCCAGCCCGCTGCGTGCCAGGCTTTCGTCCTGGACGATGTTAACTTCACAGCCGTTGATGGCGCCCCAAATTGGAACGGGCAGGGACTGTCCTTGGGCGATAGCGGCTGCCTGTGTCTCGAAGCCACTGTCGGGCAATGTGATTTCATCGGTGGGGCAGACGCCTGCCCCGGCTACAAGTTTCGCTGAATCCAGGAGATAGCTGCCACCGTTGGCCTTGTCATCGAAGTAGATTTCCGTGCGCAGCCCGCTGTAGGTACTTGATCCGTCCATGCGCAGGGTGGCGTCGATGCACTGCCATTCACCGGCGACGACAAAGGGTGACGTGGTGTGGACGTCCTGTGCGCCGAGGGCGCGTAAAGCCAACGCGCCTCGCCTGGGCAAGCCGTCGGCGGAGCGTACCCAGATCTGTGTCGTGTAGTTAGTTTCGGCCTGTGTCGGCTGAAGCCAATCTTGGTAGATGCTTGGGCAGTCGGGGCCGGTGCTGTCAATGTGTAGGTAGGCGTTTCCCTGCTTTGCCCCGGCTGGTTCGTCATCGATGAGCAAATTACATCCATCCCCAGTGCCGTGCCAGGCCAGCGCGTGATCCTTGTGTTCGAACTCCCCTCCGATCAGTCTTGGCGCGGCAGGTGGGCAAAGAGGGGTGCGACCGTCTTGCATCATGGCGCTGTCGATTTCAATGGTCTGCCCCACTTCGTTGTGTAGGTAGAGTTCGCCGCGGAAGAAATCGTAGGCGTATGTGTCCAGTGTGAGCGTGGTTTCGATACACTGCCAGCCGCTGTCGTCTATCAAAACATGCTTGCTCCCCTTGATGTGGACAGTTTCGCCTTCTGCTTCGCTGTAGGAACCGCCCCAGATCACCAATTCAACGAGTTGTGGACGTGGATCTGTTGCACGTGTCCAGACGGCGTAGCGCATGGTGTCGCCGATATTGAGTTTGTTCACCAGATCGCGGCGGATGGAAACACATTCTGCGTCGGCGCGGGTCAGCGCCAGGAAGTAGTTGCCGTTCTGCGCCAGGGATGGATCGGCGACGAGATCGGCAGTGCAGTCTACCTCACCCACGATCTCCCATTCGCTCAGGTCACCGGCCTCGAAGTCGTAATTGCGCATCGTGACAGGCGTGGGTGTAGGTGTCGGCATCTCTTCCACACTGGGAAATGCCCAGTCGTTCCACGGGAAATTGGCCTGTGGGTTCAACCCGAAAATGCCCAGCGCGGTCACAAAGAAGGCGGCCACCACGGCATATCGGACCATCGGCCCGGCTGCATCTGCTTCGGCCTCTGTTCGCTCTGATTCCGTTGCGCGCGCCGTTGCTGCTTCGATGATAGGGGGCGGCGTGGGATCTTCCTCTGTGCTGCCCCGATCCGTTGTTGTTTCGTCGTCTGTACCCACACCGTCCACAATGGCTTCCACTTCGGCCCAGGGATCGGTCTCTTGCAGCGCTTTGCGCCATAGATCGGCGCGTTCGTCGGGATCGAGGGGGAACCAATCCCACTCTTCGATGAGGATGACCCATACAGCGTCGAACTGTTCGGGTGTCTGTACCAGGTTGAGATCTCGCAACAGGTAGAGCGCAAAGGGACGGCGATAGCGGCTGCGTGGTTTCGACTCGCCTGCTTCCCATGCTGCCACACTTCGGCGTCCATTGGAGCCGGTGAGTCCACAGCGGTGGGCGACGTGGGCAAGCGAGAAGTTGGCTTCCTCGCGCAGGCGCGGAAGGACAGAAAGACGGATGGTATCGGGCATGGTCGCAGTGCTCCTGCCTTACATCAGCTAAATCTGGTGGGATCCACATCGTGGTATGCAGCGCTGCATCCAACAAAGGGAAAGTCCGGCGAACCAAACGAAATCGCGGCAAATATAAATGCCAAACCCGTGCTGAGGACGATGTTGTCGGCGGTTTTGGTGGGTTTGGTGGGTTTTGTGCTGTTTGACTGGTTGCGTTGGTGGGTGACGACCTGCCCCGATTTTGACATACTCATACGGTTTCCGCAAACAAAAGTCTTATGAAATTCGCTAATTTTGTTGTTGGGCAAACGCAACTTCCACTTATCCACCATCGAGGGCCAATTCCCATGACATCGTCGCAAACATCGCCAACGGCTTCATCCTCCATCATCCGAGTCGGTGGCCGCTCCAACAGTGGACTTGTCGCCGGCTGTCTTGCACACACCCTGCGCGAGCACAACGAAGCCCAACTGCGCGCCATCGGCCCCAACGCCGTCTACGTCGCCACCAAGGCGATCATCATGGCGCGCAACTTCCTGGCCGACGAAGGACGCACACTGGTGGTTGTCCCCGCGATGGAGGATGGGGAGATCGATGGGGACACGCGGACGGTGGTGGTGTTGGGGGTGCGGTGGGGGGATGCGTAATGCGTAAGTGTGTCTTTATGGTTTCTTGTGCAGCTATCAGATCAACAATCAACAACGTGTTGAACCCCGTTTGCCAGTTTAGCGGCAGCGATTGCTATCTAAACCACAGCAAGCGGGCGCTGCTTTTCTGAGATTGGTGGAGTCCAGATCAGCGGAGAAATCCCTACCATTCAGGAGTGTGTGCAAGATGCAATGTCGAAATCACATTTGCTGGCTTGGCGTAGCGTTCATTGCGTCGATCATCAGTATATTGGCGATTGCTTATCCGAATTCGCTCAAAGCAAGTCCATCGTTAGCCGAAAACATGTCTGTATCGCCGCTATATCTGCCAAATGTCGTGCGCGAATCCATGCCCACACCGACGGTGACACCAACGTCCACGGCTGTACCAACCGCAACGCCGCCACCTACGCTAGCACCGCAATGGCTTGCACTTGTCAATGAATATCGAGACATGGCGAGGCTTCCTCATGTTTCCGAAAATGAGATATGGAGCCACGGTGACTGGTTGCACGCTCGTTACATGGTCAAAAATGATGTCTCTCAGCACTTTGAAGATCCTAACAACGAATGGTACACGCCTGAAGGAGACGCTGCCGCACGCGCCAGCAACCTGACTTCGAGTTACCAGGTTGATGCGACCGATGTCTACGCCATTGATTCGTGGATGCAGGCACCGTTCCATGCGGTTGGGATCCTTGATCCTCGTCTTGCGCAGGTTGGCTATGGTGTCTACCGAGAAGCCGGTGGAGGGAGACAAATGGCAGCTGCGCTTGATGTGATTCGCGGCATTAGCAGTCTACCAAGTGATATACAATTCCCCATTGTGTGGCCTGCAGATGGCACAACAGTTCCCTTGACCGAACATTGGGGGGAAAACCCCAGTCCCCTTACCAGCTGTCCTGGGTATGAGACGCCGAGTGGCCTGCCAATCATTTTGCAGTTGGGGAGCAGGCAGGTGGTTCCTAATGTCACCGGACATGCCTTTGTACAGGAGGAAACACCGCTAGAACACTGCGTGTTTGATGAGACGAACTACATCAATCCAGATCCTGCACAACAGGACATTGCTCGGCGGATCCTCGATAGTCGCGATGCAATTGTCCTCATTCCGCGCCAACCCCTCACACCCGGTGCGACCTATACTGCATCGATCACTGTAAATGGGAGTACGTACATCTGGTCATTCAATGTGTCGAGTCGTACGCAAGGTTTTTCTGTTCAGCGTTTCGATTTCGTTCCTCAGTAATCAGCAGGGAGATGATGTTGTGAGACGACGATTTGGCTTTGTATATGTTCTGGTTTATGGGTTTGCCTTGGCATCTATGTTCATTATTCCATCCCTGTTTCATTCAACAGAAACACAAGCCGCGCCGCCGATACAGGATCGCAAAACATCTGCCGATGTTCTAGTGGTGGAACCGGAAAACAGTCTGGAATCTTTTTCGGTGCTTTCCACTACATTAGACTCTCGGCAAGGTGCCGAGGCCGCGTACATCCCTGAGCGAGTAGCCAAGATTGGCGAGGAGATCTCGATAGACAGTGTGGCTGCTTTCGGCGAGCGTGTCTATACGATAGCTGACAACGAAGTCACAATCTACGAGCGGCAGAGCAGCAATCACCTTGAGGCGTTAGGTACTTTGGAAACAACTGATGAGATATTATCTGTGGCAGTTGATCCTGGCTACCTTTATCTGTTGCTAGGCTCTGGAGATTTACTAATTGCCGATATATCAGATGGCGCCGCCCCATCAATCATAAGCACCACACGTATCCCTGGTGCTCAGAATCTCACACACCTCAGTGATTACATTTATGTGACTGACAGTCAAAGTCTATTTGTTGTAACTGTGACAGATAGGACGCAGCCTGAATTGACCAGATTTACTAATCTCAACTTGTTTGGGGTACATCAACTCTCAATCGAAGACAACCGTCTTTATGCAGCTATGTTCGGGAAAGTGAGTGTGTTCGACCTTGGGCAACCGAACTTACCCGAGCATTTAGCTGACATTGCCACCGGACAGTCCGATCAGGTTTCCGTCCGCAATCAAACCCTTTTCGTCATGGATTCGCTTGGACGTACAACTGTCTTCAATGTCGCCGATCCAGAGACCCCGCAAAAACTCGCCGAGTTCCGTCCCAATGCACAGACCACAGATGTTCTGAGTGTTACAGATACTCGCGTCTACATTACGCAATGGGATCGGCTGTGGATATATGATGTGACTGATCCGTCCAACCCATCACTCGTTGACCAGTTCATCCTTGGTGGACAGATTAGGCGTATTCAAATCGAAGGGGATTGGCTATACATTGCTTCAAACTTCGGGCTACGTATCTTTCGTCTCAACTCGGGGCCAGAAATCGTCGAGGTGAGTCCTCCTTTGGTGATACCCCAGAATCCATATGCCGGGTTGATGACACTCAATGGAGATTACATTTACACGTCGCAAGGATATGAATTGGTTATATCGTCAATCGCCGACTCCCCAGCGCCGCAAATAGTGAATCGTGTTTCAGCGAACGAGCGCATAAGAGGTCTCTATAGCGTCGGGGATAGGCTAATTGCAAAAGCAGATGACGATAGGAAGCTTCTATTTTATGACTTGGCTGATCCCCAGGTTCCGAATCTGGTAAGTGAATACACCGGCGACGACTGGATCGTGGATTTCGACATGGTCGGTTCTACGCTCTACATTGCGGAGGATATCGGCAACAGCTTTGTTGGCATTACGATACTCGATATTGCAAATCCATCACAACCGACAGTGCTGGGTCAGCTTCTCATGCCCTCGTCACCGCCTTACCAAGTGGCCAGGGGGATCGCAGTAGAGGATACCAGAGCCTATCTGTATGTACTGCAAACAGATCCAAACAAGGGATTCATTGTCACGTTGGATGTCGCTAATCCTGCACAACCCGTAGAATTAGGGCGCTTTGACCCAACACCAGGTGTATTTGCACAGACTTTCTTGGATTTTGAGGTGCAAGATGGGTTGCTCTTCTACAGGATGACAACTGCACAAGGCACAAGTGGAATTCGTATCATGGACATGGCATCTGCGTCGAATCCACAGGAAGCGGCTCTTATCTTATCGCCGACTGGAGTGCTAGGTAATGTCTCGGGCAACACACTCTATATCAATTCCTTAGAAGGTGTATTTGTTGTGGACATAGAGAATCCAGAGAGTCCGCAACTCTTTGCGTTTGTCCCAGAAGTAGGGACGGTATTTACACAGCATTTGCCCTATCTCTATGTCCAGACTTCGTATGGCCTCGCCGTATATTGGTTCACGCGCCCGATTGAGCATCCGTTAACAGGTGTAACAAGCACACTACGCCATGAAAATGTCGAATACCAATTCCCCGCAGATGCAACGCCGGGAATCGTGACTGTCACACATACCGTTCATGCACCCGGCTTGGTCACTGGCGCTGAGATCGCAATGCAAGTCGGGCCCGTGTTTTCGTTGGCGGCGACAGACTCGATCACCCAAACGCAAGTCCCTTTCAACATACAGGTGAGCTATGACGACACCGGGCTTGATATAGGTGACGAAAAAGCGCTGGCGCTCTTTGCGGAAATAGACGGACACTGGGTTCGGGTAGCTTCAAGTCAGATTGATACTGACGCCAACATCGTGTCTGCACAAACCAACCAATTGTCGCGCTGGACGATTCTGGTACCTAGAGAAATGGCGTTCGAGTCTTTCTTGCCTTTGCTTATTGCTCCGCTTGCGGATCTTTCCGTTGAGGCCATCGAGGTAACACAGGCCGTACAGACTTTAGACAATCAGGTCCCTCTGATCGCCGAACGCCCCACCGTTGCCCGTGTACATGTTGCTACCACATTTGCTACAGCATTAGAGAATGTGGTGGTTACACTCGAAGGGGAGCGGTCAGGGAATGCACTCCCAGGGTCACCTCTCAGGCTCGATGGATGGACACTGTTTCCAGATCCAAAACGTGAATCATATGCACACAGCTTCAACTTTTTCTTGCCGCAAGAGTGGCAGCATGGCGATGTTTCTCTTCGCGCAACAGTAGACGCCACGAACGCCGTCTATGAGCTAGATGAGCAAAATAACACGCTCACTATTGATACTCAGTTCCAAACCACACCCCCATTGCGGGTGGTGATCGTGCCGGTCAATTACACAATGCTGCCCAGTGGTCTGCGATTCCCTGCACCCACCCAAGATGTATTCACTGATTGGGTATTCCGTTCATATCCAATTCCATACATCGAGGTCGAGTGGCATACACCTATCGACCTGGCCCATCCATACGGCAGTAATGGTTCCGAAATGCTGGCTGTGCTACATGATCAGATGCGCACCCTCAAAGCGTCGGAAGGCGCTCCGGCAAGCACAATCTATTACGGTGTGGTGTCGATGACCGATGAGAATGGGGTCACGTACATCGCGTCGGGGTTCATTGGCCTGGGCGGCAACGGCGTGGCTGTGGGGTTTGACACATCGAGAAGCCCAGGAAGTTCTTTTGATAGCGCAGGCGTATTGGCTGCCCATGAGTTTGGTCATGTCTTCGGTCAAGACCATACTTTCAGCAATCCGGAATATCCATACCCCGCGGACTCCGTCGGGCAAGTTGGCATGGACATCACCCGTTCTCGGCTCTGGCGTCCATCTGCGCCGGAATTTGCCAAAGATTTCATGAGCTACAGCGGCCCTGAATGGGTTTCTGACTATACCTACCGACGCCTCCATGAACGACATTTGCAGAACTACAGCCAGCAGGCGGCACGCACCATGACACAGAACGCTGTGCTTGTGCGGATACAATGGCCGGAAAACGCAACGCCCTCAATCCACCCACTCTATTATGCAACTGCAGAGGTAGGTATAGTTGACGCTGATAGCGACTACGCCGTTGAGTTTGTGGACGAAGCGGGATCTACGGTCGCCCATTACCCTGTGAGCCTAGAAGAAGTGCATGGACGAGACTTCCACCTCCAGTCCTTTGTAGAATGGTTGCCTGCCCCGCATACGCCGTTTGCTTCAGTTCGATTTGTCCACAAACAGGAAGTATTGGCTGAGCGCTCGATACAGAACGCAACTTCACAACAGACACTGAACCTAACTGTCGAAGAAATCGGCGATCATGTCGAAGTTCAGTGGAATCCGAACGAGCAACCGGTCTTGATCCGGCTCAACCGTGGCGGACGGTGGATCACATTGGGCGTTGATGTGGAAGACGGTGTACTTCGACTGCCCATGGAGACGTTACCCGGTGGCAATCAGACAATTGAGGTCTTGATTGCGGATACGCCATTCACCTCACGAGTGCGTTCGGGCAATTCTTTGCGTCTTGATGATCGAGCACCGCGGGCATGGATCAACGGCCCGGCATCCGTACATGTCGGCCAACCCATCATTCTTTCCGGTCATGGCACAGACCTGGAAGACGGCGTGCTCAACGACTTCACCTGGCGCGTCAACGATCAGATCGTTTCGCATGCGCCGGTGTTACAGTTGGCGTCCTTGCCGGCGGGCGAGTACTCGATTTTCCTTGAAGTGCAGGACAGCGTCGGTCAACAAACTCAGGCACTGCATCAACTTATGGTTGAGCCGGAGGACATTGCGCGTTGAGTACTGGTTCGAAGACCAATACCTGCTGGTGACGTTCCCTAAATCCAGCCAACTACACTGTTGGCCTCTGCTGATGTTTCGCAATCATCCAAGGAGTTCTTTCCCATGAAGCTGCGCCTGAGCCTTCTACTTTCACTGTTTGCTGTGTTGTTAACCGCTTCCACTATCTACGGACAACCAGCGCCTGAGCCGGTGCAATCACCTGTTGTTGACCAGTCAGCTGCTTTGTCCCACCTGACCGCAGACCAGCCTATACAGATTGCGGCTGGTGCCAACCATACCTGTGCTTTGGCGGCTGGGGGCGGGGTCAAATGTTGGGGCGATAACGAGAGCGGCCAACTGGGCGATGGTACAACCACGACTCGCAATATACCGGTGGATGTGTTTGGGCTAAGCAGCGGCGTCAGCGCCATTGCTGCTGGCGGTAAGCACACCTGTGCGTTGATGGTTGGGGGCGGCGTCAAGTGCTGGGGCTTCAACAGTGCCAGCCAGTTGGGCGATGGCACGACCACAAACCGTAGTACGCCGGTGGATGTGAGTAGTCTGAACAGTGGCGTCGGTGCAATTGCGGCTGGTAGCGAGCATACCTGTGCGTTGATGGTTGGGGGAGGGGTCAAGTGCTGGGGGTGGAATGGCCACGGCCAGTTAGGCGATGGCACGAACATGAGTCGCCCCACCCCCGTGGATGTGAATGGGCTGAACAGTGGCGTCAGCGCCATTGCGACTACCTCGCTTCATACTTGTGCTTTGATGGCTGAGGGGGGGGTCAAGTGCTGGGGGCGCAATTTCGTCGGTCAGTTGGGTGATGGTACGCGCACAAGTCGTCTCACACCGGTGAATGTTAGTGGTTTGAGCAGTGGCATCAGCGCCATCGCGACCGGTACTAACCACACCTGTGCGGTAACGACCGGGGATGATGTCAAATGCTGGGGGAGCAACGGCAGGGGTCAGTTGGGCGATGGCACGAGCATGGATCGCCTCACCCCGGTGGATGTGAGTGGGTTGAGCAGTGGCATTAGCGCCGTCGCGACCGGTGCTAACCATACCTGTGGGTTAACTCTTTGGGGTGGGCTCAAGTGCTGGGGCGACAACGACAGCGGTCAGTTGGGTGATGGCACGCGTACGAGTCGTTCCACCCCGGTGGATGTGAGCGGGTTGAGCAGTGGCATCAGCGCCATTTCGGCTGCTAATCTGCACACCTGTGCGTTGACAGTTGGGGGTGGAATTAAGTGCTGGGGCTTCAACAACGCCGGCCAGTTAGGCGATAGTGCGAGCCTGCAGCGCCACACTCCGGTGGATGTGAGTGGGTTGAGCAGTGGCATCAGCGCCATCGCGACCGGTGGTTCTCACACCTGTGCGTTGACAGTTGGGGGCGGCGTCAAGTGCTGGGGCAACAACGCCGGCCAGTTAGGCGATGGCACAAGTACGAGTCATTTCACCCCAGTGGATGTAAGTGGATTGAGCAATGGGGGCAGCGCCATTGCGACTGGTTTGTCTCATACCTGTGCATTGACGGTTGGGGGAGGCGTCAAGTGCTGGGGTTTGAACGACTATGGCCAGTTAGGTGATGGAACGAGCACGGATCGTCTCACACCGGTGGATGTGAGTGGGTTGAGCAGTGGCGTCAGCGCCATTGCAACTGGTAATTCTCACACTTGTGTGTTGACTGTTGGAGGCGGCGTCAAGTGCTGGGGTTTGAACGGCTATGGCCAGTTAGGTGATGGCACGATCACGGATCGTCTCACACCGGTGGATGTGAGTGGGTTAAGCAGTGGCGTCAGCGCCATTGCAACTGGTAATTCTCACACTTGTGTGTTGACTGTTGGAGGCGGCGTCAAGTGCTGGGGCCGCAACGGTAGCGGTCAGTTAGGCGATGGCACGAGCATGGATCGCCTAACCCCGGTGGACGTGAGTGGGTTGAACAGTGGCGTCAGCGCCATTGCGACTGGTGGTTCTCACACTTGTGCATTGACGGTTGGGGGAGGCGTCAAGTGCTGGGGCGGCAACTTTGTCAGCCAGTTAGGCGATGGCACGATCTCAAATCGCCTAACCCCGGTGGATGTGAGTGGGTTGAACAGTGGCGTCAGCGCCATTGCGACTGGTAATTCTCACACTTGTGCGTTGACAGTTGGGGGCGGCGTCAAGTGCTGGGGCGGCAACTTTGTCAGCCAGTTAGGCGATGGTACGAGTACGCAGCGCAGCACGCCGGTGGATGTGAGTGGGTTGAGTAGTGGTGTCAGCGCCGTTATGGCTGCTCTTGTTCACACCTGCGCGTTGACGGTTGGGGATGGGGTCAAGTGCTGGGGCTACAACGGCTTCGGACAGTTAGGCGTCAATCCAGGTTGGATACCCGTTGACGTCCTTTGGCCCATAGAAACTCGTCCCCAAATCCTCCAAAACGCCTCTTTCGACGTCGCCGAAGACCCGCGCGTGGACAACCACTGGCAGTGGATCAAACAAGACGTCGCCGGCGCGGACTGCTTCGCGTGGACCTACGGTGCCAACGATGCCGCCGGTCCGCCGGAAGATGGTGAACGCTTCCTGGTAACCCATCGCAACAATGCCGAGAACTGTCTTTCCTTTGCACAGGACGTGCGTTACTTCCCGCAGGTTGGCGACGAGTACACGTTCACGTTGTCCGCGCGAGCGCCGATCACCGGGGTGGTGCGTAATTTTGACATGCAGATCCATGTGCAGGATGCCGCTGGCAAGCTGATCCAAAGCAGCGAACGGCGCAGTTTCAGCGTCGATCAGAATCAGTGGCAGTCGTTCAGCGCCGATATCGTCATCACCGCGGCGGATGCTGTCACCGTCCGCGCCGAAGTTTATCTCATGAATGTGGACGATCTCAACTACAACTTTGACAACGCGCGGTTGTATGGTCCTGAACGGTATAGCATTTCGGGTCAAGTAACGGCGGGTGGGCAGCCGCTTGCTGACATACAGGTAGTTACGACGGTGGGCAATGGCGTTCTGAATGCCACCAAGACCAATAGCGCCGGTAACTTCCAACTATCTGCTTTACCCAACGGTGAATATCAGGTGGTAGCGACATCGCTGGGCCGTCAATTCACTCCGCCAATGAAGTCTACAACCATCAGTGGCGCAGATGTTCAGCTTGCTGACTCATTTGTGGGTAATGGCGGACTGCAAATCCTGCAGAACCGATCATTTGAGGATGCCAATCCGCTAAAGGACGGTTACTGGGCATGGAATAACGCTGTTTGTAGTCACGCGACCTATACGGCGGACCATCCGTATGGTCCGCCAAGTGATGGAACGCGCTTCCTTGCTACAACTACGGGGAGTAGCACCAGTTGTCTTTCGTTTTACCAGGAGGTACACACGTCACCACAACTCAATTCATCGTATACCTATGGGATCGATGTACGTGCCTCTGTCCCTGGAATACAGAGGACTGTCGAACTGCAACTTCATGTTCTTGATGCGAATCGAAACATTGTTGAGTCAAGTGACCGAGCACGCTACACGATTGGAAGCCGTGATTGGGTACGTGTGTCCAATTCACTGAATGTCACGAAGATCGGCGGCAAAGTTGTGCGCGCTGAAATCTACCTGATGGATACAGATGGTGTTGACTACAACTTCGACAATGCAGAGCTGTTGGTCCAAGGATCTACGCTCACTGGTGTGATCAAAGGCGATGGTAATCCACTAACAAATGCTGTGGCTAAGGCGATACTTGTCAACGATACGGATGTCGTTTACCGCAGCCAACCGACAGCCGCTAATGGGGTCTATGTTTTGAATTTACCCCCTGGACACTACTTCATTACCGCTGAGGCCAACGGCTTTGACTTCGAAGAGATAGGCATCGATGTCCCTGAACAGACCACTTTTGACATTCACGGGTTGGCAGTTGAAGTTGATGAATACATTATCGAGCGTATATGGCCCGAATCTGATTCGGTAGTAAGCAAGGTGATGACCGCTGGATATGCTTACCGCCATTTTCGCTTAGTCGTTAACCCTGCTTATCAGCAAGGCGTTGTGCCAGTAGCAAATGCAACTATCTACTTTTCAGATAGCTCCTCATCTGTGACGGACAGTCAAGGCCGCTTCTCGTATGCTACTAAGATGAATCAAGCACCTGATACAAGCAAAAGTGTAGAAGTAACAGGTGTAGATCTTCAAGATGGTAGTAGGGTTACCGGAATAACGATGCAGTTTGAGATTCGAGTTTTGCCCCGTGAACGGGTACGCAGATGGGAGATTCACCGTTCTAACAGCATGAGTGCGGGAGTTATCGCATTTTTGAAAGCTGAAAGTGGTTCCGGCGTCAACATTGAGTTCAGCAAAACGAATCTCGGGAGCGAAACGTACGATCTCGAAAACTCGATTGTTGGCAAGATTGGTGGAGGATTTGGAGCAAATCTATATGAGAAAAAGTTAGGAGTTGTCACGGTGACAGGTCCAGGTGCGGAGGTAGGAGCATCTCTGGAAGGAGAGTTGCGGTATAGAAAAGTTTTTTCGAGTGCAGAGGATGTCAATGAGCAGGCATATCAAGGGCTGATGATACTAGGTGGCCTCCTATCTGATCCGATGATGTTAACTGGACCAGGTACACCGTTTTTAACAGCCGCAGCACGAGTGTATAAACAGGAAATCGAAGCGTTTGTGGGCGAAACACTGAGACTGGATCAATATACAACTGCTAGTGGTGTCTCTCGCTTTGGCAACACAGAACTTGGCGGTAAGGCCAAAGTTGGGCTCCAGTTTAGCGATAACGATGACAAATTGAGCTTTCCAATACTTGATGTCAGTATCGCTTCTGGAAGTTATGAAAGTGTTGCTCTCACAGGCATGAAGCGAAGTATACAAACCGGCGAAAGATCTTTCTTTAGTGAATATGTTAACGAAGTCAGTTTTGATTTGCCGGGGCTCAATTTGTCCATTTTGGGTCTTGAGGTTTTGGAGATCAATGCATTTAAGCAAGTTCAAGAAATCTCTCAAGAGTTGATCTATAACTCGGAAAACCTTAAAAGTCTCATCATTGAGGTGGATTCCGGTTCTATTGTGCCCGATGGTCTCGCTTATGGCACTCCAATGAGTGGAACCAAGACCAGATTCATTGTTGGCGACGAGGGTTTTACAAGTCAATTGCTAGATGAGGCACCCAACGTACGTAATCTTCTCCATGCAACCCGGCAAGATCAACGTATATCTGGTGAATTGGTGTTTGGAATTGATGAGATCGATGATGAGCTATCTGCCATTGCTCAAAATGCATCTAAGATTGAGTATGAGATTTATCAGATAGATAAAGTACAGCTACTTGATGCCGAACCACTGGGCGGCGAAATAGTTGGGGTGCAGCTAGAAGTTGGAACAAACATTGATCTTGTGGATTCTAGAGAGTTTCTAATTGAAAGAGGTGTCATTGTCGATGGTCAACAATACATCACTGAGGTCTATATCGACGATAGCTTTGTCCAAAATGGTACCGAGAGTTTTGATACCTATCTTCTTCGTTCAATCGGAGCACTGCTAGGCAAGGTAGCGAATAAGTTCACCCAAGCCACTTCAGTGCTAAATCCAGGTCAAAACGCACGACTAGATACTGCACTATCACGCAACAACAAACCAATCCAAATGAGATTGGTGATCCCCCCCCCTAGTGGCGGCGGCGCCTGGTCTAGTTCCTTATCCGAGTCAACAGCACCTAACGACGTATCTGTTGTTGCATGGATACCCATCGCATCATCCGATGTACTTCGAGCAGAGTCGTCAACAACTTCAGTTCCTGAAGCGGGTTTTGCTCAAGGAGGTGTATATTCTTTCTCTCCGGTTACCTTGACTTTACCTGTATCTGCATCATTGTCGGTTGTATATATGGAAGCCATCAGCGAGATTCCCATGCCATCGGCGCTCAGGATTTTGCGTTGGAATCCGGTTCTGTATAACTGGGAGCCTGTTGTCGCGACCAATGACGTCGAGTCTGGCACCATTAGTGCTCAAATCGAGGAGTTAGGAGCGTATTCCGTGGGCTACGAGGCCGCTCCTCCACAAATCGTCCTGACAGAAATGGTTTCAGATACCATTGATGTCACTAAGCCGTTTACTGTCGAACTAGACTTGATCGACAGCGGCGTAGGGGTTGATCCTAGCAGCATTCGAGTAGTTGTGAACAACCGACATATACCCCATAGCTACGTACCTGCGCTCGGGCAGCTAGAGTTTACCTTAGAGCCGCCCTACAAACAGCAGATCATGGAGATTGAAGTTCATGCATCTGATACTTTAGCCAACGCGCAGGCGTATGCATTTGAAATTGTGGTAGTTGGAGAGATTGTGACGGATAGCCGTATCTACCTCCCATCCATCGCCAGATAGGACTCTCAAACCCCAACCAAAAACTGCGGATGTGGCAAGCTTGAGAAGAGCTTGCCACATCCGCAGTTTTCATCACTCCTAAGATCTTCCCCAATCCCGTGCTCACACCCTCAACACGATCCCAATCACCAATCACCAATCACCAATCCCTACCCCCGCCCCACATACAACTGCTCCATCGGCAGCGCAATCGCCTCCAACACCGTGGCATGACCCGGCAACGCCGCCATCGCCAGGGCAATGGACGCGAGTTCGTCCACCGTCATCATGGGTTCCTGATCCGACGCTTTGCCGCTATCGCTGCGCCGTTCGGTGAGGACGTTGCCTGGGTGCAGGCAGCCCGCCGAGATGCCGTGGGCGCGGCCTTCGAGGGCGATGCATTTGGTCAGCCCCACGAGGCCGTGTTTACTGCTGGTATAGGGGGCCGAGTCCATACGCGGCATCTGCGCCGAGATGCTGCCAATGTTGAGGATGCGTCCTCCGCCCTGTGCTTTCATGATCTTCATCGCCTCCCGTGCACACAGGAAAGGACCCGTCAAGTTGACGTCGATTACCTTGCGCCACGTCTCCAGGGACAACTCATCCAACGGCCCACCGTCGAACGCGCCTGAGTTGTTGACGAGAATGTCCACGCGGCCGAAGCGTTCCAGCGTCTGTGCAAAGAGCGCGATGACGTCGTCCTCTACCGTTACGTCGGCGGGGATGACTTCGACGGTGGCGCCCAGGCTGCGCGCCTCGTCGGCCATCTCTTCCAAATTGCTGCGATTGCGCGAACTGAGGACCAACGTCGCGCCTGCCTGTGCAAAGGCACGGGCAATGCCCTTGCCGATGCCTGTCCCCGCGCCGGTGATGATGGCGATCTTGCCGGAAAGCTGTGTCATGGTGAGTCTGTCCTTTCGTGGGTGGGTTGGTAGATGGAGGACGAAAGAAGGTGGACGAACATAGGGTTCATTTCCGTGCAACGGGGTTACAATCTCGTCCGTCGTCCGTCGTCCGTCGTCCGTCGTCCCGCTGCCCTCAGCGGCGTCGTCCATATTTTCTACAACGTAAGATCCGTAACATTCACTTTGCACGTTTATTTGCATAGTGGTACGGGTAAAGATTTGGTACAATGTATACTTGTTAAGCACTTCTTCGCAGACAACACGTTTCATGCAACACGTTGTCTGCCCAAAATCCTTTTGGGCTCGTCAACAGTTTCAAGAAGTTTCGGTTTTTTTGCAAGCTTCATCCTCTTTGTAAAACCGCCTTGTTTCGGGGTTGAAATCTTCTCAAGACGCTGTTAGAATATGTCTGCCCCTAAACGACCACCAGTTCAGTGTGAAATTCTGTCGCTGGATAGCAATGTTTCTATCCCTGAACAGAAAGACGCATTCCCTGCACAGCACGCCTGTTCAGCAACTTGTTGCTGTTCAGAAAACTGAGCCCAGTTCTCTTTCCCGGTTCTGCGCGTGATGCGTAGGTTTCAGGTGACTTTTCAGGCGCAACTGCTCTCTGTTTGCGCTTGACGTTGTCTGAAATTCCTTTTTGCACCTTCTGCCGTTTTTAGTATACGATTGCCCTGCGCCTCATTGCGGGTGAGATGCAAGAGCGGCAAAGTGTGATATACTATCGATTGTCGGTTTTCCTCAACTCAACACAAAGGAAGGCACAATGAAACGATTCCAAACCCTCATCTTGATCCTTGCTCTTATGCTTGCCTTCACCACGTCGGCATTTGCGCAGGGTAACTGCGGTGATCTGTCCGCAGAAGACTGTGACATCCTTTATGGATCGTCTGATGCCATGATGGCCGTAACCTCCGGCAGCCAGTTTATCGGCGTCGAGATTCAGGCCATGAATGTGCCGCAGACCCCCATTATGGATGCCTCTTTCTCCTGGACGTTGGACACCACCTACGCCTACTCTGACGAAGCCGCCGAAATGTCCATGGCCATGATGGAAATGTCGGCAGAAGAAATGGCCGACCTCTACGCTGATCCTGCTGCCCTCTCTGACATGGTCACCTCCATCCTTGCCGGTACCTCCGCCAGCATCGACATGACCACCGACTTCTCTGAAGAAGTTGTCAGTCTGCTTTCGGCCACTGCCGGCGCCGACTGGCCCTCTTCGGTCGTGTTGAGCGTTGTGCTCGACAGCGGCATTGCTTACCTCGACCTCAGCACGCTTGAACCGCTGCTGGGCGATATGGGCATGGGCGGTTGGATCGGCATCGACATTCTTCCTTGGGTCGAAGCCTCCTTGATGCAGAGCGCCACCGACCCGACCACTGCGATGGCCGCCTCGGCTTCCACGCAGACCGGCGCCGGCCCCCTCTTCACCCAGATTGCCGGTGTGGACATGGGGATGGTGACTCCTTTCCTCAACATCGAACGTATGGATGATGCTGATGTTGACGGCGAAGCCGTCGCTGTCTTCAGCACCACCATCAACTGGGACGCTTTCGTCGAGAGCCCCTACTTCGATCAGTTGATCGGCCTGGCCCTGGCTCAGACCGGCGCTATGCCCAGCGAAGCCGAAATGGAGCAGACCGTCACCCTGGCCAGAATGTTCGGCCCGGCCCTGCTCGAAGGCATTGTGGTTGAACTGGTCGAAGGTGTCGGCCTGGACACTGGTTACCTGGTGGCCACCGACTTCGTCTTCGACTGGGACCTGAGCGACCTGGCCGCCCTGGCTGCAATGACAGGTGGCGCTGCGCTCGAAGTTGACGAAGGCGCTGCCATCATGGCCAGCATCGTCACCACGAACACCAGCGTGAACGAAGATGTAGAAATTGAAGTCCCCGCCGACGCCACCATCATCCCAACCGAGATGTTGACCGGCGCGATGGGTCAGTAAGTTCGACTGAGGCGCAATCTAAAGAGCCGGTGTCTACGGACACCGGCTTTTTGTTTGTTCATTTTTGCCCCTACATCTTCCACGAAACAGAGTGAAAATCACCGATGACGACTTCAACCTATCGCCCGCGCAGCGTTGCCATCACCGGCGGCGTGGGCAATCTAGGCACCAAACTCATTGATCACCTGATGCAGCACACCAACGTCCCCCGCATCATCGCACTTGACATCGTTGCCCCATCGCCCGAGCGGACAGCACAGATCGACGCCCTACAGCGCGCCGTCTCCACACACCGCCACCCAGCCGACGTCTCCTTTGTCACCTGTGACCTGGCTGACTGGCACGATCCGCGCTGGCGCGATGCAATTGCGTCAGTCGAGGCTGTTGTCCATTTTGCCGCGCAGAATCCCTACCCCGAAGCTACCTGGGCCGAAGTGGGCACATCTTTGGATATGACGCTACATGTGGCCAATGCCGCCGCCGATAGCCCCGCGGTGGATCGCTTCGTCTTTGCCACATCCAATCATGTCATGGGGCGCTACAAGGACGCACCACTTGCCGATCAAACCAGTCCTGGTGAACTGCGGCCCACCAGCGAACCCGGCGTAGGCACCGTCTGGCACACCGGCGAACAGTGGATGGATTCCACACCCTACGCCACTGCCAAATTCGCCGGCGAGCGACTCTGCCGGTCCCTGGCCGAACGCAGCCAAGGACAGACCAGTTTTGTGGCCATTCGCATCGGCTGGTGCCAACCCGGCCCCAACCGCCCCGACACGCTCTCTGCCTCAGGATCGCCCACCCTTAAACTGGGCGCGCTGCCACCCGGCCTCGATCCGGCAGACTTCGACCGCGCCGATCGTTGGTTCCGTGAAATGTGGTTGTCCAATCGGGATTTCGTACAGATCTTCGAAAAAGCCATCTGCACCGGCAGCGAGGATTGGCCCAGCCCCTTCCTGCTGGTTAACGGGATGTCTGCCAACACGGGCATGAAGTGGAGCCTGGACGAAGCGAAGAACTACTTGGGGTATCAAGCGCAGGATGATGTCTATCAAGAGAAGAATGATGAATAAAGAATGGGTAGACTATGTATCGTCAACATAGTTGACCCATTCTTTATTCATCATTCTTCTCTTCTCCGTCATCTGCGTACTTCCACAACCACCCCTTCCTCCACCCACTCAAACAACTGCGCCGCATTGTCACTGCTCACGAGGACACAGCCGAAGGTGACAGGACGACCCAGATCGCCCGTCCACAGGAGGTCGGAGCCGTTGCGGGTGGGGAAGCCGTGGAAGCCGTTCATAAAATCCACATTGGGTACAGGACGGTAGATGCCGATGAAATGGGGCATCCACAGATCCCAGTTGCCGGCGTAGGCGTTCACCTCAAGCGACTGAACCTGGAAGACGCCGGGCGAGGTGGGGCTGTCATCGATGCCGGTGCTTACCTGCCACTCCCACTTGAGGTTGCCGTTTTCGTAGGCCCACATGCGCTGCTCGCTGAGGCTCACCACCACACGCTTGCTGCGCACCACCGGCAGCGGAACCAGCAGATCGGGCGAAGGGATCACTACCGTCTGCCCGGCGAATAGCCCCGCCACCGCGCCAGGATTGGCCTGTTCGAGCCAGGGATAGGGCATGCCGTAGCGGAAAGCGATACTTGAAAGCGTCTCACCCGATTGGACGGTGTGCGCGCGTTCGTTGTGGAAAAGACGCAAAGATGTGGCATAGCTTCGATTTTCCACTGCGCTGCGCACCGCGTCCACGGCGAGCGCCAATTGAACGGAACGGCCTGCACCCAATGCCGTACTCTGTTCAGCCAAATAGGTGCGCACTGCATCGGGCACAATCCCCCACGCATAGGACGTTGCATCGCCGGGCTGCAAATCCACCGCCAGCCACTCGCCCCACACCACCGGTGACACCGTCCACCACAGTGTCTGGTTGAGAATTGGATCGTACAACTCAATGTTAATCGGCGACGCGAGCAGCCCGTTGATTTCGGCTGCCACATTGGCAAGGTCGGCGTTCGTTGTCCTGGCCGGCACATCCACCAGGAGCAGCGGCATGCGTTGCCCTGCCACCACATCAAACAAGCGTGAGGAGAGCAAACCGACCGTCGCATCGATGTCTACAGCGCGGCCGTTGCGTGCCTCGCTGACGGTGGCGCGACCGTCGACAACGTCGATTGCGGCGTCGATGGCCGCGATCTCCAGCCCAGGTGTCAGATTGCGCAGGGCAACGGCTGCGCTTTCCTGGTTCAAACGCAACACGGGAGATATGGAGACGTCCTCGCCGCTGATCAGCCGTTCGATAGCCGTCCACGTGCGGCTCTGCGCATGGATGGCATCTACCGTTGCGGCGACGTCGAAGGTGATCCCCAATGTGGCCGGCGCGACGTCGAGCTGTCCAGTCTCCGCTTCCAGCCGGATTGTGCGCGGTGTCCAGCTTTCGGCCAGACGATCCGTGGCCGCTTGCGTTGAGACAGCGCCAATGTCCACCCCCAACACACTCACGCCGGGCGCAAGGAAGTCACTGAAGTAGAGATAGCCTACCAACATCACAACGCCGCCGATCATGCCGAGTAGCACCCAGAGCAAGCTAATCAACAATTCGGCGGGGCCATTCTGGGCACGCGCGGCTGGTTGTGCCGACGCAGGTTTCAGTTCAAACTGTGGCGGCACTGCGCGACGAGACGTAGCAGGGTTGGCTTGTTTGGGGGTGCGACGGTTTTGCTGGAGCGTCATACGATCCTTTGCTCTGTGGCGCATGTATTTCAATCGGTGAAGAGGTGATGCCTGGTTGAAGACGTGTGACAGATGCAATCAGTTCCGCCCCAATGTCATTAAGTCAAGGGTTTCCGCACTCGAATATCTGCGGTGAGAGCACGCCCATGTGCCGCTGTTCCCGTGCAGACCCGCACCTGGGGGGTGCTCTCTCCGCATTTAACTTAATGACATTGAGTTCCGCTCACATAGTGTAGCACAGCGTCATCCTTCGACCGACATCATTGCCTGCCGCAACAGTGGCACTGCGGCGAGCATAATGTCACCATCGCCCGCCGTCGGTGGTAAAACACGGCCCGTTGAATCGGCCAAAGAAAGAGCGTCATGCGTCGATGACGAAATAAAGATCAGTGGTTGTGCATTCACCGATTGCAAGTGAAAGAGCACCTGCTGTGCCCCTTCGCTGTCTTCCCGGCTGTCAATAATCACCAAATCGGGGACGTAAAAGACGTACATACCCAGCGCCTGTAAGGAGTGGGTGGCCGCAAGCACCGTCCATCCCAACGATTCGGTTTCCTGGTGTAGCGATTCACCGCGTACTTCGCTGCCAAAGTAGATGATCAATGGCGTTTCTGCGCTCACTTTGTCTTCCCTTTCGGTCTGTTTGCCTCAACTCAGTTGCAATCGCTAATCTGGACAGCCTTGTTCGGTGCATCGATTGCGCTATATGCCTGCAAGATCATGCCCAGGCGCACCATCATGCTACCCACCGCGTGGACAAGGTGCTGTCCTTGCCGCCGGTTTTGCCGGCCCGGCACATGTAGCCGTTGATGCGCCAATTTTTGCAAACGTCGCTGTTGATCCTTTTCTCGTTCCATGCCAAGCATTTCGGTCATCAGGGGTTCCATACGCTTTCTCCTCAATGGTTGGGGGATACACAAACTTGCGTGCAGTATAGACAGGTTGTACTATCGATTCAAGCGATTGTTTTTGATGCTTTCTATCGATTTGATTGATGGGTGTGCTATGGAAATCCGACAGCTTAAGACATTTCAAACTACAGCGAAGACGCTCAGCTTTTCCAGCGCTGCCGAAATGCTGAACTACGCCCAATCGACGGTCTCTAGCCAAATTTTGGCGTTGGAAGAGGAATTGGGCGCGCCGCTCTTCGATAGGCTGGGCAAACAGGTTGTCCTCACCGATGCGGGGCGGCGTCTGTTGACCTATGCCGAGCAGATCCTGGCATTGGTGGATGAAGCGCAACAGGTGGTGAACGGCCACGAAGTCCCCGCGGGGACAATCACCATCGGCGCGCCCGAGTCGTTGTGTGTCTACGTGCTGCCGCCCCTTCTGCGCCGTTACAGAGAAGAGTATCCTCAGGTGAGGCTTGCCCTTCAACCCGGTTCTTGCCCTGATCTACGCCGCCTGACCAAAGACGGGCGATTTGATATTGTCTTTACGTTGGAGCCTGCCGTGCACTCGACGGATCTAGATGTGGAAGTCATGCGCAGTGAGTCGATCTGCGTGATCGCGCCCCCCGATCATCCGTTGGCGCACAAATCACAGGTGACAGCCGCCGATCTACAGGGAGAGCCGGTCCTCTTGACTGAGGCAACATGCAGTTATCGTAGACTGTTCGAGGCGATCTTGGAGCGCGCCGATGTACACCCGGCGATGGCATTGGATTTCACGAGTGTTGAGGCGATCAAGCAGTGTGTGCGGAGTGGAATGGGGTTGGCGGTGCTACCGGCAGTGGCGATTGCGCGTGAGGTGGCAGCTGGCGAAATTGTGGTGCTCAACTGGGCCGACATGCCCATTTCGGTGACGGTTCAACTGAGCCATCACAAAGACAAGTGGATCTCGCCCGCTGTGCAGGCGTTTATGGCGATGGCGCGGGAGATGATTGTGTAGAGCGAGTTGCGAGTTGCGGGTTGCAATCCGCAACTCGCAATCCACTACGCATGCTCTCGTTCGCGCCGCCGATCCCGTTCCAGCATCGGCTTGAGGTAATAGCCCGTGTAGCTCTTTTCGATCGAAGCCACGTGTTCTGGCGTCCCCTCGGCGAGGACCTGCCCACCCTTGCCGCCGCCTTCGGGGCCCATGTCGATGAGCCAGTCGCAGTTCTTGATGACGTCGAGGTTGTGCTCAATGACAAGCACCGTGTTGCCCCGATCCACCAGTTCGTGGAGCACTTCGAGCAGGCGACGCACATCCTCGAAGTGGAGGCCGGTGGTGGGCTCGTCGAGGATGTAGAAGGTGTTGCCGGTGTCGCGGCGGCTCAGTTCCTTGCTCAATTTGATGCGTTGCGCCTCACCACCCGAAAGTGTAGTGGCCGGCTGCCCAAGGCGGATGTAACCCAACCCCACCGAGGTCAACGTCTCTAGCCGGCTGCGAATGCGCGGGATGTTCTGGAAGAACTCCAGCGCCTCTTCCACCGACATATCCAGCACGTCGGCAATGGACTTGCCACGAAATTTGATTGCCAACGTCTCGCGGTTGTAGCGGTGACCGTGACACTCTTCGCAGGGGACGTAGACGTCGGGCAGAAACTGCATCTCGATGCGGATGATGCCGTCTCCCTTACACGTTTCACAGCGCCCCCCCTTGACGTTGAAGCTGAAACGTCCGGGCTTGTAGCCACGCGCCTTAGCTTCGGGAATGGTGGCGAATAGCTCGCGCATGGGCGTGAAGAGGCCCACGTAGGTGGCAGGGTTGGAGCGTGGCGTGCGCCCAATCGGGCTCTGGTCGATCTCGATGACCTTGTCCAGGTGTTCGGTGCCTTCCAGCGCCGTGTGCTCGCCGGGGCGGGCCTTGGCGCGGTAGAACATCTGCGCCAGCTTCTTGTAGAGCACTTCCACCACCAGCGTCGACTTGCCGCTGCCGCTCACCCCTGTCACCGCTACAAACTTGCCCAGCGGGATGCGTACATCGACGCCTTTTAGGTTGTTTTCGCGTGCGCCGCGGATGAAGAGATATTCGCCGTTGCCCTCGCGCCGCTCCGCAGGGACAGGAATGCGCCGCTCGCCGCGGATGTACTGCGCCGTCATGCTGTGGGGGGCGCGCACAAACTCGTCCTGTGGCGCAGATACCACAACTTCGCCACCGTGCTCCCCCGCGCCAGGACCCATGTCCACTACCCAATCGGCGGCGAGGATCGTGTCTTCGTCGTGTTCTACCACCAGCACCGTGTTGCCCAGGTCGCGCATCCCCTTGAGCGTTTCGATCAGGCGGTCGTTGTCACGTTGATGAAGGCCGATGCTCGGTTCGTCTAAAATGTAGAGCACACCCATCAACTGGCTACCGATCTGCGTGGCCAGGCGGATGCGCTGCGCCTCACCGCCCGAAAGGGTGGCGGCCATGCGGTCGAGGGTGAGGTAATCCAGCCCCACATTGACCATGAAACCTAGCCGCGCTTCGATCTCCTTGAGCACCTGACCGGCAATCGTCATGTCGCGCTCCTTGAGGACGGGCGCGCCGCCGTCTCCCCCACGCAGATTCTCCACCCAGGCCAATGAGTCGGCCACAGCCAGGGTGGTGACATCGTTGATGTTGCGATCCGCCACCGTCACCGCCAGCGCCAGTGGACGCAGCCGCTTGCCCTGGCAGACGGGGCAGGGGGTGATGCTCATAAACTCTTCAAGCTTGCTGCGAATGTACTCGCTGTCCGTCTCCTGGTAGCGGCGCTGCAAGTTGGAGACGACACCCTGAAATTGTGTTTCGTAGGTGCGGCTGTAGCCCTTGAAATTACGGTAATTGACGCTCACCTTCTCGTCTTGGGGCAGGCCGTGCAGGATGATGTTGCGCTGCTTTTCACTTAGTTCTTTCAGCGGCACATTGTGCGGAATCGCGTACTCTTTGCACACGGAACGCAGCAACTGCATGTAGTAGCCGTCTTCGTCGTCGCCGTTGCTGGTGGTGCGCACCCAGGGCAAGACGGCGCCGCCGTCGATGCTCAACTCGTCGTCGAGGATCAACTCTGGATCGAACTCTTTGAGTGTGCCCAGGCCATCGCAGTTGGGGCAGGCGCCGTGTGGGCTGTTGAAGCTGAAGGTGCGTGGCTCGATCTCCTCAAAACTGATGCCACAGGTGACACAGGCGAAAAACTCGCTAAAAAGCCGATCCGTAGCGACCTCTGTCATCGTGCCGTTGCCGTCTGCGGGCCTACGCTCAATGATGGAGACCACCATCACGCCTTCGCCCAGGCGTAGCGCCGTCTCCACCGAATCGGTGAGGCGGATGCGGTCCGTGCCGGGGACGATCATGCCTGGGTCATCGGGATCGGGGTGTTCGCCGCGCACGACGATGCGGTCGATTACTGCTTCGACGGTGTGGTTCTTGTAGCGATCCAGTTCGGGCACGTCGGTGACTTCGTAGATCTCGCCGTTGACGCGCACACGCACGTATCCCTGGGCTTGTAGGTTCTCGAAGACGCTCTTGTGATGTCCTTTGCGGTCGCGGATCAGTGGCGCCATGAGCATCAGGCGTGTGCCATCTTCCATATCGAGGATAGCATCAACGATCTGCTGCGGCGTCTGCCGGCTGATGGGCTGCCCACAGTTGGGGCAATGGGGCCGACCGACACGGGCGTAGAGCAGGCGCAGGTAGTCATAGACTTCGGTGACGGTGCCCACGGTGGAACGTGGGTTCCGCCCCGCCCCTTTTTGGTCGATGGAAATTGCCGGGCTGAGGCCCTCAATCTGGTCCACATCGGGCTTTTCCATCAGTCCTAAAAATTGACGGGCGTAGGCTGAAAGCGATTCAACATAGCGGCGCTGGCCCTCGGCGTAGATGGTGTCGAAGGCAAGGCTGCTCTTTCCACTGCCGCTGAGGCCGGTGATCACCACCAGCTTGTCGCGGGGAATTTCTAAGTTCACGTTCTTTAAATTGTGTTCGCGTGCGCCGCGTACAACCAATTTGTCTAGGGCCATAAATGTCCTTGCCTCTCGTTTAATTTGCCGGAGGGGAAGTCGCCGAACAAATGTTCCTGAAACTTCATTTTAGAGGATCGATGGGAGAAGTGCAACTGCTTGCTGGCCTCACCGCCATGCCAAATCTGTTGATGCGGCGATAGATTCTACCAATCCCATAGCATGGGAATGGAGTGTACGCACTTGGTTCTCACGCTGTGTTAGGATTTCTGGGCTGCGCCACATCGTGTACAATGCCTTCGTTTGGCGCACAGATGATTGTTGTGTTTCGCTTACAGATCACAAGGCTTTATTCTAACAACCTAGGAAAGCCTGTGCTGTAGCAAACATTCATTTTTATCGTTAATGGTTTAAATATCGTTTCAAATTTCTTTTTTCACATCTCTTGAAAGGAGATCGTACAACATGCATCGTTTGACGTGGATTCTGGGCATCGTCGCCCTCCTGGTGGTGGCCGCCTGTGGTGGATCAGAGAACAGCGCGCCCGCCGCCGAGCCGGCCGTTCCGGCAGTGGAATCTGCTGATCTGCGCGTGGATATGCATGACATCTACTTCGGCGAACAGGCCAACAACATGGACAATCCACCCGTCTGGACTGTGACAGCCGGTGAAGATGTCTCAATTGAGCTTGCCAACCTGGGCAATCTGGAACACAACTGGGCTGTTGTGAAGCTAGGAGAGGAAGTTCCCGTCCCCTACGTTGGGGGTGAGGAACAAGAGGCGCTTCTTTACTACGTGGGCGACATTGTGCCGGCGGGGAGTACTGAAATCCACACCTTCACAGCGCCGGCGGAAATCGGTGAATACCTCGTCATCTGCACTGTGCCTGGTCACTACCCGGCGATGCAGGGGCGGCTAGAAGTGCAGTAAAACGTAGTGCGTGGCCTATCCCCGTAGCTGCACGCTATCAGCGTGCGGTTTGTGCTTGACGAAACCACGTACATTGGCGTGTGAACTCGTCTACAATGAACCACACGCTGATAGCGTGCAGCTACGTACCATGCACTACGTACCATGCACTACGTACCATGCTGAAAAGTCGGCTTTGGCGTCCACGGCTCACGCTCAAAGTAAACGGGGATCGTCGGTTCTCGCTGCCAGTGGAAGGCATGACGGATGCGTGTTTCGTGGCGGCCAAATAGATCCGCCCAGGGGACGTCGTCCTCCGCGAACCAGCCGACATCGATGGTTTCGCGGGTGAGGCGGGGTTTTCCTCCGATCCAGCGCCCGTGGAAGAGGAAGATGTAGAGGTGGTGTAGTGTCTCTTCGCCGGCGATTCGGCTGTCGAAGATCCCCAGCAGGTGATCGATTTCCACGATGCAGCCGGTCTCTTCCCACGCTTCACGCGCCGCGCCGGTCGGGGGCGCTTCTCCCACATCACAAGCCCCACCTGGCAAGCCCCACAATCCATTGTCCGCCCTGCACATCAACAAGATTCGTCCTGTATCGTCGAAGGTTGCCGTCTCGACCACGCTGTAGGGTGTGATGTAGCGTTGATCGTGCAAAAAGAGCGGCTTGAGTTCGGCGATCTTGGCTTGCGCGGAAAAAGCCGCCAATTCGGCGGCAATTTCGAGGATGCGATGATGGCGTTCAATCTGATAGGGATCTTTTGTAAAGCGGAGGCTGAGATTGGTCATGGCGCGTAGTTCGTCGGCCATGCCCAGCAGATCCAGTGGTTCGGTCATGTAGCGCTGGTGTCCGGTTGTAGTGATTTTTCCATGTAGAGCAGACGCACGAGCCGCTTGCCCGAGCGTACACGCTGGCTTTGTCCTGTCAACTGAAAGCCGAGGGATTCAAAGAATTTGAGCGCGTCGGGGTTGAACTGTTCCACACCCAGGCGCGCGGTGTGCATCTTGGCTTCGTTGGCCAGCCACGGTTCCAGTGTGAGCCACGCTTCGGTGCCGATCCCCTGGCGTTGGAAGGGTTCGGCCACCATCAACATGCCCACGTAGCAGACACCCTGCTCGGGCCAGTGCAGGCGAAAGTCGATGAGACCCACCAACTGTGCCCCAGCGTCAGCGTTGCCCGGTTCGTTGGGCAGCAGAATGCCCATGCCGTAGCGCCCGGCCTCTTCGTCGATCGCCTTCAGATCCCGTTCTCCCTGGCCTTCGGGCGCGCCGAGCAGACCGTAGAGATCCCAGAATGTGGGGGTCAGCTCGTAGACCCGTTGTAGGGCGTCTACATGATTTTCCGTATCCAGTGCAATCAATGAAACGTAGGGCACGGTCACTCCTGTCTGGTGGGGCTGGTTCTGGATGAACGATGCCAGGGGATTAGCGGATTTCGCCGATGGTGTTGCGCATCTGTACCAACTGTTGCTCCGCCTCGCGCAAGGATGCTTCGAGCATCTCCAGCTTTTCGCGTTCCAAGCGCACGAAACGGGTGTAGGGCGCAATGGCGTCGTGAATGCGATGGACACTTTGGTTGAGTTCGGCTTCGAACTGGCGCATGAGCGCAGCATCAAGGCGGCCACGCAGTTCGTTGATGCGTTCGCGTAAGTCAATTTTAATACGCGATCTCCGATAGGGTAGCACATAAAGGCCCAATACCGCTACTGCGCTCGCTCCCAGGATGCCGGTAATGTCTAAGAGTGGGGTATGTAGGACGGCGACCAACAGCGCGCCCAGTCCTAGCGCGCCTGCTTCGACGGCCGTGGTCTGCATGATGGCCTTTTGCATCTCTTGCGCCAGCTTTTGCGATTCCGTCTCGCGATCGTAGGTGTCTACCACTTCACGGGCGCTACGGCCTACACTCTGGAGCAACTTCTGCCGGTTGAACTCAAAATCGCCTGTCACCTGGCCCACCATGCGCTCGGCGTGTTGCGAGGCGCGGCGGTTGATGAAGTCCATCACCGACTGCCATTGGCGGTAATCTTTGTCGATGAGCCAGTCGATCAACTCGTTGACATGCTGTTCGATCTGGCGGCTGGTGTCGGCGATGACCTTGCGTTCAAACTCGCCGCGCAACTTTTCGCTGTTTGCCAGATCAAAGATGCGGTTGATGCGTAACGTCTCTTCAAAGTAGGTGTCGCCGCGCTCCATCATCTCGTAAAGGACGTTGTCAACGCGGCTGCTCTGGTATTGGAAGTCGCGGCGCATGTCTGCCTGGTAGAGGTTGATCTGCTCTTCGATGGTGTCGAGGGTTTGAAAGTCACTGCGCAGCAGACTCTGCCGTTCTTCGATGACGTCCTTGTATTTGGCTACCAGTTTGCCCGCCACACCCAGGGGATTCTCTAACTTGAGGCGCACACGCTCTGTGCTGTCCAATGTGTGGAGGATGAACTCTTCCAATGCGCTGAAGCGGCTTTCGATCCATGCCGGCCCTTCGTCTTTGCCCGTCTGCTTCGCCTTCAACGCTAACCGTGCGCTGACGGGGAAGATCTGTGGTTCCACACCGAGCAACGTCTGGCCGTTCTTGCGCACAAAATCGAGCACCTGCTCGCGCTCTGGATCGGTCTCCAACAGATCAAACTTGTTGAGGATCACGACGATCTTCTTGCCCCATTTGCGGATGCGCTCCAGGAATGTGCGTTCGCTCTCGCTGTAAGGACGGTCTGCGCTGGTGACAAAAAGCACCAGATCGCTGCGGGGGACAAAGTGCTCGGTGATCGCTTCATGTTGGCGAATCACGGCGTTGGCGCCCGGCGTGTCGACGAGATTGACCTCGCGCAGCCATTCCACGGGCAGATTGAAGACGATGATCCCTTGCTCGTTGATCGTCTTTTCCATGGTGTGGCCGTAGCGCAGCAGGTGAAGCTGACTGGTGGTAGGCACCACACCTTCGGCCAAAAACCGTTCGCCCAGTAGGGCGTTGATCACGGCGCTCTTGCCGGCGTTGAATTCGCCCACAATCACCAGCAGGAACATCTCATCCAACTGGTTCAGGCTCTGGCGGATCAGATCGATGTCCTCTTCAGGCGCGCCAAGCCGGGCCAGAGTCACTTGCAGTGACTCCAGCAGATTTCGTTCCTGGCGCAGTAGTTTGTCTTGTTCAGCGCTTAACAGACGATGCAATGGGGGCCTCTTGCCGTTATCTGGTCGATCATTCCGATTATTGTAGCATAATCAAGGTGAACGATGCGAGCAATTCGCGTTGTTAGGGTGCAATTCAACCTTGGGGCAAACAGTGCCAGGCACGGGCCAAACGTACATACTTAGATGGGTGATGCACTGGCCCGTGCCTGGCACTGTGGCGCGCCCCCCAACTTGAATGACACCCTGCTGCACCTGTATACGTTTTGCTGCTGCAATTGGTTTCACCTATAGGGGTACGCCTGGGGCGGGAGGAAAGCTCCTGTATAATGACAGTTAGTTACCTCAACTCTATTTTGCCGCTCAGGTTGACGTTTTCGATATGTCTGGTACAATTCTTCCATCGTTCGTAATCAATAATTTAGAAAAATTAAGGTGGTTTTACCGCCACATGGGGTAGATTCATTGTCGCATGTGATAGCTGGAGGACGAGAACTGAACGGTATACCCCCGCTTTTTATTGTTTCCCCACATCTGATGCTTGCCAAGCTTGCTCAGTCGGTCACTTTTCGGCAACTATGCGCTGTACGTGAAGCATTCGTGCAATTACATCAACCAGGAGAATGTTGCTACATCGGTTTTCACTGCGGTTATCCCATACCGCTGTTTAAACATATTTGTTGCTGTCTGAGTCCACGTTTTCCTAAGCCATAACCAAGGAAGGAACAATGAATAGAAGCCCGATCTTCAAACTATTATTGTGGACTGCGCTGCTCGTTTTTATTGCCATACCGGTTGTCGTGTCGGCGCAAGATGACGTCCCTGGCGGGACGCCGCTTGATCGCCTGACCCCGGTGACAGTGGAAGATGGTCAATCTCTCACTGTGGAAGGCTACCAGCTACGCGGTGACGTCAACGAAATCGACGAATACTTCGTCGAAATGGAGGCTGACACGCTGGTCGATGTCTGGACGAGCGAAGTTGGCGCAGCGGCGGTGCAGGCACAGTTGAGCCTGCTGCAAGCGCAACAGGCCGACATGGCCAATCAGATCAGTGGCCTGGGCGGTGAGGTCCTGGCCGACTATCAGAAGGTCTTCAATGGCCTGGCGATTCGCATCTCCAGCGACAAGCTCCGCGAAGTCATGGCCTTGCCCGGCGTGGTGAGCGTAACACGCGTCGGTGAATACTACACCATGCTCGATGAGACCGTCGATTGGGTTGGCGGCACGGCGTTGCAGGGCATGGGCGTCGACGGCAGCGGCATCACCGTGGCCGTGCTCGACACTGGCATCGACTACACCCACGAGCACCTGGGCGGTTCCGGTTCCGTCACCGATACGCAGAAGGCGATTGCCGAAGCCTCGCAACCGGCCGATCCGGCGCTCTATCCCACAGCCAAGGTCATCGGCGGCTACGACTTTATGGGTAGTGTGTGGCCGAATGGTCCACTCCTGCCGGATAACAACCCCATGGACGATCAGGGCGGTGGTGTCAATGGTCATGGGACGCACGTGGCCTCGATCGTTGGTGGTGTGCAGACGCCTCGCCTGGGGCCTGGTGTTGCGCCGGGTGTTGGCTTCTATGCCGTGAAGGTCTGCTCCAGCGTCTCCAGCTCTTGTAGTGGTATTGCCATATTGCAGGGTCTCGAATGGGCCGCAGATCCCAACAACGACAACTTCTTCAATGACCGCGCAGATGTTGTCAACATGTCGTTGGGTGCGCCCTATGGTCAGTCGAGATCAGCCAACGATGCGGCGGTTGGTCGCCTGGCTGCGCTGGGTTCCGTCGTTGTTTCTTCGGCGGGGAACAGCGCCAATCTGCCCTTCATTGTGGGCAGCCCGTCCTCGGCGCGACCGGGCATCAGCGTGGCCCAGTCTTCGGTGCCGAGCGCGATCATCAACGAGATCCAGCTCATTGCACCGGCGTCGATTGCCGGTACCGGCCCGGTCGTTTACTACTCCTGGTCCGGCGCGTGGACAACACCTGTCTCGGGCACTGTCCAATTCGTAGGTGGCACCGGCTGTTCACAAGCGGAGATTCCCAGTAGTGTGGCCGGTAAGATTGCCCTGATCGACCGTGGTGGTTGTAGCTTTAGCGACAAGGTCTACTTTGCCCAACAGGCGGGCGCCATTGCCGCCCTTGTTGGCCTGGTCGATGCCAGTGCGCCGTTCGAAGGTTCGCAGGGTTCGTTCTTTGGTCAGATCACCATCCCTGGCTTCAACATTGATAAGGCGACGAGCGACAAGATCAAGGCTGCCCAGGCCGCCAATGAAACGCCTATCGTCAATTTGGATCGGAGCATTGGCACACCGCTGCCTGATACCATGGTCGGTAGCAGTTCACGCGGCCCTCGCTTTGATCTGGACTATCTCAAGCCCGATATCAGCGCCCCTGGCGCCTCGATTTCAGCCAACTCAGGCGACCAGGGATATGACCGCTTCGGCGGTACCTCGGGTGCTGCCCCGATGGTGGCCGGTGCTGCCGCCCTCCTGCTTGAATCGGCGGGTGGTTCCGGCTCCTTGCCGCCCCATGTGGTCAAGGCGCGTTTGATGAACAATGCCGTCACCACCACCTGGGAAGATCAGCCTAACGGCAAGCTCAATCCTATCAGCCGCCAGGGCGCCGGCCGCCTGGACGTCTACGCCGCCAATGCCGCTGAGACGATTGCCTGGGTGCCTGCTGACAACGATGTGGCCCTCTCCTTCGGCGTGGAAACCATCGGCGCCGTCTACACCGATACCAAGACAGTACAGGTGCTCAACACCGGCGCTGCCGACAAGAATTACGACATCGGCGTCAGCTACCGCTACACCGACGACATCGGCGCAGGCGTCACCGTCACAGTCAGCACACCCACGTTGAGTGTCTCTGCCGGTGGCAACAGCACCTTCAACGTCGATCTCGCCGTTGATCCGTCCTTGCTCAAGCCGTGGACACTCACCTCGGGCGTTCGGTTCAACGACGGCAACCGCCTGACCGATGCCGAAGTGGACGGTTTCATCACCCTCACCGAAACCACCACGCTCTCGGTAACCAACGTGCCCTTCCACTTCCTGCCCATCAAGACGGCAGACGTGATGCTGGGCAACCTGGTAGACGGTGGCGCAACGGCGACGGTCAACCTTACCAACACCTCACCCTACACCGGCTCGGTGGAAGTCTACCCGTTGGTGGACATCAGCCCGCAGTTCCCCGTCTCGCCGAAGTTGACCGACGCACAGCCGGTTGACATTCAGTACGTTGGCGTCGATGCCGCCGTCTTCGATGCGGCTGCCGGCCAGAACATTCTGTTCTTCGCCATCGGCACCTACGAGAATCGTTCGCATCCGATCAATGTTGTGCACGACATCTACATCGACATTGACCAGGATGGCATCGACGACTACGTGGCTTTCAATATTGATCTAGGCTGGTTCACAACGGGCGCCTTCAACGGCCAGCAAGTTTCGGTGTTGTTTAACCTGCGCACCAATGCCGGTGCGCCACAGTTTTCGCTAGATTCGCGGCTTCACTCCGGTGCCATGGTGATCCCTGTCGCGGTCCCTGACAATGATCTGGCCTTCAACTTCCGGGTTAGGTCGTTTGACTTCTATTTCGACCCCAGCCTGCCCTGGGACATCTCTCCGCTGGACGGCACCTACCACATCTTCGATGCGGCGGCGCCTGCCTTCACGGTAGATGCACTCTCCATTCCTGTTCTGGGCAACAGCACGGCCACCAGCACCATCACCAAGACGGTCGGACACCGTTCGCCCTCGCAGATTGGTGTCCTTTACCGAACCTTCAACGGTATGGAGGGCAAGGAAATGCAGGCGGTTACGTTGCCCTCCACGTTGCCTGCCGGTGTGGATATCAGCATCAGCGCCGACCCAATTACGGCCACCATTGGCGACATGGTGACGGCTAACGCTGTGCTCACCTTTGGGAACAATGTGGCCTGGCCGAACCAGCCGGTTATCTTCTCGAATGGCACCTTCACCGCTGGCCTCAGCGGCGCGAACGAGGTGCCTCCGGTGACAACGAGCGGCAGCGGCACCTTCGAGATGACGGTCGATCCGCTGGCCGGCCGTATCGACTACACGTTGGATGTGACCGGTGTCGCCACGGTGACAATGGCCCACATTCACCGCGGCCCTGCCGGTGCAAATGGGGGCGTTGCCTACTGGCTCTACGATGCTACAGGCGCTAACGGCCCATCCGGTTCGTTCCCGGTGACTGGTTCCATTACGGTCACCTCTGCGGCCGATGTGCAGTTGTTGCTGACAGAAGGCCTATACGTCAACGTACATACGACTGCCCATCCGTCGGGCGAAGTGCGTGGCCAGATTGTGGGCGCCAAGTCTGCTGTCACCAACATAAACGGCATGGCTTCAACAACGTGGCCGGCCGACAAGGGCGGTATCTTGCGTCTTTGGGCATTTGCCGCCAACGACGCTGCCTTTACCGATGTATCGGTCATGGCACCGCCTGTCTACGTACCGTTCGTCGCAGGTGGTAGTGGCAGTAGCGAGTAAAGAGTAAAGAGTAAAGAGTAAAGAGTAAAGAGACACGCCGCTAACTGTTTCGTTGGTGTGTTCGCAGTTTGTATCAAGCACGAGGAGTGGCCCAGGCCACTCCTCGTTGCTTGTTGCATACGGTTGCTCTCAATTGAAACGCACCCGGCTGCTTTGGTTTGCTGTGCGCAAATCGATCTTTTGCGGTATGATATCCCTCGTCACAAAGCAGGCTTCACGGTAACGCTCCCACAGATACTCACCGCCTTACACGGAGGAATCACCTCATGCCTGAAATCGCCATCAACATCGAAGGGCAGAACGGGCTAAACTGGCCGCGCTGGAAGCGGATCGTGCGAACGGTCGAATATCTCGGGTTCTCGGCACTGACCCGTTCTGATCACTACACCAACGGCTCGCCCCCCGATCAAGATTCGTTGGAGTTGTGGGTGTCGTTGACATGGCTGGCCGACAATACCGAGCGCATCGAATTTGGTCCACTGGTGTCGCCGGTTTCGTTTCGCCACCCCACCATGACGGCGCGCATGGCCACCGCTGTGGACGATCTCAGCGATGGTCGGCTGATCCTGGGGCTCGGTGCAGGCTGGCAGGAACGCGAACACACCAACTACGGCTGGGATCTGCTTGATGTCCCAGCGCGTTTCGATCGTTTTGAAGAAGGGCTTGAGGTGATCTCACGCCTCTTGAACAGCAACGAGCCGGTAGATTTCGAGGGTGGATACTTTCAGATGAAGGACGCCATCTTGCTGCCGCGGCCCAGCCGTCCTGGTGGGCCACCTATTTTGATTGGGGGCAATGGCGAAAAGCGAACGCTACCGCTAGCCGCCAAGTACGCGGACGAGTGGAACGGTGTCTTCGTGCCGGCGCGACGGTATGCCCAACTCAACGCCCACCTCGATTCCTTGCTGGTGGCGCAAGGACGCAACGTGGCCGATGTGCGCCGCTCGTTGATGACGGGGATTGTAATGGGGAAGACCGACGCTGATCTGGCCGAGAAACTAAAGGGGCGCGACCGCGATCAGTTACAAGCCCGCGGCCTGCTAATCGGCACGCCCACAGCCGTTGCCGAGCAAGTCGATCTCCTGGAAGAAGCCGGCGTCGAACGTCTCATGATTCAGTGGCTTGATCTGGACGACATGGACGGTCTGGAACTGTTGGCAAAGACGCTACTCTGAAGCGAAAAAACAATGAATGAAGAATAAAGAATGGGTAGAGGATGTTTCGCCTCTACCCATTCTTTATTCTTCATTCATAGTTTTTCAGGTTCAGATTCGGAACGTCTCTGCCTCTGACACGCCGTTGCCGAAGTTGTCGTCTCCGATGTCGTGGGTGATGTCGTCACCGTCCTCAAGGACAAAATCATCGACATCGGCGCCGTTAGCGTCGAGTAGCGGATCGGCGCTCACCGTCTCGTTGTTGATGAGACGGGTCAACGTGCGGCGTGTCTGCCGTGAACCGGTCAATTGGTCTTCTTCCTCTAAAAAGGCCAGGCGCTGAATAATGCCGCGCAGCAACGGCGAGTTGATCTTCACCAGTTCGCGTACCATCTCCAGCCAGCGGCGGCGTACTTCGGGGTTGCGGTGGTTGTGCAGTAACACCGCCAGCCGCGCCGGGTGGGTGCGTCCTGGCGACACTTTGAGCAGATCGTTGTGTTCGTTGGGCGCAATCGTGAAGTAGAATGAAAGCATGGGCGGCACCAGTTTGCGCACCTTGTCCCATACTGGTTCCGTCTCTTTGACCAGGGCGAAGAACGCCAGATAGTAGTGGAAGGCTTGCGCGTAGTTATGCCGCGAGAAGTGGGCGCCGGCGGTGGCGGCACAATAGCTGGCTAGATACCACTCTAAATCCATCAGGCTGGCACCTGGCTGGCGGTTGTTGAGCATTTCATACATCATCTTTGCCGCTTTGAGGAAATAGACGCGGGCCCGTTCAAAATCTGCGGTGCGGATGCGCAGCCCCTGGTTGTTGAGGCGGGTGGCGGCGTCGAGGCTGGCTTCCTCGTCGAGCGACCAGTTTGTGAGATCGGTGAGGACAATCTGCACTTCGGGGCTCTCTGCCAGGTGACGGGGCCAGACGTAGCCATTGTTTACCGACTGCGCCGGTGTGTCTGCGTCGGCTTGATTGGCCTGTGCCAACTGTTTGAGCTGACGTACTTCGTCTTCGCGGTCGGCTTTGCCGTAGAGCAACGTGGAGAGCAGAGAGGAGCGCAGATCGAGGTTCTTCTGCAACAGTACCGTCAGGTAGACGCTCTCACACTGGCGTACAAAATCCTGGATCGACAGTTCTTTGCGCAGCGTCAGCGTATCCAATTCCCATGACTGTGGGTGCGGTTCGAGCACCGCCGCCATCTTGAGCAACTTGGCGACATCTTGGATCTCATCGCGTGAGCGCAGGATATTTTCGGCGTCGTAGTTTTCTTTGAGCTGCAACACGGCGTCGGTAAGGGTGTAGACACCGGGCTCAGCCGCAAGCAGGGTGTAGAGATTCTGAAGCACGTCCTGGCGTGTGTGCTGTTCCACCAGACGGAAGCCCGACGTATTCAGCGCCGTGCGATATTGTAATGTGTGGTCGATTTCGGCCCGCGCCACAAGTGTGGAGCGTAAGGATACGTAGTAGCCGTTGTTGCTGAACTGTACCGACACCAGATCTTTCTGCGCTTCAATAAAGTAGCGGAACTGGCGGAAGCCAAGGGCGGCTTCATCGAAATCGGCGTCGAGCTTCACCATTTCCTGACGCACCACGTTGATTGGCATTGCCGTCTCTTTAGAACGGGAGCCTAGTTGTTGTACCACGGTGAGCAGAAGTTGGCGCGCTTGTTCGATGTCGTAGTTGGTGGTGCTGTCTTCGCCGTCAACAAGGGTGTCGTAGATGATGAACTCATCGCACGAGCGCACGAGGACGTCACTGGTGGCGTCGCGCAGACCAATGCCGATAACGTGTTTGCCGTACTCGCGCAATTTGCGCGCCACGGCGCTGAAATCGCTGTCCCCTGTAACGAGGACAAAGGTGCTGATGCCCGGCCGTGTAATTGCGGTTTCCAGCGCGTCTACGGCCATTACAATATCGGCTGAGTTTTTCTTTGAGTAGGAACCATAGCGGAAAAGCTGTGTGAGGTCGATGGCGTGTTCGATCAATTCCTGTCGGTAGCGGCTGAAGCGGGTCCAATCACCATATGCTTTTTTGAGGACACAGCGTCCATACTTGGCGGCAACTTCTAAAACTTTGTCGAGATCGCAACGTCCATACGCTTCTTCTGCCGAAATAGCAATGTTTTCAAAGTCGATGTAAACGGCAACGTGTTCTTCCATTTTCAGGTCCGGCCTTGTTTTGATGTATAGCGGCCATCCAGATTCGTTAATAGTACATAACAGTTCAGCATCAGGGTGCGATTCATCTGAATCGTTACATTGTGATACCAAATGGGCGCTGTCGGCTGGTGCATTGTAAGTGCTGTAAAATCCATTTTCCTGTTTTTATAGGTAAACGTCAGTGTTTCAATTCCCTTTCAGTAACAAAGGTGCTGTAACAACAAAGTTGCTGTAACTATGTTGGTGATTTAGGCGTGGGGATGATTTGAGAGGTCGATAGATCTTCATATACCGGCCAATAAACAACTATCAAACCCGTGTAGCGCTCTACCGAGTTTGTTTCAGATAAGATTATCTTTTTTTGTCTACTGCTTAGTGTACTCACAAACGCCTGTTGAGTCCAATCTCTTTTTGCAATTAGGCGTACTTCTTGCTTGTGGTGAACAGTGCCCACAACTGGAATCACACACTTCACAATTCCATGGTGCTGTGCATCGACATTGATTGTTCAGTAACGCACAAGCCCGCCACTTTTTCTCTCTTGTCGTCTGCATATGCTAAAATAGACTGTCATTGTAAACTGTCCTTGTATACTGCCCTTGTAAGTCGAACACAGTAGTGCAGATGCACTTTTCACACCATCCTGTGCCTCTTTAATTTCTCACAGTCAATTCAAGATTACAGATCCAGCCGGAACCATCGATGAAAATAGGTATTGTCGGGTTACCCAATAGTGGAAAAACCACCATCTACAATGCGTTGACTCGTAGCAATACTGAGACAGCGGCCTTTTCTAGTGGACAGGTCGAAGTTCACACGGCAGTGGTCAGTGTGCCGGACACCCGGGTTGAACGATTGGTGGCAATGTTCAATCCACGCAAAACGACTTATGCACAGGTGATCTACAACGATATTGCCGGATTGAGCAAAGGTGCGGGGCGTAGCGGCATCAGTGGGCCGTTGACCAATGCCATTGCAGCCAACGATGCATTGATGCTGGTATCGCGTGCTTTTGAGAACGACGCCGTCCCTACCGAAGATGATATTGATGCGGCACGTGATTTTGTGGTCATGGAGACAGAATTTCTGTTAAATGACATGACCACCATCGAAGCCCGTCTGGCGCGTCTCAACGGCCAAAAGACACGTGGCACGCCCCAGGAACGACAACGCATGGTCGCCGAAGAGGCTTTGTTGCAACGTCTGTTTGTCTTCCTCGAAGAGGAACAGCCATTGCGGAATGTCACGATTAGCGAGGACGAACGCAAAATGCTGGGCGGCTTTGGCCTCCTTTCGTTGAAGCCTTTGTTGCGTGTCATCAACGCCGGCGACGATGACGATGAGGCAAAGTATGCCGATCTGCTCGACGAGAATACGCTGGTGTTGCGTGGCCGTCTTGAAGCAGAAATTGCGCAGATGGACGCGGCCGAAGCCACCGAATTCTTGGCCGACTTCGGGATTGAAGAACCTGGCCTGAATCGTGCTATCCGTCGTTGTTACGCATTGTTAGGCTTACAGAGCTTTTTCACCGTCGGCGAAGATGAGGTCCGCGCGTGGACAGTAGAAGAGGGTGCTTGTGCACCTGAAGCCGCCGGCGTAATTCATTCAGACTTGCAAAAAGGCTTTATCCGCGCTGAAGTGATCAATTATGACGATCTCATTGCCCTCGGCGGCATGGCCGAAGCGCGTAAGGTGGGCAAGCTACGTCTGGAGGGCAAAGAGTATGTCGTTGCGAATGGTGATATTTTAAACATTCGCTTTAACGTATGAAACGCTTTAACGTATGAAATACGAAACGTTCGTTGGGTGAGCCGCTGTCCTTGCTGCGAGATCCAGCGTTCATTTTCAAGAAAGTCGTATCAAAAGGATATCGGTGGCGGCTTCTGTTGTCGCTGTTACTTCAGTCGATTGTCCTTATCAACAATTGTTCTTACCCACATTAGAGAGCTGGCGCTGCGCAGGGACAGTGTCACAAGCACAGGAGTCTTTTATGTCTGAGGAAACCCGTATCGTTGAAGAGCAGGAAAACATTGATGCTGTCGCCCAGTCTGCCGAAGGAACGGTTGAGGTAGATGTTGCTGCATCGGAACAACCCTTAGCCGAAGCGGAAACAGTCACCGCAGCGCCGGAAGCAGTGGCCGAAGTAGAAGCCGTCACAGCGCCGGAAGCCGAAGCAGAAGTGGTCGCCGAAGCAGAAGTGGTCGCCGAAGCAGAAACGATTGCCGAAGCAGAAACGATTGCCGAAGCAGAAACGATTGCCGAAGCAGAAACGGTTGCTCCCGTTGCTGAAACATCTTCAGACGAAGCCGACTCAGGTGACGACGATGATGAAGGCGACGATCAGAGCGCAGAATATCGCTCTGAAGACGGTAAGCAGGTTGTCTACCTGAGCGTTGGCCAGGAAGTGACTGGCACCATCAAGCGGACTACCGAGTTCGGTGCCTTTGTCGACATCGGAGCGGGTCGTGATGGGTTGATTCACATCTCCGAGTTGGCTGTGGGCCGTGTTAACAAAGTGGGTGATGTCGTCAAAGATGGGCAGCCGGTGACGGCATGGATCAAGAAACTCGACCGCAAGCGTAACCGCATTAGCCTCACCTTGATTGCCCCCGGTACCAAGACTTTGAAAGACCTCAAAGAAGGTGAAGTCATCCCTGGCACAGTAAGCAAGATCATGCCCTACGGTGCTTTCATCAACATCGGCGTGGGCACCGATGCGCTGCTCCACATTCGCGAAATGAGCAACGGCTACGTCAACAAGCCCGAAGACGTGGTCAAGGTCGGTGAGGCGTTGGAAGCTCGCATCATTTCCGTAGATCGTCGTCGCCGCCGCATTGACCTGAGCCTGAAGGGGCTGCGCGATGAACCCGAAGCCGAAACACCGGTCGAAGTGCTGAGCGGGCCCGAGGCCGAAGAATCGCTTGAAGATCCGTATGCTGATGTCGAAGTCCTCTCGCCCATGGAACTCGCCTTCAAACGGGCCATGGAAGCTGAAGGTATCGAAGTGAATCTAAAGAAGAGCGGCAAAGGCAACAAGCGTGGCAAAAAGCGCAACCGCTCCATTCAGGATGAGATCATCAACCGCACGCTCCAAAGTATGCGCGACTAAGCTTGACGTCACCTGTAACTTGAAAAGCTCCGGCAACTTGCCGGAGCTTTTTGTTTGCCACTAGCGATGAGACATCCACTTAAGTTGACACCTCTGTTCCAAACCTGTATTTCGCCGTACAGACCCACGTCCCCAAACGATTACCCTTTTTCTTGGTGTTTATTCCGTAAGGGCAGGCGTGGGGCGAGCGTACATCTCCCCTATAAAGCGAACTGTGCTCCAGCCCCACGCCTGCTGCTACAATACTTCATGTGGCAATCCGTGTAACCCGTGGATCAATCCAGTTTTGATCCTTACTCATCTTCGTTTTGGAGGCAAAATGCAGATTTCAGGCAAAACCGCGCTGGTAACGGGTGGCGCGCACCGCGTCGGTAAAGCGATCCTCATGATGCTGGCTCATAACGGCGCCAACGTCGTCGTCAATTACAATTCATCGGCCCAGGCTGCCGCCCAGACTGTCGACGAAGCCAAAGCCCTGGGCGTCGACGCTATCGCCATTCAATGTGATATCGCCAAACTCGAAGACGTGCAGCGGATGCGGCAGCAGGTGGAATCCCACTTCGGCGGCGTAGATATTCTGGTGAACAGCGCCGATCTCTTCGGCAAACACCCCGTCCCCACAGATGATTACACCACCTGGCATCGTGTCACCGACATTACCATCAACGGCTCGTTTTACGTGAGCAACGAGTTTGCGCCGTCAATGCTGGCCCGCGGCGGCGGCGCCATCGTCAACATCATCGACCTGGCGGCGTGGCAGCCCTGGCCCAACTTCACGGCGCACAGCGTCGCCAAAGCCGGCCTGCTCGCCATGACCAAACAATTGGCCTTGGAACTTGCCCCCAGTATACGCGTCAACGCCATCGCGCCAGGACCCGTCCTGCCGCCGCCGGACTACAACGAAAAACAGTTGGCTAATGTCGCCGGGCGTACGCTGCTCAAACGCTGGGGCAGCGCCGAAGACGTCGCCTTCGCCGCCAAGTACCTCATCGAAGCCGACTACGTCACCGCCGACGTGGTGCGCGTCGATGGTGGTGAACTGTATGGGTTACGTTTTGCTGGGGAGTAGAGATTGAGGATTTGGGATTAAGCGAATTTAGAAAAATATTGATCCACGAAGGAACACAAAGTTACATAAAGAAGAAGGAGAGAGGGACACGGATTGCACGGATTTGCAGGATTGTTTTGGAAAAAAATTCATCTTCTTTTTCATCTAAAATCCTGCAAATCCGTGTCCCTTTCTCTGTTTTTTCTTCTGCCTATGTGTAACTTCGTGTTCCTTCGTGGATCAATAAAAGTATGGCATCTCTTTAAACTCTATTTCCTGCTCAGATGCAGCCGCCTACCCCTTGACCGCGCCCGCGGTCAAGCCACCCACCAGGTAGCGCTGCAACGCCAGGAAGATCACCACCACCGGGATGGCGCCGATCAGCGCACCCGCCGAGAAGATCCCCCAGCGGTTGGCGTACTGGTCGCGGATGAAGAGGCTGAGCCCCACCGCCAGGGTGTAATTCTCCGACGATTGCAGCATAACGCGTGCCAGCACAAAGTCTGAGTAGGTGCCCACGAAGATAAGCAACCCCACTACCACCAGGATCGGACGCACCAACGGCATCATCACCATCCAGAAGGTCTGCCATGGCGTCGCTCCGTCGATAGTGGCCGCTTCGTCAAGATCCCGTGGAATCGAGTCGAAGAAACCCTTCATCAACCAGGTGTTGACGCCCAAAATGCCACCCAGGTAGATGAGGATCAACCCGCCGTGTGTGTTGAGGTTAAGCCAGGGAATGTACTGACCCAACTGCTGCAAGATCAAGAAGAGCGCCACCATGTTCAAGAAGTTGGGGAAGACCTGGATCAGCAGGATCGTCTGCAACAGTGAACGCCGTCCGCGGAAACGGAAACGTGAGAAGGCATACGCCGCCGTTGCTGTAAAGAAGATGCCGATGACCGTGGTGATGGTGGCGATCATGAGCGAATTGAGCATCCACGTGCGGAAGAGCATCACGTTTGGATCAAAGAGGTTGCGGTAATTCTCAAAGGTGGCATTCGCCGGAATCAACGACTGGTTCACCAGCGAATTCGACGGGTTGACTGAGGCCGAAATGATCCACACCACCGGGAAGAGGGCGTAAATCAGTGCAATCAGCGCCAACAAGATGCGCACAGCCAGCGCAAGCTGCCTTTGCCGTTTGATGGATCCCATCTGTTTGCTAGACATTTTCGCTCACCTCCTCCAACATGTTCGTATACTTGAACTGGAAGTAGGTAATCACCACCAAGATCAAGAAGATCGCCACCGTAATCGCCGCCGCATAACCTAGATCTGCGCCGCGTCCACTGGCAAAGGCGATGCGGTAGGTGTACGTCACCAGGATGTCGGTGTGCCCCACCGGAGACAGCGTGCCGCTCATCGGTGGTCCACCCTCGGCGTACAGATCAATGATCACGAAATTGTTGAAGTTAAACGCAAAAGATGCCACCAGCAGCGGCCCTACCGTTATCAACAGCAAGGGCAAAGTGATGGCACGAAACGTCTGCCACGGCGACGCCCCATCGATGTTGGCAGCTTCATAAATGTCTGAAGGCAACGCTTGTAGCGCACCTGTAGTAATCAAGAACATATACGGGAATCCCAGCCACAGATTGATCGAAAGGATACCCACCTTAGCCCACACTGCGCTACTAAACCACGGAATGGTGACCCCGAAAAGGTTCTGCAACACGTCGCTGAAGACACCGAACTGGGGGTTAAGCAGACCTACCCACACCGGCACGCTGATAAAGGCCGGGATGGCGTAGGGGATCAACAACAGCGAACGTAGCAACTTCTGTAATGGCAGATCGCGGGTATTAAACGCCAGGGCGAAAAAGAGCCCGACGGCGAATGTGGTGAGAACAGACAGAACAGCGAAGGCAATTGTCCACAAAAAGACCATGATGAACGGCCCGCGCAAGGACGGGCTTGTCAGCAGGCGCACAAAATTGTCCGGCCCGATATAGACTTGGAAACCGGGGCGCAGGCGTGTACCGTCATCAGCGGTGAAAGTGCCTTCCACAGGCGTATAAACCACGTCGGTCTGTAGATCGACGATGACGTCTTCTTCAGGCAGGTACTCAAAGCGCTGCTGGAACTGCGCCGCTTTGCCCAATTGCTGCTGGCTGACCTGGAAAACCTGCTCGTCCGTACCAAACTGTACCTGCACTAGAGAAGCTGTGTATCGCAACAACTGCAAACGTTGCAACTGACGGTAGCCTTCGATCTCTTCCGGCGCTGTGGCGTCGACGCCTACTTCCTCTACCGGCTGCCCAGGACGAGCGATCAGCTTCTGTCCTGTATCAGGCGATTCGAGCCAGAGGATGAAGTCGGTCTCATCTGGCGAGATGTAGGCCACGTAATCGTAAAGCCCTTGATCTTCGGGGAGGTAACGCTGCCGTTCCAATTGGCGGATCACCTGCTGCTTGGTGAGCAGATGACCGTCTCCATAATTGGTAAAGGCGGTGTAGACGGTAAAGAAAATGGGGTAGACGACCATCACGACCAGCAGCGCCAGCCCAGGAGAAACCCAGCGTAGCGGGTAAAGATCTTCGCGTAGGAAGACAACGTTCAGGATGATCGTGACAACGGCAATGACGATGCCTAGATACCAGACACCGTCGTTGAACATGTTGTAGAGCAGCCAGAGGGCGATCGCATCGATCACCGCTAGGGCGCTCAGGCGGACTATCCAGCCCGTAACCGAGATCGATTGCGAGGCAGGGGGGGCCGAAGCCCCCCCCTTCTCACTCTGGGTGAGTGTACTCATTTACTGGCCTGCAATGGCTGCACGAATCTGTTCGGCTGCATTTGTGATGGCAGATTCGGATTCTTCTGCGCCGGTGATGATCAATTCCATGGCATCACCCCAGGCCGACCAGACAGCCGACATGGCAGGAATGGCGGGCATGGGCAGACCATTGGCGCCGGCAGCGGCAAAGGCAAGCTGATCTTCGTCGGCGATGGCCTCGCGCACGGCGATGTAGGCAGATGGGCGAGGATCGGTGTCGTAGATGGCCTGCAACACGTCCTGGGTGGCAACGTAGTCACGCAGGAAGGTCTGGGCCAACAATGGGTCATCGGTGAAGGCGCTCACCATGAAACCCTGCACACCCAAGAACGGCTGGGCAGCCTGTGCCTCGCCAGGGATCGTCGTCACGGCGTAGGGAATGCCTGATTCGCGGATGCGAGGCAGCGCCCAGGGGCCGGTGATGATCATGGCGGTTTCGCCGTTCTCAAAGGCAGCGTGCATGGTGTCGTAGTTTACGTCGGGGATAACGTGCCCGGCTTCCACCATGTCGTTCAGCCAACTGAACGCGGCGATGGTGCCTTCGCTGTCGATCCCCAGATCTTCGGGGTTGTAGCCCTCTTCGGTCAGGCCGAAGACGTAGCCACCGAAGGCGGTCTGAATCGGGAAGAAGTGATAGGGGTCGTTGGTCTGGATCAGATAGCCATTCGAGACGACACCGTCTGCTTCGAGCTGGGCGGCGATTTCGGTGACTTCACTCCAGGTGGTGGGTGCTGTCTCGACCAGTTCGGGGTTGTAGACAAAGGCGACGTTCTCGGTGGCGTAAGGAATGCCGTACAGTTCACCGTCGTAGATGAAAGCCTGGAGGGCCGCATCTAGAAAGTTCTCCTGAAGGTCTGCTGTGAGGTCGATGGGGGCCAATAGGCCGTTTTCCACCAATTCACCCAGCCAGTCATGAGCGCCGATGATGATGTCAGCGCCTTCCCCGGCGGGGCCGGCAACCTTCAGGTCATCGCGGATGTCGCCGAAGCCCTTTTCAACAACGGAAACGCAGACACCGGTTTCAGACTCGAAGCTGGCGCCCACTTCTTGCAGAATGTTGGCGCGGGTGTCGTCGGCCCAGATCGTCAAGGACGGTGCACCCTCTTCGCAGGTGGAAAGGACGGTGTCGGTCTCTTCTTCAGCGGCAGCTTCTTCGGCAGGGGCCTCTTCGGCGGCAGCCTCTTCGGCAGCTTCTTCTTCTGCTTCAGGTGTTGCTGTCGGTTCTTCAGCGGCGGCCTCTTCGGCTGGTGCTTCCGTCGGTTCGGCAGGGGCCTCAGTGGCTTCAGCCGGAGCCTCAACAGCAGGTGCTTCGGCAGCAGGCGTTTCGCCGCCAGGACACGCGGCCAAAAGCAGCGTCAACGCCATCAAAACTGTGACGAGTAACCATGTTCGGTGTTTCATCAAGTCATCTCCTTTTAGAAGCGGATTGAGTATAGACACGAAGCTTAACAATCTATGTGACGCGCGCACGCGAATCACGCAAGCAAAAGGGGGGGAGTGGATTTCTGTCGTTGATTTGCCTAGCCAGGGCAGACGGCGGTTGTCTGCCGTTCGACGAGTGTCGACGAAAAGATTCGCGATCCCGTCGGCGTTACATCCTCCTTGATGGCGTCGATCAGCATCTGTGCCGCTGCTGCGGCGATTTCACGGTAAGAAACGTGCAGGCTGGTAAGGGCGGGCGACAAATGCCCTGCTTCAGGCGAGTCATTTGTCCCCACTACCGAGACTGCATCGGGCACAGCAATTTGTCTTTCGCGTAGGGCGCGTAGGATGCCGATGGCCATAAGATCGTTGGCGGCGTAGTAGGCGGTAGGTGGGGTGCTGCTTGCCTGTGTGCGCTGAACCGCCTGGTAGCCGCCGTCCTCGGCAAAGTAGCCATAGTCGATCCAGGAGGGATCAACGGCAATTCCGCCTTCGTGCATGGCCCGGCAATAGCCTTCCAGCCGCTCCTTGACAACCCGTGTATCTGGATCGCCACCGACGTAAGCAATACGGCGATGCCCTAGTTCGATCAAGCGGGCGATGACCTGGCGTGTATCCTCGCAGTTGTCGGCATCCACCCAGGCTACGTCGCTGTGCTGCTCAGGCGGTTGACCGATCAACACAAGCGGGGTCGCCTGTACACGCAACTCACCCACCGTGTTCACGTCGAGCCGCCCACTGGTGACGATAATGCCGTCGGCCTGGCGTGTGGCAAGGATCTGCAACGTTTGCACGATTTCGTCGCTATAGCTTTCGCAGCCGCTGACCAGAAGACGGTAGCCGTTGGCGTAGGTAACGTCCAACAAACCGCTCATGATCTGCGGAAAGAAACTATCTTCGAAGTAACCTTTAAAGACGTGTGGAACGATGACGCCGAGGGTGTGGGTGCGGCGTACACTAAGCGAACGCGCAATGGCGTTGGGTTGAAAGTTCAACGCCTTGGCAGCCGCCAGGACACGTCTTCGGGTGCGGTCGCTGATGCGTGCATTGCCCGAAAAGACACGGCTTACGGTGCTGGGGTGTACATTTGCCTTCGCTGCGACGTCTCTGATCGTTGACACGGCGCTTCATTTCTAGCTATGGTACTGTAAAGAGTGGTTTAGCAACAAGCGTTACACTGCTGCATGGGGTGCTCGGAGTGCTCAACAAAAGTTTGTGCAACCGCTTGCGCTGGAATGACATTATAGCGAAAGAAATTGCAGTTGTCAATGAATCATCGCAGATTTTTCCAGATTTCTGTTCCGAGCGTGTTGCGGCGCTTTTCGGATAGGCACAAGGTCTACTATACTGGGGACATCAGGACGACAGACGACCGACGGATATCGTCGGAAGGCATCGCTGGTGGCAACCGAGCGACAAGAAGTTCCCAGTGGCGTAACAATGTTCATGACTTCCGTCGTCCGTCGTCCGTCGTCCGTCGTCCGTCGTCCAGTCCCTCAGGAGGCAAACCATGTTGGTCACACGAGAAGAGTTGGATCGCCGCGAGAATGATGCGCTGGCGCCGTACGCAATGCATAGCAGTCAGAGCCGAGGACGGGTCTACGCTGAGGACGAGCATCCCTACCGCACTGTCTACCAGCGCGACCGAGATCGCATCATTCACACCACCGCCTTTCGCCGCTTAGAGTACAAGACCCAAGTTTTCGTCTACTCCGAAGGAGATCACTATCGAAACCGGCTTACCCACAGTGTTGAGGTGGCCCAAATCGGGCGTACGTTGGCCCGCGCTTTAGGCTGCAACGAGGATCTAACGGAAGCCATCTGCCTGGCCCATGATCTCGGCCACCCGCCCTTCGGCCACACCGGCGAAGAGACGCTCAACGATCTTATGCGCAGCCACGGTGGCTACGATCACCAAAAGCAGACGTACCGCATCATCACCCAGTTGGAGCAGCGTTACCCCGAACATCCTGGGCTAAACCTCACCTATGAAGTGCGCGAAGGTGTGGTGAAGCACGATACGTCATACGACATCGTTGATGCTCGCAACTACAACCCCGATGAACGCGGCACACTGGAATGTCAACTGAGCAACCTGGCCGACGAGATCGCCTACAACACCAGCGACACCGACGACGGTCTGCGCGCCGGGATCCTGGATCCCCGAGAAGTGCTGGAATTGCAGATTGCGCAGCGTGTCCTGCGTTCGATGGGCGAAAACGGTAAGGCCGATCTGGCCAATCCGATGACGCGTTACCGCTTTATTCGGCGTATGGTCGGCATTCAGGTGTCAGATACGATTGCGGCCACCGACGGGAATTTGAAGCAAGCTGGGGTGGAGACACTGGCGGATCTACGTCAATTACCGGGGAATGTGGTCAACTATTCGGCAGAATTGGCCGCCGAAAACGGCGAACTCAAGAAGTTCCTCTACGAATGTTTTTACCGTCACTACCGGGTGGTGCGCATGGCGGCCAAAGCGGATCGCACACTGCGGGCGCTCTTTGATGCGTATGTCTCTGTGCCGGAACAACTGCCGCCTGAGACGCAACGGCGCGTCAAACGCCTGGGTCAACTGCCGCACCAGCAAAGCAACGTCGCCGAACCCGAAACGGTGGGGCTGCACCGCCTTGTGTGCGACTACATCGCCGGCATGACCGACCGGTATGCAATTCAGGAATACAAGCGGCTTTATGATCCAGAGGAACGAGTATGAAGAATGGGCCTGCCCCTGACGAATGCGCTACATTTTCTTGGCGACCGTTATCGATAGGATCACCGACTGGAACGGGGCATCGGCGGCATCGCTCACGTAGGAGACGTCTTCGATTTTGCATTCGAGCACGAGCTGTTCGGCGCGGAGTTTGAAGGTCAATCCGCGTTCGATCACAAGGGGATCGCCGGTGATGCTACCGCTGCTGGCGATCTTCTGGGGGATGCTGTCGAGGTTGACGCCACGGGCCACGAGTAGTTGATTCTGTGTGCGCATGGACGATTTATCGTATAGCCAAATGTCCAGGACGCGCACCTTGTCGCTGCTTGCCGAAGGTGGATCGACTTCTGCGTCTGTGCCGACGCCACACGCACCAAGGATGTCTTTGCTGTCTGCCGGCGCGGTGATGGTGAAACTTTCGTCGTAGTCGGTGATGCCATAGTAGTACTTGGCTTGAAATTCAGCCAGCATAGCCTGTGCCGGGGCCGACTTTTCGCGCTTGCGCAGACCTGCAATCTGGTCTTGAACGTGGCCGATGAAACCGGTCTCGCTGTTACGACGGTTTTCGCCAGGTGGGGGAGCGGACGCTGGGGTGACGGATGTGGGTTTGCGCTTGTCCGCATCATCCGCGCCAGGACGGTTATGATTGTCGCTACGGCTCTTACGGTCGCGGCGTATCCTGTCAACGTCGGGTGGTGCCTCTGCCTCGGCTAAGGGCTGCGTTGCAGGTGGCTCTCCGGCATCGTCATTCTGTGGCTGGTCGGTCTGTGGCTCTTTGCGCGCCGGCGGTGCCGACGACGTCATGTCGCGCTGGGGCATTTCTTCGCCTGTGTCTTCAGGCGGGCGTCGACGGGGTGCAACGTCGACTTCGGTTTCGACGGTAATGTCATCGGGCGGCGATGGGAGCAGGAATGGTTGAGGAGGCAACGGTTCCTCTTTTCGTGGGCGTTCTGTGTCACCCAGTACCTGCCGCTGCCTGATTTCCCAGTTGGCCTGCTGTTCTTCGCGCGTTAGCTTACGGGGCCGTGTGTCGAAATCTTCGTCTTCGTCCTCTTCGAGATCGTTGTAAAAGCCGCCATCCTCTTCATCGTAGCCGTCACCGTAATCGTTGCCGGAGTTGAAATCGTTGGTAGGGCGTGAATCTCTCCGATCCCCTCGGAACAGCACAAACTGGTAAAAGATCCAGAGCCCACCGCCGATTAACATCACCATAGCCAGCCCGATCAAGAGCCAATCCAGCCAGGACGCGCTTGCCGTTTCGGAAGGCACGGCATCAGAAGGAAATGACTCTGTGGGCAGTGAATTGATGTTGCTGAACTGGGCAGCCAGCGTGCGCAAATTGAATTCGTGGAGGGCCGCCACCTCGCTGTCGAAATTTTGGTAATAGCGGATGGCCTCGATCAGTTCGGTTTCAGGATCACGTAGATCGTTCAACCGCGAGAGGACGGTGGCTGCATTGTCACCGCCGGTCGCTACATAGGCGTCTGCCAGCGCCGAGAGGTACTGTGCACGCAAATCAGGTTGCAGTCCGTCCAGGCTGCTGTCTGTTGCCTCCGCCGGCCAGAAGACGGTGGCCAAAAAGAAGCCGATGACGACCCCAAGCAGCCCAAAAAGTGCAATGCGGTTGAACTGATCCTTCTGCTCCTGCGACCAATCTGTAAATGGCGTGCGAGGATATTGACGCATGTCGTTCCGATCCTATCCCTGCTGACTGTTCAGCTATCACCTGCAACGTGCCACCTGCTACCTGCACACTTTGCAACTTCAGCCGCTACAGCAAGTCTTCACGCTGCTGTAAACGAAGTGCATCGACAATCTCTTTGACCTGCTGCATCTTGTCTTTGTGCCCGATGAGGAGCGCATCGCCAGTGTCAACGACGACCAGATTGTCGACGCCCACCAGCGCGATCAGTCGATCCCCGCCAGAGACGATGTTGCCGCTGCACCCCGTCTGAATAACGGTGCCCTGGGTGATGCAGTTGCCGTCTTCACCTGCCGCCAGCACCATGTCCAGCGCGTCCCAACTGCCTACGTCGTTCCAACCGGCGTCCAGCGGAACGACGGCAACCTTCGCCGCGCCTTCCATGACACCATGATCAATGGAAATGTTCTCCAGCGTGGGCCACACTTCCTGAAGGACGGCTTCGGCATGGTCGGTGCCCAGGGCGGCTTCGATCTGCAACAGCCCGGCATAGAGCGCCGGGCGCTGCCGTTCAAACTCGGCCAGCAGCACGTCGACGCGGCTGATGAAGTTGCCCACATTCCAGTAGTAGCTGCCTTCGGCCAGGAAAGCCTGCGCCGTGGCCAGGTCGGGCTTCTCTAAAAAGCGCTCGGCGCGGAAGACGGGCCAGGCACCGCTGATGGGCAGTGCGTCCCCTGCGCGCTTGATGTAGCCGTAACCGGTGTGGGGCGTGTCGGGCTGGGCACCCAACACGGTGAGATAACCTGCCTGTGCCGCCACTTCGGCCTGTTGCAAGATGGCGCAATAGTGCGCCTCATCGCGGAAGACATGATCCGCATGTAAAATGGCGATGACGGCATCGGGATCACGGCGGCGTAGATGAATACAGGCCAGGCCAATCGCCGGCGCTGTGCTGCGTCCACTGGGTTCGACCAGGATATTGGCTTCAGGAAGTGCCGGGAGTTGCTCGGCGGCTAGCGCCCGGTAGCGCGCGCCGGTGAGGATGTAGATCTGCTCCGGCGACACGAAACCGGCGATCCGGTCCACCGTCGCCTGGATCATAGTGCGTCCACTACCGGTGATGTCGGAGAACTGTTTGGGTAAGGTTTGGCGACTGCGCGGCCACAGCCGTGTGCCGACGCCGCCGGCCAGGATTGCTGCGTACATCTTTGTACCTCAGGTCATGGATGGTGAATATCAACTTGCCCGTACATAGCGCAGTGGGCCGACTTGGCGCACCAACCCTTTCAACTCCATCAGCGTCAACAGGCTGGTCACTTGCCCTGCGGCCAACATGACGTCGCGCACAATGTCGTCAACGTGCTTGGGTTCGCTGGAAAGATGGATGAGTAGATCGGCTTCCGCCGGGTCGGCAGCCACTGTTGCCCGTACCTGCATCTGCGCCGTCGTGCGTTCCAGATCCAAGAAATCGAGCACGTCGGCCACTGAAAGCAGGGGGGCGGCGCCGTTCTGGATCAACTGGTTACAGCCAATGCTGCCTGGGTGCAGAATCGAGCCAGGCACAGCGAAGACGTCGCGTCCTTGCTCGGCGGCGAATTGTGCCGTCAGCAACGCGCCGCTACGTTCGCCCGCCTCCACTACAATCACACACAGGCTCAGCCCGCTGATAATGCGGTTGCGTGGCGGGAAATTCGATGCTTCCGGTTTTGTCCCAAGCGAGTACTCGCTGATCAGCGCCCCATTCTGCTGCACACCGGCGGCGATGGCCCGATTGCTGGCCGGGTACACCTGATCGACCCCGCTGCCAAGGACGGCCAACGTTCTGCCGCCTGCCTCAACCGCCGTCTGGTGGGCGATGGCGTCCACCCCCAGCGCCAGCCCACTGACAATCGTGATGCCGTGCTGCACCAATTCGGTGACCAATGTGTGCGTCACTTCGCGGCCGTAGGCTGAGGCGCGGCGGGTGCCCACAATGGCAACGGCAAGGCTGTCTTGGCTGTTGATTTCGCCACGCACATAAAGCACCGGCGGCGGGTTGGGCGTCTGCCGCAAATTGTGCGGATATTCAGCATCGTCCCAGGTGAGCAAGTGTGCGCCGCTCTGCTGGAGACGCTTCCACTCTGCTTCGAGATCGAGGGTACGGCGCAGCGTCAGCAGGTTTTCCAGCGAGCGCCGATCCAGCCCCGCCGTCTGAAGCTGTTGAATGGGCGCACGCCAGGCGGCTTCGATGCTGCCGCACGTCTCCAGTAGGGCGGTTAACCGGGTGGGGCCGATGCCCGGCACCCGGTTGAAAGCAATCCAGTAAGCTTGTTCGTTCACGGGCATGGTGCACCTGACACTGCGTGGGCATCCTTGCGATGGAAACCGTGGTTAAAGTATGGGCGTTGTTGCCATGTTCATGTTGCCATGTTCATGTTGCCATGTTCATGTTGCCATGTTCATGTTGCCATGTTCATGTTGCCATGTTCATGTTGCCATGTTCATGTTGCCATGTTCATGTTGCTGTCGAGAATAGTGGATGGCCGATCTTTTGTCAAACCGGTGACGTTTATTCATCCTCAGGATCGAGGATCCCCGGCAGCAGGTTCACCAGCAGCCGCCCGCCCGCCACATCGACTTCTACGATGACTTCACCGATGGCGGGCAACAGGATCTCCCGTCCACCGTTGACGCCGGGCGCCGGCTTGATCAAGTAGACGTCGTTGGCCCCGGTGACCAGGACATCTCCCACGGTCCCCAGGATCTGGCCGTCTGCGGTTTGTACCGTCAGCCCAATGATCTGGTGGACGTAGTAGGTGTCATCTTCCAACTCGACGGCGTCTTCTTCGGGGATGAAGATCCATGTTCCGCGCAGTGCTTCGGCTTCGTCGCGGTTGGTGATGTGTTCAAAGCGGACGAGCATCCGGCTTTTGTGGGGACGCGACGCCTCAATTTCTACTTTTTCCATTTCATCGCCAAGCCGCATCACCTGCCCCGATGCAAAGCGTTCTTCGGGGAAGTCGGTAAAAGGTTCCACCGAAATTTCGCCACGTGTCCCGTGCGCGGCGATCACCTTGCCCACGGCCAGGTAGCCTGTAGGTACATCCACCGTCAACGGTCCGCGCCGGGACGCGTGGCGGCGACGGCGATTCTGCCGCTCGGTTCGGCGATCCATGCCCTGGTTTGCTTCTTCGCTCATACTGTAACCCCTCTTCATACCAAAAAAGCAGCGGAAGGCTTTCCCCTCCGCTGCTTTATGCCTATTCAATTACACCATCAATGACGCAGGAGACTCAATGACGCGCAAGATCTTCTTCTGTTCCATGCAACTACAAAATCTTCAAAGAGACCTGGCGTCCATCGTTGGCGGTAGCGGCGCGGAGGACAGTACGCATGGCGTTCGCCACCCGGCCACCCTTGCCGATGACACGACCGGCGTCATCCTGCGATACTTCCAACCGCAACATCACCCGATCACGCTGCGCACGCTTGGTCACCCGTACTTGATCAGGGTTTTCGACAAGAGCCTTGGCCATAAACTCGACGAGCTTTTCCATCGGTTCCTCCCGCTAAAAGCGTAGTGCGTAGTGCGTAGTGCGTGTTGTCTCTGCAAATCAACCTGTAACTACGCACTACGCACTATTCTTTTAATGGCGCAGCAAACTATCAACTAAGCAGCGACTTCTTCCGCCGCTGGTTGGTAGACGAGCTTGCCCTTGGCATCGATGATGCCCTCACGGATTAAAATCGGGGTGATACCTTCGCTGGGCTGAGCGCCGGTCGACAGCCAATACGCCGCTCGGTCCTTCTTCAACTCAACAGTGGACGGATCGGTCAGCGGGTTGTAGGTGCCGATGGTTTCAATGAAACGGCCATCACGCGCATTGCGCTGATTGGCCACGACGATACGGTAAAACGGTGTCTTTTTTGCGCCCATACGGCGCAGGCGAATGCGAACCACTAAGCTCTTGCTCCTTTTGTATACAAACTGTCTCTGTTTATCGGGTACGGAATCGTCTTCGTTTGTAAATCACATCCATCAGAATAGAACGCAGATGAAGCGAATTGGGCGAATTTCACGGATTCAGATCAGCGAAAATCCGCTAAATCTGCTCCATCCGCGTTCTATCGTTGTCTAGCGCATGTTGTTGAACATGTCCATAAAATTGCCGCCCATGCCACCGCGGCTGTTACGGCGTTTTCCCTTTTTGCCCTTGCCCATCAACCCCATCTGCTTCATCATTTTACGCATATCTTTGAACTGCTTGAGCAGTTGGTTCACATCCTGTACGGTGTTGCCGCTACCTGTAGCGATGCGCCTTCGGCGGCTGCCGTTGAGGACATCGGGGTTGTGGCGCTCGAAGAGGGTCATGCTGTTAATGATGGCCTCGACCCGCTTCAAATTGTCGGTCGCTTCCTGTGGATCGACCTGTTTGGCAAGCTGGTTCATGCCAGGGATCATCTTGAGCAAATCGGTGACTGATCCCATCTTCTTCAACTGGCGCAGTTGATCGAGGAAGTCTTCAAAATCGAAGTCGCCTTCGGCCAGTTTGGCCTCCATGGCGGCGGCTTCCTCTTCGGAAATGTTGTCCTGCGCCCGTTCGATCAGGGTGAGAATGTCGCCCATCCCCAAAATGCGGCCGGCGAGGCGATCGGGCTGGAAGGGCTCGATGCCGTCCATCTTCTCGCTGGTGCCCAAGAACTTGATGGGCACGCCTGTCACCTCGCGGATGCTCAAAGCGGCGCCGCCGCGGGCATCGCCGTCGATCTTGGTCATGATCAGGCCGCTAAGTGGTACGCGCTTGTTGAAGCCATCTGCCACCTGCACCGCTTCCTGACCGGTCATGGCGTCTACCACCATGAGCACGTCGGACGGCTGCGAGACGAGGCGCACCTGCTCCAATTCGCGCATCATGTCGTCGTCGATCTGCAAGCGACCGGCGGTGTCAAGGATGACGACGGTGTAAGCTTTCTCGCGCGCCAGGCGCAGGCCGTTGCGTGCAATCGTTGGCGCGGGGACGGCTGTCCCTTCGCTGTGTACGGGCACGTCGATCTGCTGGCCCAGCACTTCCAACTGCTTGATAGCCGCCGGGCGGTAGATGTCCGCCGCCACCAACAGAGGACGCTGCCCCGACTTGCGCAGGCGCAACGCCAGTTTAGCCGCCATTGTGGTCTTCCCCGCGCCCTGCAAGCCCACCAGCATGATCACCGCCGGCTGGCCCGACAAATTCAACGACGCCGGTTTGCCCAGCAGCTCGATCAACTCTTCGTTGACGATCTTCACCACCTGTTGGGCAGGGGTGAGGCTGCTCATCACCTCGACGCCAATGGCGCGTTCTTTGATGCGGTTGATGAAATCCTTCACCACCTTGTAGTTGACGTCTGCTTCGAGCAGCGCCAGACGTACCTCGCGCAGCGCAGCATTGACATCGCTCTCAGAGAGCTTGCCATGGCCGGCGAGTTGCCCAAAGATGGTTTGGAGTCGATCCGACAGACTTTCGAACACTGGAAGTACCCACTTCTCAGTAAGTTTTTATCCTGAAATTACAGTGCGCAGCCGGACGTCGGCTCAATACTGGTTAGCCTCACCGGGCTGCTGTGAATTTCAGGATAAAATCTAAAATAACGGGCATCTGTCCACATTTCAGGCGTGAACAAATTCCCGCCGCGGTGCTACCTGGCACGTACCGACCTTGAATTTTACTTTAGATAGGAGAGTCGGTCAAATTGCTGGGGCAGGATGCGGGACTTCTGATTCTAGGAGAGATAGAACGCGGATTGGGCGGATTGGGCAGATCTGAGCGGATATTGAAGCTTAATGAAATAATCTGGTAACCCGACGGTTGTTGAAGGTTAACAAAATAATCCGGTAACCCAGCGGTTGAAACCGCCGGCTGGTAGGGGAAACACGATAAATCGTGTTCCCAGAACCGGCTTTTGAACATTAAGATTTTAATCAGGCAACCGTAGCCGCTGCTTTTAGCTGCGGTTCTCTCTGGATGGGAAGCCGTGCGGTTAAAAACCGCACCTACGTCTTACCAGGTTATTTTCTAAATCATCAAGAGCCGGTTTCCCGTATTAGACGCCGAATTCATTCGGCAAGTTCTATGGATGAAGTACACCCCAAAAATTCGTCAACACTTGACAAAAAACGGGGGGGGATATGATGGACCTTAATTCCTCATCGTTACCTTCAACGATGGCGTGAAGATTCTGGCTGTTTCCTCAGCTTTCACTGATAACATCGTCCCCATCTGAGGAAGACGCCGACACATACAGAGCAAGTTGGTCTGTTGTGTCTGTGTTTCGTCTGCTCCGCTGTGAACCTATCCGTTTTACACCCAAAGGGGACGAAAGATGTACAAAATGCGTGTTTCGGCAACGCTTTTGATCCTACTCTTGATATCTGGTTGTAATTCTATACCCCCATCGCCACCGGAACCGCCCCCTACAGAAGAGCCTTCACCTGTGCCTTCTCCCCAACAGCCCATCTCTCCACAACCTACTGTGCAACTCAGCGATGACGAGATCCTTTATGAAGGGCCGACTACATGGGGAAATTTATTTCAGGTGCGCTATAACAAAGACATTTGGGACTACGCAGAAATCGACCAGTATCGAGAACCTGTTCTTTATCATCGAGAAATCTCCGGGTGCCGCTTCAACTTGTCGGAAGGAGCCAGAGGATGGCCCGAACCTGATGAAAGTAATCTGGTGAGTTTGGCAGGCTACGAATGGTCCCAGGATGTTCATATTGCATTTGCTGGTGGTCGCTACATAATGTATCACCTGACAATTGACAGTTCATCCTTTCTTTTTGCCGTCATTCACCTCGATCCCCTTCCCCCTGATCAGTCTGATCAATGTAGGGCAGATGCAGAGGCGATTTTGGATACATTTCAACCGCGCTAATGCATTGATGATGGGATGATGATACTGCATCTCATCATCCCCATCATCTCATCATCCCCATCATCCCCTTTTACCCAACCTCCACATACTTCTTCACCCACCCCATCAACGCCTCATTGTGTACCTTGCGGATGCGCCATGCCCCGCCGATGGATTCGGCGTGGGAGCTATTGGGCAGGCGCACCATTTCTACCGGGCAGCCGTTGACCTTGAGCACGGCGTAGAACTGTTCCGACTGTTCCGCCGGGCAGCGCCAATCGTTGTTGCCCTGGATCAGCAGTGTGGGCGTCTTGCAGCGGTGGGCGTAGGTGATGGGCGAACAGCGCTGGTAGACGTCGGGGATCTCGTGCGGGTGGCCGCCCAGTTGATCCACAGCGAACCAGGGGCCGATGTCGCTGACGCCGTAGAAGCTCACCCAATTCGTCACCGGGTTTTCGGGGATGGCAGCCTTGAAACGGTCGGTCTGGCCTACGATCCAGCAGGTGAGGTTGCCGCCGCCCGAAAGGCCGCCCAACGCCAGCCGCTCGCCGTCCACCAGTCCCCGTTCAATGGCGGCATCGACGCCCGCCATGAGATCAGTGTAGTCCAAATGACCCCAGTCGCCCTTGATCGCCGTGGCAAAAGCGTTGCCGTAGCCTGTAGACGCCCGATGGTTGATGAAAATCACGGCGTAGCCTGCGCCGGCCAACATCTGGAAATCAAACGAAAAGACATGCCCAAAACCGCTGTGTGGCCCCCCATGAATGTAGAGGAATCCGGGGAAGGGCGCCTGTCCAGTGGCAGGTAGCATCACCCAGCCTTCCACGTCAACGCCGTCCTCTCCGGCAAAGGTCATGTGGACGGTTTTGGGCAGGGCGCGCTGTTCAAGCAAGGCGCGGTTGATCTGCGTCCACTGCCGCTCTGCGCCGGTGCCGAGGTCCACGCTAAAGAGATCGGTGGGGTTGTTCAACTCGCTGACGGCGAAGATCAACGTGTCACCATGCAGCCCCAGCGGGAAGCAACTGCGTTCGCCGCTGACCACGGCGGCGTAGCCCTTCTCTTTGAGCGAGACACGGTAGATCGGCACTTCGCCGCCGTCCTGTACCTGCACGTAGGCCGACTCGCCCGCAGCGTCCACCAAAATCTTCGATTCGCCCAGCGCCCCCGGCGGGAAATCAGGCTGAAGATCCGCCGCCACTTGACGGTCCAACCCCTCGGTGTGGTTGACAAAATCACTCCCGTCGATGTCCATGCTCCACAGGTCGTTCTGTGTGCCGATGGGCAACTCGCCACGGGCGGCGGCAAAGAGGATGCGCTTGCCGTCGGGTAGCCAGCGCGCTGCGGCCATCCCACGCCACCCGCTGAGGACGGTGCGCACATTGCCCTCGCCGTCCACCAGGTCGAGCGTGCCGAACTGTCCGCTGTCTTCGGGCGAAAAGCGCGACTGGAAGAGGATCGTCTGCCCGTCGGGCGACCATTCGGGCTGCACATTGTAGGCGTTGTTGTCGGTCCACTGTTTGGTTTCGCTGCTGTCTACGTCCACGCTGAAGATGTTCTGCACGGCGCGGTCGACCATGCCCATGCCGTCAAAGCGGTAGACGCGGCGGGTGAAGCGATAGGGCACATCGTCGGCGTGGGCTGCGTCCTGTGGGCCGACGGTGAAGGCAATGCGGCTGCCGTCAGGCGACCAGACGGGGCGTCCTGTCACCCCTAGTGCAAAGGAGGTGAGTGGACGCGCCTCGCCGCCGGTCATGGGCAGTAAGAAGATCTGCGTCGTCCCCTGCCTGTCGGAGAGGAAGGCCACCGCCTCACCGCTGGGCGACCATGCCGGCGCGTATGCGTTGGACGTGTTCGCCGTCAACTGGCGGCTGTTGCCGTCCGCAAGCGAGAGCAGCCAGAGCGTCCTCACATCGCGCCAGCTTTTCGGCTTGTCCTCACTGGGCTTGTCCGCCTTCTCCTCTTGGGTGTGCATCACCGTGTACACCACCTGCCGCCCATCGGGCGACAGCGCCGCATCCTGCAAAAAGCGCAGGCGGAATAGATCGTCCTGTTGTATCCCCTCGGCCATGCAGAGTCTCCTCTTCGATTGAAAGTAAGTAAGATAGAACGCGGATGGAGAGAAAGTGCCGGGGACGTCACGTTGGACGTGTCGCCAGGCGTGAATGTCCCGTCTCGCTGCAGCGAAACGTCCCCGGCACTTTCTCGTACAATGCTTAACTTAGCGCCTATGCCCCAATGCCCAATCCCTAACTAAAACGCCACCCCCGACACCAGAATCACATTCGCATAGGGCGTGAATTCTCCTGTGCGGATGACGGCGCGGCTGCCCACGGTGCGTGCTTTGAACTCCTCGTGGGGCACGCTTTCCACAGGAATCTGCCCGAGGATTTCCCGCAACTGCCGGTAAAGATCGGGGTTGACCTGTTCCATTTCGGCGGCGATGACGGCCTTTTCCACCACTTGCTCCTGTAACACCACGGCGAGGACATCCAAAAACGCGGGCAGGCCGGGCTTCACCACCAAATCAATGCGTTTGGGCCCTTGGGGGATGGGCAGCCCGGCATCGCCAATCGTGACAGTGTCCATGTGACCGAGTTGGGCCACCACCGCAGCAATCTCGGCGTTGAGAATTCCGCTCTTTTTCATCAAGATTCTCCTACAAAGTAGATGGTGGGAGCGAAGGAACGTGATGCGTAATCCGTAATGCGTAACTCAGAAGGCGAAATCGCCTCTGCCAATTACGCATCACGCATTACCTCTCTCCTCCCAGGGATCGACTCCGCTGCGCCAGGACGTGTCACACAGATCGCCGCCGCGCGGGCCGCTTCGTGTAGCGCGTCTTCCACACCATTGCCCCGCACGATTCCCGCCAGAAAGTAGCCGGTGAAGGTGTCGCCGGCGGCGGTGGTGTCCACGGCGGTGACGGGGACGGCGGGGATGGGAATGCGCCGATCTGCATCGGCAAAGATGGCACCCGCCCCGCCCAGGGTCAACACCGTGGCCGCAGCGGGGAAGCGACGGCGCATCTCGTCCAACATGGCGTCGGGTGCGGACACACCGGTCAACGCCTCGCCCTCGGTTTCGTTGACAATGAAGATCGACACACCACCCAGCGGATAGTCGAGCAGCGCCCGTGTCATGGGCGCAGGGTTGAACACCACGCGCAGCCCTAATGCCGTCGCCCGCTGCAAAATAAGTGGCATCTGGCTGATCTCGTTCTGGAGCAGCAGATAGTCGCCTGCCGTAAAGCGGCTCAGCACGCGCGCCACGTCCTCGGCGGTGATGGCCTGGTTGGCCCCGCCGAAGAGGATAATCGAATTCTCTCCCTGGTCGTCCACCTGAATCAGGGCGTGGCCGGTGGGCGTCTCCACCTGCAAAACGTCCTCGGTGACGGCGCCGGCGGTGGCAAGCATCTCCAACAGCCAACCGCCCTCCGGCCCGATCTTCCCGGCGTGATAGACCGGCGCACCGGCCCGCGCCAGCGCAATCGACTGGTTGAATCCCTTGCCGCCGGCAAATTGCCGATAGGACAAGCTGTGGATCGTCTCCCCCGGTCGCACAAACGCTTCGACGCGGTAGACGTGGTCAATGTTCAACGAACCGAAGTTGAGGATGCGTGTGGGCATGTGGATCTCGTTGGGGTGGTGATTGGGTAGTGGTGCGTGGTGCGTGTTGCGTGTGTAGAGGGTATTGTGCTCATCTACGTAGCTGCACGCTATCAGCGTGCGGTTCATCGTAGACGAGATGACGCACCAATGTAAATGGTTTCGTAGAGGACAAACCGCACGCTGATAGCGTGCAGCTACGAAAAAGGACGGGGCGTCCTCTACCCACGCACTACGCACTACGCTCTGCGCTCTGCGCACCACGCATTATACCACCCTCGTTGTCTCTTGCCTGCGAGAATGGTATACTGACGACGTACTGACGGTATCAATTTGTTGTACGCCGAGGAGGCTGTTATGTCTGATCTCAAGGCGCAATTTGAAGCGGCTGCCCAAGAGGCGCAGTCTTTACCCAAACGCCCCAACAACGAAAATCTCCTGAAACTTTACGCATTCTACAAGCAGGCCACCGTCGGCGATGTCACCGGCAAGCGGCCCGGTTTCACCGATCTGGTTGGCCGCGCCAAGTACGACGCCTGGGCCGAGCGCAAAGGACTCAGCCAGGACGAGGCGATGCAGGCCTATGTCAACCTGGTTGAGACATTGAAATAATCACCGTACACCCCACTTAGAAAGCACGGACAAGATGAAAAAAGCATTGATGGTTTGGGGCGGCTGGTCGGGCCACGAGCCTGAACAGTGCGTCAACATTTTCGCGCCGCTTCTGGAAGAAGCCGGTTTCGATGTCGAAATTCACACCACCCTCGACGTCTACACCGACGAAGCCAAGATGCGCTCCTTCGACCTGATCTCACAGGTCTACACCATGAGCACCATCACCAAAGAGCAGGAAAAATGCCTGCTGGAGACGATCAAAGCGGGCACCGGCTTTGCGGGCTGGCACGGCGGTATGGCCGACGCCTTCCGCAACAACACCGAATACCAGTTCATGGTGGGGGGGCAGTGGGTGGCGCACCCCGGCAACATCATCGATTATGAAGTCAACATCATCAATCACGATGACCCCATCACTGCCGGCCTCAGTGACTTCAAAATGCACAGCGAACAGTACTACATGCACGTTGATCCCAACAACGAAGTGCTGGCGACGACCACCTTCGGCGGTCAATACGCGCCCTGGATCGAAGGCACCGTCATGCCCGTGGTCTGGAAGCGCCGCTGGGGACAGGGCAAGATCTTCTACTCGTCCTTGGGCCACGTGGCCAAAGACTTCGACGTGCCCGAAGCGAAAGAGATCGTGCGGCGCGGGCTGATTTGGGCGAGCAGGACGTAATGAGTAAGGAGTAATGAGTAACCCAGATCGTGTTGAGTATATGAAGTCCAATTGGGGCATCACATGCTCGACACGATCTGGGTTACGGATTACGCATTACACATCACCCGCCCCATCGCAAACATAACCAAACCCACCCTCTCCCAAGGATCTAAGCGTGAACACTCTCCCTGCCCGTATCGGCATGATTGGTTGTGGCAACATCAGCAAGCAATATTTTACGGTGGCGCAACGGCTACCCACGATTGAGATTGCGGCAGTGGCCGATCTACGTCGGGAAGCCGCCGAAGCTGCCGCCGCCCAGTGGAATATTCCACGTGTGCTGGGTGTGGACGAATTGCTGGCCGATCCAGAGATCGACATTGTCCTCAACCTCACGATTCCCGGCGCACATTACAGCGTGGCCAAGGCGGCGTTGGCTGCGGGCAAATCCGTCTACAGCGAAAAACCGCTGGCGCTACGTGCGTCCGAAGGACAGGAATTGCTCGAACTCGCCGCCGCCAAAGGACTTCGTGTCGGCTGTGCGCCTGACACCTTCCTCGGCGGCGGGCTGCAATCGGCGCGCAAACTCATCGACGACGGCGTCATCGGCGTGCCGGTGGCGGCCACGGCTTTCATGATGAGCCGCGGCCACGAACACTGGCACCCAAGCCCCGAGTTCTACTACAAAGCCGGCGGCGGCCCCATGTTCGATATGGGGCCCTACTACCTCACCGCCCTGGTCGCCACGCTGGGGGACGTGCGCCGTGTCACCGGGGCCACTCGTGTGACCTGGCCCGAGCGCACGATCCTTAGCGAGCCGCTCAAGGGGACGGTGATGACGGTGGATGTACCCACCCATGTGGTAGGGCTGTTGGATTTCCACAGTGGCGCGGTGGGCACCATCATCACCACGTTTGACGTCAAGGCGTCGGCGTTGCCCCGCATCGAGATCTACGGCACCGACGGCACCCTGAGCTTGCCCGATCCCAATACCTTTGGCGGTGTCACCCTGTTGCGCAAGACCGGCGATAGCGAGTGGACGGAGATCGAGCCTGTCTACCCCAACCTGGAAGCGTCGCGTGGCCTTGGCCTGGCCGACATAGCCGACGCCATCGCCACAGGACGGCCCCATCGTGCGTCGGGTGAACTGGCCAACCACGTTCTCGAAATCATGGAAGCGATCCACGTCGCCTCCGACCAAGATCGTCACGTCTACCTGAGCAGCCGCACACAGCGACCTGCGCCCTTCTCCGCCGGCCTCGCCGAAGGCGAAGTGCGCTAAGTTCTAGCACATTCTCAACTCAATTGCCATGCTAAATCCTCACCATCAGAACGAAAGACAGCCTGTCGATCCAATGGTGGCGCGCGCCCAGGCCCTGGCCCAAGGATTGCGTACCTTTCGCCCACACGACGATCTGCCGTCGGCATTGTGGGAGACGGCCTACCTGCTCCAACAAAGCGCCGATGCCGACCGTCCTCTGGCTGAGCGGTTGCGCATCCTTGGGCTGATGGCCACCACCCTCGATCAATTCTTCGCCGAAGAAATCCCTGCCTGGCAAGAACACGCGATACACGATCCCGGCGCTGCGCAACAGCTACAACTGTTGCCTGTGCAGATTGCGTCGATCATGCGGCGTTCGTCGGCGCTGCTACGCAACGAAATTCTACCCCGCCTCACCGAAGACGAGGCGATCCATATTTGCCCACCTTCGGCGCTTGACGAGGTTGCGATCCAGTGGGTGCGCCGTTTCTTTCAACGGCGGGTCTATCCGCTGCTCACCCCGCTGGCCGTGGATCCGGGCCATCCGTTCCCCTTTATCAGCAGTTTCAGCCTCAACCTGCTCGTGGAACTCCATTCCGACGAATACGACGGCTGGGATGCGTCGAACTATGCGCGTATCAAGGTGCCGCGACTGTTGCCACGTTTTATCCCGATTCCGGCAGATGACGGTGATGTCGAGGCTGCGCGCAAACGCTGTTATTTACAAAGCGAGGAACTGTTGCGCTTCTTCTTGCCCGATCTTTTTCCCGGCCTTACGGTGACAGGCGCGTACCTTTTTCGCGTGATCAGGGCGGCTGAACCACAGCAAAGTAAGTCGAACCCACTGCAACGACGCTCGCGGCAACAGGAGTTGAGCCTGCCCGTCGTCCGCCTTGACGTTGAACCGTCGATGCCGGCGGATCTCTTCGATTGGCTGGTGGATCACCTGGATGTGCCCGCCCATCTCTGCTACCGGATGCCTGAGCAGATCGGCGAACTGCAATTGGTGGAACTGGCCAATCTGCTGGATGGCATTGATCACGGCGCGGCGGCCAATCCCTGGCTCACCCTGCCGTAGGGGGTAATTCAATTTGGGGTCGTGCAGCGACAGTGCCAGGCACGGGCCGGCGGATCGCTCGCCAGAGCTTCTACGTTTGGCCCGTGCCTGGCACTGTCTAGCCCCCAGCCTGAAATGCCCTTGCCCTAATTTTCTTGACAGTCAACCGGTGCTATGCTAGATTTTCTTTATAAGACGTTGACGGAGACCAAGGTTTACCGCACTTCCTTTCAGAGAGTTGCCGGTTGGTGCGAGGCAACAGGAAACGGTTGATTAGCATCTCCTGAGTCGCCGGCAGGCAATGGCCGGACGGTCCGCCCCGTTACGGCGCAATGAGACAATGTCCGGCTGGGCCGGTGTTGTGAACTCAGGTGGCACCACGAGACCTCTCGTCCTGATTGAACAGGCGAGGGGTTTTTTGATCCATGCACTCAGGAGGAGATCATGCTAGACATCAGGTGGATGCGCGAACATCGTGCTGAATTGGCCGAAGCCATGCACAAACTCAACGTCACCGATGCACCGTGGGAACGGGCGTTGGAACTGGACGAACGGCGTCGCGAGTTGCTGACCAAGGTAGAAGTGTTGCGCGCGGATCGCAACAGCGGCTCCAAGGAGATCGGTCAACTCTTCCGCGAAAAGAAGACCGACGAAGCCAACGCGCTCAAGGAACGCATGGGCCGCATCGGCGACGAAATCGACGCCATTGATGTGGAACTGCGCCAGATCGAAGCCGATTTCAGCGATGCCATGTTGCGCATTCCCAACATCCCCGAACCCGACGTCCCCGTGGCTGAGGACGAATCGGGCAACGTCGTGGTGAAGGAGTGGGGCGACAAGCCCAACTTTGCCTTCGATCCCAAGCCCCACTGGGATATCGCCGAGGCATTGGACATCATCGACTTTGAGCGGGGCGTCAAGCTCTCGGGGAGTCGTTTCTACGTGCTCAAGGGCGCAGCGGCGCGGCTGCAACGGGCGCTGATCAACTGGTTCCTCGACGTGCACACCACCGAACATGGCTACACCGAGATCTACCCGCCCTTCATGGTGCGCGGCTACTGCATGGAAGGCACCGGCAACCTGCCTAAGTTCGGCGAAAATCTTTACCGCGACGCCGAGGAAGATTACTGGCTGATCCCCACCGCCGAGGTGCCGGTGACCAATCTCTACCGCGACGAGATCATCGAAGCGGGCAAGCTGCCCATCAACCATGTGGCCTCAACGCCCTGCTTCCGCCGCGAAAAGGTGTCGGCGGGCAAAGACGCACGTGGCATCAAGCGTGTGCATCAGTTCCACAAGGTGGAAATGGTGAAGTTTGTAGAACCGCACCGGGGCCGCGACGAGTTAGAAATCCTCACCCACGACGCCGAGGAATTGCTGGAGCGGCTCGGTTTGCCTTACCGTCGCCTCGCCATCGCCACCGGCGATCTTTCGTTCGTGGCCGCCATCAAATATGATCTCGAAGTGTGGGCCGCCGGTTCGGGCGAATGGCTAGAAGTCAGCTCGTGTTCCATGTTCCGCGACTTTCAGGCGCGCCGCGCCAACATCCGCTACCGCCCCGAAGAGGGGGGACGCACCGAGTTTGTCTACACCCTCAACGGATCGGGACTGGCGCTGCCGCGCGTGATCATCGCCCTCCTTGAGAATGGGCAGCAAGAAGACGGATCGGTGATCCTGCCGCCGGTACTGCGCCCGTACATGGGCGGTGTCGACCGTATTGGCTAGGGTTTGCGTGGGGCCGGAGCAGATGCGGACGCAGCATCCGCATCTGCTCCGGCCCCACGCAAACCCCTACGATACGCGGCTGATGTAGAGTGACTTACTGATTAGAATCGCCCGCTCGATCACAATGCCAGTGGGAAGAACGCAGCGGCGTCCATGCCCCTGCATTTTACACCCGCCCCGAGCGTCTATCCCCGCGTTCGAGGATGACTACCCGAGACAGGCTGTCTCAATTCCACGATCTATAAGGAGCAGGCTATGAAGGACGCACTCTTGCGCCGCGAGAAGGACCGGCTGCTGCGCCCGTTGGTTGCGCGCTATCTGGCAGACGTATCGCCCAACCAACTCTCTGTGATCGCCGTGATCCCGGGGATCTTCGCTGCTGTGGCCGTCGTCTATGGCTGGGTGGAGGTGGGTCTCTTTCTCTGGCTGCTCAACCGTGTGTTAGACGGGGTTGACGGACTCGCCGCGCGCGTACACAATAAGACGAGCGATTGGGGCGGCTATCTCGACCTGCTGATGGATTGGGTCATCTACCTGTTCGTGCCGCTTGCGTTTGTGTGGGCGATGCCGACAACGCAGAATCTGTGGGCAATGATTTTCTTGCTCGTCTCGTTCCAGGTCAACACACTTTCGTGGACGTTGCTCTCAGCCATCCTCGAAAAGCGACGTGAAGGAGATCGGGGCCGCTTGACCACAATGGAGATGCCCACCGGCCTCATTGAAGGCGCGGAGACAGTCTTCCTCTTTTCGCTCTTTTTCCTGCTGCCGGGCTACGTGGCGGCGCTCTTCTGGATCATGGGCGCACTGGTCTTTTTCACCGCGGGGCAGAGATTCTGGTGGGCCTGGCACAATTTGCGTAGTGCGTAGTGTGCACCACATCTTCATCCGTGAGGTAAACACCTATGTCCACCTCCATCCACGTCGGCAATGTGACCAACAGCTACGGCGTCGCCATTGGACCGGGGGCTACGGCGCAGGTCAACATCTACCAGGGGACGGCCTTCCCACGCCCCAACTACCGCAGCGCGGTGGACAGCCGCCTCAAATACTATACCCAGGTCTTTGTTGGGCGCGGACACGAGATACAAGCCTTCGTCGACTTTGTGCAATTCGCCCCACCCGGCTACCTTCTGGTGACAGCCAACGCCGGGTTGGGGAAGTCGGCGTTGATGGCCTCTTTAATTCTGTTGTGTGAGAGTGGCGGCTGGCCGGGTACGCAGCCTGACCTGATCTACTTTTTTGTGCGCCAACAAGGACGCAACAACAGCCCCATCGACTTTTTGCACAACGTCAACGGTCAACTCCTCGATCTGCTCGCTGTCCCCGGCGGCGTGCCGCCTGATCTGCCCTCGTTGCAAAGCCAGTTCAGCCAGCTTTGGAAAACGGCGGCCTCCCGCGCCGAGCAGACCGGGCGTCCACTGCTCCTGTTGGTGGACGGATTGGACGAGGGCGCGGGGATCAGGCCCGCCGTCGTTGCGCAACTGCCGTCGTTCCTGCCTCCAAATGTGCATGTCATCGTTTCCTCGCGGCCCAACCCCAACCCACAAGACGCCGTAGACGATTTTCACCCGCTGCGCTTTGCTCAACTGCGCCAACTTGGCACATTGACACAAACTGAGATCGAAGAACTCCTGGCGCTCTATCAGGCAAGCCCTGCGGTGCTGGCAATGGCCGGGCGCATCTGGGGTTTGACGCGCGGGGAACCGCTCATGGCCCGCTTCGTGGCCGAAGAAGTGGCCCAGGGCGGCGAAAAGGCGTTGCAGCGGCTCGAAGCCGAATCGCCAGACGGTGTAGAAACTTACTTCCGCCTGCAACTCGCTCTCCTCGACGAAGTCGCCGAAGAGAGCGACCTGATCTGGGACGTCCTCGGGCTGCTGGTGGTGGCTTTTAGCGGCCTTACGCTGGACGATCTTGGTGACGCGCTGGGCGTGGCGCGGCGCAAAGCGCGCTCCGCAGTGACATCAATTCAGCGCTTCCTCATCGGTGAGGATCGCTTTGAACTGATGCACCAGCAATTTTATGAGGTGTTGCTGCAAGAGTTCTCGCCCAAAGAGCGCAAAGACTACACCCATCGCCTCACCGACTTCTGCGCCCGCTGGCCCGAACACGAAAGCCCCTACGCTCTGCGCTACTACGCCCGTCATCTGGCCCAGGGTGGGTTGACACGCGAACTGATAGATCTGGTACTCAGTTCCTTTTTCCAGGAGACGCACTTGCGTGTGCTCAACGACTTGACGGCGTTGCGTCGCGATCTTGATCTCTCGCTGTCGCGTGCGTCACAGCTTGCGCCGGGAGAAGACACGCTGGCGCTCCTCGTGCGGGCTGCTTTCGGCAGTGTCAACTTCCTCAACAGCCGTCTACGTTCGGATTTACTCTTTGCACAGGCGCGCCGCGGCGAACTGGAAAGCACCCAGCGTCAACTTTCGCTCTACCCAGTGGAATTGAAGTGGCAGCAGGCCGCGGCGCTGCTCCTCGCCTGGATCGCGGCCAAGGATTATCCTGCCGCCGCCCAGGCATTGGTGGATCAGATCCTGCCTGATCTCAACGAAAACATGTTGCGGCTGCTGGCCCATCGCGTTCTCGCCGTGATCCGCGGGGACACTTCACCGCGCCCATATGGCTGGCTACCGCCGTCGCCGTCGCCCGTGGTGATCAATCGGATCAGTGGCCGCTTCGGCGGGGAAGCGCCTCCTTCGGGCCTTGAACCGTTAAGTCACGAAGCCTTTCAACTGGCCGAAAACATCGATCTGCGCAGCGTCGAGGGGATCGGGCCAATGCCCATCGACGCCCACGTAATGGCAGAAGGCATGGCAGAAGGCATGGCAGAAGGCATAGACACGCCCCAATTGACCTTCGTCGCCATCGCCGACGGACTCAACCTCGTTGCCTTTGCCGCCGACGAGGCAAATCTGGCCGAAGGAGAGCAGTTGATGGCACAGTACATCGATCTGCACGCGTCCAATGGCTACGTCTACTACCGCAACGTCTCGCTCTGGTTCCTGCTTGATGCGGTGCTGCGCCATCCTAAAGGCGACTGGGCGCTGCCCCTGGTGGAGCAGATTGTGACGGCGGCCCTTTCGGGTGGCGAAGTCAGCTTCCGCGAGGCTCTGCCGATTGCGGCTAAGGCCATCGCCAGCAAGAACGGGGACGCCGATGCCACTCAATGGCTGGTGGATCGCAACGCACAGGCCCAACACGAACTGGCGCAACTGGCCCCCCAACGAGGACAGAGCGATCAATGGGGACGGCACAAGCGCACTTTGGCTGCCCTCGCCGAAGCACACACCATCCTGGGCGATCACGCCCATGTGGACGGGCTGCTGTGGATCGCGCTTACCATGCCCACGGGCTTTGCCGGCTTCCTCACCTACGCCTGGCTTACCCTGGCCGAGTCAATCCGCATTTGCCTGCCCACCGCGGCGGACAAAATTGAGCAGGCGCTGAGAGAAGCGCTGGCTGCGGCCCAAAACATTCAGGAAGAGGTCTTCTGCCTGCGCAGCACGGCACGAGTCAACGCTTTTGTGGAACGGTGGTGGCATCCCGCCGCACCCTTTGATCCAGTCGACGTGGCCCGTCGTCTGGTGGGCGAACCCGATCATGCCGACTTTGCAGCCTGTCACATTGTGCGGCGGCGCTTCGACCAGCGCGCCCAGGGATCAGACAGCCTGCCGCTGCGCGAGGACGTCTTCGCTGCCGACACACTGGCAGCGCTGGCGACACTCTACCAACGTCCATTGGCCGAGTTTGAACGGCTCAACCGCCATCTGTGGTTGACGCCCCAATCCGTCCTCGCCGCGGAGACGCGGGTGAATGTGCATGATCCCGAATTTGCGCCCCTGCTGGCGGCGCGGTTGGCCGCCGAATTGGTGGTTGCGCCTATGCGCGTGGACGACAAGGTGGCTGCCATTCAATCGCTCGTGCCAATTGCCGCCGCCAACCCCACCACGTTAGACACCGTCCTGGCGCGGCTTTTCCTGGTTACCCAGCCGGCGGAGATGGATCGCTACGTCACTTCTCAGGATTCGCTTTAAGCCAGAAAACCCTTTAGCGGAGCCGGTGTGGAAAAAGACCCAATCAATCCTGAAATCTGTGTCCTGATTCTGCAACGGAACAGCCCTGCAAAGGAAAACACCCTCATGGAACCATTCCATCTAAACCGAGTGCAGCGGATATGTCATGCGCTGCCCGAAACCGAGGAAAGGATATCGCACGGTGAACCAACTTTCTTCGTACGCAAGCGTGTCTACACCATGTTCGCCACCAACCACCACAACGATGGCCGCATCGCCGTGTGGTTGCCTGTACCAGCGGGCGCGCAAGAAATGCTCATCGCCGCCGAGCCGGGCAAGTTTTTCAAACCGCCCTACGTCGGCGTGCGCGGCTGGGTGGGGATTGTGCTTGATGCGGTGGATGACGACGAGTTGTCGTTACATATCAACGAAGCGTGGCGGATGATCGCCCCCAAACGACTGCGTGAGATGTTTTAGTGATTGGTGAATCGTGATTGGTGATTGGGACAGAATTATCTTCGCAGAAGCCGATCCTAATCACCAATCACTAATCACCAATCTAGCCACACATCACTTTGGTTTTTCGGGCTGACTAGCGCTGGTTGAGTAGCGTAGCGTATCGAAACCAAGCGGGTTAACGAGATCTGCCCCTTTGTAGACCCGCTCCTTGGTTTCGTTTGGTACAGGCGTTGCACCATAACGGCTCGCAGACTCGCCTACTCAACCGGCAAGGCCGCGGCGTCGCTAGTCTGGTGACCAAAGTGATGTGTGGCTAGATCACCAATCACCAATCACCCAAAAAAGGACAACCATGAAAATCCAACCTTTAGGAAAGAGCAACCTGCACGTAACACCGCTCGGCCTGGGGCTGGCAGCGCTGGGTCGCCCAGGCTACATCAACCTGGGCCATGCCGCCGATTTAGGACAAAACTACGCCGTGGAAGAGATGGAGGCGCACGCGCACAGCGTCCTTGATGCGGCGTGGGCGGCGGGGATCCGCTATTTCGACGCCGCCAGATCGTACGGGCGGGCCGAAGCTTTCCTGTCATCCTGGTTGGCAAAGCGGCAGATTGCGGCTGGGGACGTTGTGATTGGCTCGAAGTGGGGCTATACCTACACAGCCGATTGGCAGGTGCAGTTGGACGAAGGCGAGAAACACGAGGTCAAGGATCATTCACTGCCGGTGCTGCAACGCCAGATGGGCGAGAGCCGGGCGACCCTGGGCGATCAACTCGATCTCTACCAGATCCACTCGGCCACACTGGAAAGCGGTGTCCTCGAAGATGGGGCTGTCCTCGCCGAATTGGGCCGCCTGCGCGATGACGGTCTCGCCATCGGCTTTTCGGTGAGTGGGCCCAACCAGGCCGAGACGATCTTGCGCGGGCTGGACGTGGTTGTGGCGGGGCGACCTCTGTTTGCCGCCGTCCAGGTGACATGGAATCTGCTGGAGCAGTCAACGAGCGATGCGTTGCGGCAGGCGCACACAGCCGGCGTCGGTGTCATCGTCAAAGAGGCGTTGGCCAATGGGCGCTTGACCTCGCTCAACCAGATGCCGTCTTTTCAGGCGCAGGCGCTTGTCCTCAAGCAGATTGCCGAGGACCAGGCTGTATCGGTAGATGCTTTGGCCCTGGCCGGGGTGATGCAACAGCCGTGGGCTGGTGTTGTCTTGAGCGGCGCAGCCGGCGTAGAACAGATCGAATCCAACGTGCAGGCGCAGCATGTGGTGTGGCATGCAGATCTGTTGGATCAACTCGCTTTTCTAGTTGAATCGGCCGAAACCTATTGGCAGATCCGCAGTCAACTTTCGTGGAATTAGGGATTATAGAGTCAATGTCTTTAAGTTAAGCAGTGTGGCCGACTGTTGCAGGTTGCAAATTACAGGTAGCAGGTAACAAGCGAAGTCGCGATGTCGTCTGTGGTCCAGCCTTGATTTAATGACATTGACTATTGAGTGCTTAATAAGTGTTAAGGTAGTAACCCACACCGCGTTCGGTCATAATTAAGCGTGGATGTGCAGGATCTTTCTCCACCTTGTTGCGCAAATAGCGCACGTATAGGCGTAAGTAGTCCAGTTGATTGGCATATTCTACGCCCCACCCCTCACACAAAAGACGTTCGTGGCTGAGCACTTGGTCGGGATGCCTCGCCATGAAGGTGAGCAGGCCGAACTCAGTCGGCGTAAGATCTACAGATTCTCCACGTACCATAACATTGCGTTTGAGAAGATCGATTGTAACGTCACCAGCAGCAACGGTTATGTCGCGTTTAACGGCGCATGGCTGATGCATGGTGCGTAGCTGAACACGAATACGCGCTCGCAACTCTCCTAACGTAAAGGGCTTGCGTACACAGTCGTTTGCGCCCGAAGCCAGTGCATCTACAATCTTTTCTTCGTTAGAAGTGGCTGCCAACATAATGATGGGCACCGCTGAAACATCGCGTAAACGTTTGCATACTTCAATGCCTGAGAGTTCCGGTGTCATTAGATCGAGTAATACCAGATCTGGCTGTGATTGGTAGGCAATACGCAATGCTGCTCGACCGTTGTCGACATCCACAACGTCGTAGTCGTGATCATGTAGGCTGTCTTTGAGTAGATTGCGCAGTACTGGATCCCCATCTACAACCAAGATCTTCTGTTGGTACATACGGGCCTTATCCTCTGTTCCCTGAAGTAGTTTCGAGAGAGTCCCACTGACGTTGAGTCGGCACTCTATCCCTGATTGGCTGGGTAATGTCTATGGTTAATGCAATAATTTTAGTAACTATTCAGGTGCGACGCACTGGACAGGAGAGCGACCTGTATGCGGCAACGTTTGAGCCAGTGCGTCGCACCTGAAGCTGAATAGTTACTAATTTTATGTACTTTTTGGGCAAAATATGTATAGAAAAAATTTAAAAAAAAACGAGAAATATTTGTGAATTATTTGTACAACTTTGTAAGCGAAAGGACTATGACGAGTTTGTCCTAAGCTGTATGCGCTAGTCTTTGTTTTTCTTTTGGGCGATTTTTGCTTGTTTTTGTAAAAATACATCGGTTGCATTACGTAAAAAACTACGAAATGCACAAAGGTTTGTGGTGTAGATCACAGCGCCCGGTCTAGTTAACTAGACCGGGCGCTGTAGGCAAAGTTGAAAACCCTGGTTGTGTAACATCTGTTTCACTTACCCTTTTATGCCGCTGTAGCTGATCCCTTCAATAAAATAGCGCTGAAAGAAGATAAAGATTAGCGCCATCGGGAGTGTCGTTACAATTGACCCGGCTAGGATGGCGTTCCACTGTAGGTTCATCCCCAGCCCGCCCCGAAGGAAGGCCAACCCCAAAGGCAAGGTGTAAAGATCGGTGTTGGTGTTGATGACGATCAGCGGTGTCAAGAATTCGTTCCAACTTCCCTGAAAGCTGAAAATTACCAGTGCAGTCAATGCTGGGCGGGCCAATGGCAATACCACCTGAAAGAACATCTGTAAACGCGATGCGCCGTCGATACGCGCCGCTTCTTCAATCTCGCCCGGAATCGATTCGAAGAACTGCTTCATCAAGAAGACGCCGAACGCTGTAATCAAGCCCGGCAGGATCAAGCCACCGTAGGTGTCGATTAGGCCCAACTGCCTGAGGACGATAAATCTGGGGATCAACAGTACAATGCCCGGGATCATCATGGTGCCTAGAATCGCGACGAAGACAATCCCGCGGCCCGGGAAGGGGATGCGCGCCAGTGCGTAGCCCGCCATGCTGGCAAAGAGCACATTGCCCAGCGTCATGGTGACGGCAACAAAGGCGCTGTTAAAGATCCAACGGCCCACGTTCATGTTTTGCATGGCGTTGTAGCCATCCAACACCCAGGTTTCGGGTAGGAGCGCGACCGGGTCTGCGGCAATGTTGGGCAACGTCTTGAAACTGGTGGTGAGCGAAAGTAAAAACGGATAGAAAAAGGTGAGAGCCAACCCGAAGAGAAGTAAATATGAAACGATGAGGCGCACTTGTTCCCACCCCAACGAGGACGCAGGCTTCTGCGGCAGCGAGGCGTCTTGGTGCGATACAGTTTGGATTGCCATAATCTTTCCCCCTTGCAATCAAGTATTGCAAAAATCAGCCATTGCTACCTTCAGTAATGCGGCGCTGAATCATCGTCACAATGAAAATAATCACGAAGAGCAGGATGGCTGTGGCCAGCCCCACCCCCATTTCGCTGTTGCTGAAGCCGTTGCGGTAGACCATGTAGGCCATGGTCAGCGTTGTTTTGGCTGGGCCGCCTGCGCTCATGACATAGATCTGATCAAAGACCTGATAGGTGCCGATCAACCCGAGGGTGATGACGAAGAATAACGTTGGCCGTAGCAGAGGCACCGTGATCTTGCTGAATGTATCCCATCCGCTGGCACCATCGATTTGGGCTGCTTCGTAGACCGAGCCGGGGATGTCTTGGAGAGCGGCCACGAAAATGATCATGAGCGTGCCAATGGTTGTCCACGTATTCATGAGCATAATCGCGAGCAGGGTGATACTTGGGCCACTGATCCAGTCGTAGAATGTCAGCCCAAGGATATCGGCGCGCAGGAAGGCCGGTCCACTGGCAAGGGTAATGCCAAACCACTCCAGCATGATATGGATCAAACCCCGCGCGTCATTCATCCAGGCCACGGGTTCCCACCAACCGAAGGTGATTGTAGTGAGCACCTGGTTGATCAATCCTCCTCGCTGGTAGAGGAACAGAAAGATCATGCTGATGGCAATAGACGAGGTGATCGACGGAAAGTAGTATGCCGTGCGAAAGAAGCCCTTGAAGCGGAGCACACGCTGGTTGATCACGTTGGCCAGGAGCAACGCCAGAATGGTCTGCATCGGCACCACGCCGAGAGCGAAGTAGGTGGTATTCTTCAGCGCTTTGAAAAAATCGGCCTGTCGAATGCCACCACCGGCCAGCAGGTTCACGTAGTTTTCCAGACCAACAAACTGTGCCGTCGTCGGGGCTGAGATGCCGTTCCAGTCGGTGAGGCTATACCACAACGCAAAGAGAATGGGGATCACCAGAAAGACGGTGAAGATGAGCAGCGCCGGGATCATAAACAGCCAACCGGCGATGGCATCCTGACGATCCTGTTCTTTGATTCCACTTGCCATCGTCTCTCTCCTTCGTGTCTATCCGTAAATTACAGTGCGCAGCACGACGTCTGCTCTAAACAGGCTAACTTCGTCGGGCTGCTGTGAATTTACGGATAGATTCTTATTCCGCGACGCTTATCGTTCGCGTGAGGCCGCGCCTGGGGCGGTGTATAGATTGTCGTGCAGGCTTGCACGGCAATCTATACACCATCAAACCGGTACATGCATAGGTTAGCGGTTCAAGACTTCGTTGCCGGCCTCTTCGGCTTGTGAGAGTACATCTTCCGGCAGCATCATGCCGGTCATGGCCTGTTGCAGGGCGTCGTTGATAGTGTCAAGCACGTCCTGGAAGCCAGGACGGAACTGCCACGGAGAGGCATAGTCCGCGCCGTTGAGGAATGGCTCAAGATTGGGGAACTGGGCCAACCAATCCTCGCGCAGGCTCTGCCGAGTGGGCATGGCCAGCCCTAGATCGGTCCATTCTTTCATGCCTTCAGGGCCGGTCAAGTAGTTGACCAATTCAAACGATGCTTCGGGGTTCTCCGCCTCTGCTGGCACGGCATAGCAGACGGTAAAAGCCATTGTCGCCTCACCTGTGGGGCCGGCCGGTAGTTCGGTAAGGCCATACGCAAGGTCCGGGTACTGATCGTTGAGGAAGGGGACGATCCAATTTCCTTCAATCGCCATGGCTGCAAGACCCTTGCCGAATGCTTCACCCGGCCAGCCGCTGTCTAGATCAGAAGGCTGCGCTGCATAGCCGTCCTGAACAAGACCCACATAGAAGTTCATGGCTTCAAGCGCTTCGGGGCTGTCAATGGTCATTTGGGTGAAGTCTTCATCGGTGACGCTGCCGCCGGCCTGGTAGAGGAAGGCGATCCAGCGGGCGAAATCGGCGCTGAGGACCATGCCGTAGGTGCCGCTGTCGGCATCGGTCAGTGCTTCGGCTGCTGTGCGCAGATCGTCCCACGTCCAGTCTGCCGTGGGGTAGTCAAGCCCTGCGGCATCGAACAGCGCCTCGTTGTACTGCAAACCCAGCGTGCTAAAGTCTTTGGGTGGGCAGTAAAAGGTGCCGTCGACGGTGAAGGCATCGCGCAGCGATGGGTAGAAGTCGTCCGCCTCGACAGCGCGTTCGCCAATGGGCATCAATGCATCGGCTTCTACATAATCGAGCAGACGGAAGCTATCAACGTAGAAAACGTCTGGCGGTGTGCCACCGGCCATGCTGGTCTGAAGTTTGGTGTCGTAATCGGGCACGAGGCTCAGCGTCACGTTGTATTCAGGATGGCTCTGGTTGAATGCGTCCACCACCGCTTGAAGGCGACTGTTTTCGGCATCGGAGCTAGTCCAACCCATGAGTTGGAGTTGTGTGACGCCGGATGTGTCCTCGCCGGTAGCGGCGCCGGTGTCTGCCGGGGCAGTGCCGGTGGGCGCGGCACAGGCAACGAGCAGCATAAGAAGCGCAAGCAGCGCAATGGTTCGTAGCAAACGGGTTCGCATTGTGACCTCCGAAAAGGTGGGGTAGAAGGTTGTTCACAGATAGATGGTGTAGCGATTCTGATGCTCGGAACGTTGTTTTTGACACCTCCTTTGTTCCGAATTTCAGGGCTGCGTTTGCCATCGTCGAACCTGCAAGCTATCATGTTCGCGTTCGGCTCACGCAGCGTAGCGTGTACTGGATGCAACCTGGGTCTCCCGCACGGTCCGCCAAGAGCGACGGGATGCCCAGGTTTTTTGTTGATGGTGCTTGGTGATTGGGCTTGGCAGTGGGGCAGCGAATGGGCGTGCAATGGTGTTGCTGGGCACATCGATGCGTAAACTCATCCGCTCATTTCGAGACCTAATCACCAATCACTAATCACCAATCCCTATTTCTCCCTCCGAAAATCAATGACATGCCTCTGCCCGCGCACAGTGACGGTGAAAGCCAGCCGCCGCCAGTGACGGGGCAACTGGGGACGGGTCGTGTAGCCGTCTTTGCTGAGGCGGAAACCGGCAAAACCGAAGACGAGCGCCTGCCAGATGCCGCCGGACGAGGCGATGTGCATGCCGTCGCCGGCGTTGCCGCGCACGTCCTGGAGATCGGCGCGGGCGGCGCGCATGAAATGTTCGTAGCCGCGTTCGGGGTCGCCCATCACACAAGCAGCCCACGCATGCATGGACGGTCCGAGCGAAGAGCCGTAGGTGTGGTCGGTGCGCGGCTCGTAGTAGGCCCAGTTGGCCGCCCATTCCTTGGCGCCGAAGCGGTCGGGCAGCAGGTTGAAGAGCAGCAGCACGTCGGGCTGTTTGAGCACTTGATGTTCGTTGGCTCCTTCGATGCCCAGCAACACCTGCATCGACTTGGTGCGGTCGGTGAAGGTGGGCCAATCCACTTCTTTGCGCTGGAAGAAGCCGTCGAACTGTTGGATCAGGCCGGTCTCGGCGTCGTGGTGAAAGACGAGATTTTGCGCGATCTCACGCCAGCGGTCGAAACGTTGAGGACCCAGATCGAGTTGATCGGCCAGTTGTGCGGCCCGTTCCGGCGCGTGTTGCGCCAGCCAGGAGCCGATCTCGGTGGCTGTTTCCAGGTGCCAGGCCGCCATCTGATTGGTGAAGGCGTTGTTGTCCACGTGGTCGTGGTATTCGTCCGGCCCGATGACGTCGGAAATGCTGTATTGGCCGGGGGTTGGCGTGTCGGGTTCGGTGCGACTTTCCCAGAAACGGGCGCTTTCGAGGATGATGGCCGCACCCGCTTCGATCATAAAATCGTCGTCGCCGGTGACCTGCCAGTATTGGTGAATGGCGTAGGCGATGTCCGCGGTGATGTGCAGTTCGATGTCGCCGCACCAGATGCGCACCAGATCCTTGCCATCGAAACTGGGCACCCAACGCGGGGTGACTTCGTCGCCGGTCTCGGCGCTTTCCCAGGCGAACTGTGCGCCGGTGAAGCCGTTCTCTGCGGCTTTGCGGCGTGCCCCGCCAATCGTGTGCCAGCGGTACATGAGCAGGTTGCGGGCCAGGTGCGGCTGTGTAAAGGTGAAGAAGGGCAGGATGAAGGTCTCGGTGTCCCAAAAGGCGTGGCCGCGGTAGCCGAAGCCGCTGAGCGACTTTGCGCCGATGCTCACCCGTTCGTCGGTGGCCGAGGCGGCAATGCGCAGTTGAAAGAGGGCGTGGCGTGTCGCTAGATCGGCTTCGTCGTCGCCCTCGATGACGATGTCGGCGGCGGCCCAGAAGTCGTCCCAGGCGGCGCGGTTGGCGGCGATCAGCGTGTCCACACCGGCGGCGGCAAGTTGTGTCACATGTTCCAGCGCGGCGCGACATGGATCGTCGACATCTCGGTCGGTGAAGATCGAGACTAGCTTATGGGCAGTCCAAACTTGACCGGTGGGGATGCTGCATTCGACCAAGATCCCTGGCGAGCCGGGACAATCGGCGTAGCGGCTGGATCCTTCACTTTCCACCTGCAAACGCATGGCTTCCACCAGTTGTTTGCCGGTGTGGCGGGTGCGGGCACTGAGGACGATAGCGTCGTCGCGGTGTTCCTGGGCTTCGCTGTGCCAGTGAAGCAATCCCTGGTTTTCGACGTGGCTGTCGAGGCGGGCGCGCATTTTGACCGTCACCGGGCTGTGCAGCGCTTCGACAGAGACGGTGAGCAGGAGCGCATGTGGATCGGCCAGGCCGGCGACACGGCGGAAGGTGAGGCGGACGGGCCCGCCGCTGTCGGGCTTCCATTGTAGGCGGCGGACGAGTTCGCCGCTGCGCAGATCGAGATAGCGGACGTAGTCGCGGACTTTGCCCCTGTCCATGCGGAAGGGAGCGCCGTCGATCCAGAGATCGAGGGCCGTCCAGTCGGGGCTGTTGGCCAGTTCGGTGTAGACCACGGGCGCGTCGTCCCACATGCCGTGAACCAGGGTGGCGCGGCTTTCGCCGGGGAAGCCTTCTTCGAGCGTGCCGCGGGTGCCCAGGTAGCCGTTGCCGATGGTGAAAATCGTCTCGCGGTGTGCTTGCCTTTGGGGATCGAAAATCGTTTCGACGACGCGGCGGTTGGCGGCAGATAGCAGTGTGTCCAGGTCCACACCGTCAAGATTGGGGATCACCAGATCGGCGCACCCGACCCTGTCGGCGGGGCCGATGCCTACGGTGACCATCCCTGCGTCAATCGCGCCTTCGATGCCGGCGGCGGCGTCTTCCACCACCAGGCAATGGCCGGGGGAAAAGTGCAGTGAGCGCGCCGCAGCCAGGAAAATGTCAGGCGCAGGTTTTGCGCGCACCGTGCGGCGCAGACCGTTGCCGTCTTCGAGTTCGCTTGCGCCGGTGATGACCACGTCCATGAGGGCGGCGATGCCGAGACTTTCCAGCACCGAGGGCGCGTTGCGGCTGGCCGAAACCACACCTATTTTGATGCCCCGCGTTCGGCACTCTGCCAGTAGATCGGCCACGCCGGGGAGGAGATCGGCGGGTGTCACCTGTTCGATCAGGTCCACGTAGTATTGGTTCTTGCGATCCATCCACGCGGTCAGGCTGGCTTCGTCGGTGGGTCGTCCTTTGAGGAGGAGCAGTAGCGACTCGCGCCGTGACACGCCGCGCAGCGCTTCGTTGTCTTCGCGGGTGAAGGGTAGACCGATCTCATCGGCCAGCCGCTTCCAGGCTTGAAAGTGATATTCGGCGGTGTCTGTGAGCACACCGTCCAGGTCAAACAGGATTGTGGTGATCGGGTTTGTCACGCGGGTCTCCTTGTTTTGGTGATTGGTGAGTGGTGATTGGTGATTAGGTTTGCCGATTGGTCTTTGAATGGACGTTCAACGGTCTTTTCGACTACAAACATGCGTCGATTGACACACTGGTGCCGAGACCTAATCACCAATCACAAATCACCAACTCTCACACTCGACTCACGTACAATCAGCTCAGGTTCGAGGAGGATCTGGGTCTGTTCGGTTGGCGCGCCCTGGATCAAGCCGACCAATACTTCGACGATGCGCTGGCCGACGTCCCAGATGGGCTGGCGCACGGAGGTAAGCGCCGGGCGCAGGAGTTGCACGCCAGGTGTGTCGTCAAAGCCGGTGACGCCGAATTGGGCGCCGATGCGCAGCCCTGATTCCAGCGCGGCGTGCATGGCCCCAATCGCCAGTTGATCGTCCACCGCAACGACGGCGGTGGGTCGGCGATCTTCGGGCAACATCAGCAACAACTGTGTCTGCTCGAAACCATGTTTGAAGATGCCCAATGCTTCTCGGGTCCACGCCGGATCGATAGGAAGTTGCGCTTCGTTCATGGCGTCGTAGTAGCCGTTGGTGCGCGACGTACCGGCGCGCGACTTGGCCTTGGTTGCGCCCGGCCAGGTGAGCAGGGCGATGCGGCTGTGTCCTTGCTCACTCAGGTGGCGGGTGGCAGCGCGGATACCAGCGCGCCCGTCAACGTCGATGTAGTCGAACGCCCAGTCCGGGTTCGAGCGCCCGAAGGCCACGAAGGGGAATTCGGCGTCGAGTAGAAAACGGATGCGTTCGTCGTCGTAGTTGGTCGACGAAAGAATGAAGCCGTCGACGCGGTTGGTGCGCACAAGTTCACGGTAGTTGGCGGCGATGTCGTCGTCGTTTTCCTGGCTTGGAAAGAGAAGCACGTGATAGCCGGCATTTTCAGCGGCCTTGACCAAGCTGCTCAGGAAGCGATCTAGAATCGGGTTGGCCTGATCGGGCGGCATCGGTTTCCACGAATAGCCGATCAGGCGGGTGGCCTGGTTGCGCAGTCCGCGCGCCGTGATATTGGGGCGGTAGGAGAGTTCGTCCACGGCCTTGAGGATGCGCTCGTGGGTCTCTTGCCCAACGTTGCCCTGCCCGTTTAACACTTTCGAAACGGTCTGGTAGCTGACACCGGCCGCGGCGGCCACGTCTTTGAGAGTAGGCTTTCTGCTCATGGTTCTTTTGTATTTCTGTTGCTTTGTGGGGTAGGCGAACGTTCGGGCGAACGTTCGCCTACACTATACAGTGAATTCAACATGCTGTCAAGGCCAAAAAGCAGAGTAAAGGATATATAAATAGAGCGAGGCCATGATTTGAGTTGAGCGTGCGTGGCGACAGTGCCAGGCACGGGCCAAACGCAGAGGCGCTAGCGGGCGATCCGGCGGCCCGTGCTTGGCACTGTCTGCCCCCAACTTGAACTACACCCGGCGACAGCCATTTTCTTGACAGAAGCGCCGTCCGCAAGTACGCTGCATGCTGATAAAACATGCTTTGTGGTCTGCGTCGTTGCTCTTCCTACGGCTCATTGGCATTTGGAAACGTATTATGTCTATCCTGACTCTCTCAAACTTGACCCAATCCTACGGCGATTTCGACGTCTTTGTCGGGATCAATGCCGCCATCCCAAACGACGGTAAAATCGGCCTTGTCGGCCCAAATGGTATCGGCAAAACGACGCTGTTGCGTATCCTGGCTGGGTTTGATTCGCCGTCCGCCGGCGCGGTGACGCTTTCGCGCGGCACCCGCATCGGCTATCTACGCCAGGAGGCCATGGACGCTTTCGCCGGGCGCGAGAACACCGTCCACGCCGAGATGCTCACCGTCTTCAAAGATATCAAGCGCCAGGAAGCCGAACTGCGCGAGATGGAACACCAGATGGCCGAAGGCGACGACGGCGAAGATCTCTTTGCCCGCTACAGCGCAGCGCAGACCGCTTTCGAGTATGCCGGCGGCTATGATTACGAAGTGCGCATCAAACAGGTGCTGCAAGGGCTCGGTTTCGGCACAGAGGACCTGGAGACGCCGCTCAGTCACCTGAGTGGTGGCCAAAAGACACGCGCCTTGCTGGCCCGTCTGCTCTTGGAACGGCCTGATCTGCTCATCCTCGACGAGCCGACCAATCACCTGGATGTGGACGCCATCGAGTGGCTGGAAGGCGTGCTCAAACTGTGGGAAGGCGCGCTGCTTATTGTCTCCCACGACCGCTACTTCCTGGATCGGGTGATCAACCGCATTTGGGAGATGAGCCGCACGGGGATGGAAGAGTACCGCGGCACCTACAGCCACTATGTGCAGCAGCGCCAGGAGCGCTGGGCGCTGCGCGAACAGGAATTTGAGACGATCCGCGAAAAGTTCCTCAAAGAACTGGACTATGTCAAGCGTAACATCGCCCGCGACGCCACAAGCAACATGGCCAAAGGACGGCTGCAACGCCTGATCCGTGAGGTGAAGGTGGTAGAAGCTGGCGGGTTGAACCTGCTCAATAGCAAAAACTGGGGGCGGGTGATGGAAGAGGTGGACATCTCCGACACCAAGTGGAGTGTGATGGACACCGAACAACACATACGGTCGCTGAGTAGCCCGATTCAACGGCCACCGTCGCTTAGTTTGCGTTTGCACACCCGGCTGCGCAGCGGCAATCTCGTCCTGCGCAGCACGGAGTTGACCATCGGCTACCCCAATGCACCGCTCTTCGAGACTGATCGGCTGGAGTTGCACCGAGGCGAGTGCGCAGCGTTGATTGGTCCTAACGGCACAGGCAAAACGACCTTCCTGCGCACGTTGATGCAGCAGATTGAGCCGCTTTCGGGCAAACTTCAGTTCGGCGCCAGCCTGAAGGTCGGCTACCTGGCCCAATCACAGGAGAAATTCAACCCCGAAAACAGTGTGCTCGACGAGTTGCTCGAACACAAGCACATGCTGCTGGGCGAAGCGCGCTCTTATCTCGCCCAGTATCTCTTCCGCGGCGAGGACGTCTACAAGTCGGTGAAGATGTTAAGCGGTGGCGAACGGGCGCGACTGGCGTTAGCTGTCCTGGCGCTGGAAGGGGCCAACTTCCTCTTGCTGGATGAGCCATCCAACCACCTGGACATCCCCGCGCAGGAAATCCTGCAAGAAGTGTTGGAACACTTCGACGGCACGATTCTGCTTGTCTCCCACGATCGTTACTTGATCGACCAACTGGCGACACAGATCTGGGAACTGCGCAACGGTCGCCTGCACATCACACCGCACAGCTACCAGGAATATCTGTCCTTGCGCGAGGCGGAGCGGACCCAAGCCGCGTCCATTGCAGCGGAACAGCGCTCCACCCGCAACGGCGATGGGCGCACCGACCGCACCGCCCGCACCGCCCGCAACGAAGAACGTCGCCGCGCCCAACAGATCGCCGCGCTGGAAGACGAGATCCACCGCCTCGAAAAACAACTTGCCGACACCGAAGCCGCCCTGATCAAAGCCAGCCGCAACGAAGACCTGCCCGCCATCCAACGTCTCAGCGCGCAGTACGAGTCTACACAGGCGAAGCTCAACGCGCAGATGGAAGCATGGACGGAGATGGCGGCGGCTTAATTTTTGTGGTGACAGATTGCTTGCTCCGTGTTACAATGTAGATTCTAGAACGTACGTTCTTTTTGTTCTGCCACATGATGGTGCAATCATGATTTTATATGTCCAGGGCGACTTGTTTGAGTCGCCTGCTCAAGTATTGCTAAATACTGTTAACACCGTCGGGGTGATGGGGAAAGGTGTCGCGTTGCAGTTCAAACAGCTCTTTCCTGAGATGTTTGAAGTGTATCGCGATCTTTGTGAACAGAAACAGATAGATATTGGGAAGTTATGGCTGTATAAAAGTCCGAACAAATGGGTGTTGAATTTCCCAACGAAGCGTCATTGGCGTCACCCATCGAAGATCGAGTACATTGTTGCCGGTTTAGAGAAGTTCGTACAAACCTACGACAAGATGGGTATTCACAGTATCGCTTTTCCGCCGTTGGGCTGTGGCAACGGCCAGTTAGATTTTGAGTCTCAGGTCCAGCCGCTGATGCATCGCTATTTGGGTAATTTGCCTATCGATGTATTCATCTACCCGGATCGGAACGATCCCTTTGTGCCTGAACACTTGAGCCAAGACACAATGAAATCTTGGCTTCGTTCTGAACCAGCGAGCCTGCCCTTTTCGGAAGTCTGGGATGATCTTTCTGCCCTGCTCAATCGAAAAAGCCACTTTTCGACCGCGGCAAAAGATAGCGAGTTTCAAGCCTATCTTTCGCAAGATGGAGAAGAGATCATCGTTGAGTCATCTGGACGATCTCTCTGCACATTCTCACGCGACGAACTCATGTCCTTCTGGCAACAATTACGCGGTTATGGGTTTTCGATGCGGCAAATTGCGACGGGGATTCATCACATGTCCTATCTGATCGCGATTTTTGCCGAGCTTCCCTATGTGAAACTGGTTCGCACCTCAGAGCGGTTTGACATGTTCGGAAGGCAACCGAGCATTGGTCTCCAAGTGTTGCCAACTGCGTTCACACGGCAAGAATCAAACGTCCAACCCTCATTGTTTGACTTCTGAGGCAAGCATGACAGCGAAGAAACCCGATGCAGATAACATCCGTCGATTTCTTCAGGAATTGGCACAGCAGGAATGGATCAGAGATAAAGAGCGATACTATTGGCCTAGATTTATCTTCCATTACACGGACTTGCCCAATGCTGTCAGCATTCTTCAAGATGAATACATTTACAGTCGAAATCTTTCAGATCGAACGGGCAAATTAGTTACCAGTAGCGGTAGCGATAAAGTACTGGCCCATACAGATGAAACTATCAAGAATTACGTGCGGTTTTACTTCAGACCAAAAACACCGACACAGTACTGGGCTGAGGGAATTCGCTCTCAAACGTCTTTCCAAACTTCTTCATATCGAGATGCCCATTGCCCAGTGCCTATCTTTTTCCTATTCGATTCTAGCGAGGTATTGACACGGGCTGGTTGTGAGTTCTCTGACGGTAATCTGGCAAACCCCAAGGCCCTGCGATTTTCATCAGCGGACGAACTAAAAAGCTTGCCTTGGAAGAAAATCTATCACAATGGCAAAATTGATCGGAAGAAAGCAGATGAACAAGATATCGTTTTTAGACGTTGTGCTGAAGTCATCGTGCCACAGCAAATCGACTTGTCTTCGCTGCGTTACATAGTCTGTCGATCTGAAGCAGAAAAGGAAACACTTTTACATCTCTTGCCAGGAAGGCTTCGCGAGCAGTATGCAAAACAAATTACCGCAACTAAACGAGTAGACATTTTTGAACGAAAGCACACATTTGTAGAAAAAGTTCGATTGTTTACCGATTCCATGCAGTTTTACTTTTCCCCTGATACTGAATCGCCCGGTCCTTTCAATGTACAACTCGATCTCTTGACCAACGGCGTATCTTATCCATACCATGCCACCGTTGATCTGGCCGCAATGAATTACATTTACTCTCTCACGCTTCACCGCTCACTTGAATCGTATGACATCATACTGAGACTCGATCCGCACATTGCCTATGCCGGTTCATTCTTTGACTTCTCTACGATTCCTTTCTAGTAAGCGTCAAAGGATACTGCGTTGACATTGATTGAAGAAGTCGTCAAAACACTTGAGGAACTGCCAAATCAAGAACAGCAAGAAGTACTAGCGTTTTTTCATGGATTGGCCGTTAGACATCGCCACAGTGAAAAATCACCAAAGCTGATGTTGGAAATGGCTGGAACAATCGATCTTGATTATGCGGATATGTTAGAAGCCATTATCGAAGCCGGATGCGAGCAGGTAGATCTCAATGTGAAGTAGACAATCTACTCGTCGAAACATGGTAAACAAAGAGGCCGACTCGTCCCGACGGGTCCGCCTCTCTGCAATCGAAAATCGTCAATCGAAAATCTCCCTCACTCCCACTTCAGCGCCCCCACAATGTTCAGCCCTGCGGCGTGCCTTGCCGGCAACAGCGCCGCGAGGACGCCGAAGATCAGCCCCACCGCCACAGTGATCACCACGCCCAGATACGGGAAGTAGTAGGGCATGATGAAGCCGCTCACGTTCATCACGCCTATGATGACGTAGCCCAGCCAGATCCCGGCGAGGACGCCGAAACCGATGCCCATGGCCGAGAGCAGCAGACTTTCGGCGATGATCATGCGCTGCACCTGTCGCCGTGTGCCGCCGATGGCGCGCAGCACGCCGATCTCACGCGTCCGCTCGAGGACGTTGATGCCCAACGTGTTCGCCAGCGCCAGCAACGACGGCACTGCCAGCAGCACCATCAGCATGTAAAGCGCATAACTGCGCGTGTTGTTGCCGTCCAACTGCGCCGCCCGCCAGCGGTCGTACGAGAAGAGCGAAAAGGCAGGATAGTTCATCAGCAGATCGCCCAGCGCATCTTCCACCTGCGCTGCGTCGGCGTTGAGTGTGCGGTTGGCCATGAGCAGGATATCGCTCGTCTGGCCGAAATCCGCCGCCAGGTTGACCTGAGAGACGTAGATCGACGGCACCTTCGAGTTGAGGTAGTCGAGGCCCACGGCCATCACCGTGTACGTCTGTGGCCCGCCCGCTGTGGACAGCGTCACCTCGTCGCCTACGGCCACGCGTCCTTGCGTGGACAACATACCGTTGACAATGGCGAAGCGTCCTTGGGCGAGGGCGGCGTAAGCTGCGTCGGGGTCGCCCGCCGAAAAGAGCAGCCCCGCCAGCGCAGGATAGCTCTGCGGGTCGACGCCGATTACCTGCGTGGTCAGGCCGTCGATCTGCGTTTCGCTCTGGCGCACTGTGGTCAACGCCGCGATACCCGGGACGTCCGCCACCTGCGCCGCCAACTCAGGACCCGCACCCACGTTGGCGCCGGTCCCAAGCACCAGGGCTTCGGGCAGCAGCATGTAATCGGCGCGCATAGACTCGTCGAGATAGCGCATCATGCCGTCGGTGAGTGTGGTGGTCAGCCCACCCAACGCCACCAGGATGGCCAGGCTGATGGCAATCGTCGACGCCGTGATGGCGGCGCGCCCCGGCTGCCGTTGCAGATTGCCCTGCGCCAGCGATCCTTCACGGGCAAAGGCAAACGCCAGCAAGCGGCTGAAGAGTTCCGACACCGGCCGCACCAGGATCGGGCTGATCACCACGATCCCACCCAGGAAGAGCAGCACCCCCACCGAGACGACGGCCAGGTTGCCCGTCAACAGCCCCAACAGTGCGATCCCGATCATGCCTCCACCGATGAGCAGACGGCGGCGCGAAAAGCCCTCTTCGCCGTCCAACTGCGACGGGCGCAGCGCTTCCAGCGGCGACACCCGCGCCGCCGCCCGCGCGGGGACATATCCACTCAACAGCGGCACCCCCACGCCGAGGACAATCGAGAGCACCCACGTCCACAGCCCGAATTGGGGCTGTCCTAGCGGCGCACCGAAGAACTGTTCCCATGTTGGGTTAAGCAGCGGCAGCAGCGCCCGAATCAGCAGAAAGCCGATGAGCATCCCCAACGCCGTGCCTATGATCCCCTGGATCAGCCCTTCCACCAGGATCAGGTTGAGCACCGTGCGCCGCGACGCGCCCACCGCCCGCAACATGCCGATGTCGTGTTTTCGCTCCACCACCACCGTGCGGAAGGTGTTGAACATGATGAAGCCGCCCATCGCCAACGCCAGCACGCCAAAGAGCGTAAAGACGAGATTGGCCATCTGCATGGCAGTTTCCCATTCGCTGCCGCCCGCTTCCACCGAACCGGCCTGAAAGCCCGGCCCCAACCGTTCGTGGATGGCGGCGCGCACCGCCTCGCCATCCACGCTTTCGTCGAACTGCCCGGCGATGGCGTTGATCTGCCCGGGCAGGTTGAAGACCTCCTGGGCGGCGGTCAGCGGCATGAAGATTTCCTCGTCGCCCAGCACCGGCCGCGAGGGCAAGATGCCCACGATCTCAAAGCGGCGCACACCGGCGGCGGTGGGCAAATCCACCGCATCGCCCACTCCCCGCCCCGTAGACTCGACAAAACTGCGGCGCACCATCACGGCATTAGCGTCCTCCGCGGTGAGCCAGCGTCCTTCCTCAGCCTGGAAAGGAAGTGTCCGCGCCGCTGAGGACGGCTCCCAGCCATTCACTGTGATCCGGTCGAGCGTCCCATTGTTGACGGACAGAGCCAGATCGCCCGGCAAGAGCATCCCCCGCTCTAAGACTGGGGTGATCGAGGCCACGCCGGGTGTGCTCGCCACGATCTCGGCCCGTTCAGCAGGGAATGTCCCACCGGTTTCGTGGGTAAGCACCAGGTCCACACTGTGCGCCGACATGTTCATGTTTTCGCCGAACGCGGCCTGGATCGCAGGCACCATGCCGTTCATGCCGAAAATGATCATCACGCCGAAGACAATGGACAGTGTGGTCAAGGTTGTACGCAGTTTGCGCCCCCACAGGTAGCGGGTGGCCAGCGTCAGTTGCATGTTCATCGCACACCTGCTTTCACCGGCACCGGCGCGGACGAAGCGCCGTTCGCAGCGTCCCCTGCGGCGATGCGCGTATCGTCGACGATGGTGCCGTCCTTGAGGAAGATGATGCGGTCGGCGTAGGCGGCAATACGCGGATCGTGGGTCACCATGAGTACGGTGCGTCCCCATTCCGACGTGATTTGTTTCAACAGCGCCGCGATCTCATTGCCTGCCGCCGAATCGAGGTTGCCCGTCGGCTCGTCGGCCAGGATCAACGCCGGTTCTGTCACCAGGGCACGGGCAATCGCCACACGCTGCTGCTGTCCGCCCGAAAGCTGATTGGGGCGGTGATTCAGCCGCTCCGCCAACCCCATGCGCTTGAGCCATTCCGTGGCCTTAGCGCGCGCTTCGGCAGGCTTCATGCCGTCCAGGATCAACGGTAGCGCCGCGTTTTCGGTGGCATTTAGCACCGGCAACAGGTTGTAGAACTGGAAAATGAAGCCTATCTGCCGTCGGCGCACTGCCGTCACCGCGTCATCGTCCAGCGCGGCAATCGACTGCCCGGCCAGCGTCACATCGCCCGACGTGGGGCGATCCAAGCCGCCGATGAGGTGCAACAGCGTCGACTTGCCGCAGCCGCTCGGCCCCATCACGGCAACAAATTCGCCTTCGGCCAGGCGCACATTGATCCCCCGTAGTGCGGTCACCGCGGTGTCGCCTTTGCCGTAGGTCTTGGTGAGGTTGGTGGTCGAGATGAAGGACATAGTGTTTCTCCTTTGGAGAGACGACGGACGACCGATGATGGACGACCAACGACGGTTTTCCGTCCAATAGGCGATCTCGATCAAGTAAGTGGCTCGATAGAGGACAAATGACGATGGACGAACGTTGAGATTCAAGATTCCACCATAAGATTCTTGATATGCATTTGTTGCCTTCCATCCCCCTTGAGACTCAAGCGTAATCGGGTGCTCTAAGAAGCACCGTCGTCCGTCGTCGGTCGTCCGTCGTCGCCGCCCCGCGGCCTCCCACGCGGGCGCGCTTCCGGTTCCGGTATCGGTTGGCGTTGCAGTTCATCCAGACGGACTTCCACCATGTCGAGCCAGCGTAGATCGGCTTCGAGGTGCATGATGGTCTGGTCCATGAGCAGGATGTGGGCCAACTCGCGGTGTGGATCGGCGGCATTGCGCTGGGCGGTGGCGGCGTGTAGTTCACGATAGAGATTGGTACGTTGGGTATAGATTACCCGGTAGGGATCGGCCGCGCCGGCTGCAAGGCTGATCATCAGCTTCAAAAAGAACTCGTCTCTTTGATGCAACGTGGGCACGGGTGTGGACAGCCAAACCTGCAACTCGTCGACGCCCTGCGCTGTGATGGCGTAGATCAGTTTTTCGGGTCCGCTGTCCTGTGCGACGGCCTCTTCCGCAATCAGGCCGCCCTGTTCCAACCGGTTCAGCGTCGAGTAGACCTGGGCCGGTTTCACTTCCCAATTCTGCTTGCCGCCCACCATCGCTTCAAAGGCGGCGTGCAGTTCATATCCATGGCGCGGACGCTGCGCCAAGAGTCCTAGCAGTGCGTTTTTGATGCTCATAGAAAATTAGTAACTCAGTTATTAGTTAACAATATTGGGAGTGTACGATGGTTTTGGCGGGCTGTCAATACGCAATTTGTGGAGAAGGGACGACGGACGACGGACGACGGACGACGGACGAGGACGACGGACGACGGACGACAGATCTCGTCGACCTATTTGTTGTGCCATTGGTAAATTCGAGTGACGAGATTGTGGTTCGAATGCACGGCCCTACACGCAACTAGCGATGCTACACGTCGTCCGTCGTCAGTCGTCCGTCGTCCTTCCTCAAACGAACCCGCTATGTAATAATGATCACGTACCACCCGAACGATCCCAGTAGAAAGAGACAAACATATGACGGAACAAGCAACCAATCCCAAACGTGTGCTGGTGACCGGCTCAACCGGCGCAATTGGGGAACCGGTTTGTGAGCGTTTAATGGCGCGCGGACACTTCGTGCGCGGCTTTGCGCGGCGTCCTAGCCCGACGGCACACGAGTATGTGATGGGCGATTTGAACGACCGCGACAAAGTCTACGAAGCGGTGAAGGACATAGATGTGGTGATCCACCTGGGCGCGTACCCCAACCCGGCGGATTTTATCGATGTGCTGTTGCAGCCGAATGTGGTGGGTCTCTACTACATCTGCGAAGCGGCCAAGGACCTGGGCGTGCAGCGTCTCGTCCTGGCGAGTACGATGCAGACGGTGAGCGGCCACGGTTGGGAGGAACGCACCGTCACCATCGAGGAAGGCCCCGCGCCGGTGAATCACTACGCCTTGACCAAAGTCTGGGCCGAGGAAGCAGGCGCGATGTATGCCCGTGTGCACAACCTGTCGGTGATCAACGTGCGCATCGGTTGGCTGCCCCGCAACGCCGAAGAAGCAGAACGCCTCAACAGCCGATCACTGGGGCCGGATACCTTCTTTAGTCACCGAGACGCCCAGCTTTTCCACCAACTCTGTGTGGAATCGCCCAACCCCGGCCCCGGCGAAGCGGTGACCCTCTTCGCCACCAGCTGCCCCAAGCGCGTTGAGCGCATGGACCTGGAACCGGCGCGGCGCATCATCGGCTACGAACCGCAGGATACGTGGCCGGAGGGGTTGCCGTACGAGTTGCCGTTTGAAGTGGCGTAGAGAGGCATAGAGGCGACGAGGCGAAGAGGCGACGCGCAGAATCGTGTTCAGGCAAGTGTTCGCCTCGTCCCATCTTCAGCCCTTTGCCTCATCGCCTCGTCGCATCCCAGGAGACAAACCCATGACAAGATCCCTCACTGCCCCCAAGTATCGTCCCCTCCCGCTCGGTTCCGTTCGTCCGCTGGGCTGGTTGGCGCGTCAACTGCGCCTGCAAGCGGACAGCCTGAGCGGTCATCTCGACGAATTCTGGCCCGATGTGGCCGAAAGTCGCTGGTTTGGCGGCGAACAGGAAGGCTGGGAGCGCGCCCCCTACTGGCTCGACGGTGTGCTGCCGTTGGCCTTCCTACTCGACGACAAGAAGTTGAAAGAGAAAGTCACGCGCTACGCCGACTACATCCTCACCCATCAGCACGAGGACGGCTGGCTGGGGCCGACACAGTCCCACATCAAGGCCGGCGATCAGGCGCGCTTCGATATCTGGTCGCTCTTTTTGGCGCTGAAGGTGCTGGTGCAGTTCCACGACGCCACCGGCGACGATCGCGTCGAGGACGCCGTGCGCCGCTGCTTGAAGATGATCGACCGTCACATCGACCGGCAGCCGCTTTTCGACTGGGCGCAGTTCCGCTGGTTCGAGGCGTTGATTGCGATTTTCTGGCTTTACGAACGCAGCCCCGAGGATTGGCTGCTGGATCTGGCGGTGAGGTTGCACGCCCAGGGCTTTAACTGGGCGGCATTCTTCGAGCGTTGGCCCTACACCGAAAGCGTGGAAAAAGGACGCTGGAGCTTCGACAGCCACGTCGTCAACAACGCCATGGCGATCAAAGCGCATCCCCTGTGGGCGCGGCTCAGCGGCGACGAGAGCGACCGCGCCGCCGTCTACGACATCATCGACAAGCTGGATCGCCATCACGGCATGGTCACCGGCGTCTTCACCGGCGACGAGTGTCTGTCCGGCCTCAGCCCCACCCAGGGGACGGAACTGTGCGCCGTCGTAGAATACCAATACTCGCTGGAAGTGCTGCTTTCCGTCTTGGGCGACCCGCTCTTCGGTGACCGGTTGGAGAAGATCACCTTCAATGCCCTGCCCGCCACCTTTTCGCCCGACATGTGGGCGCATCAATACGACCAGCAGGTGAATCAGATCCAGTGCAGTGTGCAGGCCAACCATCCGTGGACAACCAACGGCCCCGAATCCAATCTTTTCGGGCTGGAACCGAACTACGGCTGTTGCACGGCCAATCTGAGTCAGGGTTGGCCCAAGTTCGCCGCCCACCTGTGGATGCAGGACGGCGAGGACAATCTCGTCGCCGTGGCCTACGCCCCCAGCGCGGTGAAGGCTCAGGTTAACGGCGTCGATGTCGAAATCCGCCTGGAGACGGATTATCCGTTCGACGACAAGCTGCACTTCACCGTCCACGCCAAGGACGCCGTTACCTTCGGCGTGCAGTTGCGCATCCCCGCGTGGGCGCAAAATGCTGTCCTGCACACGCCGGACGGGACGATCGAGCATCCCGAGGCAGGCAACTTCCACACCCTACACCGCCACTGGCAGGGGACGGCGCAGTTCACACTCACGCTGCCCATGTCACCGACTGTGGTGGATCGCCCGAATGGCACAGTCGCCATCCAACGCGGTCCCCTGGTCTACGCCTTGCAGATCGGCGAGGATTGGCGGCGCGTCCATGCTGATCGACCGCATCGCGAGTTGCCGCACGCCGATTGGGAGGTCTACGCGACGACGCCGTGGAATTACGCTTTGTCGCTCGACCGCAATCATCTGGAACATGCGCTGACCTTTGAGCGGCACACCATACCGGAATTGCCCTTCGATCCACACAATGCACCCGTCCACGCGCATGTGCGTGGTGTCCGCGTCGACGGTTGGCAGGCGCAAAACGGCTTCGCCGCGCCGCCGCCCGCTGGTCCGATCCAAACCGATCACCCGCTGGAATCGTTGGTCCTCTTGCCATATGGGTGTACGAATCTGCGTGTAGCTGAGTTTCCGGTGGTGAAATAGCGCGTGGGTAGAGGTTGTTGTGCGCTTCTGCGTAGCTGCACGCTATCAGCGTGCGGTTTGTTCTCGGCGAAACCACTTACATTGGTGCATGATCTCGTCCACAATGAACCGCACGCTGATAGCGTGCAGCTACGGAGGCAGGCAAACGATCTCTACCCACGCACTACGCACTACGTTTCCACCCATCCCAATGCGTAATCTCATCCAACGGCTTGCGCTCTGCCGGGCGGAAGTCGTCGCCGGTGAAGTAGGCCACAGGGAGCAGGGCGGCTTGGGTCACCGTGTCGGGGATGCCGAGGAGCTGGGAGACTTCTTTCTCGTAGGCCAGGTGGAAAGTCGTCCACGCTGAGCCGAGGCCGCGGGCGCGTAGGGCGAGCATGATCGACCACGTCGCCGGGAGGATCGAGCCCCAAAAGGCTGCTTGCTGGTTGCCCGGTCGCCCGTCCACGCGGCCTTCGATGCAGGGGATGATGTGTACCGGCACCTGATCGAGGACCTCCACCAGGTATTGGGCGGAGCTGAGCACACGTTTCATCTGCGCTGTACCCACCTGCTGGACGGCCTCCGTCCTGTCGGCGAAGTAGTTGGCCGACGCTTTGCGGTAGAATTCGGCGATCTGGCGGCGCAATCCCGCATCGGTGACGACAACGAAGTGCCAGCCTTGCTGGTTCGATCCACTGGGGGCTTGTGTGGCAATTTCGAGGCATTCCTCAATTACCGTCCGCTCTACAGGACGTGTCAGATCGAGCCGTTTGCGTACGGAGCGCGTCGTGGTGAGCAGATGGTCGACGATTTCGAGGTTGGCCGGTGTGGAGAGATCCATGATTTCCTCCTGAATTGGTTGAATAGTGCAAGTGGAAATAGAACGCGGATGAAGCGGATTGGGCGGATTTCTACGGATGATCGTGCGGGTTCTGGTGGAATCCGTCAAATCCGCTCAATCTGCTCGATCCGCGTTCTATCCCCTGCCTTTTAGAAAATGTGATGAGCTTGTTGACAAAAACAGCCCATGTCTATATGCTCTGCCTTATCGTGCCTAAACTATTACTTACTTGCAGGAAGGAGAATGCATTGAGCGTTGTGATGTTGTGGCGACGAGTGACATTTGTCCTGTTGGCGGTGCTGGCGATGGCTGTCGCGGCATGCGGTGGTGCACAGGATACACAGCAGGCGCCGTCTTTCACATTGACGGGCGCGTCGGGTGAGCAAGTGTCGCTGAGCGACTATGTGGGTAGCCGGCCCGTGCTGCTCTACTTCCACATGGCCGTTGGTTGACCGCCTTGCATGGAGCAGATCGTGGATCTGCAAAATTCGCCTGACTTTCAGGCTTTGGATGTGGCGTTGGTAAGTATCGCCTCTGATTCTACTGAGCAATTGGCCGCCGGCGCGCAGGAGTATGGCATTCGTGATGTTCCTTTGCTTTCGGATCCTAATACCGCTGTCTCGGAAGCGTACGACGTAATGCAGTGGGCCACACCGAGTGGTGAACCTAGCCACACGTTTGTGTTGGTGGATGAAGAAGGACAGATCGCTTGGGTACAGGATTACGGTCATCCTAGCAACCGTGGCGTGATGTACGTACCTGTCGACGAACTGGTGACGGAAATCCGCACGCATCTGAACCGATAGTGCGATAGTCCTATGCGTAGTCTCTGGTTGCAACTTTCCTCACGTGTCAACGTATACTTTATGGAAGGGCTGAACGCCTTTTCATCATCTGAACGTTTTCTTCCATGGATGTGGAAATCATCCTTTGGAGGCATGTAGAGGAAGGGCATCATGAATCGTAACCTGGACACTCACATCAAAATCGTTGGCTGGCTTAACATCGTGTCAGGCATTTTGTTGTTGCTCATAGCGGCTTTTGTCTTTTTTATCCTGGTCTTTGCCGGTATCATAAGCAACGATCAGGATGCCATGATGATCACCGGGTTGGTTGGTGTCTTCGTTGGTGGGTTCCTGGCTGTGCTCTCTGTACCGGGCATTATCGGCGGGTATGGGCTGCTGCGTCGCCTGAGCTGGGCGCGGTATCTCACACTGGTGGTCAGCTTCCTAAGTCTGTTCAATGTGCCCATTGGTACCGTTATCGGCGGCTATTCAATCTGGGTCTTGCTCCAACCTGAAGCGCCCGAAGCGTTTCATTGAACGAAGGTTTCTGAGCCTACACTTCCTGGTCAATCGACCAGGAGAGAGATCTGCGGACGTATGATGCGTTCGCAGATTCTTTTTTGTATGATGGATAGGCTTTGTATGATGGATAGGTGATTGCAGGTCCGTTATTTGCAATGGGGAGATGTGGCATGGATGGTTCGGCTGTGATTGAAACGACGGCTTTGAGCCGCCGCTTTGGCGATGTCACTGCGGTGGACAACCTCGCGTTGGCTGTGCGCACCGGTGAAATCTTCGGCGTGCTGGGACACAACGGCGCAGGAAAGACGACCACGGTGCGTCTGCTCAACGGTGTCCTGGCACCTTCGGCGGGCTCCATGCGTGTCTTAGGGCTCGACCCGGCGTTGGACGGCCCACAGTTGCGCCTACGCACAGGCGTTTTGACTGAAACCCCCTCTCTCGATGAACGGTTGACGGCACGTGAAAACCTGGCCTACTACGCCGCTATGTATGCTGTGCCGGTCAATGACGTCTCACGCCGTGTGGGACAGATGTTAGAGACGTTCGATCTGTCCACTCGCGCCGATGACAAGGCGGGCGGCTTCAGCAAAGGCATGAAGCAGCGGCTGGCGCTGGCCCGTGCGCTGATCCACCGCCCTGAGTTGCTCTTCCTCGATGAACCTGCCGCCGGCCTCGATCCTGTGGCAACACGACAACTCCACGAGTTGATCCAACAACTGAGTCGGTATGAGAAGCGCACCGTGGTTATCTGTACACACAATTTAGACGAAGCCGAGCGACTGTGTGATCGGGTTGCCGTGATGGAAAAAGGCCGTCTGGTTGCCATCGGTACACCAGTGGAATTGCGCCGTCGATTGGGGGGCGCCCTTCAGCTCGTGTTAGAAGTAGAGCCTGCGTACATCTCGACGGCGCTGGCTGTGGTGGGGCGACAGCCCAAACTGAAGGCGTTTCAGGAAGCATCCGGCGTCGTCACCGTACAGGGCGCCCAGCGCGAGCAGATCCCAGCGTTGGTTTCCGCATTGATCGCTGCATCAGTACCTGTCTACCGAGTGGCGCTGCAAGAGCCGACACTCCAGGACGTCTATTTTTCGATCCACGGCAATTCTGTAAAGAATGAACAGGCCACCAGCGCAACCCCATCTGTGCCGAGCACAACCGAGGTAAGACAATGAACAGACGTGCCATCGCCACCTTGATCCGCCGTGATCTCAAAATTGTGTTTCAAAGCAAAGGCGTCACCATTCCGCTCATCGTGGTGCCGGTGATCATGCTGATCTTGCTGCCCGGTCTGGCGGCGCTGGCCCCACTGGCAGAAAGCGCCCCTGGCAATGCCATGTCGGATCTTTCTGCGATGCTTGCGCAGATGCCGCCGGGGCTTCAGGCGCAGTTGGCCGGATATTCGCTCGCCGAGAGCATTGTGATCCTGGCGATCGTCTATCTTCTGGCGCCTATGTATTTGATCGTGCCACTGATGGTGGCGAGTGTCATCGCTGCCGATAGTTTTGCGGGTGAGAAAGAACGCAAAACATTGGAAGCGCTGATCTATACGCCAACCACCGATCGTGAACTGTTCGTCGCCAAACTTTTAGCCGCCTGGCTGCCGGCTGTGGCCGTGGCATGGGGCGGGTTTCTGCTCTACAGTGTGGTTGCCAATGTGGCCGGTTGGCCGACTATGGGGCGGATCTTCTTCCCTAACTGGATGTGGGTGGCATTGGCCCTTTGGGTAGCGCCTGCTGTTGCCGGATTTGGGCTGGCAGGGACAGTGATCGTTTCGGCCCGGGTAAAGACGTTTCAAGAAGCGTACCAACTTGGCGCGTTGGTTGTGCTGCCGGTGGTGGCACTGCTGATTATGCAGGGGGCTGGGGTAATGTACTTCAGCCTTGGGTTGGTCCTGATGCTGGGGTTGGTGATCTGGGTGCTAAACGGCGTGTTGATTTGGTATGGTAGCCGCACTTTTCGGCGCATGGATCTACTCTCACAACTCTAGGTTCTGTTATAAATGACCAAACGTAGGTGGAACGTATACCCGCCATAGCCTAAGCGAATTCCTATGGTTTACAAGCGTACAATGTGTGCTATAATTGATGACAATTTGCCGCGAACTGTGCAACTGTTTGCGCAACTTGTGGTTGTCAGTCGGTTAGCCTGTTATGCCAGTGCACGATTGGCACCTTTTATCGGTTTTCAGTCTTTAGCGAAAGGCCCGCTCATGAACGACTTGGTCCCTCGCCACACAGCGTGCGCACCCTTGGATGAAGCTTCCCCATTGGTCGCCATTTCCCCATCTCACCGTCGCAACAATTTCACTCGCCAGCATATCACTCGGTGGTTTGGGTGTCTGCTGGTGCTTGTGCTGCTGTTGACGACCCTGGTGCCTGCAAGCACTGCCTTTGCCGAAGATGGCGTCCACGTCGTCTCGCGTGGTGATTCGTTGTCTACAATTGCGAGCCGGTACAACGTCAGCATGTCTGATTTGGCCCGTAGTAACGGCATTTCAAATCCCAACTTCATTTTCATTGGGCAGCGGTTGGTGATTCCTGGTACACAGGCCGCCACGCGCCGTGGTGTCAGCACTTCGGCACCTATCGGCGACGGCTACTACACCGTTCAGCGTGGGAACACGTTGGCGCAAATTGCCATCAATCATGGCATGACCATTGACGACCTCTTGCGCTTAAATGGTTTGACCAATCCTAACTTCATCTGGGTAGGGCAGAAACTACGGGTTAGTGCTCGGGCTGCCGCCCTTGCTGTGGACGTGAAGGTAGCCAAGCCAAGCGTTGCCGACTCGATCTATGTCGTCAAAGCGGGCGATACGTTGTCTGAGATTGCTGCTGCTCATGGGACAACAGTACAATCTCTCTTAGTGTCCAATGGGCTGCCCAATGCCAACTTTGTGTGGACAGGACAGCGTCTACGTGTCAACAAAGCGGCGCCGGCAACGGGTTTCCTCACTACCAATGCCCCTGCAGACGGACGGCGTTGGATTGAAGTAAACCTTTCCACGCAGACACTGACAGCCTGGCAGGGCAACGTGCCCGTATTGCATACCTACGTGAGCACCGGCACTTCACGTACACCGACAGTTACTGGCCGTTATGCTGTCGGGATTAAGTACACAAGCCAGCACATGTCTGGTCCAGGTTACAGCCTGCCCGGCGTGCCATGGGTCATGTACTTCTACCAGGGTTATGCCATCCACGGTACCTACTGGCATTCCAACTTCGGTAGCCCCATGAGTCGTGGCTGTGTCAACATGCGCACCGAAGAAGCGCAGTTCCTCTTTAACTGGGCGCCTGTGGGCACCGAAGTCTACGTGCACTACTAAGCCACTTTGTTTGATCCCCAAAGGGCGGCGAGACTGTTCGCCGCCCTTTGTCTGCTTTCCCCTTGTTTGGATGGGAGCCCCACATGTTTGCAAAGAGATTCTACCTGATTCGCCTTCCGGCTGTTGCCATTGTGCTCGCCTGTATCACCACTCTCTTCTTCTCTCTGTCTGTTGCAATGGCATCGTCAGGTAGATATTTCGACCCACCTCCTGCCCATGAAGAAGCGCGGCAGAACGAACAGATCCCCCTGTCCACTGATGCAGCGCCGGTGCCGCCGATCAGCCGCGCCTATATGGGCGCACCGTTGATTGTCTTTGACAGAGATCAAGATACAACGCTCCTGCCTACAGAAGAGCGTTGGATCGATGTAGATCTGAGTGAACAGACGTTGATTGCCTTCGAAGGGACGCGTCCTGTGCGTCACTTTGTGATTTCCTCGGGGTTGCCCGGTACGCCGACAGTGACAGGCACCTTCCGGATCCGGGCCAAAGTACGCACCCAAACCATGTCTGGTGATGGATATAGTCTTCCCAACGTGGAGTGGGTGCAATATTTCTACGAGGACTATGCCTTGCATGGCTCGTACTGGCACAACAACTTCGGTAACCCAATGAGCCGTGGCTGTATTAACATGACCAACGAAGATGCCAAATGGCTCTTTGATTGGGCCGGCCCTGAGTGGAATGGCGACATCTGGATGCACGTGCCGAGCGGTGAAGGCACTGTGGTCGTTGTACATGAATAGATTCCGTTAACATCATTGTAAGGAACTATATGCGGCTAGCGCAGAAAATTGCTTTGATCACAGGCGCAGGCAGCGGCATTGGCCGTGAGTCTGCGCTTCTCTTTGCTCTAGAAGGAGCATCGGTTGTTGTGGCCGACGTAGATGAATCTGGGGGACGCAAGACTGTTGCCCAGATCGAAGACGCCGGTGGGCGCGCTGTCTTTGTGCACGCCGACGTCTCGCGCGCTGCGGACTGTGCACAAATGGTAGAGGTTGCGGTGTCTCACTTCGGGGGGCTGCATATCCTCCTTAACAACGCCGGCATCATGCTCGCAGAAGATGACGATGCCGTTGCGACGGAAGAAACTGTGTGGGACCTAACGATGAACGTCAATCTCAAGGGTGTCTACCTGGGATGCAAATATGGCATTCCGGCGATACGTGCCAGTGGTGGTGGTTCGATCATCAACGTGGCTTCTTTTGTGGCATTGCTTGGGGCGGCCACGCCACAATTGGCATATACGGCCAGCAAAGGTGGTGTCCTTTCAATGACACGCGAATTGGCGGTGATTCATGCGCGCGAAGGCATTCGAGTCAACGCGTTGTGCCCTGGCCCATTGCGTACTGAGTTGCTCATGAAGGTGCTAAACACCGAAGAAAAACGGCAGCGGCGCTTGGTGCACATCCCCATGGGGCGCTTTGGCGAAGCTCTAGAGATTGCTCAAGCTGCACTCTTTTTGGCTTCTGATGAATCATCCTATGTAACGGGGGCAACGTTTACGGTCGACGGTGGCATCACGGCTGCTTACGTCACGCCGGAGTAACGGTCGGTGGGTGGTTGTTTTGTGCTGTTTGCCTCGGTAGGCACTGCCGAAGAAAGCGGCGCGGCGGCCAGGGGAATGGAGGCGCTGATACGCTGGGGGAAAGTTCGCTTTTCGTGGCGATCAATGGCGCTGAGGGCAATGGCAATGCTGTGGCTGATTGTTCTAACCACGATGAGATCGCCTTCTTCGAACGGTGCCGCGCGTTCAGGTGCGCTCAGGTAGATTACGCCCTCAGGCTTTTCTTCGCCAATAGGCACCAACAGCCCCCGTCCACTGGAGCGATAGTAAAAGTCGGTAATATCGTCGGGGTGCATCGTGGGATCGAAAAAGAGTGGCTGTTCCGCTTCCATCGTCCAGTGGAGCAGCCCCATCAGGTCGTTCGAGACAAGCTCTTCTTTTTGTTCAGCTAAGATTGGCTGCGGTGCATAGACGTGTAGCCGTCCTTCGCTTGCGGTTGCCAATCCGGGCAGTGCTTGTTCACTTGGGTCAGGGCGATTTAGGAAGACTCGAATATCCGCGTCACCGAACAAGTCGCTGAGTTCGCTGTAAAGAACCGTGAGGACCGTATCCAGATCGCGCGTTCGGGTGATGGTATGGGTTAGCGATTGTAGGCTCACAAGTTGTTTGATCCAACGAGCAGCCTGCGTGCGCGAAAGTGCCTCTTGAATGGCATAGGCGGCTGTGCCGGCCATGACATAGACAAAGTGGCGCAGTGGCTCAGCCTGAAAGCGGTCGGTCTGGCGGCTACCAAGCAGAAATGCGCCTAATGTTCTCCCTGCTTGGCGCATGGGAAGAATCATGAAGCTGCCGGTTTCAGCAATCCAAGGAAACTCGCCGGGTGTGGGGCGTCTTTGGGCTCTGATGTCGTTGATCACCAAATAGTCCGGCTCTCTATTTCGGGGGTGTTGTACAAGGGCATGAGCCAGCGTGCCCCAAAGCGGCAGGGCACATTCCTTACCAATCAGCGACAACGGGTCTTCAACCCCACGCACACCCACATAGTGGAACGGGCCCAATTCGTCGTCGCCTAGCACAATGGCGACAAAATCCAGATCGACGGCGCGCCACAGCGATTCAAGCGTAACGCCAATCACGCCGGATAGATTACTTTCCTGATTCAACTGCTCGGTTACTTCATAGAGCAACTGTAGATACATCTCCATAGCATTATCACCCTATTCTGTCTGCGCTGAGATGCATCATGTCGAATTTTACTTCTGAAGTACAACCTATACTCAATGCCCTGCCTCGCATTTTACTCGTAGACGATGAGCCCGATACACTCCAACTCATTCGTAAAATTCTCCAAGCTGATGGTTTTGTGATTTTCTCTGCCGTTAACGGCCTTGAAGCGCTGGCCGTGGCTGCTCGCGAAGAACTAGATCTAATCTTGCTCGATGTGGTAATGCCGAAAATGGACGGGCTCGCCGTGCTCAAAGAGTTACGTAAACGAGATCGGGAGACGGGCGTGATCATGGTCAGCGCGCTCTCCTCGGAACAGCTTGTGGTGCAGGCAATGCTTGAAGGGGCGGATGATTTTGTAAGTAAACCCTTCACCCTTAAGACGATTCGGGTACGCATCCGGCAGGCGTTGGAAAAAAGCCGTCTGCGCCGAGAAAATCGTGCTTTGCAGCAAGAGTTACAAATTGCACACGACAAGTTACGTTCCCTTCTCAACCGCTACATGGCCGCGCCGGTGGTAGAGCGGCTACTTTCAGAAGCAGCGCTGCCTAGCCTGGGTGGAGAACGTCAGGTGACAACAGTCCTTTTTCTGGATTTCTGTGACTTTTCGACCCTGGCGCATCAGTTTGAACCCGATCAGGTGCTCCATATTCTCAACGAACACCTTGCCCTTGTTACCAACGCCATCCTTGAAGAGGACGGCACGATGGACAAGTTCACCGGCGATGGGGTGATGGCGCTGTTCAACGCACCCGTCCCCCAGCCGGATCACGCACTGCGTGCGGCCCGTAGCGCCATCAAAATCCGTGATCGGATTGTAGAATGGGGGAAGGAGCATGCGCCTGCGCTAAATGTCCGTATTGGCATTCATACAGGCGAGGCCGTGGTCGGCAATATTGGTACACCTGAATTTATGAACTACACCGCCATCGGAGACACTGTCAATATCGCCAAACGGTTGCAGGAAGAGAGTGTCAACAACTCAGTTATTGTCAGCGAGGCGACAGCCGCCGCATTGCCTGCCACTGCTAATCTATCTCTGTTGGGCAGCCGGCATGTCAAGGGGCGTCGCACGCCGATTCCTTTGTACTGTCTCAATCATCTGGCGTAGCCACCTCTGTGTTCATTGCATCAATTGGGCAATCGCAAAGCGTTTGCGCCACCAGCCGTAGCGCACGCTCATCGGAAATCAGCGCGCGGTGATAAAGAAGGTTCAACGGCAGATGTCTGCCTACCGGTAAAACTGAGCTATTCGAGGGGACAATCGTCAGATCAAGCGGCGTCCAAATCGACGTAAACTTAATCTTTGCCAACGTCTCTTCATCTTGCGCCAAATCAACAAGAAACGGGCTACGCGGTCTCATTTGCCGAACACCGGGAACGTCGACGTAGTAGGCCATCCAGGTGCCACGGTGTGGGGATCCAAGAGTTACGAAGTGCTCGGCGCGACTAAGCCCACCGAGACGCTGCAAATAATAACGCAGCACAATCCCACCCATGCTAAAACCTAGGAAATCCACCGATGTGCCTGCTGCAAAGGTGCGCTCCACGTAGGCTGACACCTGAAGCGCCAATTCATCCAGTGGAACAGTGCCGTCACTGGGGAACAACGTCAGCGCGTGGACATCGAACCGTTCCCTTTGCAAATAGTGAGTTAAGTGATGAAAGACTGTGGAATCATCATTGTAGCCCGGCACCAGCACTACAGGACGGGCATGCTGATGTGTAGATGACAGCGCGGACAAGCCGGACTGTCGCCGAAACAGCCTCTCGAAACGAAATCCAAACATAATCCTTCCCTAGCAACGCACTCACAACCTTCACTCTGTTTAGAACAATCTAATCGTACCACAACTGCCCCATGAGCACATGGACAACAAAGGGGCTGGGTGTATTTCAGGTGACGGGCAGACAGTGCCAGGCACAGGCCTAACCCAGAGGCTCTAGCTGGTGATTCGCCGACCTGTGCCTGGCACTGTCGCCGCGCGCCTGAAATACACCCATACAGCATATACATTCGCTACCTGGGCGAGTGGATAGGCTGAATCCTGGACTTTTCTCGGATAGTCTGGCAGATCAGAAAGCGGTACAATGAAGCGGGACTGTTCTTTTCAACGGCGAAGAGAGCGCACCCCCGAATAATCTCGAAGGAGAGAAATGATGTCACATAAAAAAAACCTTTTGATCCCGCTGGACGGCTCTCCGTTTAGCCTGCAAGTCTTGGAATCTGTCAAGCAGTTTCTGCCGCCAGAAGAATATACGTTGATCCTGCTTCAAGTGATTGCAGAACCTGTTGGCATGATTGCCGGCCCCGCTCAACCTGCTGCGGCTGCAGGTGGCGCTTATACCCCCATGTACACCAGCCACCAAGACGCTTTACGCGCCCACCATCCCATCTATGCCACTCAGGAAGAAGAAAGCCAGTTTGCCGTAATACGTAGTGCCATGCAGAACGTCATCAATCAGCTAACTGCATGGGGATACACAGTCGATCTGGCGGTTCGCTTTGGGGAACCGGTCGAAGAAATCGTGAATTTTGTCCCATCCCGTAAGATCGACCTGGTGGCAATGACCACCCACGGGCGCAGTGGACTCTCTCGCCTGCTCTTTGGTAGCGTCGCCGCAGAATTGGTCCGCCAACTTGATATTCCAATTTTTCTCTTGAGACCCTTCAAGAAATAACCACTTTCCATTGTAGAAAACTGACTTTACAATGCAAAAGAGAGGGAGCCCATGGCTCCCTCTCTTTTGCATCCTCCGCTCTTTGCAAAATTCAACGGCTGATTTACACCGTTATGTACTTGGCGTTGACATTTCACAGGTCTCCTCTGGTCGATTTGGCCTTGAATGACAATTCACCAGGAGAACGCACTGTAAACGTCAACAGAACCTAAGGTGTCGCTTGTAGCAACGGCAGGTAAATGGAACGTTCAAGTGACCCTGAATCGTCGACCCAGGTGACGTTGATCGAAAGTGTGGCATCGGGGCTGAGCGTAAATGTTTGACCGACAGCCGCGCCTGCCTCAAGGGTGAGCGTCTGCGTGTTGACCTGATCCTGCCATAAGATGGAGAGTTCATAGTCGCCTGGATAGAGGCGTAGCGGTACGCCGCTGGTGGTGTCTAGATTGTAGACGGCGCTAGTCAGCGTGTCTGTGATTGTCACCTGCACTGTCAGGGCCTGTGTACCGGTTGTGTCTGTGAGCACACCGGAGACGCTGGCCGGGTTCAATGCCATGTCGACTGCCTGTTTGATGTTGAGGTGACCATAGCCGTACGTGGGATTGGGGACGGAAGGGGAACCCTCTGGCATGCACTGACTTGCAGGTACCGGTGTGGCGCTCTTGATCAGAATCTGTTCCGTCTCCTGGAGTTGTCCTTTTAACGCGGGCGCAGCGGACCACAACAGGGCCACCGCTCCTGCCACATGCGGCGCCGCCATGCTTGTGCCGCTGAGGTTACTATACCCGCCACCTACACGTGCCGACCGCACGCCCACACCAGGCGCTGCGATTTCAGGCTTTAGTCGTCCTGTTCCGTCTACTGTCACGGGGCCGCGGCTGCTGAAGCCGGCAATCGTGCCTGCAGAGTCATGTGCGCCGACGCTGAAGACATCTGCATAAGCCGAAATCGGGTAACGGATCGTTTCACAACTGGGGCCATTGTTCCCTGCCGATACAACCACCAATTGGCCGGCTGCATGTACTGTGGAAACAACCTGCTGCAACGATTCGTAGTCGCAACCTTCCGAAGGTGGACAATACCACGAATTGTTGATGAGATCCGGCGCTACGTCAGGCTGCCCGTCAACAAAGGGATCCCCGCCCTGAGGGTAAGGCGCGATGAAGAATTCAAAGCAGGCAGTGTAGCTGGCAGGCGTGCCTGTTCCCCGCTGCATGTTTCGGCAGCCGATCCATTGCGCGTCCGGGGCCATCCCAACAATGAGGTTTGATCTGATCTCTTCACTGCCCAGAATCGTGCCCACCGTATGGGTGCCGTGTCCGTTGTCGTCGCACGGGATCTGAGGATCCATTTCACAGTTGCGCCGTCCTGCGCTGCCCCAGGCGTCGAACCAGTTGTACTCGTGTAAAGCTGTGGCCGACTCAGGATGCCAGCCACGATATTTTGTCTTCAACGTTTCGTGATCCCATTGCACGCCTGTGTCCTGGCTTGCCACAACCACGCCTAGCCCTGTGTACCCCATCGCCCAGACTTCAGGCGCTTTGGTAAAGTTAACTCCATAGGTGGTGGTAACATTGACGGACAAGCGCAAGTCGGGGTGAGGGCTTTCGTCGACAGGCAGTTCTGCTGGCTCCGGCACATGCACCGGCGGATTGGCTGCCAATCGGGCCACTTCAGGGCGCTGCCGCAACGCGCCGATCAAGGCGGCATCGCCGTAGACTTCTACTGCGTTGATAATGTAGAAGGGACGGTAGGCAACGCCCTGTTCATCTAACCAAGACCAGAGCGGCGCCTGACTTTCCCTTGCAAAATCTGTCAGGTAGCGGTATAGCGCCTCGCCACGTTTCTCACGTGCCGCAGCGCTCAGGTTGCGCGCCGCCAGAAACGCGTCAGGATCCGGCTGCTCGTTCAAAATGACCAGGAAAGAGACCGGTTCACTGCTGCGCGCAACGGCAGAGAGGACCAACGGGTGTACAGGCGCCATTGGGCCCTCTTCACCCTGCGCTACTGCCGGAGGAACCTCGGCGTTAAAAACGCTCGTTGCCATAAAAACGCTCGCTGCAATAAGGAAGAAAATGAGTCTCTGAATTGCCTGTGACCACCTAGTGTGCATCATATCTTTACTCCATGGCGGCTCAGTTACCCAATTGCAACTGAGCAAATCACAACATGATAGAGCCAGCTTACACTGAACGCAGGTTACTTTCGTTACAATAGTATTAAGGAGCCGGACAGATCTTCGGAAAATGCTGCAAGATCGAGCGCGCTCTATTTACGCGTTTGCTCCGACTCTTCCATAAAACTGTAATCCATTCCACGAACCCAAACCGAAGGAGTTCAACATGGCCGAGTTGACAATTGGCGACGTTGCGCCGGATTTTGAAACTATCACCGATAGCGGGGACAAAGTGAAGCTTTCCGATTTTCACGGAAAGCGTGTGATCCTCTACTTCTACCCTAAAGATGATACACCAGGTTGTACTACACAGGCCTGTGGCTTTCGCGACAACTACGCTGTGATCCAAGACAAGAATGCCGTCGTTCTCGGCGTCAGCCCCGATGATGCCGAAAGCCACCAGAAGTTCAAGAACAAATTTTCGCTGCCGTTTCCTCTACTCGTAGACGAAGATCATGCGATTTCCGAAGCCTACGGCGTTTGGGGCGAAAAGTCGATGTACGGGCGCAAGTACATGGGGGTCACTCGCAGCCACTTTGTCATCGACGAAGAGGGGAAGATTGCAGATGCTCAATACAAAATCAGCCCGCAAGACAGCAACGATCTCGCTCTGAAAATGCTGGGCTAGTGCGGCCACCAGGGTACATTGCCCGACCATACCTGGTAAAAACCGTAGAGCATGTAGCCGAAAATCACTGCAACCAGCAGGCGCAGAATCACATCCCATTGGCTATGAATCCGCTTGAACTCGGCAAAGATTTGCCGCGGACGCCAGATTAGCAAAAGGATGATTACCAACAGTAGAATGATCAGCGTTCGTAAGCTCACCGTCGTTCCTTATCGTCGCTAAGCCCCAAATAGCAGGGACAGGTTCTCGAACCTGTCCCTGTTTGGATCTTAGCGCTTGTTTTGGAATCATTGCAATCTCTGCTAGAATCGTAGCCATGTCTACTGACTGGCTTTTCGACCAACTTCACTGGCAACGCCCCGGCTTTTGGATGCTGTTCAGTTTTCTTACCAGCATTGCCTTCCTGTTCACTTACCGATTCGTCTCACCTGAACGCCACGCGCAGTTGCGTATTGGCCGTTGGTTTTTCATCCCTTACTTGGGGATTCTGTTCGGCGGCATTTCGCCCCGCTTGATGGGGCTTAGTGATATTGACTGGGTAGCCGGTTTGGGTATCGGCGTGGCCTTAATATTTGTCGTTCTCGTTCTTCTGGTGTTGATCCGGGCAACGCTTCATCTGGACGATCCGACGACAGAAGAACGATTGCCTGCCGCCAGGGTGAACCGGTTACAACAAGTCGTCATGGCCGGTGCACAGGAATTTCATTGGACTTTCCTACGCGCGGGGACATGGGAACTGATGTTACTGGCCCCTATCGCCTATCAACAACCAGAGTATTGGTCCATTTGGATCGCCTCGTTGCTGGCTTTGCCTGGAATTTTTGCCCAATATGAGCGGACGTCGCAGCGGCTCATTGCTTGCGTCGTGCTACTAACCACGGCAATTCTCTTCCTCTACACCCGCAATTTTTGGCTGGCCTGGCTCTTGCATGCTTCAGCCCAAATGCTCCTAGGACAACGCACAATACAACGGATACCCAGTGTCAGTCGTTTTTGAGCACAAGCCTGGCTGGACCTGTTGCCTACACCACAAAGCCTAGCACAACCATCAAGATAATCAACGCCGTAGAGATGACCAACAGTTGGCGCAAATCTGAAAAAACCTGGGCATACTCCACGCCCCAGTTGACATCATCTGATCCGGCTGACGTTGCCGGTTTTGCACTCACAGGTGCAACCTCCGGCGTTGTGACCTTTACCGCCACATCCGTTCCTCGTCGTTCACCCTTAATCAATTCGCTGTAGCTGCGCGGGTTTGCTGTGTCAATATTCGTGCGACGGGGACGTGTGTTCTTCGTATTCTTTGCCATTGGAATAAGTCCTCTCTGCCCTCAACTAGATAAGTTCTGATCACTGCCATTATACCGCTTCCTTGCGTCTGCGAGAAAAAGTTCAGCCTCGCCACTTTTATCTCCTCTACACAGGACGCAACCGCCGCAGCAGCCCCACACGGATACGTTGCACCTCCGGCATCCCCAGCATCCCCAGCACGAGGACGTAGACCAGCGCGCCACTGCCTCCTGCACCGACCAACCACACCAGATCGGCAAGCGTTCCCTGTACTGGGAGCCGGTTGATCCACAGCGGGCTTAACCAACCGCTCACAACCATCATCGCCACAGCCGCTACCAACACAGAGCCAATCGCTCGGCCCATTTCGCCGCGCAGCCGCCCCACCAGCAGTAAGAGCAACCCAATCATCACCAACGCATGGCCTGCCTGTTTGGCCGTATCCGCCCACACCAACCCCAAATACCCCAGCGGTTGAAGCAGCGCAAAGGCCACTGCCGCGTAGACAACTACACTGAAAACACCCACCAACGCAGGCAGCAGTGTGTTGTTGCGTGCGTAAAAAGCATAATTGAGTGGGAAATCTATTGCTGCAAACAGCGCGCCCACCAGGTAGATCCGCAACGCCGCCACCACCTGCACCGTGTCTACCGGCGTGAATCGACCATGCTCAAAGAGCAGCCGTACCACCGGCTCGGCCAACAGCCAAAGCCCCACCACCGCAGGGACAATCAACACCAGCACCATGCGCAGCCCGTTGGCCAGTGTACGCCGGTAGTCGTCCTCACGGCGGGCGGCAAAGAAGCGGCTCAGTCGCGGCAGCGCCGCCAACGAAATCGCCACGCTGATCAGCCCTAACGGGAGTTGCTGCAATGTGGTGGCACTACGCATCCAGGCGATGCTCTCTTCGCCGGTGCTGCTGGCCAGCCGCCGATCCAATCCAACCTGGAACTGTGCCACCACCAGCCCCGCCGCAATGGGAATGTACAGGCGCACGATCTGGCGCAGCGCCGGGTGGCTCCATTGCAGCGTAAAGCGCACCCCTGCCCGTTGCACGTCCCAGGCCATGATGGCAAACTGGGCCGCGCTGCCCAGCAGCACGCCGATCACCAAACTCATCACGCCGAAGTGCGCCGCCAGTGCAGGCGCCGCAATCACGATCCCAAGGTTATAGATCGCCGTCGCCAGCGCAGGGAAGGTAAACCGCTGCAAAGCATAAAGGACAGCCGTCAGTAGCCCGGCCATAGAGAAGAACCAGACCGCTGGGCTGATCCAGCGGATCAACTGCACGGTGAGGGGTAACAATTCAGGATTGAATTCGTCGAAGCCGCCTGCCAGCAACCACGCCACCTGCGGCGCAGTGATCTGAAGCACCACCACCACTGCGGTCAGCGTCAACCCCAACAAGCTGGTCAACGCGCCCACCAGACGGGTCAGCTCAATGCGCCGTTCGGGGCGAGCATAGTCGCTCAACACCGGTACCAAGGCCGCGCTCAACATGCCCCCGATCAGAAAATCGTAGAGCATCGTCGGCACCAGGCTGGCGACAGTAAAAGCGCTCACCAGACCGCTAGGACCGAAAATATTGGCGATCACAACCTCCCGAACCAACCCAAGGACGCGACTCGCTACGTTGCCAATCGAAAGCAACGTGGCGCTGCGAAAGAGACTTGTCCCTGTGGTGTCGGAAGGGGCAGGATCAGGATCGTTGAGTTGAGGTTGCGGGCGCGATGCAACGGACATGCAAAGATTGTAGCACAGAGGGAGAGATTGCAAGGAAGAAGAGATTTGGCGATTAAGAGATTTGGCGATTGAGAGATTTGGCGATTGAGAGATTTGGTAATTGTCCTATGACGCGAAAAGGAGACTTCAGCTCCTTTGCCAGATCTGAAATCCCCTAATCTCTCAATCGCCAAATCTCTGCTCTTTACGCTGCCACCGGCTCCCGCACCGGCATCGGGTTGTACGCGCGCGCCGGCCACTCACGAGGATCGTGATCCGCGCCTTCGTAGCCTTCGGCCTCATAATCGGCCAACCACTTTTCGGCCTGAATGGCGGCTGCTGTACCCTGACCGACGCTGGTCGCCACCTGCTTGAAGACCTTGTCCATGATCTCACCGGCGGCGAAGATGCCGGGGATGTTGGTGCGCGTGCGACTGTCCACAATCAGGTGACCGTCTTCGTCCAGATCCAGCTTGCCGCCGTACAGCGAGTTGTTGGGCACATGCCCGATGAAGACGAAAACACCGTCGGTCTGTAGTTCGCCCGCAGCCTCGGTGACGGTGTCCTGGGTCGATACCCGGTTGACTTTGCCGTCTTCGCCGCCGTGGATTTCGGTGATGACGCTGTTCCACACGAATTCGATCTTCTCGTTATCGCGGGCGCGTTGCTGCAAGATTTTGCTGGCGCGCAGTTCATCACGACGGTGCACAATGCGCACGCGGCTGGCGAATTTGGTGAGGAAGAGACCTTCTTCTAAAGCGCTGTCACCGCCGCCAACCACCAACACGTCTTTGCCGCGGAAGAAGAAGCCGTCGCAGGTGGCGCAGTAGCTGACGCCCTTGCCCGTCAATTCCTTTTCGCCGGGTACACCCAGGTAACGCGGGCTGGCCCCTGTGCACAGGATCAGCGATTTCGCGAAGTACGACTTGCCGTTGACCGTGCGTACTTCGAACGGATGCTGATCCACCACAATCTCGCTGACGTGATCGTATTCCACGCGCAGGCCGAACTTTTCGGCCTGGATCTTCATCCTGTCCACCAATTCTGGGCCACTCAAGCCCTCGGGGAAGCCGGGATAATTCTCCACTTCATAGGTGACGCTCACCTGGCCGCCGTAATCGTTCCCTGTGATGAGCAGGGGATTCAGATTGCCACGGGCGGTATACAAACCTGCCGTCCACCCCGCCGGGCCGCTGCCGATGATGATCGTGTTTTCAACATGTCCATTTGTCTGCGCTGCCATGCTTTTTCTCCTTCGCTTGGCGTTATTCAATCCACAAAGAGTTGAGCAGTGTACCCGGTCCGGTCAATTCCGGCAAGGCACTATATTTTCTGTAGCGAATTATACGTCGGCAGTATAGTCTCGTCAAACGTAGAATTATGTAGAAGAGCCTACGTTCTGGAATCCCTCCCTGCCCCCAAAGGCATTAAGATAAGGCGCTGTCTGAAAGCGTGGGAAGCAGAACCCCTCCCCAGCCCTCCCCGCAATGGTTGAGTTTGGGGATTTGTTGAGCGAGCTGGGCAGGGAGGGAGCCGTTGTGGCGTTGACAAAGTGGCGGTGCATTGGAGATACCTACAACGCGACCGACGACATCTACGCGTCAACAGTCCTCCCCCCGCAAGCGGGGGGAGATAGAGGGGGGTATGCTCTCCACCACATTCACCACGATCGCCGCAGCCACCAGTGCGGCCGTCTCGGCGCGCAGGACACGCGGACCCAACGACACGCCGCGCCACCCCGCAGCGAAGGCCAAGGCGGCTTCGTCTGCGCTGATGCCACCTTCGGGGCCGATGATCAGGCTGATCGACTGTCCATCACCAGGAACGGCGGCATCAAGGCGTTCTGTCGTCGATGTCTCTTCCCACGGCAGCAGACGTACACCGGTTGCCTGTGCCACGGCTTCATCCCAACTCAGTGGATCGGCGAGTTCGGGTAGCCGTCCTCGGTGCGATTGCTCGGCGGCCTCGCGGATGATGGCCTGCCAGCGCTCGTACTTGTTGCGGATCTTCTCGGCGGGGCGCACGATGGTGCGGCTACTGATCACCGGCACGAAGCGGGTGACGCCGATCTCTGTGGCTTTCTGCAACACCCACTCGAACTTGTCTGCCTTGAGCGCACATTGGTAGAGGACAACTTCCACCGGCGGCTCACCGGTCGCTGCTTCCCGTGCCAGGACGCGCCCCACGGCCTGCCCGCGATCAAGCGCCTCGATCTCGGCGAGGAAACTGGACCCTTGGTTGTCGAGCAGGTGGATCTGCTCCCCAGGTTGCAAACGAAGGACGCTGCGCAGTTGGTGGGCGATGGGCGCAAGGTCCATCGCAGCGTCGAGGACGATAGGGGTCTCGGTCAGGAAGAAGCGGTGCATTGACGGATCAATCGTTGGTGGTTGCCACGCCATTCGGCGCGGGCGGCAGGGGTGCGCGCTAACTCCTGTACGATGGCGGTGAGGGCGCGGTTGACAGGGGTGGGCACGCCGTTGCGTTCGCCCTGGCGCACAATCGCGCCGTTGTACAGATCCACTTCGTTGTCGGTTTTGCCCCGCTCCAGGTCGAGGAAGAGGCTGGGCATTTTGCCGCCACGCGCACCACCCACAATCTGCCGCAACACAGGACGTAGGACGAACTTGGGCGCGTAGCGGAGCAACGGCGCGGCGCTGCCCATCGGGTACTTTTCCACGTTCACGGGCTCGATCTCCGCCGCAGCCATCACCGCCAGCGCCTCGCGTAACGCCGCGATCTCAATGTCGGCGATGCCGGGGTCGGCGAAGGTTTGCGCGGGCGGCTCGGCCAGGATGGCGCTGGTGGCGTTGCCGATCATGTTCATGAGCAACTTTGTCCACTTCATGCTGTGGGCGTCGGCGTAGACGGTGACGCGGATGCCCGCAGCTTCGAGGACGCGCTGCACGGCATTCACGTCCGCTTCTGTCTGCTCCGCCGACCAGCGCGCCAGCCCGATCACAAAGGTGGGCTTGGTCACGTGGATCAGCCCAGGCTCAGGCGTCTCCACCGGCGCGGTGATGGTGCCGGCCAACGTCTGGCGCGAGCCGAAGAGGGTGGCGACGGCGTCTTCGTTGCCCACGCCGTTCTGCAAACTGAGGATACGCGGGGCCGGCAAGCCATTGTCGCTTAGCGCAAGCGATAGCTCTTCCAATGCCGATCCGGTGTCGTAACCCTTGACAGTGAGAATGGCGAGATCATACGGGTCCAAATGCTCAACCGCTAAGACGGCGGCCTCGTGCAAAGACGAGACCACGTCCAGGGTGGTGACAACGTGGGTCTGGTCCCCCTGGTGAATGCGCAAACCCTGCGCACGTACAGCCTCCACAAAACGCGGACGGCCCACCAGCGTTACCCGATTGCCGCTTTGCGCCAGCTTTCCACCCACCAGCGAACCGATTGCGCCCGCGCCGATGATGAGGATTTTCAAAGTAGCCTTCTTCCTTCTAGGTCGTAGAGGCCGTACGCGGCGGCCAGTACTTCGATGGGGTGACGGTTGGCCACACTGGTGAATTTTTCGATCTGCCAGCGGCAGGTTTCGGTGTCGCAGGCGACGAAGTCAGAATCACCCTGTTCGAGGACGAAGTCGAAGAGATCCTGGCCCACGTCGGCGGCGATCTGGTATTTTTCGGTCTTGTAGCCGTAGGTGCCGGCGATGCCGCAGCAACGGGTGTGACTTTCGCGCAGATCCAGATCGGGGATTAGGCGCAGCACGTCGAGTGACGGCTTGCCCACACGGTGCGCCCGGTACTGACAGGGCGCGTGGTAGGGCATCACCAGCGGGCGACCGTCGGCGCGTAGCGGGTGGAAATCGGTGCGCAGGCGGCCTTCTTCGGCTTCCTCGCGCAGCCACTCGAAGATGTCCCAGGTGGCGTTCTTGAGGATCAGCGTCGCTTCGTCGTGTTTGTCGAGCATTTCGGGGGCTTCTTCTTTGAGCGTCAACGAGCAACTGGGGCTGGTGCTCACAATGGCGTAGCCCGCCCGTGCAAAGCCGGCCAGCCGCGCCACATTGCCGCGGTGATAGCCCTCGCCCGCCTCAAATTCGCCGTTGGAAAGCATGGGCAGCCCGCAACAATTCTGCGGCGGCACAATGACCTCGTAGCCGTTGTGTTCCAACACAGCGATGGCGGCAAAAGCCACGTATGGTTCGTAATATTGAATGGCGCAGCCGTGGAAGTAGACCACCTTGCGCTCTGACTTCAACCGTTGCGCCGCTGTGCGTGCCAGCCAGGCGTTGAGTGTTTCGCTGTGCCAGCGGGGCAGGGGTGCGCCCTGGGCGATCCCCACCACCTTTTCGGCCAGCACACGGCTCACCGGGTTGTGCAGGGCGAAGTTGGCCAGATCCGGCGCAAAACTGCCCAGCTTGCCCAGCAGTTCGTTGCGTCCTAACAGCCGGTTGCGTAAGGAGAGACCCCGATCCGCCACAATCTGCGCCCGCGCCCGTGCATTGATTTCGGCGATGCGCACACCCGTGGGGCAGACCTCGTTGCAGACGCGGCAGCCCGAACAGTAATCCACCGAATGGTCCGGCGACTTCTCCTGCCCCAACTCACGGAAGCGCTCCGCCTGTGGCCCCACATACTTCGGCCCCGGGAACCTGTCCGTCACTTCCGAAACCGGGCAGTAACTCGTACAAATATTACACTTGATACACTCGTCGAGCGTATTGCCGACAGAGAGGAGAGAGGATGTGTGCATAGAGACTCCTGAATTTGGATGAATGATGATTAAAGAATGGGTTGTGGACGTTGTCAACGCGGCAAATTTCTTGCCGCACAGCGAGCGTACTCTGCACAATCTTTATTCTTCATTCATCATGCCTTCAACCGCCGCCATCCCCGTCGCAATCGCAATCCCCTCCAAACTCCGCTCCAGGATGGGATCGGCCCCGGCCAGGATGCCGCCCGCGGCCCACAGATTTTGGAAGAATGGACGGCCGTCACCTCGCAGAGGACGTAGATCCCCTGCGGTGGGGACGCCGCCACGGAAGACGGGCTGGCCTGTCTTGTCTAGAAAGTGTGGACGGAACCACGTGGCCCGATCCTGGGGGGACGTGATCGGCAGACCAAAGATCGTCTCCCACACGCGGCCGTTGTGGTCGCTGTCAATGCCGCCGCCGAGGATGCCGCCGGTGGCGAGCAGAAATCGTTGCGCCCGATGCTTGAGTGGGCGAGCACTGGTGGCAGTCTCCACCCAGGTGATGCGCTCACCGTCGGCGTGAAAGTTGATCACCTCCATGCCAATGTCCACACGCACGCCCAGGCTGATCAGCTTTTGGCGCAGCGCCGTGTAGAGCCGAATCCCCGGCACACTCGGCGGCAGCGTGGGGATCTCGAAGATCGGCGCGCCTGCCGCTTGCCGCAATTGTGTGTAAACGCGATTGTGCTCGTTCATCCCCAAAATCGCGGGCAAGCCAATGCGTTCCCCCGGCTGCACCAACCCACGCAGCGCCTCGCCCAACTGCGCCAGCACAACGTCGTCCTGTGTGAACTCGGCCAGCCAGACGTTGTTAAAATCCTGGCGGCGGGTGATCAGGCTGGTGGGCAAAAAGGCCGACCGCGCCGTGTACCCCTGTTTGCGCAAATTCTCGGCGATGAGCTTGGGGTAGAAATCGCGCAGCCGCTCAAAACCGACGATGACCATCGGCTGCTCAGAATCCAATCGCCCGGCCAATTGGGCTTCGGGCGCCAGGAAGACCGGCCGCGCTGCACCCGCTGGAGAGGGCAGCAGCAGGTTGGCCCCGTCCTGTGCGCCGTGGTAGGGCAAACCAATTTCGGCGCTGAGATGGACGAAACTGTCCAGGCTCGATCTCAGCCTGTCACCGCCCAGGATCGCGTAGGCGTGATCGGGGCAGGCGGCGGCCACAGCGTCGAGGATGGCGAAGGGCGCATCCACCGGCGCACGGTCAATGGGGCTGTAGCCAAGCACGTCGATTGTCCCGGCATGCCAGTGGGTGACGCCCTGTCCTTTGGCGATGACGTGTACCGACATGCCCGCTTTGGCGGCCTGATACGCCGCGCTCAGCCCAGCCATCCCCGCGCCGATGATGAGGAGATCGAGCATCAGTCGTCTCCTTTTTGGTTATCGGAACGCTGATCCGCGGATCTCTGATCCGCAGGCACCGGTGTCACGTCCATGGCGTAGAAGTCGGTGAGCGGGCTGGATTTTGCGTCATCGGGCAGGTGATCCACGTTGAGGATGCTCAGGTAGATCAGCTCGTCCAGCCGTTCTTGCTTAAGCTGACGTCCCCACAAAATGGGCAGCACGCCTTTCCAGCGCTCTTGCAAAAAGTCGCGCAACAGCAAATTGGGGTTAGAGACGGGCGAACGCTTGTCAATCGCCGGGGAGCGGGTGGGCGGGTTGCGCGTGATGGGCGGTTCGCCGGTGGCGCGCTCGGTGATGGACTCCCCGCGCACGTTGTGGCTCGGCGACTGGATGTAGGCCACTTCCCACTCTTCGGCGTCGTCTTCGCCGGCCACGGTGAAGCGTTCGTCGTGGCTCTCTTCGCTGATCTCGTGCAGGATGCCTACGGCACGGTAGGTGCAGAACCCGCCTTGGCAGGGTCCCATCCCCAAACGCACATCGCGGCGTAAATCATCCAACGTGACGGTGGGGTTGAGGCGGGCGGCGTTTTCGAGCATGGCCCGCGTCACCAGTTCGCACTCGCAGACGAGCTGCCCTTGCAGGTGATCGTCCTCGACTTCGTGTAGACGATGACCGAGCCAGTAGTGTCCCTGTTCAATGCCGGGCACCGGCGTCTCCGCGGTGGTGCAAGGACGCGCCACACCCAGTTGGGCGCAGGCAGCGTCTACCGTCTTCTCGGCCATCATGCGGAAGGTGGTCCACTTGCCGCCGGTGATGGTGAGGAAGCCGCCCACGCCGTCCCGGCGCTGATGATCGAGCAGTGTCATCGACCGCGTGGCGTTGCGGCTTTCGCCGACGTAGCCTTCCTGGTAGAGTGGACGCACCCCGGCCCAGGCGCGCACAATGCGCGCACGGCTGAGGCCGGGCACCAGTTTGTCACCTTCTTCCAGCATAAACTGCACTTCCCAAGGCTCAATGCGCAGGTTTTCGGGGTCGGCCACCTTTTCGTCCGTCGTGCCGATGACCGATACGGTGTGGATCGGCACGAGGATGTCGCCGTCGCTGGGCATCTTGCAGCGGTTGAGCACGGTGTTCACCAGCCGGTGATTGGTGGCGACCATCGTCCCCTTGCCGGCGATGACCTTGACTTCGATCCCGGCGGTGGACGCGATCTTGCCCGCCCACGCCCCGGTGGCGTTGATCACCAGGTCGGCGTGGATCTCGTAGCTTTCGCCGGTGACGGTGTTGAGCACCTCGGCCCCCACCACGCGCCGCTCGCCTTCGCCGCCGGTCACGAGCAGCCGTTTGCATTCGTGATAGACCAGAATGCGCGCGCCGGCCTGTCGCGCCGCCTGCGCCGTGGCATGGGTGGAGAGGAAACTGTCCGCCGCGCCGTCGGGCACCTCGAAGACACGGCTGATGCGCGGGTTGAGCAACGGCTCGCGGCGCAGCGCCTCCGCCACCGTCACCTCGGCGCAGGGGACGCCCAACCGGTTGCACGCCGCGCGAAATTTGTCGGGGTAGTCGCCTTCGTCTTCGGGCGTCACCACAAAGAAGCCGCTGGTGTCCTCGATGCAGTGGGCATGGGTGCGGCGCAAAATGCGGTTTTCGTGGATACACTCGCGGGCGCTTTCGGGATCCTTCACCACGTAGCGCCCCCCGCTGTGAAGCAGACCGTGGTAACGCCCGGTGGTGCCGTGGGTCAAGTCACGTTTCTCGATCAGAATCGTGGCAAAACCGCGCAACGCCGCGTCCCAGGCCACGCCGGTGCCGGTCGCGCCACCGCCGATAACGAGAAGTTCGGTTTGGAGATTGGGCATGCGTGATCCTTTTGTTTGGAAAAGATGACGACGCCGCTGAGGACAGCGGGACGACGCCGCTGAGGACAGCGGGACGACGGACGACGTGTGGAGATTGTAGTGTGCAATTAAGCAACTTGTCCTGCAGAGTCTGTCCGTTGCTGTGTAACATTTGATGCGGCAGGTTCATCTACCCCGTCGTCTGTCGTCCGTCGTCCGTCGTCAAATATTCTGCTTCAACAACGCCGTCACATCCTGCGCCCGTCCACACTCAAGGGCGGCGCGGGCCAGGAGACGGGCCTGCGCCATGTCGGTCTGGCGCACGGCGTATTTGACGAGGGCCACCGATGGCGTGGCGACACTCAATTCTTTGACGCCCAGCCCCAGCAGCAGTGGGGTGATGGACGGATCGCCCGCCATTTCGCCGCAGACAGTCACCGGGATGCCGGCGGCTGCACCGGCGTCACATGTCATGCCGATGAGACGCAGGACGGAGGGATCGAGCGATGTGGCCAATGCCGCCACGGCGCTGTTGACCCGGTCCGCGGCCAGGGTGTATTGGGACAGGTCGTTGGTGCCGATGCTGAAAAAGTCGACCAGGGATGCGAAATGATCCGCCATCAACGCCGCCGCGGGGACTTCGATCATCACGCCAATCTGGAGCGGTCCGCCTGGGTAACGCACGTCGGCAACGTGATCCACCTGATCCAAAATCTCCAGGACGCGTGTCAACTCGGCCACCTTGCTCACCATAGGCACGAGGACGCGAATTGTGTTGGTGGGCGGCACTTCTCGCGCCAACAACACCAACGCCTGCAATTGGTCCTGGAGCAGGTGTGGCTCTTGCAGCAGCAGGCGAATGCCGCGTACACCCAGGAATGGATTGCTTTCAAGGGGCTGCGGCAGGTATTGAACGGGTTTGTCGCCGCCGATGTCAAGCAGGCGCACGGTAAAGATTTCCCCGGGCAGTTGGTCGGCCATTTCGCGGTAGGCTTCCACCTGCGTTTTGACGGACGGCGGCGTGGTGCGCTGCTGAAAGAGATATTCGGTGCGCAACAGGCCGATGCCGTCCGCCCCACTGGAGGGGATGAGGAGGACGTCCTCGCGGCTGTTGATGTTGGCGCGTACGGGGACGTTGCATCCGTCCACTGTGACGGCCGGTTCGTGGCTCGACGCTTCCGCCGAAATGCGAAATGAGCGCAGCCGCACACGCATCTCCTGGTAGCTTTCCAGCGTCTCTGTGTCGGGCATGACAAAGAGGCGGCCCTGAATGCCGTCGACAATGGCGGGTTGGTTGCCCTCGAGCTGCATGATGCCCGGCCCCAGGGCACAGATCAGGGGCAGACCCAGGCTGCGCGCCAGGATCGACGTGTGCGCTGTGGGCGCGCTACCGGCCAGGGCAATGCCTACGACGGTTGTCGACGAAAGGTGGCCTGTGTCAAAGGCGGTGAGATCCTCGGCCACGAGGATGGTGTCGGGCGGCAGATCGTGGAGTTGCTGGGCCAGTGAAACGCCGTCCAAATGGACAAGCAGACGTTGTGACACGTCGCGGATGTCGGTGGCGCGGCTGGCGAAATAGGCGTCGCTCAGGTTCTCAAAAATGTCGACAAGATCGGCGGTGGCCTGTTGTGTTGCCTCCGACGCCGTTAGCCCGTTGTCGATGCCCGCCAGCACAGAATCGGTGAGCGTCTTGTCGTGCAAAATCTCTCGGTGAACGTGAAAAATGTCGGAAAGGAACGAGTTGCCCACGGCGCTGAGGCGCGCCAGTTCATCGTCTACGCGCTGGAGGGCGACCACGAAGCGTTCCCACTCTTCAGCCGGCGTAGACGCCTGTACCGTGCGCGCGTGGGGATGGCTGCGCTGTGGCAGTGGGTTGTAGATATAAAGTGTGCCCACGCCGATTCCCGGCGCAGCGGGTAAACCCGAAAAAACGTGTTGCACGGAGGGGAAGATCCTTTTTCATTTAAAATAACTGACTCAACGCATTCAACGCCGCCGGTGCGTCCGGCCCCTGGGCACAGATCAAGAGGACATGTCCTTTGCGGGCCTGGAGTTGCATAAGTTGCAAGATGCTTTTCACATCCACCCGATTGGAGGTGCGGCTCAGATTCTCGGCGGTGATCTCCGCCTCGAACTGGCTGGCAATGCGCACCACGTCTTTGCCGGTGCGCAGGTGCAGCCCAAGCGGATCCGACACAGTCACGGTGACGGTGTGGCAGGGATCGGCGGCGTTGGGTTTTTCTTCGGACGGTGGTCTATTCATAGGCTATTAGGTGATTGGTGATTGGTGACTGGTAATTGGTGATTCGTGATTGGTGATTGGTGATTGGGATCTTGTCGAGCACGAGATTGGGAATTGGCGCTTTGTTTTTCTGCCCCAATCACCAGTCACCAATCACAACTTTCTCACATTCAACGCATCTTCCGCCGCCGCGTTCACCTCGGCCAGCGACTGCCCCAAACTGGCCTGTAGGGCGGCGACGATGGCTCCTTCCACAAGCGGGGCGCTGCTGAGCAGGCAACGGTCCTGGCGCTCGGGGGGCAGGAGTTCCACAGCCATTTCGGCGCTGAGGACGGCGCTGCCCATGTCCAACAGCAAAAGGACGCCATCTTCGCTCCAGGCTTCTTCAATCGCCGCCAACACACGCAGAGGATCGGTGCCCAGAACCCAGCCGTCACCGTCCTGCGTGCCGCCGGCGGACACAATCGTCACCGCGCCGCCGGCCATCTGCTCGGCCACTTCGCAGACGCCGCGCGCCAGGCAGTGGCTGTGGGAGACGATGACGAGGCTGATCATGGGGCGGACTCCCGTGATACGTAATGCGTAATGCGTGATTCGTGATTCGTGATTCGTCGGCTGAGTTTGCTGGTTGTGCTCTTGAGCGATGGCACGTTCAAGCTACGCGACAAGCATGTCGACGAGATCTGGAGCACGCAACACGAATCACGGATCACGATCTACTCCTCCACCCAATCAAACGTCCGCGTCACCGCCTTTTTCCACCCCGCATAGCCTTCGGCGCGGGTGGTTTCGTCGCTGTGCGGCTGCCAGGTTGCGTCGATCTGCCAGTTGGCGCGCAGGCTTTCTAGATTGTCCCAGAAGCCGACGGCGAGACCGGCGGCGTAGGCTGCGCCGAGGCTGGTGGTCTCTGCCACCTGGGGACGGATCACTTCCTGGCCCAAAATGTCGGCCTGGAGCTGCATGAGGAAGTTGTTGACCGTGGCCCCGCCGTCCACTTTGAGGCGGGTGAGCGGCACGCCGCTGTCGGCGTTCATGGCGTCGAGGACCTCCCGCGTCTGGTAGCAGATCGATTCCAGTGTGGCGCGCACAATGTGGGCACGGTTGACGTAGCGAGTCAGCCCCACGAGGACGCCACGGGCATCGCTGCGCCAGTAGGGTGCAAAAAGTCCGCTAAAGGCGGGGACGAGATAGCAGCCGCCGGCGTCGTCTACGCTGCGGGCGATCTCTTCGGTCTCCGAGGCGTGGTTGATCAGCTTGAGGCTGTCGCGCAGCCATTGGATGGTGGCCCCGGCCATGGCAATCGAACCTTCCAGGGCGTAGACGGCGGGGCTGTTGCCCATCTTGTAGCAGACGGTTGTGATGAGCCCGTTGCGGCTGTGTACAATCTGCTCGCCGGTGTTGAGGAGCATGAAGCAGCCGGTGCCGTAGGTGTTCTTGGCTTCGCCCACGCTGAAACAGGTCTGCCCCACGGTGGCGGCCTGCTGATCACCCAGATCGCCACAGACGGGGATTTCGGCGCCGAATGGGCCGTCCACGCTGGTGAGGCCGTAGAAATCGGGATCGCTGCTGGGGCGGATCTCAGGCAATATCTGGCGTGGGATGCCCAGGATTTTGAGCAGTTGCGGGTCCCAATCCAGCGTTTCCAGGTTCATCAACATGGTGCGGCTGGCGTTGGTGGGGTCGGTGACATGTTTACCGCCGGTTAAGCGCCAGATCAGCCAGGTGTCCACGTTGCCGAAGAGGATTTCGCCCTTCTCGGCGCGCTCCCGCAAACCGGGGAGATTGTCAAACATCCAGCGGATCTTGGGGCCGGAAAAGTAGGTGGCCAGGGGCAGGCCGGCGGTCTGGTAGAAGATGTCGCCGAAGCGGTTTTCTTCCAGTTCGCGGCAGATGCGATCTGTGCGTGTGTCCTGCCAGACGATGGCATTGTGGACGGGTTCGCCGCTGGCCTTGTCCCACAAAATGGCTGTTTCGCGCTGGTTGGTGATGCCTACGGCGGCAATGTCCGCGGCGGTGACGTTCGCTTTGGCCAGTGTGGATTCGATCACCTGGCAGGTGCGCTGCCAGATTTCTAGCGGGTCGTGTTCCACCCAGCCGCTACGGGGGAAGATCTGTTCGTGTTCGCGCTGGTCAGATGCCACGATTTGGCCGGCGCGGTCAAAGAGGATGAACCTGGTGCTTGTGGTGCCTGAATCAATGGCCCCAACGTAGTCCGGCATGGTCGATCCTTTCAAGATGATGGGGTGAGGCAGAATTCAGATGATTCACCAAGTTGAGCTATCGAGATTGGGAGATTAAGTACTTCACGATTCTCTGCGAAATTGCGGAGAGAGCATCCTCAGATGCGGCTTATTCAGATCTACCCGGCATCTGAGGATGCTCTCTCCGCGCCAAAATCGTGAATTACTGAGATTAGGCGATTGACGCAGAAGTGCAATCGCCTAATCTCCCAATCGCTTAATCGCCAATCTCCCATGTCAGGACTGGCTACTTGACTTTACCGACTGTGCTGTCTCTGGTTCTCGACTGTTGGTGACGCCGAGAACCTCCGCCGCGGTCTCGAAGAGATAATAGGCGCTGGTCGCCCCGGGGTCCTGGTGACCGATGGAGCGAGGACCGAGGTAGCTGGCGCGTCCTTTGTTGGCGGGGATCTTGATGGTGTACTTCATCCCCTCGCGGGCGGCTTGACGGGCGGAGGCCAGCGCCACGGCCAAACTTTGATTGGTGGCGCGGGCGGCTTCCATCGCTTCCACGGCAGGCTGGATGGCATCGACCATGGTCTTGTCGTGGAGGTGGGCCTTGCCGCGCTGTTGTAGGCCGTCTAACCCGAAGCGGAACATGCGGGTAAGGCCGGCCAGGTCTACGCTGGTGCCGCCGTTGGGCGCCGTGGCGGCGCGCAGGAAAAATGTGCCGTAGAGTGGACCCGCCGCGCCACCCACCGCGCTGATGAGCGTCATGGCCACGGCGCGCAGCAGGGTGCGGATGTCTTCGCAGTGGTTGTCGGGGCTGTCGAGCCGTTCGCGCACCTTTTCCATGCCCCGCCGCATATTGGCCCCATGATCGGCATCGCCAATGGCGGCATCGAGTTCGGTCAGTTGATCCTCGTGTTCGATGATGCGCTGGGCGTAGAGGATCATCCAACGCTGGAACTGCGGCAGGGTTGCTTCTTGAGCCATGAGGGGTGCTCCGTAAGTGAAAGAGAGTGTGGGATGGGTGCGTAGTGCGTAGTGCGTGTACCAGTAGAGTGAGTAGATATTTCATTGGCGTGTTGGCGGTGGAATATACCCCGAAATGTTACCAATGTAGCGTCAACATACTCGACTGGTACACGCACTACGCACTACGTCTCACCATCTCATCGCCGGCGTACACACCGGCGCGTCCCACAGGTGCAAAAGATCGTCGTCTAGTTTTAAGACTGTGACAAGGTAACCACCACGGCCCAGGCTGGTGAGGTAGTTGCCCACCAGTTGGCGTTTGACGTGTAGGCCGACGCGCCCGAGCCGTTCGTGGATCGCCTGGAAGAAGAGGTAGAGTTCCAGCGACGGCGTGCCGCCCAGGCCGCTGACCAGGAGCAGGACGTCGTCTCCACTGCTTGCGGGCAGGTCGGCCAGGATGGGGCCGATCAGCTCGTCGGCGATTTCGTCTATGCCGCCTTCCACCACAAAGCGGCGTCCGGGTTCGCCGTGGATGCCGATGCCCAGTTCCACCGAGTCTTCGGTAAGAGCGCGGGGATGGATGGCGCGGGGCAGGGTGTTGGTGTTGGTGCCCACGCCCATGCTGCGGGCGTTGCTTGCGGCGCGTCGCGCCAATTTTACCACGTCTTCGAGGCCGTAGCCCGCTTCGGCGGCGGCGCCGGCGATCTTCATCACCAGCGGCGCGGCGCCGAGTCCGCGGCGGTTGCCGGCTTCGGCAATGGCCACGTCGTCGTTCACCAGGACGGTGCGCGCCGTGATGCCTTCGCTTTCCATCATCTCCACCGTTAATTCTGAGTTGAGCACACCGCCGGTGTAGTTTTTGACGATGTAGACCACACCACCGCCCGCCTCGACGGCTTGGGTGGCGGCCACCATTTGGGTGGGTGAGGGGCTGGTGAAGATGGGGCCTGGGCAGGCGGCGTCGAGCATGCCCGTGCCCACGTAACCGGTGGGCAGGGGTTCGTGTCCACTGCCGCTGCCGCTGATCACGGCAACTTTGCCACGTGGCGTCGGCCGCGTGCGCCGCACAAAATCGGGTTCATAGTGGATCTCAAGCATTTCGGGATGGCAGAGCGCCATTCCGCGCAAACTTTCTGTAATCGCGCTACCGGGCTTGTTCACAAAGCTTCGCATGTCTCGGAGGTCAGACCTGGCGCCTGGCAAGCATCACCTGTCAAGCTAATGTGCGTTGTCCCTGATCACGCGCCGCACACAGCCGATGCTCGCACGGGTGCCGAAAGTCAATGGGTTTGCTGTTGATCAGGAAACGCATAACAGGTTCAGTGGATAGATCGGCTGGGGCAAACCGGAGTCAAAAGCGGCCTGTTACCTATGTCATTGTAGTCGCTTTCGCTGTCTATGACAATACACGGCGCGCGGATCTTGTGCGGTGAGGGGTGTCACAGTTGGGAGAGAAAGAATGAAGAATAAAGATTGGGTAGACATGTCGGCTCCGTTTAGAGAAGCCGGCGTGTCTACCCAATCTTTATTCTTCATTCCTTCTTCTGACGATTGCCGACCTGGATTGCGGGAACGATTACGGCTGAGTGAGCAGAGGCTCGATGGTGCTATACATGCGCTGAAGCCCATAGCCGATTATTTCAGGATTCCAACCAGGGGACGGAAGAAAGAGCACGGTTTCCCGTTCATCTACCTCTGGAAAGCGCACGAAGACGCGGCTGATATTCGTTTCGCCGATAAATGCACGGTACTTAAAGACAGGCTTGTTGGCAGCCGCCCCTCGCTCATCCGACAGATAGCTCCCACTGGATCGTTCTTCGTTGGGATCGACAACGGGTGTGCCGTCGGGGTAGACCATCTGATCCGCCGCATCGAGAGGTAGATCGGTGGCGAAGATGCGCACGTGGATGGCGGCGGGTGTCACCGGTATCGGTGGGTTGGTGGGCGTATAGTATACCTGACCGTCCACGACTTCGACTGTCATCGCCGTCGGCGGCTTGGTGTCCACAAAGCGCCATTCCTGACCCGCCGGGCCGTCTATTACTTCGACGGCAAGATCCCAGGGGTAGAGCAGGGTGTAGCGGTTGCCCAGCACACCACGGCACATCATCCACTCGCCCGACATTTCGGTGCGGAAGAGGTGGGC
>WGMT01000009.1 GCA_016124945.1 bacterium | reverse complement strand
TTGCGTTTGCGTCAACAGTCCTCCCCAACCCTCCCCGCAATCGTCGAGCATGCGGTTTCGTTGAGTCTATTTTGGCGGGGAGGGAGCCGTTGACGTGTGGATGTATTAGTTCTGCATTGGACATCCTCACAACGCGACCAACGTTGCGTTTGCGTCAACAGTCCTCCCCCCGCTTCTTTTCTGCGGGGGGAGTTAGAGGGGGGTTGATCTACGCAACAAGATCGCGTCCCAATCAAGCAACCAACGCCTCACTCCAATCCCTAATCCAATCTCACATCTCCAACCCGTAGTCGTTTTTCGCCCCCTCCAGCGTGATGTACCCCAGATCCAGATCCTGCTGGATCAACGCTGTCTCCCGCTCGGCCACAGGACCGAAGCCGCCGCCGCCGGGCATCGTGAGTTCGATGACGTCGCCGGGTTTGAATTCCAGGGGCGGGAAGCGGGTGATGACTTCGCCGTTCATACGCACGCGGCCCACTTTGCCGGGCTTGCCGCCGTTGAGGCCGGGCGGTTCGCAGAACATTTTGTCGGGGCGGATGCGGGCTGTGATCGGTTCTTTACCGATATTGGTAAATTTGATCATCTGGCTCACGCCGCCGCGTCGGCGTCCTGCGCCAGCGGAGTCGGGCAGGAGTTCTTTGCACATCATGAGCAGCGGTGCTTGAATTTCCATAATCTCCGTCGCCGTCACCGCGCTGTTGTGGGGGAAAGCGATGGGGATCAGCCCGTCCATGTCGCGCATGGAGCCGCGCCCGCCGTGGGGCAAAATGTGGACGGAAAAGCGCCCGTAGCCTTCCACCTGCCCGCTGACGCTAAAAGGCCAAATCGAGCCACTGCCCGCCTGCGCGTATTCACCCAAAATCGGCCACACCGCCCCAAAGAGGACCTGGTTGATGTTGTTCGTCACCTTGGCGCGGGCCTGCACCGGGTACGGAAATTCGCAGTTGAGGATACAGCCCTTGGGCGCAGTGACGTGGATCGGGCGGAACAGACCTTCGTTATTCGGCACCTGCGGCACCAGCGAACACTTGAAGGGATAAATCGTGGAGGCAAAGGTGGTGTTGTAGACACAGTTGATCGCGCCCAGCCGCGTCTGCGGTGACGTGCCGCTGTAGTCGACGTAAATGTCCGATCCCCGAATCTCGACTTTGGCGTGCAGGTGCACAATCTCGATATAGCCGTCGATGTCCAGCCCAAATTCGTAGGTGCCGTCGGGGAGGGCGGCGATGCGTTCGCGCATGAGCCGCTCAGAGCGGTCGTGGATCTCGTCGGAGAGCGCCACCATGTCATCCATGTCGTAGTCTGCCAGGAATTCGCGCAGACGGCGTGCGCCGATCTGGTGTGTGCCGACGATGGCGCGCAGGTCACCCAGCACCATTTCGGGGACGCGGCAGTTGCTGCCGATCACCTGGAAGACGAGTTCGTTCTCTTTGCCCGCCTCGTAAAGCTTACACGGCGGGATGTTGATCCCCTCGGTGAAGACATCATACGCTTCGATGTCCCCGCGGTGACCGCCCACGTCGGCCAGATGCGCCACCGTCCCCATGAAGGCCACCATCTTGCCTTTGTGGAAGACCGGCGTGAGCACCACATAATCGGGCAGGTGACCGGTGCCGATCCACGGATCGTTGGTGCAGAGGACGTCGCCCTCTTGCAGCGTCTCCACAGGGTACTTCGAGAGCACCACCTTGGCAGTCCTCGGCAGCACCACACAAAAGTTGGGCGGGCTGAAGCTCGATTGGCACAACGACGAGCCGTCCTGGTCTACCAGAATACAGGCAAAGTCGCGGCTGTCGCCCACAATCGTCGAAAAGGACGTGCGCACAGTGGCGTTGTCCACCTCGTCCATGATGCTGATGAGACGCTGCCATTGGATTTCGAGAGAAATTGGGTCGATCATGGGAGATCCTTTGAAAAGTGATGAATGAAGAATGAAGATTGGGTAGAGTCTCTTTCATCGCTGTTCGATGTCAATCTGTCGATGATGTTTACGGACTGCGATCCAGTGCTGGAGAGACTCGCACTACCCAATCTTCATTCATTATTCTTCTCTACAGTTCGTTGACACTTGAGGCGAGATCTGCCCGCCCCATTCATCATTCTTCTTTCACAGCACCTCTTCCACCAACACCACCGGATACTCCGCCAAAATCTGCTCCGCCCATTCCGCCATGTGAATGCGCAGGATGCGCGAAGACTCTTCTTTGTCGCGAACAGTGATGGCGGCGACGATGGCAGGGTGGCTACCGACCACATGTTCCAGTGATTCGTAACGACTGTGGCGGGCATAAAGACAGCGTTGCAGGCTGACGGCCAGGAGTTTCCACAGTTTCTTGAGCAGTGTGTTGCGCGCCATGCTCACAATCTGCTCGTGGAAGCCAATGTCGAGCAGGCCGAGCTTTTCGCGGTCCCCGGCCAGGGCGGCGATACGCATTTCATCGACGATTCTGTCGAGCGTTGCCAGCTCTTCGACGGTGGCGTAGTCCACAGCACGGCGGATGGCCAGATTCTCGAGCACGGCACGCACGCTGTACAGATCTTCCACTGATTCGCGGGTCAATGCCGTCACCACTACACCTTTGTACGGCGTACTTTCCACCAATCCTTCAAATTCCAACTGGCCCAGCGCCTCGCGCAAAGGACCGCGGCTCACGCCGAGCTGTTCAGCAATCTGCGCCTGGTTGATCTCCATACCGCCGGTCAACGTGCCGTCGATAATCGATCGGCGTAGGATGGTACACACGTTTTCTTTGAGCGTAGACGACTCCACGCGCGCCAACTTCTCAATCGTCATTGATTTTCCTCCACGGTGATACGGATGAGAACGAGGATCGCGCGCGGAGAAGCGGTTAGCGGTTAGCTCAGAAGCGCCCCACCACGTTGTCTGCGAATTCGCAACTCGCAATTCGCAACTCGCTACAACTCCGCCACCAAGTTCGCAAAGCGATCCACCCGCACCCGCGCGCCTGGACCGATGACAGCCGTAGAATCTTTCTCTTCTACAATCGCCGGGCCGTCGAAGACCATACCGCCTTGCAGCAAGTAACGATCATAGACGGGCGTGTCGGCGAAACCGCCCAATTCGGCGAAGTAGGCTGGGCGAGTGCCTTTGCACGCCGCCGTTGCGTCGGTGTCCGCCTGGTCAGACTCAGCCAGCGCAATACGCGGCCGAGGACCACTGGCTGTCAGACGACAGGTGGCGATTTCCAAGCCTAGATGCCGGTGGGCATAGCCATAAATTTCTTCGTAACGGCTGTAGAAGAGCGGACGCAACTCCTGATCGAGATCCAGGTCCGCCAGGTGGGTATCGGGCAATGATACCACAATCTCGTGCCCCTGCCCCTGGTGACGCATGTCCGCGCGGCGTGTAAAGGTGATCTGGTCGGCAGGGACGCCTGCTTCGATTAGGGTGGCGCGGCCTTCTTCGGCCAACTCAGCGTAGACAGCGTCCATCTCGGCCAACGTAGACGGTTTCACCTTGGCCATGAAGGTACGGGCAAACTCGAAGGCCACCGGCGCCGTGAGGAAGCCCAACGCCGACGTCACCCCAGCACTGGCCGGGCAGACATAGCCCTTCATCTTCAGCGCCCGGGCAATCTCATGCGCGTGGACCGGCCCCGCGCCGCCAAACGCGATGAGCTTGAGCGTGCGCGGGTCGACGCCCCGCTCTGCCACATGCACCCGCGTCGCCGAGATCATATTCTCGTTGACCACCTGGTAGATCCCATGCGCCGCCTGGGTGACGCTCAGGCCCAGTTCATTGGCCAGTCCTTGCATGGCGGACTCAGCAGCCGAGCGGTCGAGTGTCATCCGCCCGCCCAAGAAATAATCGGGGTTCAAGTAGCCAAGCAGGACGTCTGCATCCGTCACAGTGGGCTGCGTGCCGCCTTGACCGTAGCACGCCGGCCCAGGATCCGCGCCCGACGATTCGGGGCCCACTTTGAGCAGGCCCAGTTCGTCCACATGGGCGATGGAGCCGCCGCCCGCACCAATTTCGATCAACTCGATGGTGGGCACACGCACCGGCAGGCCGCTGCCCCGCTTGAAGCGATGCACGCGGGCGACTTCGAAAGTGTCGGCCATGGCCGGCTCGTTGTGGGTGATCACACACATCTTGGCCGTGGTGCCCCCCATATCGAAGGAGACGAGGTTCTCTTCGCCCAAAATATCGCCGTAGAAGAGCGCTGCCAGCACACCCGCCGCCGGCCCCGATTCGATCATACGCACCGGGAACTTCGACGCTGTCTCCAGCGTGCTGATGCCGCCGCTAGAGAGCATCAGGTAAAGCTGTTTCTGGAAGCCGCCTTCGTGCAGTTCCGATTGGAGACGCTGAAGATAGCGTTCGGTGAGCGGCTGCACGTAGGCATTGCACACCGTGGTGGACATGCGCTCGTACTCACGAATCTGCGGCGCAACCTCGTGCGAAGACGAGATGCTGATGTGCGGCAGATGCTCGCTCAGCCATGCAACAGCCTCCTGCTCGTGGACAGGATTGGTGAACGCGTGCAGGAAACAGAGCGCCGCCGCCTCGATCTTGTCGGTGACACCCGCTGCGTCCAACATGGACTTAAGCGCGACCAGATCGTCCAACTGGATCGGCTCGTGGATCTCGCCGAAACCGGTCAGCCGTTCGCGCACTTCGAAGCGCAACGGACGTGGCACCAGGTGTTGCACCGGCGGCGCGTGGAGATCGTAGATGTCGTAGCGCATCTCGCGCTGCGTATCGAGGACATCGCTGAAGCCGCTGGTGGTGATCAGGATCGTCTTGGCGCCCTTGCGTTCGATCAGCGCATTGGTGATCAACGTGGTGCCATGGATGGCGTTTTCCACGTCCTCGCCGGAAATGCCTGCATCGGCCAACAGCGACTGCCAGCCTTCCATCACCGCCGCAGCGGGACGGTGGGGCGTCGTCAGCGTCTTGTAGCTACGAATCTCACCGGAAGCCGTATCGATCAATACAAAGTCAGTAAAGGTCCCACCGATGTCGAAGCCGAAGCGGTAACGATGGTGTGAAGAGGGTGATTGGGTCACGAGAGAATCTTTCCGTGTAGTGAGGTGATTAGTGATTGGTGATTGGTGATTGGGGCGGAATGTGTCTCTCCTCTGCCCCAATCACCAATCACTAATCACCAATCACTAATCTCGATGCAACGTCACAATCAAATTCGAATTCGCATCCACCACCACCGTCGCATTCGGCCCGATCACCGCGGTGCTGTCTTTTTCTTCGACGATGGCGGGGCCGGGGAAAGTCATGCCTGCGGCGAGGAGGTTGCGGTCGTAGATGGGGGTGTCGGTAAAGTCGCCCACCTCACTGTAGAAGACGGGACGCTGTCCTTTCATCGCCACATCTGCGGAAGCGCCTTCGTTGGGCACTTCCTTCAAACTCACCCGCGGACGAGGTCCACTGGCGGTAAGGCGGCAGGTGGTGATCTCCAGATCCAGATGACGATGGGCGTAGCCGTAGATTTCATCGTAGCGGGCATAGAAGAGCGGCTTGATCTGCTCTTCCAGGTTGGCTTCGGCGAAGCTGGCGAAGGGCAGTTCCACGCCGATCTGGTGTCCCTGGCCCACATGGCGCATGTCGGCCTTGCGTTCGAAGGTCATCTGCTCGGCGGGGACGCCGGCTTCGGTCAGGGTGGCGCGTCCTTGTGCCTCTAGCTCGGCGTAAATGGCGTCGAGATCGCCAAGATTGTCCTGGGTGACGCGGGAGATGTAGGTGCGGGCAAACTCAAACGCCACCGGCGCTGTGAGGAAGCCCAGCGCCGAAGTGACACCGGCGCCTGCCGGGCAGATGTAGCCCTGCATCTTCAGCGCCCGCGCAATCTCGTGGGCGTGGACAGGCCCAGCACCGCCAAAGGCGATGAGCTTGAGCTGGCGCGGGTCCGCGCCGCGCTCGGCCACGTGGACACGTGTCGCCGAAATCATGTTCTCGTTCACCACCTGGTAGATGCCGTGGGCCGCCGCGGTGACGTCCATGCCCAGTGTCTGCGCCAGCGTCCCCATCGCCTTCTCGGCGGCGGCGCGATCCAAACTCATGCGCCCACCCAGGAAGTAGTCGGGGTTGAGGTAGCCTAGCAGCAAGTCGGCATCGGTGACGGTGGGCCGTGTGCCGCCCTGGCCGTAACAGGCCGGGCCAGGATCCGCGCCGGAAGATTCGGGGCCGACTTTGAGCAGGCCGAGTTCGTCTACGTGGGCGATGGAGCCGCCACCTGCGCCGATTTCGATTAGCTCGATGGTGGGCACACGCACAGGCAGCCCGCTGCCCCGCTTGAAACGATGCACACGGGCGACTTCAAAATCGTCGCTCATGGTGGGCTGTGCATTCTTGATCACACACATCTTGGCCGTCGTGCCGCCCATGTCAAAGGAGACCAGATTGGGGTTGCCGGTGAGATCGCCGTAGAAGATAGCGGCCAGCACGCCCGCGGCGGGGCCCGATTCGATGAGGCGCACAGGGAAGCGCGCCGCCGTCTCCAGCGTGGTGATGCCGCCGCTGGAAAGCATCAAATAGATCTGGTGGCGAAAGCCGTGTTCGGTCAGATCCTTTTGCAGATTGTGCAGGTAGCGTTCGGTGAGCGGCTGTACGTAGGCATTGGCCACCGTGGTGGACATACGCTCGTACTCGCGGATCTCCGGCGCAACTTCAGCCGAAAGCGAAACGGTGACGTTGGGCAGTTCACGGCGCAGCCATTCGGCCACCTGCTGCTCGTGGACAGGATTGGTGAACGAATGCAAGAAGCAGACGGCCACGGCGTCGGTCTTGGCCAGGGTCTCTTTAAGCGCTTCAAGATCATCGACGTTGAGCGGTGTCAGCACTTCGCCGCGACCGGTCATTCGTTCCGTCACCTCCAGGCGCTGAGGACGGGCCACCAGCGGCTCGGGGAGGACCATGAGCAGGTCGTAGATGTCATAGCGCATCTCTTTGGCCATCTCAAGGATGTCGCGGAAGCCGCGGGTGGTGATCAGCGACGTCTTGGCGCCTTTGCGTTCGATAAGCGCATTGGTGATGAGCGTTGTGCCGTGGATGGCCGTCTCCACATCGCCGGGGTCTGCGCCGGACTGGGCCAGCAGCGCGTCCCAGCCTTCGATGACGGCTTGGGCGGGCTGGTGCGGTGTGGTCAGCGTCTTGTAACTGGCGATCTGGCCGGTCTGTGTGTCAATGAGGACAAAATCGGTAAAGGTGCCGCCGATATCAAAGCCAAAACGATAGCGGCGCGAACTGCCAGATTGAATCTGATCGGAGTTGGGCATCCATCGACTCCTGCGGGAAAATGGTTGCCGTCGAAAAAACGGCAGGAGGTGAATCAAAAGGTAAAGTGTTCACCGCAAAGGCGCAAAGAACGCGAAGGGGAAAAGCAAAGGGTGGAAAAAGAGAATATAGTTTCAAGATTCCTATCCTGATAATCCTGAAATCCGTGTCCAACTCTTCTCTGAATCTTTGCGCTCTTTGCATCTTTGCGGTGCATTTCTGCATCTTTGCAGCGGACTGCGTCTACAAAAAAGTGTTTGACAGCGTTACTGGAATGTGATATTACTCATTCTACAATCAACTGTCAACAGTTAATCTTCAATTCCATGAAAATGCAGTATGATTTGCAAAGTTGCAATTTGTACTGAAGGTCTTGCAAAACCACCTCATTGTCGACGCCGATAGTGTTCGACGCCCATAGTGTAGGTATCCACAGGTTTGCAGGGCCAAAATCAGCCGCTATTTCCCCCAGTGGCTGTTGTTCCATCCATAATCCGTAGTTCATCGCCCTGTCGTCGTCGTCTTCCAACCCGGCAAGGATCATCCTATGCAAATTACAGCGATTCGTACCACATCCATCAACATTCCTCGTTCAGCCCGTTTGACCACATCTTACGGCAGCACTGACTTTGCGCCCACAATTCTCATTGAAGTTGATAGCGATGAAGGCATTACCGGCATCGGTCAGGTATCGGTAGATGCGCCATTCTACGGCGAGAGTAAGGAAGGGATGTTGGCCAACATCCACAACCATCTCATCCCTGCGCTTATCGGCCAGGATCCGCTCAACATCACCCACTGCAACCATTTGATGCACATGGCGTTGCCCCACCATTGGTGCTCCTACTCGGGCATCGACATGGCGCTTTGGGATCTCAAGGGCAAGGCGCTAAAGTCGCCAATCTACGAGCTGATGGGCGGCAAGGTGCGCGACGGCGTGGATCTGATGGGCTTTGTCTATCACGGCACGCCGGCAGAAATGGCGCAGACGGCCAAGTCTGAGATCGACGCCCACGGGTACCCCGTCCTCAAGATGAAGATCGGCCTCGATCCGCGCGAGGACGTACAACGCTACCGCGCCGTGGCCGAAGCAGTGGGCGATCGCGCCGTGATCCAGGTGGACGGCAACATTGGGTACACGATCCACCAGGCGCTACCCGCCCTGGCCGAAATGGAACGCATCGGCGCCCTTGGCACGATTGAGCAGCCTGTGGCCAGCATGGAAGATATGGCCGAAATCGCCAAACGGCTCGTCACCCCTGTCATGGCGGACGAGGCGATCTACCCGCCCGAAGACGCCATCGAGGTGGTGCGGCGCAAGGCGGCCAGCATCGCCCTGATGAAGATCAATAAACATGGCGGCCTTACCAACGTCTGGAAGATCGGACAGATCTTCGAAGCGGCGGGGCTCAGCCTCTCCATCGCCATCTACTACGATCTAATTGGCGTGGCCGCGTCCCATTTGGCGGCGGCGCTGCCCTGCGTCACCTGGCCGTCGCCCGCCACCAAGATGACCGACACCATCGTCGCCACGCCGTTCGGGCCTGAAGGGCTGCTGTTACGGGTCCCCGATGGGCCGGGGTTGGGGGTGGAGTTGGATTGGGACAAGGTCGCGAAGTATGCGGTGAAATGATGAATGAAGAATGATGATTGGGGAAAGATCATTTTGCTTCATTCACAACTGTTTGGTTGAGAAGAATTATGAATAAAGAATGGGTAGCGCTAGGCACGCCATCATTGGAGTGGTGTCGCAAACACACCCGACGAATTGGCATCGAATAACGGCGAAAACAACGCTACCCAATCTTTATTCTTCATTCATAACTTTTTAGAGGATCTTTCATGATCGATGCAATTTCTCTCGAAATCCAATGGCAGCGCCTCATCAGCATCATGGACGAGATCGACAACGCCACGGTGCGCACGTCTTTTTCGACGATTGTGGGCGAGAGTCGAGACTTTGCCTGTGTCCTGCTGGATCAGGACGGCTCTTCGTTGTGCCAATCCAGCTTCAGCCCGCCTGATTTCTGTGTGATCCTGCCGCGTACGACACAGTCGATGCTTAAGGTCTTCCCTGCGGAGACGCTGCGCCCGGGCGATGTGTTGTTTACAAATGATGCGTGGCTGGGTGCAGGTCACCTACCCGATTTTGTGATTGTGACGCCTGTCTTCAGCGGAGATAAACTGGTGGCCTTCATGGGGACGATTGCCCATGTCTCTGACGTGGGCGGCCACCGCGGCGACATTGAAGCCTACGATGCCTTTACTGAAGGGTTGCGTATGCCGCCGTGTAAGCTTTACATCGGCGGCAAAGAAAACGAGCTGGCCTTCTCCATCATCGAGGCCAACAACCGGGTGCCCGAGATGGTGCTGGGCGATGTGCGTGCGATTGTGGGCACCCATCAGATTGGCGTGCGACGCATCCGCGAGTTTCTGAGCGACTACACTGTGCCGGATCTGGTGGAACTTTCGGCGGAAATTCACGACCGCTCCGAAGCGCTCATGCGCGCCCGCATCGAAGAACTGCCCGACGGCGTCTACGAATTCGGCCTCGACATCGACGGCTACATCGAGACTGTCCATCTACATGCGACGGTGGAGGTGCGCGGCAGTGATATTTATGTAGACTACACCGGCACGTCAGCGCAGACACGGCTGGGCGCGATCAACTGCGTTTACAACGTCACCTATTCGGGGACGATGTACCCGTTCAAGTGTGCGCTGGTGCCGACGGTACCCAACAACGCCGGTCTTTTCCGCCCGATTCATGTCACCGCGCCCAAGGGCTGTATCCTCAATTGTGAGTTTCCTTTCCCGGTGCGCGCCCGCGCCAAGGTGACGAACAACATCAACCAGGTCCTCTTTGGGGCGGTGTGGCCGATCCTCGGCGAAAATGCACAGGCAGGCAGCGGCTCGATCTGGCCGTTTAGTGTGAGTGGCAATATTGAGGGGTACGGCAATTTCGCCGTCTTCATCCTGCCCCACGGCGGGCGCGGGGCCATGCGCAACATGGACGGTCAAATTCCCATCGCCTTCCCACACAACAGTTCGGTGACGGCGACGGAGATCATGGAAATCCAGGCGCCGATTTTGATGGAGTGCAAAGAATTCCTACCCGATTCCGCCGGCCCAGGACGCACACGCGGCGGCATCAGCCAGATGATCCGCTTCCGCAACATCGGGCAAGAGCCGATGTCGGCCCGTATCCGCCCCGACAAGATGTTCTGCGAACCACCCGGCATCCACGGTGGCGCGCCGGGGCGGGTAGGCACCGTCCACATGAACGGGGAAATCATCACCCGCTTCCCGCCCATTGAGTTCAAGCCTGGCGATGAAATTGTGCTGCGCATGCCGGGCGGCGGTGGCTTTGGTTCTGTGGCGGAGCGCGATCCGGCGTTGATCCGGCAGGATCTGGAACTGGGTTATATCACGCCGGAGGGGGCGCGGCGCGATTATGGGTTGGAGATTTGAGATTTGGGGGATTGGGTAGTGAGTTCGTTGCACCACCCATTGAGGAAAAATCATCCTCAACCCAATCATCATTCTTCATTCATTCTAAAAATCTCTCAATCTCTTCTCAGGAGATCTTATGAAAATCGTCGAAGTCCGCATCAGTGTTGCCGGTGTTCCCAGATCCGCCACGTTGACCACGTCCTATGGATCGACGGGGTCGGCCATCACATTGATCGTGGAATTGGTCACCGATGAGGGGATCACCGGGATTGGGCAGACGGCGGTGGCGCCCCGATCCTACGGCGAGACGGCTGAGGGGATGGCGGCGAACATCTACACCCATCTGGCGCCGGCGGTGCTGGGCGAGTCGCCGCAGAATATTGAACGACTCTGCCACAAGATGCACCTGGCGCTGCCGCACCATTGGTCTTCGCACGCGGGGATCGAGATGGCGCTGTGGGATCTCAAGGGCAAGGCGTTGGGTGTGCCTGTCTACCAACTGCTGGGCGGCAAGGTACGCGATGGACTCAACCTTATGGGATTTGTCCACCACGACACGCCGGCGCGCATGGCCGCCGAAGCGGCGGAGACACTGGACGAGCACGGCTTCCCCGTCCTCAAGATGAAGATCGGCCTCGATCCGCGCGAAGATGTGGTCCGCTACCGAGCCGTGGCTGAAGCAGTGGGCGACCGTGCCGTGATCCAGGTGGACGGCAACACGGGTTACACCATTCACCAGGCATTGCCCGCCCTCAGCGCAATGGAACAGATCGGTGCGCTGGGTGCGATTGAGCAGCCCGTGGCCAGCCGGGCCGATTTGGCCGAGATTGCGCGGCGGCTCGTTACCCCGGTAATGGCCGACGAGGCGATCTATCCACCTGAAGATGCCATCGAGGTGGTGCGGAGCAAGGCCGCGTCCCTGGCGCTGATGAAGATCACCAAGCATGGCGGCATCCTTAACGTGCGCAAGATCGGTGCGATCTTTGAGGCGGCGGGGCTTGGGCTGTCCATTGCCATCTACTATGACTTCATCGCCCTGGCTGCTGCCCATCTTGCGGCAGCGCTGCCGTGTGTCACCTGGCCGTCGCCTTACACCTATTTGCAGGACACACTCCTGGCCGAACCCTTCGAACCGCAAGGTCTGCATCTGCCTGCACCGACCAAGCCGGGTCTGGGGATCGGGCTTGATCCAGAGAAGTTGGCGAAGTATCGGGTTGGAGATGTTGCGATTCGGCGATTAGGAGATTAAAAGATTTTCCCCCGAGCGTCTTGTCAGCGTGGCCAGGGCGTCATCGTTTCCAATATTGTGTTTTCACGCATGAAAAGGAGAAACAGTACCCATGAAGCAACTTCGTAGTCGTATATTTACACTGTTCTCGCTGGTTCTGCTGGCAGCAGTGGCGTTGACGGGCTGCGCGCCGGTAGCTGCACCGCCGGCCGCAGGCACGGGCAGCGACGCCGCCCCGGCAGCCACCAGCGCCCCAGCCGAGGAGACGAGCAGCACCGTCACCATCGGTATGAATGAGTTGGTCACTTCGCTCGATCCGCCCACAGACTGGGCCATTGCCGCCACCTGGATTCACATGAACATGTTCGACTGCCTCGTCTGGCGCGACCGCGAAACGGCGGAGTTTGAGCCGTGGTTGGCCGAGTCTTACGAGAACATCGACGCTCAGACATGGCGCATGAAGCTACGTGAGGGGATCACCTTCCACAACGGTGAGGAATTCAACGCCGACGCCGTGGTATGGACGTTCCAACGCATTCTTGACGATGAGACGATGATCACACATCGTCAGTGGACCTTCCTCGAATCGATCGAAGTGCTTGGCCCGTATGAGGTGGAAATTCGCACCACCGCACCCGAACCTGCTTTCTTGAGCAAGATGTCGGGCACCGGCTGTGGCATTCAGGCGCCCATCGCCGGCCAAGAACAGGCTGCTTCGGGTGCGGAATACACGCCCGTCGGCACCGGCCCCTTCAAGTTCGTAGAATGGGTGAAGGATGATTCCATCACCCTGGCCGCCAACGAAGAGTACTGGCAGGGTGCGCCGGCCATCGACACGCTGATCTGGCGCTCGATTCCTGAGGTTAGCACTCGTGTGGCCAACCTGCTCACCGAAGACGTCGATCTCGTGGTGAGCGTCCCCGCGCAGGATTGGGACCGCGTCAACGAGAACGAAGGCACCAGCGTCGAGCAGTTCCTCACCACACAGGTCATGCTGCTCGCCATGCGCGTCGGCCCGTCGACCCCCAATGCAGAGTGGTCGGGCATTACCGAGGATGTACGCATCCGCCAGGCCATTAGCTACGCCATCGACCGCGAACTGTTGATCGAACTCATCGGTGGCATGGGCATCCCCGTGCAGTCACGCATCACCCCACCAACCATGGGCTGGCGCGACGATTACATCAACAGCTTGGGTGAGTACAACCCGGATCGCGCCCGCGAACTGCTGGCCGAAGCCGGTTACGATGGTTCACCGCTTACCTTCCACGCCAGCACCTCGTGGATCTACCAGAAGGAAGTGGCCGAAACCCTCACCGCCATGCTCCAAGAAGTAGGCCTGAACATTGACTTGCAGGTGATGGATGTGACCACCTTCCGCGAGCAGATCTACTTCCCCTACCAGAACGACGAACTCTACATGGACGCGTTGGGGAACTCCTTCTTCGATCCGTGGATCACCGTCCTCTCCGAGCGCTCGGATCGCCGTGAGCGCAGCGGTTGGGCGGGTCCGTTGGCCGACGAAGCCGACACCCTGATCCGCGAAGCCGCTGTAGACATGGATCCTGCGAGCCGCGAAGAGAAGTACAAGCGCATCCAGGAACTGATCAACGAAGATGCCGTCAATGTCTACCTCTACCAGATGTACGACACTGTGGGCCTGAACGAGCGTCTGCAATGGAGCCCGCCGTTGGATGGCTTCTTGTGGATGGGGAATGCGACACTAGAATAGTGACTGGTGATTAGGGATTGGTGATTGGGAGGATGCTGTGTAGTGCGGTGCTGGGATGATGGTGTACGAATCGCCGTCATCTCATCATCTTCTTCCCAATCACCAATCACAAATCACCAATCCCTTCCGAGGCCCATCATGTTCCGATACCTGCTTTCACGCTTTCTACAAATGGTCCCGCCGCTGTTTGGGCTGACGATTATCCTCTTTGTGCTGTTGCGCATTGGGGGTGACCCGGTGGCACACTTAGCGCACCCCGACGCCTCGGCGGCGGAGCTAGAGGCGGTACGCGCTGCGTATGGCTTTGATCGTCCACTGTTGGAGCAATATTTTCGCCAGTTGGGGTTGATCCTCACCGGCGATTTCGGTGATTCGTTCCGCTTCCGCACTGCTGCTATGCCGCTGGTGCTGGAACGGTTGCCCGCCACGCTGGAACTTGCCTTTTGGTCGATGGTGGTGGCGTTGATGATTGCCATCCCCGCGGGGCTACTTTCGGCGATCTATCAAAACTCGCCCATTGATCTGACAGTGACGATCCTTTCCACGCTGGGCCGCGCCATGCCGAATTTTTGGATCGGTATCATGCTGATCCTCTTTTTTGCAGTACAGTTGCGCTGGCTGCCGGTTTCAGGACGATTGGAGGCCACTTCCATTGTGCTCCCTGCAATCACACTGGGCAGCGGTATTGCCACAGCACTGGCGCGTGTACTGCGTTCGAGTATGCTCGAAGTAATGCGCATGGAATATATGACCACTGCCCGCGCCAAAGGCGTGCCGCGTTGGCTGATCCTCACACGTCACGGGCTGCGCAATGCGCTGATCCCGTTTGTCACCGTGTTTGGGTTGCAAATGGCCTGGCTTCTGGGCGGTGCAGTCATCGTCGAAGAGGTCTTCGCCTGGCCCGGCCTGGGACGGTTGCTGCTTAACTCCGTCCAGGTGCGCGACCTCGCCGTGGTACAAGCCGGTGTCTTTGTCTTCGCGCTGGTGGTGATGGCGGCAAACCTCATTGTTGACCTGTCGTACGCGGCATTGGATCCGCGCATTCGATATTCTTGATGATTGGTGATTAGGGATAGGTGACTGGTGATTGGGAAAACCTGCGGCGGGGGATAACGAGATGATAACAAGTATACACCTCATTATCCGCCCATCCCTTCATCCCGCCACAGATCCAGCCCAAATCACCAATCACTAATCACCAATCCCCTCCTAGAGGACCTGCATGTCTCAAGCAACGACATTACCCGCGCTGCCGGCGCGGCGAAAGAATCGATCGACGTGGCGGCGCTTCGCCAGTGTGACACGTAGCCCAGTCGGCATGATTGGCCTGGTACTGGTGTTAATCGCGTTGATCTGTGCCTTTGGCGCGGATGTACTCGCGCCCCACGATCCAGCGCAGATCAATGTGCGCGGGCGTCTGCTCCCCCCCGCATGGGACGCCGAAGGCGATCCCACCTATTTATTAGGCACCGACCAACTAGGACGTGATCTACTCAGCCGTCTGATTCACGGTTCCCGCATCTCGGTGACGGTGGGGGTGGCAGGTGTCATTGTGTCTCTGATCATCGGCGTAGGGCTAGGGCTTCTCAGTGGCTATGTGGGCGGCTTCATCGATGCCGTCATCTCACGGGTGCTGGACACCTTCATGGCCATCCCCTTTATTTTGCTGGCGCTGGCGGTGGTCGGCGCCCTCGGCGTCGGGGAAGGCAGCGGGCTACTTACACTCATCATTGTGCTGGGGATTACGGGGTGGGTGACCTTTGCCCGCGTCGTGCGCGGGGAAGTGCTCGCCGTCAAGCAGCGTGAGTACGTCGAAGCGGCGCGCAGCATTGGCCAACGTGATCTGTGGATCGTTCTGCGCCATGTGCTGCCCAATGTAACGGCGTCGATCATTGTACTGTCAACGTTGCAGATCGCCACCGTCATCATCGCCGAATCGTCATTGAGCTTCCTGGGGCTGGGCGTACAGCCGCCTAGCATCACCTGGGGAACCATGCTCGCAGAAGGACGCGATCACCTGGCCACCTCCTGGTGGCTGGCCACCTTCCCCGGCATCGCCATCAGTTTGACCGTCCTCGGCACGATTTTGCTGGGCGATTGGCTGCGCGATGTGTTGGATCCGCGGCAGATGACGTGAGGAAGGTGATTAGTGATTGGTGATTAGGCTTGTCCATTGGTCAGCGAATGGACGAACAACATCTCAACAGCCACGTCGACGCGTACAGTCGTATGCATATTTCAAAACCCAATCACCAATCACGAATCACCAATCACCTCTTGGACACAAGCAATGACCAATAAACGCCTTCTCTCCCCCCCCGATCTCTTCCACTTCCACATGGCCGATGACCCGCAGATCTCGCCCGATGGGACGTGGATCGCCTGGGTGCGCACGTGGATGGATGGGGATCTGAATGGATACCGCTCATCGATCTGCGTGACGGACATTGATACCGGTTCGACACGCACGTTGACAGACGGTACGGCGCTGGATACACACCCGCTCCCTTCTCCTGACAGTGACTGGATCGCGTTTTTGCGGGTCGCCCCGGATCAGGGACTGCCCACACCGCAGCTTTGTTTCATCCGTGCGCGGGGAGGGGCGATCCTGGTGGGCACACAACTGCGCCACGGCGTTTCCGACATCGCCTGGTCACCCGACGGTAACTACATCACTTTCACTACACGAATGTTGCCCAGGGAAGATTTTCCACTTTTGGAGATGAAGCAACCATCCGCCGATCCCTACGTCCGCTTCAACGAGGACGTGCTGGTGACCAGCCGCCGCAAATGGAAGGCCGACGGCGCCGGTTTCCTAGGCGAGGAACGCCGCGCCGTGGCAATGGTGTCCGTGAGCAAGGGTGTGGCTGGGGAACCGGTCCTCGTAGCAGGGGGAAACTACGATCTCTCCGCGCCGGTTTGGTCGCCCGACGGCACGCAGATCGCGGTGGTGGGCAACCTGAATCCCGATGCCGATGCAGTGCGGAGACTATTTATATATGTCATCGGGATAGAACGTGGAATAGAACGCGGATTGGGCGGATCAAAGCGGATTTCAGAAGAAAAAATCAGCCCAGATCCGCCAGGGGCGCAGCCCCCATCGCCCAATCCGCGTTCTATTTTCGGTCTCGAAGACATCAGGCATCCGGGCCTGGCCTGGTCGCCCGACGGGACGCAGATCGCAGTGGCCGGTCACAACGATCCGACGCTAGGGCATTATGGCAGCCAGCAACTTTGGATCGTGGAGGTGACGACGGGCGACGGGCGCTGTGTGACGCAGGGCTTTGATCGCACGTTGGGTGTGGCCGCAGGCACAGATTTGGGCCGCTATGGCGGCGATTCGGGGCTACGCTGGTTGCCAAATGGCGATCAGATTGTGGCGCTGGTCAGCGACGCAGGGACAGTGCACCCTTGCAAGATCGACGTGGCCGACGGAACGGTGACGCCGATCACCGCGGGCGATTCTGTTGCTGCGGCGTATTCCCTCGACGCCACATCGCAGCGCATGGCGATCCTGGTGCGCGATGGGTCGACGCCGGGCGATATTTTCGTGGCTGATCTCGCAGGTCCACGACCGGGGGCGACGGCGCGGATCACAGACGTCAACGATTGGGTGCGTGACGAAATCGAGATGCCCAAGGCGGAACGATTCACCTTTCGAGGCCACGCCGACCTTTCCATTGATGGCTGGATTCTGCCCCCGGCGCAACATCAGCCAGGGGACAAAGCACCGCTGATCTACTTTCACGGCGGCGGGCCGGGGGGGATGCGCGGCGGCAATGTGATGTTTGAGTATCAGGTGTTGGCCGGGGCGGGTTATGCTGTGGCGTGGTGTAATGCGCATGGGTGCCAGGGCTACGGCGAGGACTTCTGCACAGCCATCCTGGGCGATTGGGGCGGGGCCGACTTCGAGGACATCCTCGCCTGTGTGGATGCGGCCTGCGCTCAGTTCGACTTTGTGGACCCTGAACGGCTGGGCATTGCCGGGGGCAGCTACGGCGGTTATCACGTCAACTGGGCGCTGGGGCATACGGATCGATTCCGGGCGGCGGTATCGGATCGCAGCGTCTTTAACCGCACAGCCACCTGGGGCACCAGCGACATTGGTCCTGGCCGCGAGTTTGAGTTTGGCGGCGGCCCACCCTGGGAGACGACCGATTGGTATCTCAAACAGTCGCCCATCAGCTACCTGGCCGGCGCCAAAACGCCGACCCTCGTCGTCCACTCGGCGCGGGACTACCGTTGCCCCATCGAACAGGGCGAAGCGCTTTACCTCAGCCTCCAATTCTTGGGTGTACCCACCGAACTCGTCCGCTTCCCCGACGAAGGACACGAACTTTCGCGAAGTGGCAAGCCGTGGCATCGGGTGTTTCGGCTGGAGAAGTATTTGGAGTGGTTTGGAAAGTGGTTGAAGAAGTGATTGGTGATTTGTGATTAGGCTTGTCCATTGGGTAGCGAATGGACAGCCAACATCTCGACGGTCACGCCGTCGCTTACATTCGTAGGCACACTTCAAGACCTAATCACCAATCACCAATCACTAATCACCAATCACCACTGTAAAGGACCAACAATGTCATCAAAACGCCGACTCACCCCCCACGATCTCTTCCGCTTCCAGATGGTGGACGATCCGCAGATTGCGCCGGATGGGACGCGGGTGGCGTGGGTGCGAACGTGGTTGGACGCGGACGAGAATCGCTACCGCGCCAATATTTGGCTTATGGATCTGGCTTCGGGTGCGTCGCAGGCGCTGACCCACGGCACGAATCAGGACACAATGCCGCGCTGGTCGCCCGACGGCAAGTTGTTGGCCTACCTGGCCGCTGTCCCCGCGGCAGACGCGCCGCCCGGCCCCCCGCCCGCGGTGACGGTAGTGGATCGGGGCGCGCAGTTGCACATTCTGGATGTGGAGAGCGGCGTCGTCCACGTGATGACGCGGCTACGCGGCGGCGTGATGGCCCCGGCATGGTCGCCCGACGGCACGCAGATCGCCTTCCTCACCTACGTCGATCCGGCGCGGGGATTGGAGACGCTGCCCGACGCGCCACCGGAAACCGATGATGCCTACACGAAGTTCAGCCGCGATGTGCTGGTCACCAGTCGCGTGCGATGGAAGTTCGACAACATCGGCCATCTGGGTGAATATCGACGGCAGATTGCGACGCTGGCCATCGATCCGCAGGCGTTGGATGCACCCGCTGCGCCTGTCCTGCGCACTCAAGAAAAGGCCGATCTGGCCCCGCCCGCCTGGTCGCCCGACGGGCGCACACTGGCCACGGCGGGCAACCTCGACGTTGGCGGCGAAGTGGTGCGCAGCAGCAAGATCTATCTCGTCGATCTCACCATCCCCGCGCCGGTGACGCCGCGCCCGCTGTTCGGGCTGGAAGAGATGCGCAGTTCCGATCTGGCCTGGTCGCCCGACGGACGCACGCTGGCGGTATGTGGTCACAATGATCCGGTAATCGGCCACTACGGCAACCAATATCTCTGGCTCGTGGACGTGTCCACGGGCGAAGGCGTCAACGCCACGGCATGGCTGGATCGGGCGCTGGGCGACTACTCGCGCAATTCCGACATGCGCCGCTACGGCGGTGAAGACGGTCCACGCTGGATCGACGGCGGGCAACGGTTGCTCGTCCTCGTGAATGAGGGTGGCTCCGTCTTTTTGGCCGAAATCGACCCGGCGGCGCAGACCATGACGCCCCTCACCAGCGGTCGTCAATCCGTCATTGCTTTTACGGTGGACCAGAGCGAAGCCGCCGCGGTTCTACTCATCGCCAACGACATGAACCCCGGTGATCTCTACCACCTGAGAATAGAACGCGGATTGAGCGGATCGGAGCGGATTTCAGAAGAAAAAATCAGCCCAGATCCGCTCAATCCGCCCAATCCGCGTTCTATCCAACGTCTCACGCGCATCAACGCTGAATTGTTCGACGAATTGGAGATGACCGAACCGATCCGGTTCTGGGCGCAGTCGGGGGATGTGCAGATCGATTCGTGGCTGATCCCACCGGTGGGCGCGGAGCCGGGGAAGCGCTACCCGGTGATCCTCTACACCGGCGGTGGGCCGGGCGGCATGCGCGCCAGCGTCTTTTGTCATGAGTTTCACCTTTACGCCGCGCGGGGATACGCCGTCCTCCACTGCAACACACGCGGCAACCACGGCTACGGGCAAGACTTTTCCATACCGACGCGGGGCGCATGGGGCGATCTGGACACGCTGGACAACATGGCGGCGTTGCGCACAGCGTGCGAACAGTTCGACTTCATCGATCCTGAGCGGACGGCGGTGGCCGGCGGCAGCTACGGCGGCTACATGGCCACGTGGATCATCAGCCGCTACCCCGAATTCAAAGCCGCCGTGGTGGATCGCTGTCTCTTCAACCGCCACTCGTTCAACGGCGTGGCCGACATCGGATTCCTCCTCGACCGGGTGGAATTCGACAAGCAACTGCCCTGGGAAAACCCGCAGCGCTACCTGGACCGTTCGCCCATGTCGGGCATTGGCGGCGTCAAGACGCCCACCCTCGTCGTCCACTCGGCGGAAGATCTGCGTTGTCCTGTGGATCAGGGGGAACAGCTCTACATGGCGCTGCACCGCGTCGGCGTGCCCACCAAACTCGTCCGCTTCCCCAACGAAAGCCACGAACTTTCCAGAAGTGGCCGTCCCTGGCACAGGATCTTCCGGCTCGAACAGTATCTGGGCTGGTTTGCGGAGTGGTTATGAAGATGATGAGATGATGAGTTCCCGTTCACACCATCATCCCATCATCTCATCATCTCCTTTCCCCGCCAACGCCCGACAGCACACACAACACACTCAACCCAATCTTCAATCATCACTTTCAGAAAGGTTCCACCATGCCATCCCCAGTAACAATCGCTTCCACCACCGTTAACCCTGGCGAACGCGGCTTCGGCTACCTGCACATCGGCACACTGGCCGGGGGGACGGAAGTACGCATCCCCTATCAGGTCATCGTCGGCACAGAGGACGGGCCGACGCTCTGCCTCGAATCGACGATGCACGGATGGGAGCCGATGGGCGCGGAAATCATCCGCCGGGCCACGCAGCGTATCGATCCGAAGACGTTGAAGGGGACGGTCCTCTGTATTCCGCTGGCCAGCCCCATGACCATCGAATTCGGCGGCACGATTGAGAGCGCAGGCATGCGCGTCAATCCGGTGGATGTGCTCGATCTCAACCGCGTGTGGCCGGGCAAACAGGTCAACGCCTGGCTCACCGAGCAGATCGCCTACCACCTGTGGACTGAAATCGTGAGCAAGGCCGACTTCATCGTCGACATGCACGACGGCACCGGCGCCTGTGACGAACTGCCTGTGGCCTTTCCGCAGGCGTTCCCCAGCGACCCGGCCAAGGCTATCGGCGGCGGCGTGGCCGACGGCACCGGCGCAGACGTATCGGATGTGGCGGATCGTATCACCACCGAGTACCTCGACACCATGAAGGCCAAGATCCGCGAACTGTCCATTGCCTGGGGATCGCAGGTGATTTGGTGGCGCGAAAAACCCATCAACCCGGCAATGCTCTCCGGCCAATGCGCCATCAACGGCATCGTGCCGCTGGTGGTGGAATGTGGCGGCGGCGGCATGATCGACTTCACCATCGACCAGGGCGTAGAGTGCACGCTCAACATCCTCAAGCACCTGGGCATGATGGAAGGTGAGTTGGTGTTACCCGCAAAGCAGATCATGGTAGAGAATTACGTCGTCTACCGCTCGTTGACCGGTGGCTTCTACATTCAGGAAGAGGGCATCGAGCTGGGCGTGACGCTGACCAAAGGACAGGTGATCGGCCGTGTTGTCGATCCGCTGACCAGTGAAGTGCGCGAAACCTGCACTTCGCCCGTCAACGGCATGTTGATCAGCCGCCGTGTGCGCATGCCCATCAATCCCGGTGGCTACATCGCCCACATCGCCGACACCGATTCGGTGATCTGGTCGCAGGAGAACGGTTAATCCATGCGTACCCTGATTCAGGGCGGCTGGATCGTCGGCTACCAGGACGGCCACCACGCCATTTTGCGTGACGGCGTCGTCGTGCTCGAAGAGGACCGCGTGATTCACGTCGGTCCTCGTTTCGAGGGCGCGGTGGATCGCGTCATCGACGCCCGCGGCAAGCTGGTATCGCCCGGCTTCGTCAACGCCCATGCGCTGGCAAATCTGGACGTACAGACGCTCGTCCTCGATCGTGGGGAAGGTGGGCTGGCTTCGTCCGCCGCGTTGGCGCTACACGGTGAAGGATCGGCCATGTTCGCGGGCGATCACCTGGCCGCCAGCGCCCGATTTTCCATTGCCCAACTGCTCAAGAACGGCTCGACGACCATCGTGGAGATCACCACGATGGCGCCGGCCCGCTTTGAAGTCTCGCGCGACGAGGTCCCTGCGCTGGTAGATGCGGCAGCGGAGATGGGCGCGCGGCTCTACGTGTCGCACAAATTCCGCAGTGGCAAACGCTACCGCGATGCAAATGGCATCGGCCACTACCACTGGGATGAGGATGCCGGGCGCGCCGGTCTCGAATACGGCGCAGAGATGGTGCGCCGCTACGAGGGGACGCACGGTGACCGCGTGCGCACGATGATCTTCCCCTACCAGTTCGACGCCTGTTCGGCGGATCTGTTGGCCGCGGCCAAACGCACCGCCGACGAGTTGAATGTCCCCATTCACCTGCACACGTCGCAGACGCTCTTCGAGTTTCACGATTCGCTGAGACGGCACGGGGCGACGCCAGTGCAGGTACTCGATCGCATCGACTTCCTCGACGAGCGCACGATCCTCACGCACCTGATCTACACCACGGCGCACCCGCAGTCGGGCTTCGCCAACGGCGACGACAGCGACCTGCATATCGTGGCGGACCGCGGCGTGCATGTGGTGCACTGTCCGGTGGTTTATGCGCGGCGGGATCGCATCCTTGATTCGTTTGCGCGCTACCGGGCGCGGGGCATCAACGTTGCCCTGGGCACCGACACCTTCCCACAAGACATGATCGAAGAGATGCGTTGGGCCGCCATCGGCGCCAAGTGGCAGGACCGCGACGCCAACAGCGGCAGCGCCGCCGACGTCTTCAACGCCGCCACGTTAGACGGCGCCAAAGCGCTGGGCCGTGACGATCTCGGTCGTCTCTCCCCAGGTGCGAAGGCAGATCTGATCATCGTCGACTTCGGTCAACTGCACATCGGCCCGGTGGACGATCCCATCCGCACCCTCGTCTACGCCGCGGATGGTGGCGACGTGGAAACCGTCTTCGTGGACGGCAAAATCGTGGTTGACGGTGGCAAGATTGTCGGCGTGGATGAGGACAAACTGCGGCAGGAGGCAGTGGACGCGCATTTGTGGCAAGCGGAGAAGATGATGGGGTGAAGGGGAAACACACCCGGCGAATGTTGAATATTAAAAAATTATTCCGGTAAACACGCCCGCCGAATGAATTCGGCGTCTGAAACGGGAAACCGGCTGAAGCCGGTTCTGAGAACACGATTTATCGTGTTTCCCATATCAGACGGCGGTTTCAACCGCCGAATTACCAGATTATTTTGTTAATGTTCAACATTCGGCGGGTGTGATGCGGACTCGTTCGCAAACAGTACATAATTTCGTCCCCAATGAACCGCACGCTGGTAGCGTGCAGCTACGAAAAGGGTTTCTCCCATGCCAACTACGTTGATTGAAAACGGCGACGTCATCGCCTACGTTGACGGCGCACATGCCGTCTTGCGTGATGCGCAGGTGGTTTACGACGGGGATCGAATTGTCTTTGTGGGGCATGGCTACGACGGCGCGGTGGATCAGCGTGTGGACGCCCACGGCAAGCTGGTGATCCCTGGGCTGATTAACCACCACATGGCTTTCGGCATCCACATGCAGATGTACCGGCTGGATCGGGCAAGGGCCAACTTCTTCAACTCGGGGCTGGGCTTTGGCATACAGTCTGAGAAGGCGTACCACGGCGGTGGTCCTCGGCCCGAGGATTGGCGTGCCAGCGCCGCCTTCGCCATGACCAGCGCGCTGCGCAGCGGCACCACCACTTTCCTCATGGTGCCCAACTACGGCAGCCATCCTTACCGCGGCCGCGTGGGGACAGATCAGGATCTGATCGACGTGACGGCCGCTTCGGGGCTGCGGGCGTATCTGTCTTTGCCCCACATGTCGGGGACGGCCCGCGGCAAAGAGGACGGTACACTGGAATGGGTTCGCCTCGACGCGGCAGGGTGGGAAGGGCTGGATCACGCCGTCGACTTCGCCCGCACCCACAACGGCACGGCAGACGACCGCATCCGCACCTTCCTTTTCCCGTATCAGGCCGATAACTGCTCTGTGGAGTTGCTGCGCGCAACCAAGGACGCCGCACGCGAATTAGGCTGTCTGCTCAAGATTCACACGGCGCAATACTGGCTCGACTTTGTGGAAATGATCCGGCGCACATCGAAGACGCCGATCCAATACCTGGCCGACGCCGACTTCCTGGGGCCGGAGGTCTGTGTGGCGCACGCCATCTTTACCCAACGCCATCCCTGGCTCCCCTACCCCAAAGACGACGACACCGACACCCGCCTGCTGGTGGAAAGCGGTGCGTCGGTGGCGCACTGTCCCGTTGTCTACGCGCGCACAGGCTTTGTGCTGCATTCGTTGTCACATTACGTGCGGGCGGGCATTCCGGTGTCGTTAGGCACAGACACCTCGCCACACGATATGTTCATGGAGATGCGCACCGCCGCGCTGCTCAACAAGCTCACCGAAGCCGACGCCACGGCAGGCACAGCGCGAGAGATCTTCGATGCGGCTACAATTGGCGGGGCGCGGGCGCTGTTGCGTGAGGATCTAGGACGGCTCGAAGCCGGGGCCAAGGCCGACATCGTCCTTGTGGACGTGGATCGCGATCACCTGGCGCCGGTGGCCGCCGTGGATCCGATCCAGGCATTGGTATACTGTGCCCGTGGCAAGGACGTGGACCGCGTGATTGTGGATGGCGTTACGCGTGTGCGCGGCGGAGAAGTGATTGACGGGGATCTGGATGCTCTTTTCGCAGACGCCGAAATCTTCAACCAGCGACTACGCGCCAGCGTTGCCAATTCCGTGCACCAAGGGCAGCCGGTGACCGAGTATTATGGCACCGCTTTCCCAGCCTGGAAAGAATAGCCACACACCCAGCACAGTGTCTATCACACACCTCACCCGCCAGGTTTACAACCTGGCGGGTTTTGTTTGACAAGGAATAGCCTGGGCCGCAAAAACAACAAAACATCACACTTTCCTTACAATACAGAAGAATGCCCTAATTCTAAGGAAAAGTACAGGCATAAGCAGTCACCCTAGTACATAGCAAGTCAAAACTTAGACAAAACACTTAAAAGACAACCAATTGGAACCATAGAAATCAGATTAGAACGGAGATATCGTAAACCATAACGATATTTTAAAATTTATCTATCAAGCAAAAGCAGAATGACAGGTGTATGTACATGAAGTCACTGATATGTAGCACAATAACCTCGATTACGGTACTGATGCTCGTACTGTCATCAGTGATTGCCGTGGCGCAGCCGGCCAGCGCAGCGGGTAACAGTCTCACCTACGCCCTGGTGCAAGACAACAACGATCCGTTACTCAGTGCTGTCTTTGCGCCCGCTTTCAACAGCCTCACCTATGGTCTGGTGCAAGACAACAACGATCCGTTGCTGATCAGCGCTGTCTTTACGCCCAATTTCACGTCGGCTGATGTGGATATTGCCACCGCTGTCTTTACGCTGCTTTTACCTGCCGGTACAACCACAACCCCCAGCATCAATGTTGTACCCGGCAGCAGTACGCCAACACTCGTCACCGGCGCGTGGAAAGCACAGCGCATCACACCGGCTGCCTATGCCGGGATCGGCGGTGATCCCGCCGACCTGCAAGGGTATGACGTCTACCAGGTTACGCTAAACGGCGTGATCTCAGGATTCTCTGTTACGGCTGCGACGCCGGTTGAACTCTTCCGCCTACGCTTGCCCAGTGACTGCATCACGCAGCCGTTAGCCATTCTCACCAACGACAGCAGCATCCAAGCAGCGATTATGGCAAGAGCGGGTGCCAACGTAAACAACGCCATGTCTGTTAGTGTGGATGGTGGCAGCGTTGTCAATATCTACAACGGCAACAGCGCCGGCCTTTCCTCTTTCGCCTGCCCGCTCCAAGACAACGACGGCGACGGCATAGGCGATGTCGTCGATCCCGACGACGACAACGACGGACTGAGCGATGTCGATGAGGCGATAGCCGGCACCAATCCCCTGGTGGCCGATACCGACGGTGATGGGAAAAACGATGCTGTCGAGGTAGGGGCCGATCCTAGCGCACCGATTGATACAGACGGAGACGGCATTATCGACGCCCTAGAAAGCAGCATCACCGACACCGATGGTGATGGCGTTGTCGATGAACTGGATCCCGCCAATACCGATGCGTGTGTACCCGATCACAGCGCAGGCCCGTGTGACTTCGATGGTGACGGCATTCCCAACAGCAACGATACCGACGACGATGGTGACGGTTACAGCGATGCAGACGAAATCCTTGCTGGCACCAACCCCTATGATGCCAACAGCGTCCCTGGCGACAACGACGGCGACGGCATTATCGACTTGCTCGATCCCGATGACGACAACGACGGCCTGAGCGATGTGGACGAAGTCATCGCCGGCACCAATCCCCTTGTCGCCGACAGCGACGGCGACGGGAAGAACGATGCCCTTGAAGTCGGCCCGAACCCGGCAGCACCAATCGACACTGACGGCGACGGCATCATCGACGCACTAGAGAGCAGCATCACCGATGCCGACAACGACGGCGTCGTCGATGAGCTCGACGCCGAAAACAACAATCCCCACAACGACAGCGACGGCGACGGTGTCAGCAACATCAACGAAACCAACATCTTGGGCACTGATCCCCTTAGCGCCGATTCCAGCAGCAGTTACACGATCCTAGACGAGGGAACCAACGGCACATCAGATGGAGATGAAGACTTCGACGGCGACGGTTTCAGCAACATTGTAGAACTGGCGGCAGGTACTGATCCCATGAGCAATTTGGAGGCACCAGGCATCTTCCTGTCGGTGCAGGTGTTGTTGCAGGGTGCACTGCTAGATCCATCAGATCCCACAACGCCCCTCTCAATGATGCGCGACAGCCTGCGGAGCCGTGCACAGGGAGCCGGGTTCATCGGCAGCTTTCTGCCGGCAACATCGCCCTATCAGGCGGGCATGAGCGTTGACAACGTTGTCACAAGGTTCAGCGCATCCGGCAACGATGCTGTCGTCGATTGGATCGAGGTGCAATTGCGCGACGCTGTAAATCCGTCTGTGATTGTGACAAAGACCTCAGCGCTTGTACAACGCGATGGTGACGTCATGACAGCAGATGGCAACACAACATTGCGCTTCCTCGGCATTGATCCTGGCAACTACTACGTGGCAGTCGATCACCGAAACCACCTCGGCGCCATGACAGCGACGCCTGTTACCATCGTTGGCCTTAGCGTCAACGTCGACTTCACCGACATTAACGCCGACTTTTGGCACAGCAGCGCCCTCTATGACGGCGGCGAACAGGTGATTGTGGGGGGACGTTATGCCCTCTGGGCAGGTGACACCGGCGGTCAAGGGCAGATGATCTTTAGCGGCCAGAACAACAGTGTAGATCGTATCTTCGACGCCATTGATCAAGCGCCGACCAACCTGCTAAAGCTCCCAACTTATATAATGGATGGTTACCGAAGTGAGGATATTGACTTTAGCGGCAGCACGATTTTCAGTGGACAGAACAACGATGTTGATCACATTCTTAACAACATCGATGGCCATCCCTCTAACCCACTCAGGTTACCTACCTTTGTGATGCCCGAACAGTTACCGTAACGAACACAAAAGGCACCAGGGAGAAGAGTTCTCCCTGGTGCCTCACAAATACAAGATCAAACATCCATGAAAAAAACACTCTGGCTTGTCGTCATCTTCACCATTGCCTTGGTTGCAACTTTCACACAACAGACAGGACGTGTAGGCGCAACACCTATGCAGCAGACAGTGCCAATGCCCTACACGGCAACCTTTGGGTTTGTACAAGACAGCAGTGATCCACTCCAAATAACTGCACTCTTCATGCCTGACTTTTCATCACAGAATGTCAGCATCACAACGGCTGTTTTCAGTTTCCTCTTGCCTGCCGGCGTCGAGACAACCCCCTCTATTCCGACTGCCCCCAGCAAAGGGCAGTTTTCCAACCGCAACGGCGTCTGGATAGCACAAAAGATCACGCCGGCACTCTTCACCAGTTTGGGGAAGGATCCCGCTGTATTGCAGGGTCGAGATGTTTACCAGGTAGTCTACAGCCCTGGCACCGCCGGCCCAGCCACACAGACCAGCCAACCGGTGCCGCTCTTTTCGTTGCGTTTGCCAGGGAATTGCAATTCGCTTGCGTTAGAGGTCCTTAACAACAACAGTTCGCTTCAGAAAGCAATTCTGAGCAACTTAGGTGCCAATTTCAACAACCAAATGTCGCTGAGTATCAACGACGCGCCGGCGCTCAATGTCTACGCCGGCAATCACCCCGACTTAGGACAACTGCCCTGCCCACTCACCGCCCCCAATGACACGGATGCCGACGGCGTGCCCGACAGCATCGACATTGACGACGACAACGACGGTATCCCCGACTCAGTGGAAGGCCATATGGATACCGACGGCGACGGCATTCCCAACAGCCAGGATCGGGACAGTGACGGCGACGGCATCGACGATGTCATTGAAGCGGGCGGCAGCGACCCCGACAAGGATGGCATCATCGGTACAGGGCCGATTGTGGACAGCAACGGCGACGGCCTCGCAGACATTGTAGATCCCGACAGCGGTGGCACTCCGTTGCCCCTGCCCGATGCCGATGGCGACGGCATTCCCGATTATCTGGAAAGCGCCATTGCCGACGCCGACGGCGACGGCGTTCCAGACCAGTATGATCGCGACGACAACGATACCTGCGTACCCAACCCCGGCGCAGATCCTTGTGACCTGGATGGCGATGGCATCCCCAATAGCCAGGATCCCGATGCCGACGGCGACGGCTTTTCCAATGAGCAGGAGTTGGCCGCCGGCTCAGATCCCTTCGATCCGGTAAGCATCCCTGGCGACAATGACGGCGACGGCATCCTCGATTACGTGGACCCAGACGACGACAACGACGGGCTGACCGACGTTGCCGAAGCCATTGCCGGCACCAATCCGCTACGTGCAGACAGCGACGGCGACGGCAAATCCGACACCTATGAGGTGGGCGGCAACATCTATGCGCCTACCGACAGCGACGGCGACGGCATTATCGATGCATTGGAAAGCAGCATCGTCGACTCGGACGGCGACGGCATTGTTGACGAAGCAGATCCAGAGAACCACGATCCCTGTGTACCCAATCCGGCGGCAGGCGCCTGTGACTTTGACGGCGACGGCCTGCCCAACCGTATCGATCCAGACGACGACAACGACGGTATCCTTGACACTGTCGAAGGAGACGACGACGTCGATGGCGACGGTCTGCCCAACCGTATCGACACCGACAGCGATGGCGACGGTATCCCCGATAGCCTAGAGTGCCCGTCACAGCCCTGCCGCGACACAGACGGCGACGGCATCCCTGATTTCCTGGACCCAATTAACGGTGGAAACAACACCAACAACGGCCCGATCCGCTACTACCTGCCCACGATTAAACGATAAATCATGTAAGGGCTTGCATTGGTGCGAAATCAGCGTTGCCTAACCGCAATAATCCTACCCGCCCCAACGCAATGGTTCTATGGCTTTGACATCTATGTTTTCGCGTCCGTAACCTGGACACGCGGGCCTGCGCCATTTGAAGTTTGAAGCGAGAAGGGAACAGCCTGCGTTTCGCCTTTAGTCTGTAAGCTCTCGGTAGCAGATGGTGGCAACTTCGGCGACGACTTGTGTGACGAGCTGCGCCGATTCAGCTCGCGCAGTTCCATCTCGGCGCGGCGTCCGTTGTCTGGCAGCGAATAGCGTACACGAAGCGCCTGACGCAGCCATCGCCGCGCCTCTTCAAACTCCTGCTTCTTGAGCAGAATCGTCGCCAGGTTGGCCGCTGCTAGACCGTCCCAAGGGGCATCTTTTAGGCGACATCGTAGCCGCTCTTCCATTTTGTCTTCTCGCCGATCAGGATTCAGCAAAAAGCCGACGTCGAAAATAATGTCTGCCAGGAGTTCCGGTTTGAAACGTTCCGCCCGATGACGCACAACACACAAGGTGCGCGGCACAATTAGATCAAGTTCGCGCACCATCCGCACATGTAGCACGGCATCTTCGGTCACTTCCTGCAGAAACAGCTCCACCGACTCTCCACTGTCGACCACCACGTTAAAAAGCTCGGTCTCCTCGCCGAATACCAACGAATGGAGCAGAACCGGCTGCCGTGTCGGATTGTGGACAGTCATTTTTGTGTCTTCCATCTTGACCTGCACACACTCTTCGCGCTCGTCGTCACAGTCGTTTAGATCCACCAGACGGGGCTCGGGGTATTGCACATCCAGGATCTCGATAAAATCCGGTGAGTAGTTTTTGAATATCCCCACATGTTCGTGGACTTCGTCACCTTCTTGAATTTCGACGACAACTTTCTGCCCGATGTAACGCTCCAGCAGCGGATCAAAGACACCCCCAACGTGACCAATCAAGTTGACCCCTAACTTGTTGAGGTAAGCTTCGCCCTGATCGGTGATGTAACGCCCAGCCGGCTTTTTGGCCCGCCCCACAAGCAACCCAAAGACTTCGCTCAGTGAATCGTTCGCCGTACTCACAAAGGCACGTAGGCCGCGCTTGCTGCGTTCCCATGCACCGGGGTGAAAGGATCGCTCAATGTCGCGCCGTCGCTTCTGCTTGCCTTCGGGCGTCAGTTGATCGGCGTAGCGGTAGATAGCCTGCATGTTTTCGTATTCGTTGGCGTAGAGGATGTAGCTCGACTCAATGTGCGCCTCGTCTTGCACGTCATCGCGGTAGAGAAGTTCCAGCCCGGTTGATTCGATCTCCAACTTGCCCCAGACGATCTTGTCATCGGTCCGCTCCAAGGTGACGTGAAAGTCTTCAAACGAGGCCAGGCAGGGGTCTTTGCGCCGTGAACGCAGGTACGAACCGACGAGGGTCACCAGAAAAACGAGACCGATGGTGAAGAGCAGTGAGGCGTCGATCAGCCCGGAGAGTGCCTGTTCCATGCGTACATTCCTCATGCTGTAATGAGATGATGGGGTAATGAGATGGGGTAATGAGATGATGGACATCCAATATTTCTTCTGCAAGCAGCATATCCCAGACAAGGTAGTACCGCTGTACGGGTCTACATACACCTGACGTGCGATAGCGCACACCCGAGCGCTAATTTAACGGCGCCACACAGGACGGATCTTCGTTGCGCGGATTGTTCACAAGCGTGGATACGGGATACGCCTTCATTCTCTCTTTGGGGAAAGGGCGCAGCAGATGGCGCAACTTGTCACCGCCCTGAATCTTTGGCGAGAGCCATTCGTCGAAGTCGGCAGGATCCAGGATCACGGGCATGCGGTTGTGGATGGGCGATACCAACTCGTTGGCATCGGTGGTGAGGATCGTGCATGATTCGATCACCGAGCCATTGCGCTCCCAGTGTTCCCACAGCCCAGCAAAGGCAAAAGGCGCACCGTCTGCCATACCGATCAGGTGGGGCTGCTTGCCCTCTTTCGTCTTCTGCCACTCGTAGAAACTGTCGGTGGGGATTAGACAACGTCGGTATTTGTAGGCGGCCCGAAACGAAGGTTTTTCAGCTACCGTCTCGGCACGGGCGTTGATCATACGGCTGCCGATAGACGGATCATCGGCCCAGGAAGGCACCAATCCCCAGGTGAAGAAAGTTGCTTCACGCACGCCGGTATGTGGATTCGTGCGCACACTGAAGACAGGCTGCGTGGGCGCAATGTTGTACCGCGGCGCAGCCGGCGGCGCTTCAGGCAGATCGAAGAGTTCGGCAAGTTGTTCGGGGGATGCCCGCAGGGCAAAACGTCCACACATGGTTCACTCCTCACATGGCGCAGAGGGCTTGCGCTGCTGCACAGGGCACCTCATCAGTACCGATTTACACAAAAAAGTAAGGTTTATCTTATCTGCCACACCAGGAGATGTCAACAAACCAGGTTGCACCGGGTGTACTTCAACGTTGGGGCGAACAGTGCCAGGCACGGGCCAGGCGCGCATCCTTTGACGGGCGATGTACTGGCCCGTGCCTGGCACTGTGGCAAACGCGCCGCCAGGCTGAAGCACACCCTCTGCCCTGCGCTGCCTTGACGGTTCTGCACAAGGTGGGTAGCATATGCAGACTGACTCTATACCGAAATGGATGACCTGCATGAAACTTGCCGTTTTGGCCGACATTCACGGGAACCAGCCCGCCCTCGATGCAGTGACCGCCGAATTAGAACGGATTCAACCAGATTTCGTCGTTGTGAACGGCGATTTGATCAACCCAATCCCCTTTAGCGGCGCAGTACTCGATCAGGTGCGCGCCACCGATTGGGCTGTGGTCCGTGGTAATCACGAATTCTATCTGCTCGACTTCGGCACCACACGCGCCGCCCCCGGCTCTGCCGATAGCGAACGATGGGGCTGCCTGCACTGGCTCGTCGACAACATTTCAGCCGCACAGGCCCGCTACCTGGCTGCCCTGCCCGACGAACGCACACTCTACTTCCCCGGCACACAGCCAATCCGCGTGGCCCATGGTGTGCCAGGACGCAACCGCGTCGGCTTCTACCAACAGATGCCCGCCGAAAAAATCGTCACCGAGATCAAGGAGATCGGTGAGCGGACGATCATTTCGGCCCACACCCACGTGCAGGTGGATCGCCACCTTTCGTTCCTAGACACCGTCGATCCTTTTGCCGATCCACATGATGAAAGCAGTCGCTATTTCGACGGCTATGCCGCCCACCGCCAGGACGGGCTCGTCCACTGGCACGTGATCAACCCGGGCAGCGTCGGCTTGCCGCTCAACGGTGATCCACGCGCCTGTTTCGCCGTCCTCGAAAGCGTGGACGAACACGAGGAACCCGGCGGCTGGCGTTGTACCCACCACCGCGTGGCATACGACCGCGCCCCCGCGCTCGAAGCCTTCCGTAGCAGCGGCCTGCTCGACATGGGCGGCGTGGTGGCGCAACTCTTCTACTGGGAACTAGTCACCGCCGAAGCCGAGATCATCCATTACTACCACTGGTGTCGCGACAACGGCGTCGACCCAGACGGCAACATGCGCCTGGCTTTCGGCCACTACAAAGCCGCCACCGGCCGCGATGAATATGTCATTGCCCGTGATCCCACGGCGAAGGCCACACGGCCATGAGCAGAATCCTGCGCCTGGCCTTTGTGGCCGACATTCACGGCAATCTGCCTGCCTTCGAGGCCACCGTGACCGACATCCAGGCACAGACGCCCGACGCCGTCTACTTGCTTGGCGATCTGGTCAACCGCTGCCCGTGGAACAACGAAGTCATGGCGTTGGTTTCTGATTTGGGCTGGCCATCGGTGCAAGGAAATCACGATCTTGTCATCGGCACACTGAACACACCAGACGGGCCGCCTGCATTCGTGGTGCGAGATCGCTACCCGGTGATCCATTGGACGTGGGACCAACTACACCCCGAATCTCGCGCCGTCCTGTGCAGCCTGCCCCAGGACATCTACCTCGATAACCTTCCCGGCCCGGCGCTACGACTCACCCACGGCATCCCCGGCAACTGCTTTGTGGGCATCACCCCAGACACGCCGTCCGAGCGCATCGAGCGCACACTCTCCAGCGTGCGCCAGCCTATCTACATCAGCGCACACACCCACCGCCCGCTGGATCGGCAAGTGGACGGCAAGCGGATCTTGAACGGCGGTAGCGTAGGCATGCCCTACAACGGCGATCCACGAGCACAATATCTGATCCTCGATCTGGTGACCGACGGAGAGGCAGCCACCTGGCAACCATACTTTCGGCAGGTGACATACAACCTCAGCAGCATGGAATCGGCCTTTCACCAATCGGGCATGCTCGAAGCAGGCGGCCCTATCGGAAGGCTCATGCTGCGTACCGTCCTCACCGGCGAGCCGTGGATCAGCGATTTTGGCTACTGGATAAAGTCGCAACCCCCTGCACTCCACGCCAACCTGGAGAGCGCCGTCCAACGCTATCTTGATCTACATGGACCACAGCGCTGGTCATTTAACGAGTGACGGTGGCTGTCCAGGTGCGACGCACTGGCCAAGAAGGTGACGCATACAGGTCGATCTTCCGGCCAGTGCGTCGCACCTGAACAGCCACCACGTACTACGCACCCTAAAACATGACCCACTCGGATCGTGTTCGACCATCTACAACCCACCACTCACCCTCGTGCAGGAGCACACCATGACCCTGAACAGCAGCGAAATCCGCCAAAACTTCCCCGCCGTCTTCACCCAGGCTTACCTGAACACAGGTACAGCCGGCCCATTAAGCCGACCTGCCGCTGAGGCCATCGAATTGTGGAACCGCCGCCAGTTGAACGAAGGACGCTCCAACTTTTCCGTCTACATGGACGAGTACATTCCCATGCAGGATCGGCTACGCCAGCAGTTTGGCCGTCTCTTCAACGCCGACGCCGGCGAAATCGCCCTCACCCTGCACACCACCAACGGCATGAACATCGCCACCTGGGGCCTGCGCTGGCAGTCCGGCGATGAGATCGTTACCAACGCGCACGAACACCCCGGCGGCTTGATGCCCATCAACGCCGTGGCCCAACGCTTCGGGCTGACAGTGCGCTCTGTGCCCATGCCCGTGGAAGACACCGACGAAGCGCTGATCCAACGTTTCGCCCGTGCCATCAACCACAAGACACGCCTGGTCTCCATCTCACACGTCTCGTGGAAGACGGGCGCGATCTTGCCTGTGGCCGAAATCGCGGCCATTGCCCACCGTCACGGCGCGCTGATTGTGTTGGACGGTGCACAGTCGGGGGGGTCGATCCCCATCGACGTCAAGGCGCTTGATGTGGATTTCTACGCCATCCCCGGCCAGAAGTGGCTGTGTGGACCGGAAGGCACCGGCGCACTTTATGTACGATCTGAAGCAATGGCCGATCTACTGCCTACTTTCGCCGGCTACCCTACCCAGAAGGGCCTCGACAGCGAAGGCCACTACTTGCCTGTCTCCGGCGCCAAGCGCTACGAGATGGGCACCGTCTACTGGCCCGGGTTGGCCGGCCTCCACGCAAGCATGACCTTGCGCGAAGAAATCGGCAACGACGCCCTCTACGGCCAAATTCAGGAAATCACCGCCACCTGCCGCGAGATGCTTGAAGAGATCCCAGGCATCACACTGACAACGCCGGAGCAACACGCCGGTCTGCTCAGTTTCAGCATGGAGGGCGTCGTCGCTGACGAAGCGGTGGGCAAGTTGGCCGAACAGAAGATCATCATCCGCTCGGTGCACGAGCCTGATCTGCTGCGCGTCTCCACCTCGTTCTACAACGACGAATCCGACGTGCTGCGTCTACGTGACGGGCTGGAAAGCCTACGCAGCGTATGATCCGCCTACTCACCGACGCGGATCTGCCCGGCGCGGTGACGTTGCTGCGCCGAGAACCTGCTTTCAACCTCTACACGCTGGGCAATTTGGAAACGCTGGGCCTGGAAAGCGAGATCAGCCAGGTTTGGGGAGACTTCGCCGAGGACGGCGTCCTGCGCGCCGTCCTCAACCGTTACATGACGGGCTGGGTCGTCTATGGCATGCCCGAGGCCGACTGGGCAGGGATGGGGCATATACTCGACCATCACCCCCTACAGGCCGACCGTCTTCAAGACAACCCAGGCGGCGTCACTTCGTTTCTGCCTTACCTACACCGCTACCGCCTGCTGGAGGTGAAAGTAGAAACGCTGATGGAACTGACGCAAGCGGACTTTCAGCCACAGCCGGCAGTGTCAGGCGTGGTGGTGCGCCGGGCAACCAACGTGGATCTCGACGCACTTGTCGCCCTCTATGCCGATGCCGGTGACATGAGCCGTTCAGTGACAGGGGTGAAACGTCCACTACAAAGTGGACGCATTTGGATCGCCGAGGTAGACCGTGTCCTTGTTTCGGCGGCGCTGACCAATGCAGAAACCGCCGATCAAGCTATGATCGGCGGCGTCTTTACAAAACCGGATGCACGAGGACAAGGGCTGAGCCAGGCGGTGGTCAGTGCGTTGTGTGCGGATCTACTTACCGCCCACCGAAAACCGGTGCTCTACTGGGCAAATCCAATTGCAGGTGCAGTCTATGACAAACTTGGGTTTCGAGCGATTGGCGAATGGCGGGCGGTGCGCTTGCAGAGAACGAATGTAGAATAATGAATGGATCGTGGCTCAACTTGGAACCAGGCCAGATTTGGATTTAGTGAGGTCTCTTGGCACCTAGACTATGTTCAGGCAGTGAAATCAGATTGGATTCAACGAGCTTATCGCGCAGCGCAGCCCGGGCGCGGCTCAAACGTGATTTCACTGTACCCAGCGGCACATCGAGCATCTCAGCAGCTTCGCCGTAATCGTAGCCCTGAACGTCCACAAGCATTACCACTTCGCGGTGCCAGGGAGAAAGTTCATTGATGGCATTGAGCAGAAGATCACGCTGTTCACGGTAAATGACAGCGCGTTCGGGGTCAATGTATGCTTCATCCGCCGCAAACTCTACATTCGAAGACTCCATCATCTCGTCGAGGCTGACAGAGGGTCGCCTTCGTTGCCGGCGTAGGTGATCATAGCAGGTATTGGTGACGATGCGCAGCAACCAGGCGCGGAAGTTGCCGTCTTCAAAGCGTTCAATCGCCTGATGCACCTTGATCCACGCATCTTGTACGGCGTCGGCGGCGGCCTCCTCGGTGCGAAGAATGTGGAAAGCCACTCGTTCAGCCGAAGCACGGTAAGCTTCTACCAGGCGGCTGAAGGCAAGGTCGTCACCAAGACGGGCAGCGTCGATTACCGAAGGAACATCCATCACAGCCGCCTGTGTCCTTGCGCTGGTGACATGTCTGGCAGCGTGCAGGCTCACAGTCAACTCATACGACTGCACACTACGCACTCTCTCAGTTGTCATCATAGCCAACTCCTTTTTGCCGCTATACAAGAATGCTAAGTTTCTATCCAGGGATACAGTCAAGCATAGCGCATTCTTCCTATTCAACTAGAACGTTTTGCGACGGGACCTGGACTGTTTACCTACGAGTTCCGCTAGGGCAGAACAACGGACAGCAGACGGACGAACAACGGATGCCGGACGGTAATCGAGTGGATTGGAGAAAATAAAAACGCCCGGTGGAGAAAGTCTCCCCCCCGGGCGTCTTTAGTGTTTGACCTGATTAATGTTTGACCTGATTTGGACTGTTGTCTATGGGAAGCGGACAGCGTCTCCCGGCTGAAGTTCTCGACCGGAAAGCGAAGGATTGGCCGACTGCAACACCGGTACACTGACACCGGCCTTGGCAGCCATGGCGGACCAGTCTTCGCCGGCCTGCACAATGTAGAGAATCGTTGGCGGGGCAACCTCAATGCGCAGACGTGTTGTGTCTGGCTCAGTGGGCTGCATCGGTCCACGCTCTTCGCTAGGATCGACTTCTACGATATCGACCTCTACTGCTTCGATCTCAACGGCAGCGGCTTCCTCTTCACCTTCCTCCTCAGTCGGCGGCGTTGCTTCGTCCACAGGTTCAGGATCGGCGGGCGGCGTTTCCGCTTCAGCCGGGGCTTCTTCAGCAGCCGGTGTCTCTTGTGGCGCGCTGCGGATATCAGGTGGAATTGGCTCGGCATTGGCTGGGACGATCATCTGATCGCCCACACGCAGCGACTGTCCACGCGCAGACCAAAGACCCGGATTCAACACACGCAGATCGGTGAACGAAATGCCATTCGCCGCTGCGATGCCAAACCACGTGTCACCCGGGCGAATCACGTAAAGCGCAGTCCCTTGCGGCAGTTGACCTGCCAGGTACGGGCCGCCGGTGCCGGCCGAGGGCAGGGCAGCACTGTTGTCCTCAGCCGGCGCTTCGACAGCAGCAGGGGCCTCTGTGGCAGGGGCCTCTGCGATGCTCGTCTCTTCGCCGGCGCTCTCTAGCGCCTCTTCGGTGACAACCTCAAGGCGTGGCTGTGCGGATTCAAAATTCTGTGTTGCGCCACGGATGATCAATGTGTCACCCGGGCGGATGTAGATGCCCCGTTTGTGCCAGAGTGTTATGTTGTCCAACCGCAGATCCCAGTAGTTGATGCCGAAAGACTCAGCAATCTTGTACCACGAATCCCGATATTGAACGGTGTAGTCTAACGCCGTCGGCATTTCGCCCGCACCCAGCGTAGGAATCACCATCTGGTCACCAGGGCGAATGACGGTGTAACGCAGAGTCCAAAGTTCAGGATTGGCTTCGCGCAGTTCAGGATACTCGATGCCATACTGCTGAGAAATCGCTATCCACGATTCCCCCGGCCGTACGGTATGCACATAGGCACTTGGATCCTGCACGGTGAAGGCTTGCCGTCGACTGTAGGGGGGCGCCGTGGTGGTGGGAATGCCGCCCGCCTCTACTTCGGTACGTGGCTCCTGCAACACTGGAGAAGCAGAGACAGTGTTGACACCGGACCAAAACAACGCCAGCACCATGCTCAGGCAGAGAAATACAGCAAAGCGAATTGTATTTCGTTGTGATATTGAGCGGGGATGCACTCGTTCCATAATTACCTTTCTTGACGCCATCGGGTTGGGCCGTGCGACAGAGTTGTTCGGATCTGAATACTCTTTATTGTGCCTTATTTCTGAGCAGAGGACAACCCCTTTTGCAAAATTCAAGTAGTTTTCCTGAGTGCGCCTCATCGATCACACGATTTTGCTACATTTCCGCCATGCTACAGCGTCAGTGCCAACACCCACAGCGGGCGTTCACCGATCAAGTAGGTGTGTAGCAGATCAAGGTCACCTGTATCGGCATCAATGCTGTAGACGGCCACACGCCCTGAATCTTGACCGGCGACGAGCATATAAGCGCCATTGGGGCTGATCCCAAAGACACGTGGCGTGCGCTCAGTTGGGCATAGGGCGATCTCCGAGAGTAGGCCGGTGTGCGGATCGACGGCGAAACAGGCGATGCTGTCATGTCCGCGATTGGAGACATAGAGAAAATCGCCAGATGGGTGAATATGGATCTGCGCGCAGGTATTGCCGTCGGACCAGCGCGGCGGCAGCGTCGACAGGGTCTGTAACGCAGCCAAGGTGCCCCACGGCTCATGCAAATCGTAGGCGGAAACACTGCTGCCGTTCTCGTTGGAGACATAAAGCCGCGGCAGATGAGGATGATAGACGTAGTGACGGGGCCCTTGCCCAGGCGCCGCCGCCAACCGTAACGGCTGATTGGGCGTCAGTACACCGGTTTCAGCATTGAAAAAAAATTGGTAAATCGTATTGGCGTCGAGCGTATGGGGTACGAAGACGAAACGATTCGTGGGATCGGGCAGGATGGAGTGGGCATGGGGCGCTGTATTGACGCTGCACACAAGGCCACCGAGGACGCCATATTCATCCACCTGATGCACAGCCACCTTGCCGGCACGATAGTAGGCCGACAACAGAAAACGTCCACTCCGATCCACCGCTAGATAACAGGGATCGGCGTCAAGCGCGATGCTGTTGATCAGCGTGAGAGATCCATCGGCCCGGTTGATCATGTAACTGTTGATACAACGATCACCACGCCGCCCCACGAATAGCGTCCGCTGTTGAGGATCCACAGCCAATGGGGCAGGTCCACCAGGAATATTGACGACTCGCCGTTGCCCAAGTGCACCCGTCAGGGGGTTCAACGCAAAAATACAGAGCCGATCCTCACCTGAAAGTGTAATGTAGACATAGGTTTGCCGCTGTGCGGTCATGCAGTACTTCTTCCTTTCAGGCCGGCAGCAGAAAGCAGACCGAGAATCGCAATGCCGGCCAGACTAAGGTAGACATTTTGGTAAGCGTCTACAGTCGGGATACCACGATCTAAATTTAACTGAAGCAGGACACCCATGAGCGCAGTGCCAAAGGTAGAACCGGCAAAACGCACCATGCTGTACTGTCCTGCAGCGGCGCCCATTTCGTCTTCGCGGACACCGATCATTGCTGCGCTGTGCAGTGGCGCCAACATTAAGCCAACACCCAGTCCTTGTACGGCGAGCAACACAAAGAGCGTCCACAGCGGCGCACTTTGGGGCAACAAATAGAAGAGGCCCATGATGACAACCTGCACAATCCCACCGGCAAAGACGGGCGCACGGCTGCCCCATTGATCGGCCCACCGCCCACCCAGGCGAACAACCGTGAACATGAAGCCGGGAAGGATCATAAGCAACACACCTATCAGCGTCGGCCCGAACCCGCGCACATCGGCCAAATAGAGCGGCAGTATAAAGCTGCTACCGGCCATGAGCACCATCCGCATCGATGCCGCCAACGAAGCCAACGTGAAGTTTCGGTGTGCAAAAAGGTCCAGCAACACAAACGGATTGGCACAGCGACGCTCCCAGAAAAAGAAGAGCACCAAAAGAATAACAGTGACCAGCCCCAAGCGCCAATCCTGCAACGGGGCCACACCGGTAATCGGGCGGCTGGAAAGATAAAACAGGAAAGCAGAGACACCACCGCTGAACAATGCAACGCCGAGCCAGTCAAAACGACGCCAGAAGTGGGGATCAATTTTGCTCAGCCCGGCAGGGACAAAACGAGCCACAATCACAATTGTGAAAATACCCAGGATCAACGGCGGCGCAAACGAGAGGCGCCACCCCCACTGGTCAACCAGAAAACCGGCAAAGAGTGGCGAAAGAAATCCTACCATCGGCCCCATGGAGCTCCAGGTGCCCAGTGCTTCACCTCGTTCGGTTGGGTGAAAGACTGAAGAGAGGAACGCAATCCCCAAGGGCACCATCCCTGCGGTGCCAAATCCCTGAATCGCCCGCCCAATCATCAACCAGGCCAGATCAGTCGCGGCCAGGGTGATGGCCGTCCCTAGTGCAAAGAGGACCAACCCACCCAGGATCAAACGGCGCTTGCCCACCCCGTCACTGAGCCGCCCATAGACCGGCATGAAGACCATAAACGGCAGGGTGAAAGCTGTTGCAACCCATGCCGTCATGTCGGCGCGGATGGCAAATTGATCACGGATGGTGGGCAACGCCACATTGGCCATAGACGACGCCAGAGGCATCAACATCGCAGGGAAGAGCAGGCTAAACAGGATACGTTGGGCGACGGCCCGCGGCACCGGCAGTTGTTCTTCGGGCAGACGGGTGGACGAAGCAGCTTGCGCCTGTTGCGCGGTCCGCCGCCAGGGCATTAGACGCGGCCAGGGCAGGGCAGATCGTACTTTCATGAGTGCAAGGTCCTTTTTGAAGGGGAAAGAAGGTAACGGTACAGCTCACATAGGGGCCTGCGTGGGCATAGGCGTTAAGTTAAGCACCATAGAGCAAGTGCCGGGGACTTTTCGCCGCAGCGAGACGGGGCGTTCACTCCTGGCGGTCACGTCCAACGTGAAGTCCCCGGCACTTTCGTAGACCCTTATCTTAACGCCTATGCCTGCGTAGGGCGGCGAGCAAAGTGCAACAATCACGCGACCCGTGCATCTGCTCCACGCGTGCCCGGACAACAATCAGTCGCTGTGGGTCACAGCAGGCAGCGTCTCTCTTTTGAAACGGGACGCCAAAAGTGCATGGCCGCGCACACCCCACCATACGGCAATCGTCTCGCCGACGAAACCACCAAGCAGGGCTGCCACACCTAGCGTCGCGCCTGTAACGCCCAAAGCCGGCAGTGTCACCAGCAGCAGCAAAATGGCGCTGACCCGAACAGGCGCACTGGGCGCAAGGGCGCGGGTACGGTGTTCGAGCAGACAGATCCCATGCAAGTAGGCGCGGATCATCACAATAAATGAAAAGAAGGTGTAGAGCGCCAGCGGCCAGTGCGAGGCTTGGGCCAAATCGGCCTCTACACCCATCAACGTACCCAGGATGAAATCGCGCAGCGGCGTCCAAAAGAGTGTGGCCGAAAGCGCAAACGAAACGACGCCACAGGCCAGCGCAAAACGACGCACGGCACGCAGCCCCTGATCCTCGGCGTGGAAGGTAGGCGGCAGGTTGCGGATTTCGTTAAGCCAGCGGTAGGGCCACTGCCCCAGCGCATAGGAAATACTCAGCACAGCCAGCGCCACCGTGCCATCCGGCCCCCGCGCGATGAAGAGATTGATCAGCGGGCGGCTCAGTTCCTGCACGAACATGATCAGCGCCAGCGGCCAGAAGAATTGCAGGATGTAGGTGTAAGAAAAGGTCAACGGGGAGCCCGTCTCCACATCGGTACGCACCAACGGCAGGCGTACATAGCGCCGATAGCCGCTGTAAAGGACGACGAACTCTGCCACTGTCATGGCGTAGGTGGCGAGGATGGGCAGCCAGATGGGGCGAGCGCGAACGGCGTCGACTGTCAACAGCAAGGAGACGGCAGCAATGCCGCAGGCGATCCCGACGGCGGTGGCATAACTGATTACATCGGTGCGACGGGTGCGGATCAACAGGCCGGTGTAGAAGAGCGAGGCATTGCGTAGCAGTGGGATTGGCGCCATCCACACAAGGACAACCCGCACCCATTCGCTCAAGGTGCCGTCGATGCGGTGCAAATCGTCGATCACCCAATCACCCAGCGGTGTTGTCACCAGACTGATCTGCACAGCCATAAAGAATAGCGACACCGCCAGCACAAACAATCCACTTTTGCGGTAGTTGGCCTGGCTGTCCACCAGTACCAGGCTCAATTGTTTGGCCTGCGCCAGCGGCCCGGCCAGGAAGAGGATCAGCCCCCATGCCAGGGCGAAGGCGGCCAACGTCTCCGTGGCCTGGGGCATGCGGGCCATGCCCGCGTTAACATATTGAACGCCGAATTCCTGGACAATGATGGTAATCACCAGCGGAAACAGGAACCGCGTAAAACGCCAATGCATAGGCGAAATCACCTTAAACAACTCTGTAAACCGTTTTAGTGCGCAGACAGCCGATATAGTATAGAGGAGGAGAGAGGAGATGGCAAAAGGGGAAAAGAGTAGGGGGGGTGCTATAATGCATCCATCGGCTATCCGCCATCCCCACAAGAGAGGACACCCCATGAAGATTCAGGCTGCGGTCGCCCGTGAGGTGGGCGTTGTCGCTATTGAAGAAGTGACCCTCGATCCCATCAAAGAGACGGAGTTGTTGGTGCGCATACAGGCCGCCGGGGTCTGCCATTCGGATCTCGGCTCGTTGAAGGGCGAAATGCGCGCCACGCCGCCGCTCGTCCTTGGCCACGAAGGCGCGGGGATCGTCGAAGCCGTCGGCGCAAAGGTGACACGCTTCAAGCCGGGCGACCGGGTGATGATCAACTGGCTGCCCGGCTGCGGCACTTGCTTCACCTGCCAGGACGGTCAGCCCAATTTGTGTGAACGGCTCACCACCACCACCTTCCGCGACCTGCCGGTGGAAGGGACCTCACGCCTGCACACCCACGACAATGTGACATTGAAGCACATGCTCAGTTCGGCCACCATGGCCGAGTATGCCATTGTCAACGAAGACGGCGCCATTCCCCTGCTCGACGGTGTGCCCTTCGACGTGGGGGCGATCATCGGTTGCGCCGTCATCACCGGCGTGGGCGCGGTGATGAACACAGCCCAGCCCAAACCGGGCAGTTCGGCGGCAGTGATTGGCTGTGGCGGCGTCGGCCTCAATGTGATCCAGGGTTGCGTCCTTGCCGGCTGCTACCCCATCATTGCCGTGGACACGGTAGATGCCAAGCTCGAATTTGCGCGGCAGATGGGCGCCACCCACACCGTCAACGCGCGGCAGACAGACGCCATTGAGGCTATGCGCTCCCTCACCCACCGCGGGCCAGATTATGTCTTCGACGCCGTGGGTGCATCGGCGACGATCCGGCAGGCATTGCAAGCCGCCCGCCCCGGCGGCGCCGCCGTCCTCGTGGGCATGTTCGACGTCAAACAAGAGGTGCCCATCCTGCCCGGCTGGATTGTGTCACAGAACAAGCGGCTGCTCGGCTCCTTCGCCGGTTCGGTGCGCCCATACATCGACCTGCCCAAGCTACAACAGCTCTACCTGGGCGGCAAACTCAAACTCGACGAACTGATCAGCAAACGCTACCCCCTGGCCGAGTTGCCCCAGGCATTTGAGGACATGGAAGCGGGTCGCGTAGCGCGAGGTGTGTTGGTGTTTGAAGAGTAACAATTCACGATTTGCGATTGACGATTTACGATTGTCTCGTCAAGTATGTGAACAGTCCGCTTGATTGTTTTTTCGTTAACGCTGAAACATTCCAGAGAAGAAATCATTGGCTTAACAAGACAATCGTAAATGGTCAATCGCAAATCGTAAATCCCCAAGGAGACCTCATGCCCACCGTAGCCGAGACACTCGTTGACCACCTCTTCGCCGCTGGGGTGCGCTTTGCGTTTGGTATGCCTGGCGGCGAAACTGTGGAAGTGTTGGAGGCGCTGCGACGGCGCGGTGTACGCTTTGAATTAGTGCACGACGAAGCGTCCGCCGTCTTCATGGCTGATGCCGTGGCCCGGGTGACAGGACGGCCCGCCGTGGCGTTGACGACGTTGGGGCCGGGCGCAACCAATGCCATGCCCGGCGTCGCCCATGCCTGGCTTGACCGTTCGCCGGTCATCTTCATCACGGCGCAGAAACCCGACGCCCTCCTGCCCGACTACACCCATCAGGTGCTCGACCTGCACGCCATCTTCGCGCCCGTCACCAAGCGCACGGTGAAAGTCACCGCCGCCAATGTAGAAGACGAGATCCCACACGTCCTCGCGTTGGCGACACAGGGACGCCCGGGTCCGGTGCACTTGCAGATCAGCAACGAAGAAGCGCGGGAAGAGTCAAGGAGCAAGTTTGGAAGTGTGCAGGTGTCAGGTGGGCAGGTGAGAGACGCCGACGAGTCCCCCAATCACCAATCACCAATCACCAATCCCCTTTTTTCTGCCCGCCGTCCCGTCATTGTGGCCGGGGTAGGGTTGGAGCCGGAAGCGCCCTACGAATCGCTACGCGAATTGGCTGAAGCGGCCAATGCGCCGGTGATTGTGTTGCCCAAAGCCAAGGGCGCGCTGCCCGATGACCACCCCCTGGCCGCGGGGACCATCGGCCTGACCCGCACCGATCCGGCGTATGAGATCCTCGAAGAAGCCGACTGTGTGGTGGCGGTGGGTTTCGATGTGGTGGAGTTGGTGAAGGAATGGCATCACCCCGCCCCCCTGCTCTGGATCGCGCCGTGGGAGAATGTGGATCCGGTGATCCCGGCGGTGGCGGAATGGGTGGGGCCGATGACACCGGTGCTGCGTCAACTGACAGACGCCGAGTTCAACACCGACGCCGATTGGGGAGCGGCGCGCGTCGACGCCTTCCGCCGCAAGCTGGCGGCGCGCACGTTGCCCATCCCTGCACCGGGACGCATGTTGCCGCAACAGGTTCTTTCGGCTATGCGCAGCGCGGCAGCGCCAGATACGCTGTTGGCGGTGGATGTGGGTTCACACAAGATCCTCAGTTCCCTGGAATGGCCCACCCTTGCCCCCAACCGTTTTCTGGTCTCCAACGGTCTTTCGTGTATGGGCTTTGCCCTACCCAGCGCCGTCGCCGCCTCACTGGCATTGGACGGCGCGCCCACGTTGTGTCTTATCGGCGATGGCGGATTGGCCATGTGTCTGGGTGAACTGGGCGTGCTGGCGCGGCTCGATCTGCCGGTGACAGTCATTGTCTTCGTAGACGGGGCCATCGATCTGATCCGCAGCGCCCAGGTGCGCAGTGGACGCCCCATCCACGGCACCGAGTTCCCGCCGCCCAACTTCTGCACCATCGCCGCCGCCTACGGCATCCACGCCGAACGGGTGGCGGATGAAGCAACGTGTGCTGTCGTCCTTCAACGTGCGCTTGGCAGTGGACGCCCCGCCTTGATCGAAGTGATGCTCGATCCGGTCAGCTATCCGACGCAACCTGCCGGGTTTTCTGTAACTCGGTAGGTTTTCGATTGGCCCCCAAAAAGAGAGATTGGCGCAACACCCAACCCGCCGGGTTTTCTGCAACCCGGCGGGTTTTTGATCGCTCATCATAAATCTGCGCTATGACGGTTGATGACCTCCGTCCGCGCTGCTACGATAAATCATCATCTCATATCAATCCGGCACAAAGATATGGAGGCGCCACCGTGCCTGGCCGTAGAAATCGACGTAGAAATCATGGATGGATATTGGTTGTCCTGTTGATGTTGGGGATCGTGATGGGGGGCTGTGCGCCCATTGCAGAAGAGACTGCCCCAGCGATGACGGCTGTCGCCGAAGTCCCCAGTATTGAGGTCCCCGCCGAGGTGACGGCGGCGCGGCAGGCGGTACTCGACTTCCTGCGCGACGGCGCCAACGAATGTGTGCCGCCGGTCGGTGTGAAGTGGCGACCCAGTCCCATGACGGCGCCGGCGGGGTTCAGTATCATTCGCTTTGACGCCGAAGCCTGTGAGATCACCGTCACCTATGCCGTGAACGCCGAACAGAACGGCTACCACGTCGCCCTGCACGATGAGACCAGCGGCATCTGCTGGCAGGCCGTCGTCGACGACCGTGGACGCATCGTCCGCACCGGCAAAGCCGCAGAGACAGAACCGGGCATCGGCAACGCCGCCGCCATCTACTGCGAAGCGCAAGGCTACGTCTACGAAATCCGCAGCGGCGAAGACGGCAACCAGTGCGGCACCTGCGTCTTCCCCGACGGCCGTACCTGCAATAGTTGGATGTTCTTCCACGGGGAGTGTGCCCCCGGTGAATCCGTCGATACCAGCGACTGAGGCAAGAACGGGATGGCGATCTGTCGAGATCGCCATCCTCTTTTGTTACATCCTCTTTTGTTACATCCTCTTTTGTCAGCAGATAGAGCAATTCACAACGCGCCTAACCCGCAACATCGCCACCCCCAATCTTCCTTTACTACCTCTGTTGTTTGATGTAAATCCTCGGCTGTGGGTAACACAAATAGAAAAAGATGAGAAAAAGTAGAGACCAGGGATAGTCCTTTTGGCCTAGACTCTCTTCATCGTACCCATTCAACCCACCCAAAGGAGAAACACCATGTACCGTCGAAAACCATTTTGGATGCTGTTGATGGTCCTGTTTGCCGTGGTGGTGAGCGTGCCCATGCAGAGATTGGGCGGCACCGTCCTCGCCCAGGACGCCACACCCACGCCCGCCGCGGAAGAGGAGATGGCGGCAGAAGAGATGGCGGCAGAGGAAATAGAGCCGGATCTGCGCACGGCCTACGTTCACGCCGATCTGGTGCGCCCAGGTCGACTGATTATGTCTGCACGCGGCAACCACTGGATCTACGACTCGGTCGCGCCGCTCAACGGCCCCAACGAAGCAATGAATCCGCTGGACGCCATGCTGGGCGCGCTCCTCTCGTGCGGCATGTTCATCTACGAGGCAGTGGGCATCGAGCAAGAGATCGAGATCACCCACCTCTCGGCCACAGCCACCGGCGAGTTGGACACCCGCGGCGTCTCCGGCGCAGCGGACGTTAACCCACGGCTGCGCAGTTTCGAGGTCACCATGAATGTGGACGGCCCCAGCGCCGACGAAGCGGCCATGATGGCTGAAGCCTTCAGCGTGCGCTGTCCTATCTACACGACACTGGCCAAAGCTGCGCCCATCAGCATCACCAACGTGGTCGACGGCGAGGAGCAGGAACCGTTCGCCACTGAGGAAGATCCCATCATCGCAGACGACGAAGCCGACGATGTGGAACTCCAATTGGGTCGCCCGGCGGCCAGTGGACGCATGGTGGAGTTTGGCCGGGCGCTGATTTCGGCCCGCGGCAATCACTGGATCTTCGACTCGGTGCCGCCCATCAACGGCCCCAATGAAGAAGTCAACCCGCTGGACGCGCTGTTGGGTGCGCTGCCCGCCTGCGGCATCATGATCTACGAAGCCGCCGCGCGTGAGAACGACATCCCGCTCTACGCTGTGCATGCGGACGTGGAAGGCGATCTCGATCCGCGCGGCGTGGCGGGGGCCAACGTCAACCCACGCATCCGCGCCTTCCGTGTCACCATGCACGTGGACGGCCCCACGATGGAAGAAGCTGAATTCCTGGCCGACGAATACCGGGCGCGCTGCCCCATCTACACGACCTTTGAACGATCCGCGCCGATCGAACTCACCAACCGCATGATCGGCGAAGGCACCGCCGTGCTGGTGACGTCGTTCACCTACGATCTCGAAGCCGACGACTACATCGCCGAAGTGTCGCCGCTCACCGACGCCTTCGCCGCCCTGGACGGCCAGGTGTGGAAGATCTGGACGATCAACGAAGAGGATAGCCGCGGCGGTGGCATCTTCCTCTTCGAGAACGCAGCCGCCCGTCAGGCCTTCCTCGACGGTGAACTCTTCGGCATGGTGCAGGCGCACCCGGCGCTGAGCGAATTCAAGGTGGAAACCTACGACGTCGTGCGCGGCGAATCACTGGCCACCAGCGCCCCGCTCATGGCCGCCGACACCGAAGGCGTCTCCGCCGAGGACGTGGAAGCCGGCGTCGTCTTGCAGATCACCTTCAGCTACAACGTGCCCACCGAGGAGTTCATGGCCGAAGTCTCACCCCTGACCGAAGGGTTCGCCGCTGCCGAAGGGCTCACCTGGAAGATCTGGAGCATGGACGCGGAAAACAGCCAGTTCAGCGGCATCCTCTACTTCGCGGACGAAGCAAGCACGGACGCCTTCCTCGAAAGCGATCTGGCCGAGACCCTCACCACCCACCCAGCCCTGAGCGACTTCGAGATCACCACCTACAATGTGATGGTGGAAGAATCGCTGGGCACGGCAGCGCCTATCGAGTAGGGGAAGTTGGTTCCGTCTGCCTAGGCTTGACGCTGACATGAGATTAGGCGATTGGGGAATTAGGGAGTCATAGACGGCAAGTTGTCGCAGGTCAGTGCCTGGCACTGCGCAGACCCAGATTCTCTATCAAAGCTGTTTTTGCGCAGTGCCAGGCACTGACGGGTCGACGATCCCCAATCCCCCAATCGCTTAATCGCTTAATCTCAGCTATCAGAAACCGTAGTGTTTGTGTACACAGTGTCGCCATAATCGTTCTCTCACACCGAAAGGATCGTCATCATGCAGAAGCCCATCAAAGTTGCCGCCAAATCCGATGCGCCATTGGTGGCCGGCGCCATTGTTGGGATTGTCCGCGAACACGGGCAGGCACAGATCCAGGCCGTGGGTGCGAATGCCGTCAATCAAGCAGTGAAGGCGGTCGCCATCGCCCGCAGCTATCTGGTGGAAGAAAAGATGGATCTCTACACGATGCCGACCTTCGTCACCATCGAGATTGGCGGACGCTCGTGTACAGCAATTCGCTTTTATGTGCGGGCAATGAGTGCGCTGACAGGCGTAGCTTGTCCAGTAGCCGAGGAGATCGTTCACTAGCGGTAGCTAACGCAACTTAGCCGAGCGTAGGACAGGTTTAGCATCAATCGAAACGAGGTGACCGGTTACAGCCGGTCACCTCGTTTTTTTCTCCTCAATCTTTGTCGCCATCCCCAGAAATCCTTACGTGAAATTTACGCAAACTAAGCAAAAATCCGGTTATCAGAACAATCTCCCTTTCGCAATACTTATAAAGAATCACAAAAAATGTTTATTCCTGAGAAACTTTTCTTGCACACATCCCCACAAAAAACTTACACCCTGAGGAGTAGTCGATGCGTCGTCTAAGTTGGGCGATCATGTTCTCGCTGTTGTGTATCCTAATGTTTCAGATCGGTGCACAGGCTGCGCCGAAAAGTGTTGAGGTTTCACCGGGAGCAGCAAACCCTGCACCGGTAGATTGGCCGACGGCACCGGCCGATCCCAACGCATGTACAATCAACTGCGGCGAGTGGATACCCTACACCGTTCAGTCGGACACGCTGAATGATCCACGGGTTCAAGATCCGTCGAACGGCGGCACTTCGCCGCAGAACTATGTCAACGTCTCATCGGGCTGTACCGACAAGAGCCTGCCCAGCGTCTACTACGCCTTCGATGACGTCAACAATGTGCTTTTCTTCCGCTGGCGTGTGGAGCAGATTGCCAACACCTACGCCACCGGCCCCAAAGCAGGATCGGCCAGTTCGTCCGATCCGTGGAACTCGGCGCTGTGGACAGTGTTGATCGACACCGACGGCGACGGCTTCCGCGAGTTTGCCGTTCACATCGACGGTTCCAGCGGCAGCCCCAGCAATCCCATCGACAGCCTGGCCGCCATCTACAGCAACACGCCCAGCCAGTCTATCGACTACATCAACGATCCGTCGATTTTCCTCCTGAATCAGAAGCCGACGGCCTTTGTCTCCGGCGGCCAAATTGCCAATTACCAGAGCAGCAACACGCCGGTGACTTCGTGGCCCAACGGCAGCAGCGAAACGGTGTGGGACTACGGGGCGACACGCTCAACCGAGATTCTGAACAGTTGCAAGGAATTTTTCATCGATTACCAGATCCCGTTGGCGTTCCTCGACGCCACCGCGGTGGGCGGCCCACAGGTGACAACCACCACGCCGATGGCGCTCTTCTTCTCCACGGCGAACAGCCTCAATAACCCCACCCAAAAGGACGCCGTCCTCAACGGCGATGTGGTCTTTGTAGGCGATCCCAACCAGAGATTACCCTTCGGCGATACGATTACCCCAAGCGGCGAGGTCATAAGCCAGCCGGTGGTGGAAAGCGTCACTGCCGCCAGTTGCGGGAACACAACCTTGACCGCCCTGGTTAAAGACGCGCTGAATCTCAACGGCACCACCAGCGTCAGCGCTGTGGAATTTTACCAATTCTACGACGTCAACGCCGACGGCCAGGACAACGACAGCAGCATATGGACGTCCATCGGCGCAGCCACCAACAGTGGCGGGCAGAATTGGTCGTACACTTGGAACTCCACCACCCTCGCCAAAGGACAATACCTGATCGGCGTCAAGGCCACCGACGCCCAGGGCAACATCACCTGGAGTTATCTCGACGAAAATGAAGCGGCGGCGCTTGGCACCCCCAACTATGCCAATCCTGTGCCATCGCCCGGCGTTGTGGTGGGCACCTTCCTCAACACCTGTGGCGTTTCGCCCCGTATCGTCAAGACGGCCAACGCCGCCGAAGTAGTGGCCGGGGAAACGGTCACTTTTACGCTGACGGTGGAAAACCCCACCGCCGATCCGCTTTCGCTTAACGCCATTACCGACACGCTGCCCGCCGGCTTCACCTTTGTGGCGACGACAGGCGGCACCCTTTCGCCGGTGACGTCGCCAAGCAACGGCAACAGCGGCGAAATCGTGTGGACGTTCGCGCCGCAAATCATCGCGTCCAATGGCACAGGGACGTTGATCTTCACCGTCACCGCGCCGAGCGTAGTCGGCACCTACACCAACAATGCCGCCATGTCCACCGCGCAGGGATCGTACGACAGCAATCCCCAGGAAGTCGGCGTGGGTGCGGCGCGCCTCACACTGGCTAAGACGGCGAACATCCTCAGCGCCGCCCCGGGCGATCCCATTACCTACACCATCACCTACGCCAACGACTCGCCGGTAAATGTCACCAACGTGGTCATCAGCGACGTGATCCCGCTGGGCCTCGTCAACGTGACGCCGTTGGATGGCGGCCTACTGAACAGTGGCACCATCACGTGGAATGTGGGCGATCTGGCCCCAGGCACAGGACCGTTCAACGTGCGCTTTACAGCAACCGTCGCCGATCCCTATCCTGGTGGAGCCGCCGTGCCACTGGTGAACACCGCCAACATCGATTCGGATCAGACGGACCAGGTGAGCGCATCCGCCACCACAGGCATTAACGTGCCGCGGCCCAGCCTGGTGATCCAGAAAAGCGCCGACAAATCGCTTGTGATTCCCGGCGGGCAGGTTGTCTTTACGCTGGCCTACGAAAATGTGGGCAATGTCCCCGCCACCGATGTGGTGATCACCGACACGTTGCCTGCGGGCTTCAACTTTGTGGCGGCATCCAATAGCGGCGTACACAACAGCGGCATCGTCACGTGGACGATTGGCACCGTGGCCGCGTTGACCAGCGGTTTCGTCACCCTCACCGCCGCCGCCGACAGTCCGTTTGTCGATGACAACCCTGCCGTCAACACCGCCACCATCGACTCGGCGGAGACCAGCCCGCTCAACGACACCTTCAGTGTCGGTGTCACCCAGAGCGGCGGCAGTTGTACGCTCTACTATTTCCACGATGAGACGATCCCCAGCACCATCTTGCAAGACGTGGCGAAGACAGCCTCACCCACCGGCAGTCTGGTCATACCCACCAACGTTGCGCCGGCGGCAAACACCGAATACGCCCGCTTCTACCTCAATCCGGCGCTGACTCAGAACCTCAACCTGAGCAGCAACAACAGCGTCACTACTACGCTTTATCTCTATAAAGAAAGTGGGATGACTGCCAAGGTGCGCGTGCTACTCTACAAAAACGATAGCATCCTCGCCAATCTGATCGGCCAGGGTGAACTCAACCTCGGCACCAGCGCGCTAGGGTCAACCACCGTGCCCGTCGCCAACGAGGTGACAGTCACAATCACAGGGACACACAGCCTTGTCTCGGGTGACCGTCTGCTCTGGGTGGTGCAGGGCGAAAAGGCAGGCAGCGCCGGCGTCAAGGAATTGGGGATCGGCTACAACAGCGCGGCAGCAGCCAGCAACAGCAGCGTCTGCGCCAGCCCAGCCCCGGCGCTGACCGTAGACAAAGTCGTCTCGAAGCAGGCAGCCGCCCCCGCCGAAACATTGACCTACACCGTCACCTTTGCCAACCAGGGCGGCACTGCCACCGGCGCGGTGATCACCGACACGTTGCCCACCGGCGTCTCTTTTGTGAGCGCCACACTCAACGGTGCGTCGATTACGCCTAGCGGTAGCGCGCCTGAGTACATCTTCACCGTCAACACCGACGACACCGCCACCAGCGGGCAGGTCACCGGTGGCGAGAGTGGTCTGCTCGTCATCACAGCCACCGTCGATCAGCCGTTGAGCGACGCCGTCACAACATTGATGAACAGTGTCGACTTTTCTGCCGACGGCGCTTCGTCGGTCAACGATACGGCGACCACAACGGTGGTACGCCCGGCATTGACCCTCACCAAATCAGTGGACAAGAGCCTGCTTATCCCCGGCGATGAGGCGACGTACACCTTCGTCGTCCTCAACAGCGGGGACGGCAGCGCTGCCAATGTGACCATCAGCGACACGCTGCCCAGCACGGCTTACTTCGCTTATGTCAGCGGCAGCACCACCGTGGACAGTTCATCCGTAGCCGATCCGGTGAGCGGCAACCTCTTCACGCTCAACCTCGGCTCGCTGGCGGCAGGCGCGGCGAAGACTGTCACCTTCAAGATGCAGGTGACCGACAACGGCAGCGCGCCCGACGGCATCACCATCCTGAGTAACCAGGCCGAGGTGACCAGCGACCAGAGCGACGCCTCGCCCAGCCAGATCGTGGACGTCTCTATCAGCACCAACGCCAACTTGCAGATCAGCAAGTCGTCTGCGGTGGACCCGGCGCTGAGTGCAGGGGACAGCATCACCTACACGCTGCTTGTCACCAACACCGGCACGTCCACGGCGCAAAATGTGCGGGTGAGCGATCCGATTGTGAGCAACGGCAGCTACGTGGCGGGGACGCTACAAGTTGAAAGCATTGCCCAGACCGACGCCGCCGACAGTGATGCCGGGCAGTTCGACGTCATCAACAACCGCATTCTGGTGACGGTGGGCGATCTCGCTCCTGGCGCGGCACGCACCATCCAATTTCGTGTGCAGCTCGACACCGTCCTTGCGCAGGGGACGACACCCATCACCAACACGGCGACGGTCAACGCCGGCAATGCCGCAGCCAGAAACGCCCAGCGCGTAGACAACGCCGACGCCGCGCCCCAGTTGACCATCGACAAGAGTGGACCAAGCAGCGTCCCCTTCCCCGCGGCGCGACTGACGGCGGATGCGACGGCGGCAACCTCGCTTGCCGTGGACAGTTCGACGCTGTTGGGTGTGGGCCAATATGTGCGCATCAACGGGCAAATCGCCCGCATCGTCTCCATCAACGACACGACGGTGGTGGTGGACACAGCGATTACTGCTGCCAACGGCACAGATGTAGCGGTCAGTTTCAGCTATGCCATTGCCTTCGCCAACCAGGGGACGGCCACAGCGACCGGCGTTGTTGTCACCGATACGCTGCCGTCGGGAACAGTTTTTGTCACGGCGACAAACGGCGGTAGCCACGCCGCGGGCATCATCACGTGGGCAGTCGGTACGCTCCAACCAGGTGACACAGGCAGCGCGCAAGTGGTGGTGATCCCCACCCAGGCGGGCGACGCCGTCAACCAGGTTGAAATTGGCGCCAACGGCGTGTCGCCGGTCTCTGACACGGTGACCACCGGCGTGGGCGGTCTGATTGTGCGCAAGTACACGACGACGCCTGTGGTAGGCCAGACGCTCAACGGCGCGCAGGCGATTTACGTCATCGAAGTGGAGAATACGACGAACAGCGCGGCCAACGGCGTCATCGTCACCGATACGCTGGCCAGCGGCTTTACCTTCGTCAGTACAGACAACATCAGCGGCGGCTCGTTGACGTCGCCCACACCCAGCGTGGGCAGCGCCCAACCTGCGTGGGGGACTTTCTCGATTGCCGCCAACAGTACGTTGATCATCACCTTCATCGCCGCCATCGGCGACGAGGTGGGGGCTGCCGTCTACCAGAACGACGTGGCGGTGACGTCCACTGACAAGCCGGTGACACCCTTCGATCCCCTGCGCACCCCCGAAGAGGATGTGCAGGTGATTGTCCCCAACGTGGTGTTAAGCAAGTCGGTGGATCCGGCCAACGTGTCGGGCGGCGAAGTGGTCACCTACACTGTGGTGACCGTCAACGACGGCGACGGTGTAGCGACCGGTGTGCGCATCAGCGACACACTGCCCGCCGGCTTCAGCTATGCAGGCGTCACCGTGGTCAGCGCCGACGTGAGCGGCCAGGTGACACGCACAGCGACCCTCGATCCGAGCAACGGTGCTGTCGTCCCCAGTTGGGGCGCGTGGTCGATTGCCCCGGCGGCATCGCTGACCGTCACCTTCCAGGTCACGGCAACCACCGTCAGCGGCGTCTTCTCGAACACCGTTTCGGCGACGTCGGACAACAGCCTGATCCGCACCATCACCGACACTGCGCCGGTGACAGTGACATCGTTGACCGAAGCAGACCTCAGCCTAACCAAGTCGGCCACGCCTGATCCCGTTATAGCAGGCGAAGTGGTGACCTACACCCTTGTCGTCACCAACAACGGTCCTGCCGCGGCGACGGGCGTCACCATCACCGATACGTTGCCTGTAAGCGTCTCATTTGGCAGCGCCACGGCAGGCTGCACCGAAAACAGCGGCGTGGTGGTCTGCGCCGTCGGTTCGTTGGCTGTCAACGGCAGCGCCACCTTCACCATCGCCGTCAGCACCGACAGCAACGCCACCGGCTCGATCTCCAACAGTGCCGTCGCCGCCGCCAACGAGGACGATCCCAACCCCAACAACAACAGCGACAGCGCCGACGTCACCGTCAATCCGCCGCCGTCGACTGAAGGCATCCTCAACGGGCGCGTCTGGGAAGACAACGACGGCGACGGCATTCAAGACAACGGCGAAAGCGGTATGGCTGGTGTAGAAGTGAAACTGTACGACCAGAACGGTGATCTGGTGGAAAGCACCACCACCGACGCCGACGGCATCTACACCTTCACCGTGCCGATTGGTGACTATCGTGTTGTCGTCACCCCGCCCAACGGACATGAATTGAGTGACGCCGATCTCGGCGGCAATGACAACAACGACAGCGACGTCAACCCCACCAACGGCGAATCACCGCTGTTGACGATTGGCGCAGGCAGCAATCAACCCATCGACGCCGGCATCTTCATGGCCGCGGCGATTGGCGACACCGTCTGGTTTGATTACAACGGCAATGGGATCATCGACCAGGACGAACCGGGGATCGGCGGGGTCGTTGTGGAACTCCAAAGTCCGGCCAGAGCGAGAGCAGCCTACACGGCGACGACGACCGCAGGCGGCGGTTACTTCCTTGGTCCGCTGCGCCCGGGGATCTACACCGTGGCTGTGGATCTGTCCACGCTACCGGCGGGGCTGAAAGCCACCTTCGATCTCGACGGCAACGGCGACTCGACGGCGGTGGCACAGCTCCTGTCGGGGCAGGACAACTTGAACTTCGACTTCGGCTTCAACGGCGATCCGCGTTTTGAGGCCGCCAAGACAGCCATCCGCCTGATCGATGCAGATAGCAACAACGCCACCAGCCCCGGCGACACACTGCGCTACACCGTGGTGATCGCCAACCGCGGCTATGCACACGCCACCGGTGTCCGCTTCGACGACACGCCAGGGCGGTACACCACTTTGGTGGGCGGCTCGGTGACAACCACGCAGGGCATGGTGGAACGGGGCAACGGCGCAACGGATCGCCAGATAGCGGTGAACATCGGTACCATAGCTGTAGGCGCGGAAGTGACAATTTCCTTCGATGTGCGCATTGCCGCAACCGTTCCTGCGGATGTGGTGCAGGTGGCAAATCAGGGTGTTGTGAGCAGCAACGAAGTGCCGTCCATGCCGACTGACGATCCAGCCACCAAGACACCGGGCGATCCCACGTTGACGCCAATCAAGAGCGATCCGGCGCTCGTCCTCACCAAACAGGTGACGCTCGACGTCGATGCCGACGCCAACAATCTACCCAGCGCCGGGGACACGCTACGCTACACCGTCACCGTCAAGAACGTCGGCGGCGGCATGGCACAGGCGCTTGTTCTAAATGACACACCCGACGCCAATACAACATTGGTCGTCGGCTCGGTGACAACGTCTCAGGGCAGCGTGACCGGTGGCAACACGGCAGGCGACAGCGCCGTAGCCGTCAACATCGGCAACTTGGTCAGCGGTGGTGTGATGGAGATCGTCTACCAGGTCACCATCAACAACCCGCTGCCCACCGACGTGAAGGTGTTGGAGAATCAGGCTACGGTCAGCGGGAGCAATGTGCCGCCCACCGTCAGCGATGATCCATTGACGCCGACCGGCCAGGATCCAACGGGCACCTACGTGGGCGATGTGGTGGCGCTGGGCGCATTCAAAGAGGCGCAGCTCTATACCGACGCCGACAACAACAGCCAGCCCAGCGCCGGCGACACATTGATCTATCATGTGACCGTCTTGAACATGGGCGTGGTGGTAGCCCCGTCTGTATCGTTCACCGATACGCCCGACGCCAACACCACACTGGTGGCTGGCAGCGTGAAGACGACACAGGGCGTCGTGGTTACCGGCAATGGCGGTAGCGACAGCAGTCTGTCCGTCAACATCGGTGACATGGCCGCGCAGAGCGCCGTGATTGTCACCTTCCAGGTGCGCGTCAATGCACCGCTGCCCGACACCGTCACCGAAGTGGCGAACCAGGGAGTTGTCACCAGCACGAGCAACAACTGCGACACACCCAGCGGTAGCTGCATCCTTGCCACAGACGATCCCACCACTCGCGATGCAGATGATCCAACGGTGACAAAGCTTCTCCAGTCACCGGCAATGGAAATCTCAAAACGCTATGTGGGGCCTGCGGTGATCAAACTGGGGAACACCCTCACCTACACAATTCGCATTACCAACACCGGCGACACAATTCTGACACAACTGCCGCTGACCGACACCTACTCAGCCGCCTACCTTGACTTTGTCGATGCCACCCCACCTGCCGATGTAATCGACGAGCCAAGCGGCACAGCGCGCTGGCACGATCTCACCACCGTCTTCGGCGATCTGCTCCCAGGGGACAGCATCAGCATCACCACCTGGATGCGAGCAAGCGCCATTACACCCGACGGTGTTCCGGCCACGAATCAGGCGACTGTCGCCAATGTAGAAGACGAGTTCGGGCAGGTGCTACCCACCGGCGAAGTGCGCGATACGCTCTTCTTCGGCGTTGCACCCAATGTGCTGGTGAGCAAACAGATCATCGCACCCGCGACGGTGGAAGCAGGGCAGGAGATCACCTACAGCATCCGCATTACCAACGCAGGCAGCTCGTTGATCGTCACCCTGCCGCTAAGCGACGTCTACGAAAGCCAGGTGCTTAACTTCGTGCGTGCGCAGCCGACGCAGAGCCGTCTGCAACCGGGTGTGGCCGAATGGCTCGATCTGACGGAGCAGTTCGGGGATCTTGTTCCTGGCGCATCGGTTGAAGTGCTGGCCGTCTTCACAGCCAGCCATGCCGTGAGCAACACCGTCAACCTGGCGCGGGTGATCAACGCTGTCGATGTACAGGGCGTGGCAGCCGATGCCGAAGCCAGCGAAGCAGTCGAGGTAGCGTCCCCCACCGCGGTGACCCTCCTCTCTTTCACCGCCACGCCTGAGGGGAATGGCCTGCGCGTGGCGTGGGTCACCGGCGCTGAGGTGAACAGTTGGGGCTTCCACCTGTGGCGCAGCCAGAGTGAACGCCGTGCCGAGGCGGTGCGGATCACAGAACAGTTGATCCCCGCGATAGGCAGCGCGGCGCAGGGAGCGTCTTATCACTTCTTGGACAGTGGGGTAACGCCCGGCACGAATGTCCACTACTGGCTCGAAGAGACGGAAACAGACAACAGTCGTCACGAGTATGGCCCCGTCCGCGCAACGTGGACGACGGACTCAAACGAGATCGAAGCAACACCAAGGATCTACCTACCCTGGATCACGGCGCCGTAAGCCAAGACATTAGCGGATTCACATAACACAGGGCAACTTGGTCCCACGTTGCGAATAGCCTGAAAAAGAAGATGTCTACGCCTATTTTTCCCGCAGGCGTAGACATCTTCTTTTTAGATCGCCGCTACCTACCAGCCATTTCTCAACGGCCAAGAATTGAACAATCTGCCATCTCCACGCCTCTCTCTTCAGGTGTGGACTTTTTTGTGTACCCCCCCCAAAAAAAACTTAAGTACCATAACTTATATTTAACACAAATTCTTAATTCAAAAATACACAATTATTATATAGTTACATATATCTAAATACCGAATAAATTCACAAGTTATGCATATTGCCCAGCAGGTAATCGATTACCCGCGTGCTCTACCACTTGACACGCGTACCTAATCACCAACGCATACAAATGGAGTTTGCATGAAAACGTTTAACCCACTGCGTCATCTTCGACGTCTACTGACCCCGGCTATCGTGCTGGTAGCCCTGATCAGTAGCGTAACGCTCGGAGGAGGCGCGGCCCTGGCCCTTGCCGTTCCTACGGCGACTCTCGACGTGCCCACCGAAGGGTTTATTGGTGAAGCATTCTCATTCACCGTCACATTCGACAACACCTCAGCCACGCCCACCGACACAGGATACGGACCCTACATCAACCTGATCCTGCCCAAGACCGGCGCAGACGGCGCCGGCGCCGCCGTGGACGATGGCATCACCTTCGTCAACGCCACCCACCTGGGGCAGGCCGTTACGGCGACGGTGATTACGTTCGACGGCAGCGGCAACGCCACCCACCCCTATGCCGTGGACAGCGCCGACAATCCGCTCATCATCACCGGCACCCCCGGCGATGACTTAGTGGTCTTGCTCCTGCCCTTTGGCAGCTTCACCCAGGGGCAGCCCGCCGCCGAGGTTACCGTCAATGTCAACCTTAGCAATCAGGCCGATCTGGGGACACCGCTCAGCATTTCGGCCAGCGCCGGCTTCCAATTCGGCGCCGATCCCCTGGACAACCCCGCCACCGATCCGTCGATTACAGGCGTTACGGCGTCGACCACATTTACGCCCACGCTTTTCACGCTGACCAAAACTTACATCGGCCCCGAAGACGAAACCGCCACCGGCCCCAACTTCCCACGCCAATACCTGATCACGGTGGACATTGCCGATGGGCAGACACTCACCAATCTCGATCTCATCGACGTGCTGCCCGATAATCTGCAATTCGTACAGGTAGACGACACGACGATTCGTGGCACGACGACGGCGACAACGCCAATCGCCACGCCCAGCACCACCAATCCCGGCGGCACATTGACCCGCCGCTTCGCGTCGGTGACAGGCACCACAGCCGACAACGACGCCACGATGCTCTTCACCTTTTACGTCCCCCGCGACGATTTGGGTGGGGATCGCGTGATTGTCCCCCTTACCGGCGATGACGTGGAATCTATCGACGATGCCGCCACCGAAGGCAATTGGGATCCCATCGACACCCGCGATCCCCAGGGACCGGTGGAGAGCGATGTCACCAGCAACGATCACACACTCACAGACAAGAGCATTGCCATCTAAAAAGGGGTGGCAAATGTCAACGACGTAGCGCCCACCGGCAACACCCCCGGCGACACGTTGGAATATACGCTCGACTTCCAGATTTCCGACTTCTTCGCCTTTGAGTCGATTGTCATCACAGACACCTTCTCAGACGGCCAGCGCTGGGACACCACCTTTGTTCCCGAATTGAGTGTCAACGGCAACAAGTGGACGTTGAACGCATCACGACCACCCCTGCCGACGCCGAAGACACGGTTTCATACAGCGTCATCTTCACCAACACCGGCACGTCGGTAGCCTACAACGTCCTCTTCACGGACACGCTGCCCACCGATCTCACCCTCGATTTAGGCAGCATGAACATCGTCCTCGGCGGCGGGGCCACCGGCAGCACGGACAACAGCAGCGGCAACACCGTCGCCTTCAGCGTTGACGCGATCCCCGTAAACGGCACGGTCACCGTCACCTACGACGCCACGCTGAATCTCGACGTGACACCCGGCCAGCAGATCGACAATCAGGCCGACGTCACCTACACCAGCCTGCCCGGCACCGGCACCACCGGCACCACCGGCAACCCAACCGGCTCCAACACACCCGGCGGCTCAGGTGACAACGATGGCGAGCGCGATGGCTCCGGCGGCGTCAACGACTACAGCGACAGCGACCCGGCATCGTTCACCGCCGCCGACCCCGGCGTGGTCAAGCAGATCGACGGCACCTCGGCGGCACACACCGCCAATCCCGATGTCACCATCGGTGAGGTAATCACCTACGCCCTCACCGTCACCCTGCCCGAAGGACTCACGCCGTCGTTGGTGATTACCGACGATCTGCCCACAGGGCTCTCTTACGTGGTCGGCTCCGTCGCCGTGGACAGCAGCGGCTTCAACGGGACGCTGCCCACGCCGTCGATTACGGCCACGGGCGGCAGCGGCGACGACGTTATCGTCACCTTCGGCAACATCACGGTGACAGCCGACAATGATACCGGCAACAACAGTTTCATCGTGCGCCTGCAAGCGCTGGTCCTCGACGAAGTGGGCAATGTAGGTCTGCCCCCCAGCCAGACCGATCTGATCAACAACGCCGTTATCCGCGTCGGCAACAACCCCGAAATCCCCACCAACCCGGTGACGGTGGTTGAGCCGCAAATGGTCATTACCAAAACGCTGACCCCGGCGCAGGCTGCGGCGAACGACACCATCACCATCGAACTGGTGGTACAGAACACAGGCGAGTCGACGGCCTTCGACGTGATCATCGAAGATCCGCTGCCGATGATCACCTTCACCAATATCAGCGAAGTGAGCACACCTGCGGGCTTTACCTTCAGCACCGTAGACATGTCGCCCGACACGCTCGTCCGCTACACCGGGGGCGACATTCCGGTGGGCGAGCAGCGCATTTTCACCTTCACGGCACAGTTGACCACCGCAGTCAACGCCGGTGATGTCTACACGAATGTGGCAACCGTAACCCAGGCCACCACCTTGCCCGGCGTCGATCCTAACGAGCGCGACGAACCCGACGTTGACGATCAGGACGATGTCACCGTCGTCGCGCCGGATCTCACACTCACCAAAGACGACGGCATCACTGTCCTCGAACCGGGGCAGACAACCGTCTACACGCTCACGGTTGGAAACGTGGGCACCAGTCCTGCCACTGGTGTGGTGATCAGCGACACCGTCCCCACCGGCACCACCTTCGACGCCGCCGGCAGTTCGGCGGGGTGGAGCTGCGCCGACAACGCACCGGCAGGCACGGTCTGCACCTATGCCGTCGGTGTCCTCAATCTGCGCTCGCCGCTAGACGTCTTCTTCGCCGTTACCGTGGACCTGCCGCTGGCGGCGAGCGTCACCAGCATTGTCAACGTGGCCCTTGTGGCCGACGACGGCAGCCAGGGCGACGATCCCACACCGAGCAACAACACCGACGACGACATCGACCAGGTCACCGTGGGCGCGCTGGGCAATTACGTCTGGGAAGATGTCGACTTTGATGGTCTCCAGGGTGGTAGCGAGAACGGCATCGACGGCGTCACCGTCAACTTGCTCAACAGCAATGGAGACTTCATCACCAGCACCGTCACCAGTGGCGGCGGCGTGTACAACTTCGGCGGCCTGGGATCAGGCGGCTACATTGTAGAATTCGTGCTGCCAAACGGCTACCTCTTCACCCAAAAAGATGCCGGCGCCGAAGACATTGACAGCGACGCCGACACCAGCACAGGCCGCACCGACATCGTCTCGCTAGGGCAGGGTGAAACCAACAACGACATTGACGCCGGGCTCAACCTGGCTGCGTCTTTGGGCGACCGAGTCTGGGACGATCTCGACGCCGACGGCATTCAGGACGGCGGCGAACCGGGCATCCCTGGCGTGGTGATCACCCTCTCGAATGGACTGACCACCACCACCGACGCCAACGGCATCTACACCTTCACCAACCTTATCCCTGGTGTCTACACCGTCACCGTGGACGTACCCGCCGGGTACGTCGTCTCGCCGCCAAACGAAGGCGCCGACGATCCCGAAACGCCCGATCCCAAAGATCCAACCATCACTGTGGTGATTGGGACGCCGCGTGTCGTCATCTCGAAGCAGATTGTGGGGTCAACGCAGGTGAGACTGGGCGATGCCCTGACCTACACCATCCGCATCACCAATACCGGCAACACCGTGTTGACAATGGTGCCGCTTACCGACACCTTCACCACCGACTATCTAGACTTCGTCAGCGCTGCACCTGTGCCGGATGTAGTGGACGAAAGCGCCGGCTTTGCATACTGGGCAGATCTAACATCAGCCTTCGGCAATCTACTGCCTGGCGACAGTTTCACCGTCAACACAGTCATGAAAGCCACTGCCGTCACACCAGAGGGTGTCAGCGCCAGCAATCGTGCCACTGTGGCGAATGTCACCGATGAGTTCGATCAAACACCGCCCGACGGTGAGGTGAAAGGTGGGGCTGAAATCGACATCTCACCCTACTTGATCCTCACAAAGAGCCGGATTGGATCAGAGGTGGTTGAGGTGGGGCAAGAGATCACCTACAGCATCCGCATTACAAATGTAGGCGACACAGTGATTGTCACCTTGCCGTTGAGCGACTCCTACGACAGTCAGGTGCTTACCTTCGTGCGCAGTCAACCTGCGCCGACGCAGATGCATCCTGGGTTGGTGGAATGGGCGGATCTAACATCGCAGTTCGGCGATCTTGCACTGACCGCATCGATTGAGGTCCTTACCGTCTTCACCGCGAGCCGGCCAATCAGCAACACCGTCAACATGGCGATGGTGGTGAATGCTGTGGACGAAGTAGGCAATCTCATCAACGCGGAAGACAGCGCAACGGTGACCGTAGCCAGCCCCGCCGCGGTGACGCTCCTGTCTTTCACGGCGATGCCGGAAGGCAATGCGCTGCGGGTCAGTTGGGTCACCGGGATTGAGATAGACAGTTGGGGTTTCCATCTGTGGCGTAGCGAGACGGGCCGGCCAGAAGGCGCGGTTCGCGTCACCGGGCAGATGATCCCGGCGCGCGGGAGCGCTACGCAAGGGGCGTCCTATACACACTTGGACACAGGCGTCGTGCCCGGCGTCCTCTATCATTATTGGCTGGAGGAAACAGAGCTGAACGGCACCCTTCTCCGCTACGGCCCCATCGTGGGGGTATTGATGTCGGCGGGCGAGAACGTTCAACTCATCCCACGAGTCTACCTACCCTTCGTCAACGCGCCCTAAACCCCGCAGCACATGATTCTGATGTAGCGTCGTCGTTTGACGATGGCGGCTTTAGCGGAGCTTGTTTCAGCATAGCGAAGCGCCCACACTGCTTATCAGCAGTGTGGGCGCTTCTGTTCTTGAGATCCTTTTGCAATCGCTGCCTTTGTCAGATAAACTAAAAAAGAAGCACAATTTTTCTGATTCAGCTAAATATAAGTAGAGCGTGGATCCGATGTTTGCTACCTTTGCGGTCAGTTATTTTTCGCAACGGTTCCCTCGTTAGCCGTTCATTGCCCTCGGTTGCTCACCAGTGAAAAATGTAAGCTGAAAGTTATATTGTCTGCTATGAAATGATGTTAGATTCTGTTGTGTGCCCATAGCGGATAGGGTAAACCTGACGTCTCAAATCCAGGGAGCGCAGTAGGTTTGCCATTGAAGGAGTTTAGAGGATGTCGAAGTTAGCTTGGACCTATCTGTGGACCGTCTTGCTCTGTGCTGCCGTGCTTACGGTAGTTTTCCAAGTCGCCACACCAATCCCCGCGGCCGATCCGGCAACGCTGGTGGTTTGGATAGTGCTGGGCATCTACAGTCAGTTCTTTGAAGTCAAATATGGGCGACATTCGTATTATCCTCACCTGATTCCCTTTTTTGTGGCCGCCATCCTGCTCCAACCGGTAGGACTGGCTTTGGTGGTTGGTATTCCTCATCTTGTGGAATATGCCAAAAAGCTGTACGACGGCAAACCCTATATTTGGTATATTCAGCCGTTTAATATCAGTTCGCATGTGCTTGCAGGGTTGGCAGCACAACAGGTCTATCTGCTGCTAGGTGGCAGCATGACAACCCTGTCGCTAGAAACCACCTTGCTACCAACTGTCCCTGCGATCTTTGTTTACGTTGTGGTAAACCACCTGTTGATTGGTCAGATCCTGGTGTTGGCGCGCCAGATATCCTGGGCAGAATCAGGTGTGATGAATGTAGATGACCTGATGACCGACGCTATCATCATGAGCCTGGGTTATGTTTCAGCGTTGCTGTGGACGCTGACACCGTGGGTTCTCCCGCTGATGATTGCACCGTTTGTCATGCTCTACCGAGCGCTGAAAACGCCCGAATTGGAAAAGAAAGCGAACACCGACAACAAGACCGGGCTTTGGAACGCACAGCACTTTAAGCAGACGCTCCAAGACGAGCTTTGGGTATCGGAACAGTTGGGCCGTCCTTTCTCGGTGATCATGGCCGACCTGGATCTCCTGCGCAATCTAAACAACACCTACGGCCACCTTGCCGGCGACACCGTCATCGCGGGGATTGGCAAAATCTTAAGCGATTCAATCCGAAAACAGGACACAGCGGCACGGTTCGGTGGCGAGGAGTATGCACTGGTCCTCCCAAACCTGGATCGGGCGGAAGCATCGGCTGTCGCCGAGAAAATCCGGCAGACCATCGAGACAACTGCCTTTACCTGTAGCACCGTCAATTCTCCCATTTACACCACCATGAGTTTTGGCGTTGCCTGCTACCCACATGACGCCAACACAGCCGACAAGCTGATTTACGAAGCCGATATCGCACTTCACCAGGCCAAAGTACAAGGACGCAACTGTGTCATCCAAGCCACAGATGTGCCCCGTTCGATTCGGATTGAAGCAGCCGACGAAGCCATAGCAAAACGCGCCACCTTGACAGATGCGCCGGTGCATGTGGCAGTGCCTGTGGCTGAAACACCAGCGACAAATAGCAGCGTGCCGACCACTGAGCCACCCCATGAGCTGACCACTGAGCCGGCGGTGAACGGGGTCGATTCAGTTACCAAAGTGAACAAAGCGTCGAGCAGCCAATCAATTGAACGGATAGATGCATACACCACGCCGGATCAACCCCCGCGGTCGCTGTGGCTTTTCATTGGCGGCGTCATCACCACCAGTTTGATCGTTTCAGGTGCGTTGCTGATGCTGGAAAGGGATTTCGACTGGGCATCGGTACTCACCTTTGGCATCCTCGCGTTTGTGATCCAATGGCAACAGTTTGAGCTTTACGAAAAGAGCATCATCTCCAGTGCTGTGGCAACCGTCTTTGCGGCAGCCGTGGCAGGTGGCATCGAAAGCGTAATCGTCAGCAGTATTGTCATCGCCGTTGTGCACTACCTGCGGATGCGATCCCAGATTTACAAATCAGTCTTTAACTGGTCGATCCACTTGCTTGCCGGCACAATGCCCGTGTTACTCGTACATTATGTTCAGAACTACTACGACCTGGATCTCTCCATTCGTAGCATCTGGTTGCTGATGCCCAGTGCGGCCGTTGCTGCGATTCTCTACTTTTTGATTGAAACCGGCCTGGTGGCAACGGCCATCAGCCTTACCGAAGGGATTCGCGTCCGCCCGCTATGGAGTGAACAATTTCGCTGGTTGGTAAAGCCTTACCTGATGTTAAGTGTTTTGGGCCTCTTTTTGGCGTTCGGCTACATGCTGTTCGGCCTGACAGGGGTGCTTGTCTTCTTGTTACCAGTGCTCAGCATGAACAATTTACAGAAGATGTACGTTGAACGTACCCAAAATTCAGTACGTGAATTGCGCCGCATGAACAACGAACTCGGCAACGCAAACCAACAGATTGCCAAAGGCAAAGCCGCCATCGAACAACAAAACGAGGAGTTGCTTCTCACGCTCTCACGCATCATCGATGCACGCGACCCGTTTGTCTTGGGCCACGCATCCAAGGTGACAGATTATGCTCGGGCGATTGCACACAGGCTTGGCCTACCCGAAGACGAAGTCGAGGTGATCTATCAAGCCGGTTTGCTGCACGACATCGGAAAGATCGGCGTGCCCGAAGCAATTCTGTTAAAGAATAGCCCCTTAACAGATGATGAGTACGAAATCGTGAAGCAGCACACCGTTTTGGGTGGTGAGTTCCTCTCGTCGAGCCACGCACTACATCACCTGGCCCCGATCATTGCCGGCCATCATGAACATTGGAATGGAAAGGGCTACCCCAAAGGGCTAAGAGCGGAGGAGATTCCGCTGGCATCTCGTATTCTAGCCGTGTGTGATGCCGTCGAAGCGATGGCATCAGATCGCCCTTATCAACAAAGCAAACCGGTTGTCGACATTCTACGCGAGTTGGAACGCTGTAGCGGTGAACAGTTCGATCCCACAATCGTACAGGCGTTTATCGACGTTGTGGCAGAAAATCCACATCTAATCAGCAACTCCGCAGTAGAGGTGATGCAAGCGCGACTCCATGCCGAGACGGCGCTACACATACGACAGGCAAACGGTTGGGTAAACGGCAAGCACCAGCATGTTGCACGCGAAACAACATAAAGAGATCGCTGCCTGCAATCAACCGCAAGCAAAAAAGCAAGATTACAATCACCTTACAATACTTCAGTTAACAAAATTGACGCAGTTGATGCCTATTCCAGCTAATCAATTGTCCTAATCAAACCACAGGACTAGTTGCCCATCGAATAAACTAAGAAAACTTACGGCAATACATATGCACTATTTTATGTCAGTACACAACTACAACGTACTGAATTTACATCAGCAGGTGAATAAAGCATATGTATGTCAAATGCAATTTTCACGCGATCAGGCCAAAATCTGCCGATCGCTTTAGATGGACCCTCCTTTTTCTTTTATTGACTACGCTCATTCTTCCGATCTTCTCTTCACCCCCCCTCAACGCAGCCACCACTGTAAGTTTCTATCTACAAAACGTGCCCTCACCGCCGACAACCCACACAAATGCTCAAGCAATGCTTACACTGGGTGTTACAGTTCCATCGGTTGGCACACTTTATAATTATGATGCAGATCGCGACAGTATGCCTGGGCTGTTGATAGCCAAAGACGGCTCCGACACCAATGAGCTTGACAATACAAAAGTGCAGCGTTGGCAAAGCGCGGCTTTTGCACAGCAGACAATGATCAATTCGGCGCTTAGACTTGAACTGTGGACCAGCATGGTCAACTTCGATGCCTTCAAGACAGGTTCGATTCGCGCCTACGTGGAAGCGACCAATGGAACCAACAGTATGTGGAGCTTTTCTCAAACACTGGCTGAGTCAAATTGGCAGAATGGAAGCGCCACTTGGGTCAAAAAAACCATCAATTTCGGCATTATTAATCAGCCCATCCCTGCGGGGTATCGTCTTAAGATCACGCTAGTTGTCCCCGACAGTTCTGAAGACGACATGTGGTTTGCGTACGACACCACAGCCTATCCATCTCGCCTCTATTGGACAGATTTCAGCGCCACATCCACGCCGACGCCAACCGAAACACCGACCTTCACCCCGACGTGGACAGTGACGCCGACGCCGACTGCGACGGACACACCTGTCCCGCCCACATCCACGCCGACGCCAACCTTCACGCCTCGCCCAACGCCAACGGCAACATCGACGGCAACACCAACACGGCCATCAATCGAAGGGATGGAACGGTTCTACTTGCCCCAGATCGCTGGCGCAGGCAGCAAAAGATGATTCATATACGATCCAACCAAATTTGCGCAAATGGACAACTTCTTCTATACTGTGCAGGTTGAGTTACCGATAATCCGTTGCCGCTACGCAGTTGGCAGCACTGTCGTTTTGGGGAGGACATCACCATGGCGAAAAAAGGCCCTCGCGTGCTGATCAAAATGCGCAGCACCGAAAGCAGCCACATGTATCTGACCGAAAAGAATCGCCGCAACGATTCGGGCCGGTTGGAGCTGAAAAAGTACGATCCGGTTGTGCGTCGGCACGTGATCTACCGCGAAGCCAAGTAACGCACCAACCAATTTAAGTACAAGATTTCAGTAAAACAAAAAAGAGGACACAGGGGAGCCTTCCACCTGTGTCCTCTTTTTTTGTTGGTTTTTTTGTTGGTTTTTTTGTTGGCTTATTGTTGAACCACTTTATGGCTACAAGACCCATCCACCGAAAGGAGCTTCAAACGATGGAACAAACCGATCTCTGGATGCGCTGGGGCATTGCCATCTTTACCATCCTTGGCGCCAGCCTGCTTGGGGTGCTTGCTCATCGCGTTCTCTTTCGCGTGCTCGATGCCATCGACCATCACACCACCATCGTTTTCGACAATGCGTTGATTTCACACGGACGGCAGCCGGTGCGCTTGCTCTTTCCTCTATTGGCAATCCTCTTTGTGCTGCCGCTTTTGCCGCTAGAGGAGATTGGGGTAAGCAGGCTGCGTCACTTTGTGGGGCTGGGTGTCATCGGGGCCATTGCATGGGGGCTGATCGCCATCAGCGATGTGCTGCGTGATGTGCTCACCAGCCGCTACCGCATCGACGTGAGCAACAACTTACGCGCCCGTCGGGTACGCACCCAATTTGAGGTGCTGCGGCGCATCTTTGTGGCGGTGGTGATCCTCGTAGCCGGTTCGGTCATGTTGATGACCTTTCCCGCCATTCGTAGTTTCGGCGCCAGCATTCTGGCTTCGGCGGGATTGGCCGGGCTGGCGGCTGGGCTGGCGGCGCGCCCTATGCTGGCCAACTTCATCGCCGGCGTCCAAATCGCGTTGACAGAACCCATCCGTCTCGACGATGTGGTGGTGGTGGAAGGCGAGTTCGGCCGCATCGAGGAGATTGGCACCTCTTTTGTGATTGTGCGCACCTGGGATCTACGGCGGCTGGTGGTACCGCTGTCGCGTTTTTTGGAGCAGCCCTTCGAGAATTGGACACGCCGCACCGCCGACATCCTGGGCACGGTCTTTTTGTATGTGGATTACACCGTGCCTGTAGAGAGGCTACGCGAGGAACTAAGGCGCATCCTCAGCGAGACAAAGATGTGGGACGGCATCGTCGCCAACCTGCAAGTGACAAATATGACCGAACAGACCGTCGAACTGCGCGCCCTCGTCAGCGCCGGCGACTCGGCCACGGCCTGGGATCTACGCTGTCATGTACGGGAGCGGATGTTGGACTTTCTGCGCAGGGAGTACCCGGGGAGCTTGCCAAAGGTGAGAGGGGAGATGGAAGTAATGCGTAATTCGTAATTCGACGAGCAAGTAGACGCCTACAGTGCGAGCAACTTTGTCGCTTCATTACACATTACACATTACGCATCAACTCACCCTCCAATCGGTGAAAAACATGTGATTCCACCGGCCGATTGTGGATCAGGTGCTCTTCAATAATCCGATCGAGGACGGCTTCATCGACGTGGTGGTACCAGATGCCGTCGGGGTAGACGACGACGATGGGGCCGCCGGCACAGACGCCGAGGCAAGGGGTGACGCCCCGCTTCACCCGCTCAGGGTTGTCGTAGCGGCCCAATTCGCCCAGTTTGTGGGCCAAACGAGCATAAAGTTGCCGCGCCAGCCCATCCGGATCACAAAATGAACCGGTACAAATCATCACATGACGGCCATACGGTGCCATAATCGGTGCGGCTGACATACAACAGACACTCCTTTATTTGGTGATTAGTAACTGGTGATTGGGACCTCGTTGAGGATCAGATTCTTAACAAGATCCCAATCACCAGTCACTAATCACTAATCACCAGTCCTCAACACCCGATGCATCGCACTGCTATACGCTTTGAGCGATGTGGGAAAGTCGGCTTCGAAGACTTCAAGGGTGACGACGCCGTTGAAACGGTGCGCCGCCAGAGTTGACAACACGGGATCAAGCTGTGCTGCCGGTGCATGGGCTAAAGACAGGTGATCCCTACCGGCCAGGCCATGCAAATGAATAACACGCGCGTTGGTCAGTCGACTTTGCAGGTAGGCTGTCGCCTCGTGACCATCCACCCAAAGATGCCCCACGTCGATGCAGCGTGCCCGCGGCCCAATCACGTCGTCGTAAAAGCCAAGATCGTAACCTTCCACATTTTCAAGCGCCAGCAAGGACGGATCGCCCGCCCACTCGGAAAGTAGATCGAGCGTACGCCGTGCGCCATCCTGCCAACGGTACAAGAAGACCGGCGGCGTCGACGGATCGCGCACTGCCTTGCCGTCGAGGTGGAAGACGTAGGCAAAAGGAGACAGCGCTTGCATGTCACTGATGAGGCGCTGCGCCTGCAACAGAAGCGGATGCGTCGGTTCGCCGGCCAGTTGCGCAGGAAGATCCGACGGCAGATGGATCGTGTAAGTCAGCCCTTCGCCGCGGGCAATGGCGGCTAGTTCGGCAATCTGTGCCAGTGACGGCAAATTCGAGGGGCCACCGGGCGCGTCGAAGAGGACGACTTCCATGTCGTCGACCAGGCCGCCCAGGTAGCGGGCGTTGGTAGCCAGGTCACCGGGGACGACATAGGAGGTGGCGCCCAGTCGCCACGGTGCTAGGCCAGTGTGTTCCATAGCGGTTCCGCTACGCCCTTTTGGTGGTTTTCGTAGCGCGCCATCACAAAGAGCGCGTCTGAAAGCCGGTTGAGGTAGATGAGCACGTTGGTGCCGATCGATTCCTGGCGGGCCAGGGTGGTGGCTTCGCGCTCGGCACGGCGACAGGTAGTGCGGGCGACGTGCAGGTGCGCCGATCCGATGGAGCCACCGGGCAGGATGAAGTTCTCCAGCGGGCCCACGACTTCGGTCATCTCGTCGATGAGCGACTCCAGCGCCTCCACGTGGCGCAACTCGATCTGGGGGATGGCGTACTTGATCTTGTCCCCTTCGAGGAAGCAGAGATCGGATCCCAGGTGGAAGAGTTCATTCTGGATGACGGGCAACACGTCGGCCAGGCGGGTGCACAACCCCGACGCCACGGCCACGCCGATCTGTGAATTCAATTCGTCTACGGTGCCGTAGACCTGGACGCGCAGTGCGTCTTTGGGCACACGTTGCCCGCCGCCCAGCGAGGTCTGTCCTTGATCGCCGTTGCGGGTGTAAATACGGTTGAGTTTGGGCATAGGTTGATCCTTTCAGGAGACTGACGACAGATGACTGACGACAGACAGCTGGTTAAGTTTGTGTTGTTTTATTGGAATCATGGTGTCTTGACCACAATCGATAGGCGAGCTGCCAATACAGCGTCAGATCTCTACAGTTCAACAGTCGTCCGTCGTCTGTCGTCTCTCAAGGCTCTCCACGCAGCACCCCGATCAACGCGTAGATGTCGTCCACACGCTCGGTTCTACCGTGAATGTTGATTTGCCACCCGCTGACCGCGTCGGCACTCGCGTCCGCGGTGACGGTGGCCACGGGTGTTGGTGTTTTGTCATCGGTTTGGCGGACGACGCAGTAGCCTTCGCGCTCAAGGGCGCGGGTGGCCCACAAAGCCTGCATGCCGTCGGCCTGTAACAGGACGACGCCCGACGTGTCGCGCACAATGTGAAACGATCCGGTGTACGGATCAAAGGTGACACCTTCGCTGGCAAAGGCTCGCTCAAACGCGCCGCTGAGGACAAGATCCTCGGGCGCGCCGGTGACCATTCCACCGTCGGCGGCCATAAGCCAGAGGCGATCGGCGCTGCGCAAGGCCAGATCCAGATCATGGGTCGAGAGCAGAATGGCGCGTCCTGTGTGGCGGGCGAGGTTGCGCAACAGCCCCATCACCTCCACGCGCCGCGGCAGATCGAGGAAGGCGGTTGGTTCGTCGAGCAGGATCAGGAGCGGTTCCTGGGCCAGCGCCCGGGCGATCATCACCTTCTGGCGTTCGCCGTCGCTCAATTCCTGGATTGGGCGTTCGGCCAGCGCGCCCGCGCCCACCACACGCACGGCCCAACGCACCACCTCTTCGTCGTGGACGGTAAGGTTGCCCCACCAGTCGGTGTAGGGGTGACGGCCCAACGCCACCAATTCCTGCGCCGAGAGGTTGCCCACGTCCACGCGCTCGGTGAGGACGATACTCAGCCGCCGCGCCATCTCCCGCGCTGTCAAGTCGGCGGGAGGATCACCATCAAGCAGGATAGTACCGGCGAGGGCAGGTTGTAAACCGGCCAGTGTGCGCATCAATGTAGACTTACCGGCACCGTTCGGCCCCAGCAAGCAGACCAGTTCACCCCGGCGCAAGCGCAGATCCAGGTTACGCGAGATCACCAAGTCGGCCCGTCCTGTGTGGCGGTAGCCGATGGCCAGATTTTCGGTTTGGAGGACGGTGTCGGTGGTGTTCACCTTCATCCTGCAAAAGCCTCTCGTAAATTACGTTGGCGCAGAATCACCCACGTCACCACAGGCGCGCCGATGAGCGCGGTGACAGCATTCAGCGGCAAGGTGAGTTGACTGCCCGGCATCGACGCCACAAGGTCGGCGGCAATGGCCAGGATCGCGCCCATCATGGTCACCGCGGGCAGCAACACGCGGTGATCAGAGGTGCCGAACAAGCTGCGACAGAAGTGGGGTACAGCAATCCCCAGAAAGCCGATGGGGCCGCAAAAAGCGGTGACCACCCCGGCCAACATGGCGGCAGACGTGATGATCGTCAGCCGCACACGGCGCACATTTAAACCCATCGAGCGGGCGTAGGTTTCGCCGAGCAGCAGCGCGTTGAGCTGTTTCATGAGCAAGAAAGCCAGGAGCAACCCAATCAGGATCGTCGGTGCCAGCACCCGCATTTGGCTCCAGGTTACGCCGCCGAAGGTGCCGAAGGTCCACGAGATGTAGGCCTGGATGCGGTCGGCGATGCTGAAGTAGAGCATCACACTCACCAGCGCGCTGGTTGCATAGCCAAACATCAGCCCCAGGATCAGCAGGGTCATCGTGCTCTGGACACGTCGCGACACGGCCAGCACCAACAGCAGCACCAGCAGTGATCCGAGGATAGCGGCTACGGTGATCCCCACGTCACCGGCCAGGCTCAGACCGCCCAGCAACTTGGTGCCGCTGCCCAATCCCGCCGCCACCCCTGCGCCGAGGACAACCAACGCCACACCCAGGCTGGCCCCAGAGCTGATCCCCAACACAAAGGGATCAGAGAGCGGGTTGCGGAAGAGCGTCTGCATCTGCAAACCACTGACGGCAAGGGCCGCGCCGGCAAGCAGCGCCGTCAGCGCTTTGGGCAGACGAAACTTGAGCACAATGTCGCTCCACGTGGCCCTGGCCGGTTCGCCGCCCACCAGGATCGTCACCACATCGCCCACGGGGATCGAAACTGATCCCAGCGTCAAGCTAAGCAGAAACGCCCCCAATAACACCGCCGCCAGCAGACCAAACAGCCACAGCCGACGACGCGGGATCGCCATTGCCACAGACGAACGCGCCGGCGTACGCGCAGCCGTCATGGTGGATGGGATGGAGAGCGGAGACTGAGATCGCGACATTCGTTTTAGCTTTCTTTACGGTATGGATACCGGGATAGCGACGACAGACGACGGAGGTCCGTCGTCTGTCGTCCGTCGTCCGTCTTACTGTACCGGCTGATAGTAGACCAACTCATGATCCGGCAAGAGTTCCGGGTGGAAGATCTTCACCAGATCCTTGAGCAGGATCTGCGGATTGGCGGCGCCGGCTTCAAAGAAAGCATTGCCACCATTCTCATTGACAATGGCATTGTTGTTGTAGAGATTGCCGTTGTTGAAGGCGGCAAACTCAGCGTAACGCTCATCGCTGGCAAGGACGTCTTCGGTGCTGAACCAGAATGAATTGTCGGGGTTGATCCAGTAATCGGCATCGACGGCCCGCTCCAGCACAGACTCAAAGTCGACCGGCGAACTGCCCACGCTGCCGCTGTCGGCCCACAGGTAGTCGGCCCCGGCGTCTGCGATCAACTGTGCCATGTAGCTATTGGCGCCGGCCATCCACCACGTGCCGTCGTAGACACTGCTCAGGAAGACAGTGGGGCGCGCCTGGGTGGCGGCGGCTAAGGCAGCGACTTCGTTGTACTCTGTCTCAATCTGTTCGAAGATCGCCTGTGCGTCCGCTTCGGCGTTAAAGAAGAGCGCCATGTACTTGATCCATTCGGTGCGGCCCAACGGATTCTGTTCCACAAAGTCGCCGTTGAGCACCACCGGCAGCCCGGCTTCTTCCACCACCGGGAAGGTGTCATATTCAGGCAGGCCGATGGAATAGGCCATGATCAGGCCGGGTTCCAGATCGAGCAGCACCTCAATGTTGATGGTGGTGCCACTGCCCACCACGGACACGTCCCCGGCGGCGACGGCGTCGCGTACCGCTTCGGTGGTGGTCCAATCGCCGCTGTCTACGGCAACGAGTTTGTCGAGAAGGCCCAACTGCTCCAACTGTGGTAGATAGGTGGTCGACAGCGAAACAATACTCGGCACAGGCACCTCGATCACCGGCGTATCGGCGAAGCCTTCCGGCGCGGGCGTGCCACACTGCACGAGGACATAGGTGAAGCTCTGGTTCGCGCCCAACCACGGATCGTTGACCGTCACAACTTTGTAATTGTTGAAATACTCGACCTCAAAAGTTGCATAATCCACCGTCACTTTGGCTGGGAAATAATCGACCGTTGGGTCGTAATTCTCGACACAGCCGTCACTGCTCTCTGCGGTGTTACTCCCCGAGCTGCTTTCCACAGCCACAGGCGCGGTGGGTTCGGTTACCGGTACAGCGGGCATAGCACACGCCGCCAGCAAAAGGATGCTCAAACTCATTCCCATCAGCGACAACACAAGACGCCGAAAGTTCATGCCACACTCCTCGATGTGATGGAAAACCGGAAAAAAGAAAACGCCCGAATCACCAGGGATCGGGCGTTGTATGCGAGATATGAGGAAACAGCTTTCGCTGCATCCTAAATCCCACACCCAATCCACGAGGTGTTGTCTGGAATGCAGTGAAGGCGGTCGACCTGGCTTAGATTGCGCCCCTAGGAAGCACAATCAATACAGTTGCGGGACAGCGCCGGACTCACACCGGCTTCGCCTTTGCGCCCTGGCATCCGGACCAAGGGCACCTTCACTGATCGTCATTCGGTTGGAGGAAAGCATAGCAGTGGGCGTGTGCAATGTCAAACTGTCTAGGGATTGGGGGTACATCTCAGTCTGGGGGCAAACCTTCCAGGAAGGCCCAGAACCTTCCTGGAAGGAGAAGCGTCGAGTGCGTTCCGCCCTTCCAGGAAAATGCTGTTTCTTCCTGGAAGGTTCGCTCCCTAGATTGAAATGCACGCAGGGACTGGGGCACCCCAATTCTTTCCAATCTCCCCCTCCTCTGGCATACTCACACTGGAAATTACGATACCCAAAAGGACGCTTATGCCTATCTACGAATATGTTTGTCATGCCTGCGGGGAGAGGTTTGACCACCTGTGGACGTCGATCTCGGCGGCGGAAAAGGCCACCGCCGCGGGGACAGTGCTCAGTTGCCCAGCTTGCCAGAGCAAAGAGACAGATCGCATCGTGTCTCAGGTGGCGGTGTTGGGCGAATTGGGCGGGCTGACGCCTTCGGAGCAGCGTGGCGTCAACGCACAGGCTGAACGTATCGCAGCGATCACACCAAAAGAGCAGATTCAACAGTTCCAGGCCAATCGCGAACAGAAACGAAAGCCGACGTCGTCATGAGCAGTCCGCTCATCTGCCGCCATATCCTCGTACGTGGACGTGTCCAGGGCGTTGGATTTCGCGCCGGCACACGCCACAAAGCAGCGTCACTCGGGTTAATCGGCTGGGTGCACAACCTGCCTGACGGCGATGTTGAAATCGTCGCTTGCGGCGCACCCGCCGCTCTCGACCAACTGGTGAGTTGGTGCCGGCAAGGGCCACCGGCCGCCCGTGTCTCCAATGTGGACGTAAGCGAAGGCAACCCGCCCCCTGGCTTGAACCGATTTGAGGTGCGCTGATTATGCCCATCCTCTACGGCTTGACGGACCGAATCGCAGCCTGGCAAGGACGTTCCGCCGCCGAAGTGGCCGACGCAGTCAGGGGGATAGGCGGCGACGGCGTCTTCCTCAAGCACTTTGATCTCGCCTGGATCGAGGCACTCCAGCGCGTCGGGGTGCGTGTCTTCCTCTCGCACGCCATCTTTGTGGATCGAGAAAGCGAAGAACTCTGGCAGCGCTGGCCCGACAGTCGCCCCATCACAGCCACAGGGGCGCCGGCACCACAGGAAGATTGGTATCGTCCACTGCGGCCAACCCACAACGATGTCAGATCCCATCGCCTGGCCCAGTTGACACAACTGGTGACCGATCATCCAGTTGACGGCGTCTGGCTCGACTTCATCCGCTGGCCCGCGCGCTGGGAAAAGACCGAACTGACGCTCTACGACAGCTCCTTCGACGACGACAGCCTTGCCCAATTTGGCAAGGAGACCCACACCGACGTCCCCGCCGGCGCGCCCGCCATTCGCGCTCGCTGGATCTTTGAACATGTACTGCCACAGTGGATTGAGTGGCGCGGCTCCGTCATCGAACGGTTTGTGATCGACGCGGCCGAAATTGTGCGCCGTCACCGCCCCAGCGCCAAAATCGGCCTCTTCACCATTCCCTGGATAGGCATTGCCGCCGAGGACAACACCGTCATCCATGACGCCAACCACCGCATTGTGGCCCAAAACCTGGCGCGGCTGGGGCGTCACGTTGACGTCATTTCGCCCATGGTCTACCATCGGCTGTGTCGACGGAGTGTGACCTGGGTCGAACAGGTGGCGCGCTACGCTGTCAATACCGGCAGCGCTGCGGTCTGGCCAGTAATTGAGGCCATTGATCCGCCTGAACATTACTCCGCCGCCGAGTTTGCCAATGTATTCCACATGGCGCAGCGTACAGGCAGCGGCGAAGTCATCATCTTCAAGCTCGACGGCGTCCTATCTGATCCACACAAGCAGACCACCATCTTGACGATGCGCAACACTTGACGATGCGCAACACTTAACCATTCGCAATACTTAACCATGCGCCTCATTTAACCATCCGCAAAGGAAGACGCGAAGCGTGACCATGCAACACTCGATCCCCTACGGCGTTGCCGACTATTTCTGGTCCGAATCACTGCAACGACAGCAGATGATGGATGTCCTTCTCGAAACCTTCCGACGCTGGGGCTACGGAGACGTGATCCCCCCCACCTTCGAATTCGCCGATTCGCTCAGTGCCCAAGCCAGCGCTGGGCTGCGCGCCGAGATGTATCGCTTCCTCGATCGCGACGGCTCGACCCTGGCGTTGCGCCCTGAATTTACCACGCCGTTGGCTCGTCTCGTGGCCACCCGCCTACACGATTGGCCGATGCCGCAGCGTTTCTGCTACGCCGGCAGCGTCTTTCGCTATGTTTCGCCCCAGGCTGGCCGACAGCGGGAGTTCCTGCAAGCAGGCGTCGAGTTGATCGGCGCGTCCACGCCGGAGGCCGACGCCGAAGTGTTGGCGTTGACCGTCGCCGCGCTGCGCGCCGCCGAATTGACCGATTTCCGCGTTGTCGTCGGGCAGATTCGCTACTTTGGCGGGCTGTTGGCCGATCTTAAGTTGACACCGGAACAAGAAGACGCGCTGCGCGAGGCCATCGATCGCAAGAGCGAACCGGCGCTGGCATCCTTTCTGCGCGATGTGCCGTTGCGCACGCAACAACGCCGCACCGTCGAGGAACTGCCCAACCTCAACGGCAGCAGTTTGAGCCAGATCATCGACCAAGCCGACCGTTACTGCCTGAACTACGAAATGCACGCCGCCCTGGAAAACCTGCGTGCCGTTTGCGATGTGCTGGCCGCCTACGGCGTCACCGACGCAGTGGACCTCGATCTCACCGAAATCCGTAATTTGGGCTATTACACCGGCGTCACCTTTGAGGCGCTGGCCCCCGGCATGGGCTTCGGCATCGCCAGCGGAGGACGCTACGACGATCTGATCGGTCATTTCGGCAAGGGGCAGCCCGCCGTCGGTGTGGCCATGGGCGTGGACCGGCTGCTGCTGGCGCGTCAACGGCAGCGCGGTGAGCAACGTTCGCCCCATCCGCCACCGCCCGATTGTCTTGTCATCACCGCCGGGGACGCCACATCCAATGCCGCGGCCCTGGCCCAGGTGCAGCGCTGGCGCGAGGACGGGCAACGGGTGCAGGTAGAGGTCAACGGGCGCTCAAATGAGGACGTCCTCGCCTACGCACGCAAGTTGGGGATTGCCAAAGTCCTGCGCTGGACAGGCAGAGCATTTGAAGAGATGGAGGTCTGATCATGGAAAACACCGAGAAACCGCTGCTCTTCGCCCTACCCAAAGGACGCATGGCCGACGAGAGCCTGGCGTTACTGTCTAAAGCTGGACTTTCCGAACCGGTTGACAACAACGACCGCAAGCTCGTCCTTGAAAGTGCGGACGGCTGCTTTGGATACGTCATGGCGAAACCGTGGGACGTCCCCACCTACGTGGAATATGGCGCGGTGGACCTGGGTATCTGCGGTCTCGACGTGTTGCGCGAAAGTGGACGCAATGTCCACGAGCCGCTGTTGCTACCCTTTGCCCACTGTCGGCTCAGCGTCGCCGGCCCCGCCAACCGCCCCGACACTCCGCTGCGCTACGAAAGCCAGCCGCGCGTCGCCAGCAAGTATCCGCGCCTGGCTGCGCAGTTTTTCCGCGAACGGGGCGTTAACGCCGAGATCATCGGTCTGACGGGCAGTGTCGAGCTTGGCCCGATCCTGGGGCTGGCCGATCTCATCGTCGATCTGGTAGAGACGGGCAACACGCTGCGCGCCAATGGGCTAATTGAATTCCGCACGATTATGGAAAGCCAGGCTGTGCTTATCGTCAACCGGGCGTCGTCCCGTCTACGCGCGGCGGAGATCCAATCCGTCGTAGAGCGGCTGCGCGCCGTCATCTAAAAGCAGAGAGTTAATCCACGAAGACAATGAAGATACACAAAGGCAGAGAAGAAGATGAGCCGAAGATTGCACAGATTTGAAGGATTTGCGTAGAAAGAAATAGAACGCGGATGAAGCGGATTGGGTAGATAGGAGCAGATTATATAAGAAACCAAGAAAAATCCGTTTTGAGCCGCTCAATCCGCGTTCTATCTCTGCCATCCTTCTGGAAATCCTTCAAATCCGTGCAATCTGTGGATCATTTTCTGCCTTCGTGGATCAAACCGCCTTCTCCATGTAAAGGACCGAATCAGTGGCCGAAATTATAGAATCAGCGAAGGTTGTCGGTGTAAAGTTTGCGAAGTTGGCCGCGTTTGCCGATGACCGCGGCCGTTTTGTAGAGACGTTCCGCCGGGAGTGGTTTCCGGAACGTTCTTGGGAAAAGGTGCAGACCAATCGCAGCGATTCCAAAGCAGGGGTGCTGCGCGGCCTGCACTATCACTTTTTGCAGGTGGATTATTGGTACTGCGCCCAAGGAGAGATCCGCGTTGCCCTGGCCGATCTGCGCCCGTCTTCGCCCACGTTCAAGGCCACCGAAACCATCGTCATTGGTGAAAACAACCAGATGGGTATCTTCATCCCAGTGGGCGTGGCCCACGGCTTCGTCGCCCTCACCGACGCCACCCTCACCTATCTGGTGGACAACTACTACACCGGCGGCGACGAACTGGGCGTGGCGTGGAACGATCCCGTCCTTGCCATCGATTGGGGCGTCGACACCCCTATCCTCTCCGGTCGCGACCAGGCCAACCCGAAGATTGATGAGATTCCCGCGGAGAAAATGCCGAAATAGTGCGTAGCGCGTGGACCAGTAGACAAACCGACACTTCATTGGGAACACCACGGTCTTAGAGCGCAACAGACGAACCAAGGTAGAAGTCACTCACTCTACGGGTATACGCACTACGCACTACGCTTTTCCGAGCACCGCCGCCAACAACGCCATCCGAATGTACATGCCGTTGCGCATCTGCCTGAAGTAGGCGGCGCGAGGATCGTCGTCGATGGCATAGCTAATTTCGCCGACACGGGGCAGCGGATGCATGATGATCATCTCTTCCTTGGCCTGTTGCATCAATTCCTCATCCACCACGTAGAAGTCCTTCACGCGGTCATACTCGGCCAGATCAGTGAAGCGTTCTTTCTGCACACGCGTCACGTAGAGAACGTCGGCATTGGCGATTACGTCCTGGATCGCTTCGGTTTCGACGTAGGTGTGATCGCGACGCTTGACCGCATCGAGAATCTCGTTGGGCATGCGCAGATTCTCAGGGCTGACGAAGGTGAACTCGACCTTGTAATCGAGCAGCAATTTGGTCAGGCTGTGTACGGTACGGCCATACTTCAGGTCGCCCACCATGGCAATCTTCAGGCCGTCTACGCCCCCCAGTTCTTCCACAATCGTGAACATATCAAGCAGCGCCTGCGTAGGATGTTCGCCCACGCCGTCGCCAGCGTTGATCACCGGCTTTTCGGCGTAGTAGGCCGCCGTCGTCGCCGATCCCACCTCGGGGTGACGGATCACAATCACATCTGAGTAACTTTCCAGGGTGCGGATGGTGTCGGGCAGGCTTTCGCCCTTGCTCACAGAGCTGTATTGGACATTGTTGATAGGGATCACCTGCCCGCCCAGGCGCAACATCGCCGCCATAAAGCTAGAGCTGGTACGTGTGGACGGTTCATAGAAGAGATTGGCCAGGATCTTGCCTTGCAGCAGATCAGCACTGCCGAAACGTTCCACAAGGACACGCATCTCGTGCGCCACCTCGAAAATATAGTCAAGGCTCTCGCGATTGAACTGATCAACACTCAAAATGTCGTGCCCATGGAAATTGGGCGTAGGCTGCGCCGCACTGCGACGGCCCTTTGATTTGGTGGACTTCGCCATTTTTGGCCTCCCGGTAAACGCTGAAATTGACGATTCAGGTGCGATACACCCGATGCAAATAACCCAAGTAACTCAAACCCAATATGAAAAAGACGAGGCAACTGCCTCGTCTACATTCACTCCGATTGAAAAAGAACCCGTCCTTGGAAGAGGACACGTCCACTGCCTGGCTTGGCCAACACCTGCCCCTCTTCATAGACAATCCTACCCAGATAGGTCACCCGCTCGACCCGTCCGCGCAGAGACATGCCGGCGAAGGGTGTCCACTGTGAACGAGAAAGCATCGCTTCGTCGCTTACCGTCCACTCCGCATCGACATCGACTTCCACAAACGTATCCGCCTGAGCAGGAAGACTGTAGACCCGCCGCGGTGCATCCACACAACGGGTGATGATGTCCTCCACTGTCAAGCGACCGGCGTGGACAGCAGTCAACAGCAGCGGCAACATTGTCTGCACGCCGGGGACGCCGGGCGGCGGTGTTTCGCTTGCCTTCTCAAGCAGCGTGTGTGGCGCATGATCGGTGGCAAAGATGTCCACCACGTCGAGATTTTCCCACATTGCTGCCACATCGTCGGGTGTCCCCAGGTGAGGGCGCATGTCGCCGCGTGCGCCCAGCCGGGGCAGATCCTCAGTGCTCAGGAACAAATGGTGCGGCGTCACCTCGCAGGTGACACGGCTCCCCTTTTCCTTGGCCACACGGATCAATTCAATCTCGCTGCGTCGGCTTACGTGCACAACATGCAACGGCACATCGTACAGGTCACTGAGCAGAACACAGACCGGCACCATCAAGTCTTCGGCATGAACGGCAATAGGCCCCAGCCCTTTCGCCGCTTCGCTTCGCCATCCGCCCAACTCGTCCGCTCGTTCCGCCCATGTACGAAACAGCCTGTGCATCGTCGAGAGATCGTCGACACGCAGGCTACCAAAGGTCTCGTTGACATAGATTTTGAGGGCACAGGCATATTGGGCGGCAGGCAGGTAGGCGTCTAGATCACTGCTGGTTGCACCGACAAAAAGCCCCACATCGCAGACAGCCTTGTCGACGGCCAGTGCCACCTTTTCAGCCAGTCGTTCCGGCGTCGAGGTGGACGGGACGGTGTTGGGCATGTCTAATACAGTGGTGACACCGCCGGCCAAGGCAGCCGACGTGCCGGTGAAGAGATCTTCCTTGTGGGTGTACCCCGGTTCACGCAGATGGACATGGGCATCAATCAGCCCCGGCAGTTGAATTTTCGCCACGTTGCAGACTCCTATTGGGATGCTGGGTTGCGGTCTCTTGTCTGAGTGGCGAGCCACGCAGATAAGCACTATGGCTTGTAGGCAAATCGACTCATTATAGCCACCATAGGCCAAGAGGACAAAAACCACGTCACCCCGAAGCGAAACGTGATGCATTACAGAGCCAAACTGAGGCACAGAAACCTGCACAATTCTGTAAGATTGGTAAAGACAAAACTAGCCTTTCGCGATTGTCTTTGCACGCACTTTGTGGTATTCTGACAACTGTTTACATAGATTTACTAAGATTTACGATGATTTTAGGAATTACGATTCAGTAAGCAATCGGCGACGAACGATGACCTTACATTGTGAAACGACAACCCGTGTAATCAGAGCGTATACTGGTCATCTGACTAGTGTTCACGCTCACCGTTCGTCCGTCGTGACATCTGATCGATTCCCCTATGCTTGTGCAGACCGTTCCCGACCTACCTCATACAGAGCCACTGCCAACACCATGCCGATAATCACAGTTGGATTGAGCCACCGCACTGCGCCAGTTGATCTCCGCGAACGGGTGACCATCGACGAGAGTGAGTTGCCCACCGCCCTGTGTCAGATCCACGCACTGCCTGGAATCGAAGAAGTTTTGATCCTTTCTACGTGCAATCGGCTGGAGATTTACGCCGTTGCCCAGGATTTTGCCTCTGCTCGCCGCAGTATAGAGGACTTTCTCTGTCGGCGTGCCGCCAACACAGATGAACCGCTGCGCCCTCATCTCTACGTCCTTGATGGCGAAGCGTCGATATCGCACCTCATGCACGTTGCCTGTGGGCTCGACTCATTGATCTTAGGCGAACCGCAGATTCTGGGGCAGGTGAACTTTGCACAGAGTGCGGCACAGCAGGTAGGCACGCTGGGCATGGTGCTACAGCGCCTTGTTTCTGGTGCCATCCATGCCGGAAAACGTGCCCGCGCCGAAACAGCCATCAGCCGATACACCACATCCACCAGCCACGCCGCGGTGTTGCTGGCCGCCCATCATGTCGCCGATCTACACAACGCTCGCGTACTGGTCATTGGGGCCGGTGAGATGGCGAATCTGGCGATTAAGGCACTTCACCGTGAAGGAGTGTGCTACCTGGGCTGCATCAACCGCACTTTTTCGCGGGCAGAAGCATTGGTCACCGCTTATGGTGGACAGGCCTTCAACTGGTATCACCTGGCCGAAGCGCTGCTCTGGGCCGATGTGGTAATCGCTGCCACAGGGTCGCCCCACACCGTCATCCACAAAGAAGAAGTCGCAGAAATTCACGCCCAGCGCCAAGGACGTCCCCTCGTCTTTGTAGACATCGCCCTGCCACGGGATGTCGAAGCCGATGTAGCCGACTTTGACGGCGTCTTCTGCTACGACATCGACGACCTGCGCGCTACGCTCGACGCTAATCTGGCCCAGCGTGAAGCTGCCCGCCCCGACGTGGAAGTGGTCATCGCCGAAGAAATGTCGGCCTTCGTACAGTGGCACAACAGCCGTCGGGCCATTCCCACGGTTGTGGAGATGCGCCGCAAGGTGGAATCTATCGCCCAAGACGAACTGGCCGAAGCGTTGGCGCTGCTGCCCGAATTGAGCGAACGTGAAGAGGAGATTGTGCGTCGGCTTGTGCACCGGCTTGTGAACAAAGTGTTGCACGAACCTACGGTTCAGCTCAAAGCAGCCGCCGCCGAATCGCCCGAAGTGGGCGCGGAGTATGTCCACGCGGTGCGCGCTCTCTTCGATCTGATGCCGAACGTCTTGACGGCTGATACCAATGGCGCCATTCACCCACCGCTTAGCGAAAACGGAGCGAACTGCGTCCATCCATCGCACCGCAGCCACAATGTCACACATACCGCCGCTTGCCCTGCACGTCACCGAGATGAAGAACAGGCGCATGTGCTGGCCACCTTCTCATGGCCTTGGAACGGAGCGTAAGATGGCGGCGGAATCGAACGTTGTGCGCCTGGGCACCCGCGCCTCCGCCCTGGCACGCTGGCAGACGGATCATGTGATTTCGCTCCTGCAATCGGCACACCCACAGCGACATTTTGAAACGCTCTTGATGTCTACGCGCGGCGATCGTGTGCTTGATACGCCCCTGCCCCTCATCGGCGGCAAGGGGCTTTTTACATTTGAATTGGAACACGCCCTGCGCAGTGGCGAAATCGACTTCGCCGTCCATAGCCTTAAGGATCTGCCCACCGACGACGCCACCGGTCTTGTGGTGGGTGCGATGCCTCCCCGCGCCAATCCTGGTGATGCGCTGGTGAGCAAACATGGCTACACCATCGACACACTGCCCAAGGGGGCCGTTATCGGCACCAGCAGCCGAAGACGGGCAGCGCAACTCAAGCACTATCGCCCAGATCTGCGCATGGAAGACATCCGCGGCAACGTAGAGACACGCATCCGCAAGGCACACGATCCAGAGTCCGTCTATACCGCCACCATCCTTGCCTGTGCGGGCCTTGAACGTTTGGGGCTAGACGATGTGATCAGCCAGGTGTTGCCCTTCGAGATCATGCTCCCCGCGCCAGGACAGGGCGCGCTGGCCGTCCAATGTCGCGCCGACGCGGCATCGTTGCAAATGCTGCACCCGCTCCACGACGAGTCCACTGCGGCGCCGGTTCACGCAGAACGGGCCTTCCTTGCTGCGTTGGAAGGCGGATGCAGTTTGCCCGTTGCCGCTTACGCGGTGGTGCGCGGCGGCAGGTTACACTTTCAAGGCCGTGTCTCGTCAGTGGATGGAACGCAACAGATCAATGTCCAGACAGAAGGTACGCTGGAAGATGCGTCTCAAATCGGCCGTCAGATGGCCGCTGAGGCGTTGAACCAAGGAGCCGCTCACATTCTGCAAGGACTTGCCGATCATGGCTGATCGATCTCTTTCCGGCGTGCGTGTCGTCAACACGCGTGCCGTTCACCAGGCACAGGCGCTCACCGAACTGCTGGAAGCGCATGGCGCCGAAGTACTTTCCTACCCCGCCATCACCATCGAACCAATCCGCAACAACACCGCACTGGACGAAGCGCTCCACGCTGCGGTGGACGGCGCGTTCGAGTGGATTGTAATGACCAGCAGCAACACTGTCCACGCGCTGGTGGAACGTCTACACGAATTAGGTTTCGACCCGAAGTCACTCAACGTCGCCCAGATTGCTGCGGTCGGCCCGTCTACCGCGGAGACGATTCAGAGCGAGTTGGGATTGGATGTTGCCGTACTGCCTGAAGAGTTCGTGGCCGAATCGCTGGCCGAAACCATTCCAGTCAAGGTCGGGGAACGTATCTTGTTGCCGCAGTCGGCGATTGCCCGCTCAGTACTGGCCGATAAACTCGAAGAAGCCGGCGCTCAGGTTAGCCGCATCGACGCCTATCGTACCGTGATTGGGCGTGGTGGTGTACCGCTACCCGAATATTTCTGGCGCGGTGACGTAGATGCAGTCCTCTTTACCAGCGCCTCGACGGTACACAACTTTATGCGTCGGCTCAAGCGCGAGAACGGATCGGGCAGCATGCTAGTCGATGTCGTCGTCGCCTGTATCGGCCCCATTACCGCCGAAGCCGCCATTGCCCACGACCTGCCGGTGAAGGTCGTGCCCGAAGAGCACACGGTCGAAGGGCTGGTGACGGCGCTGGCCGGTTACTTTGCGGAGCGAGTTCGGTGACAGATAGCGTGAGCCGCTTCTCAGCGCGCGTCGACAACTACCGCAAGTATCGCCCGGGCTACCCTCAGGAGATCCTGGCCTTTTTGCACAGGACGATCAACCTGTCTCCCATGTGGACGGTGGCCGACATCGGCTCGGGCACCGGCATCTTCGCCGAAATCTTTCTTCAGCACGGCAATACTGTCCTTGGCGTGGAACCGAACGCGGCCATGCGGGCGGCAAGTGAAGCCCAACTCATAGACCACGCCCACTTCGTGGCAATAGATGGCAGCGCCGAAGCTACCGGCCTCGCCCCTGCATCCGTTGATCTCATTACTGTAGCCCAGGCCTTTCACTGGTTCGACGTGGCAGAGGCGCGACGAGAGTTTCTACGCATTTTGCGCCCGGCAGGCTGGGTGGTGCTGGCCTGGAATTCGCGCAGACTCGATTCAACACCCTTTTTGTGTGGCTATGAAGCCCTCCTCCACGAGATCAACTCAGACTACGCGCAGAAGAATGAAAAAAACGCTGACGATGACGTTATCAGTACCTTCTTCGGCGGTAGAGATCGCTTTGGTGTTGCCCACTTCGACAACGTACAGCACTTCGACTGGGACGGTCTACGGGACCGAGCACTCTCTTCGTCCTACGCCCCGTTGGCCAACAACCCTGCCCACGCATCTTTCCTGACGCGATTACGTAAACTTTTCGACGAGCACCAGGTTGACGGGCGTATTGCCTACGAATACGACACTCGCCTCTACTACGGACAGCTACATGCACCAACGGTGAACCTATGACCATTCTGACACAACATCCTGTTTCCACCGCCACACAAGCACCTACGCTGCGTCCCCGGCGGCTGCGCTTGTCTACAGGGCTACGCAGTTTGGTGCGCGAGACGCTCCTCACCCCCGCGGACTTTATTTACCCGCTCTTTGTGCGTTCCGGCAATGGCATCCGCAACCCGATCAAGTCGATGCCCGGTCAATTTCAACTTTCGGTGGACCAACTGGCTCGCGAAGCCGAGGAAGCAGCCGAGTTGGGCATTCCCGCCGTGCTCCTCTTCGGCATCCCCGATCACAAGGACGCCTGCGGCAGCGACAACTTCAACCCCAACGGCATCGTACCCCAGGCCATTCGCGCCCTCAAGGACGCAGCGCCCGATTTGGTGGTGATTTCGGACATGTGCTTCTGTGAGTACACCAGCCACGGCCATTGCGGCATCATCAATCTACCGGGTGAAGAACACTACGACCCGCACCTACCCGAAGGCTATCTGCTCAACGATCCGACGCTGGCGTTGCTGGGGCAGGCTTCCGCCGTCCACGCCGAAGCGGGCGCGGACATCATTGCGCCGTCCGGCATGATCGACGGCATGGTTGGGGCGATCCGCGCCGCCCTCGATGGGCAAGGGTTCAACCACGTTTCGGTGATGAGCTACGCCGCCAAATATGCCAGCGCCTTTTACGGTCCTTTCCGCGATGCGGCAGAGTCGCCCCCATCCTTTGGCGACCGCAGCCAATACCAGATGGATCCGGCCAACCGTCGTGAAGCAATGAAAGAAGTGGCCATCGACGTAGCCGAAGGCGCGGACATGCTCATGGTCAAGCCCGCCATGCCCTATCTCGACATCCTCGCCGACGTGCGCCGATCCTTTGATCTGCCCACTGCCGCCTACCAGGTAAGCGGTGAGTACGCCATGATTCAGGCTGCCGCCGCCAACGGCTGGCTCGATCTCGAACGCAGCGCCCTGGAAAGCCTGATCGGCATCAAACGGGCCGGCGCAGACATGATCATCACCTATTTTGCCAAGGATGCAGTACGCTGGCTGGCAAAGTGAAGAGTTGACAGTACGCATTACTCATTACTCATTACAGATCCCACTAACTACCGACAGAACAGAGAAGATCCCATGACCCGACCACCCCGTTTTCTAAACGCCTGTGGCCGCCAACCGGTAGACGCCACACCCATCTGGCTGATGCGACAGGCCGGTCGCTATATGAGCGAGTACCGCACACTGCGTGAGAAGTACACGATCCTGGAGATCATCAAGACGCCCGAGCTGGCTTGCGAAGTGACGATGCAGCCGATCAACGCCTTTGATCTCGATGCAGCCATTATCTTTGCCGATATTCTCCCCCCCCTCGAAGGGATGGGGCTGAACCTGGAGTTTATACGCGGCGAAGGACCGGTGATCCACAATCCTCTGCGCAGCCGCGCCGATGTGGAAGCCTTGCGCACGCCCGCGCCTGAAGAAGCGCTCCACTTCACACTGGACGCCATCAAACTGGCACGCAAGGAACTCGATCCCCTGGGCATTCCGCTCATCGGCTTCAGCGGCGCGCCCTTTACAATGGCGTCCTATGCGATTGAAGGGGGCAGCAGCCGCAACTATGTGTTGGCCAAGGGCATGATGTACAACGATCCCGACGCCTGGCACATGCTCATGGACAAGCTTGCCACTGTGGTGGGCGAATACATGCGGGCGCAAGCACATGCGGGCGCACAGGTGCTGCAACTCTTCGATTCGTGGGTGGGTTCCCTTTCGCCTACCGACTACCGCGAGTTTGTGCTGCCCTACAGTCGCCGTGCCATCGAAATGGCGCAAGAGACAGGCGTCCCCATCATCCATTTCGGCACCGACACAGCAGGCATCCTACATTTGATCAAAGAGACCGGCGGCGACGTCATCGGTGTAGATTGGCGCATTGACCTGGATGTCGCCTGGCAGGGACTGGGTGACGACGTAGCGGTACAGGGCAATCTCGACCCGGTGACACTCTTTGCGCCCTGGCCTGAGCTGCAAAAACGGGCGCAGATTGTGTTGGATCAAGTGGGTGGGCGGCCCGGTCACATCTTCAATCTGGGCCACGGCATCCTACCGCAGACGCCGGTAGACAACGTCAAACGTCTAGTGGACTTTGTGCATGAGTACAGCAGCCGGTCGTAAACATGTAGTTGTGGTGGGGGCCGGTGTGGCCGGCCTCACCGCGGCGTGGACACTCCAACGCCTCGCCCCCAACATAGACGTGACCGTCCTCGAAGCATCAGATCGGGCGGGCGGCAAGATCATCACCCACCACGAAGAGGGTGTCGGCGATCAGCCCTTTGTCCTCGAAGCGGGGGCTGATGCCTTCCTGGCACGGCAGAAGCCGTGGGCCTATCAACTGGCCCTTGATCTGGGCCTGCAAGATGAGATCCTCCCCACCGATGATGCCAACAGTGGCGTCTCGGTGGTAGACAACGGTCAACTCCTCCCCCTCCCCCGTGGGCTCAACCTGATCCTCCCTAGCGATTGGGAGGCCTTCAGCCGGTCGCCGTTGATCTCAGCGGCCGGACAAGCGCGCATGGCGCAAGAACGCGAGATCTCCCCGCGCCAGGACGGCGAAGACGAGTCGGTGGCCGAGTTTGTGACGCGACGGCTGGGTGCGGAAGCGCTGGAGAAGCTGGCCGAGCCACTTCTCTCCGGCATCTACAGCGCCCACCCCGAAGAACAGTCGATTCTGGCTACCTTCCCCCGATTCCGCGAGTTGGAGCGAGAGCACGGCAGCCTACTGCGTTCGTTGGATACCCGCCCCCGCCAACAATCCTCGGCCCCACCAACAGGAACGATGGCGCCAGCAACGTTTGTCTCCTTTAAAAATGGCACAGAGACGCTGGCGCACACGCTAGCAGAAAAGATGCAAGGGGCGTTGCACCTGCGCAGTGCGGTGGCTGCGATTGCACGCCATGGCGACGGCTACCGGGTTGTTTTGGCCGAAGACGGTGCAGCCGGTGTGCCACACATTGACGCAGACGGCGTTGTGTTGGCTGTCTCTGCGCGGGTGGCGCAGACGCTGTTGGCGTCTATTGCACCGGCGGTGGTGTCGACGTTGGGTGAATTGCGCACTGTAAGCAGCGGAGTGATTTATTTGGCTTACAGGCGCAATGAGATTGCACAGCCACCATCAGGCTTCGGCGTGGTGATCCCGCGGGCCGAGCAGCGAGATTTCAATGCCATCACCTGGGTTTCCAACAAATTTCAACGACGCGTGCCGCCCGGCTTCATACTGGTACGCCTTTTTTACGGCGGCGCACGTACACCGCACATGATGGAACGCGGCGATGCAGAGATCGAACTTCTAGCGCGTCGAGAAGTGTCCACTTTGGCGGGAATCACGGCGATGCCGCTGTTTGCGCGGCTCTTCCGCTGGTGGAATGCACAGCCTCAGTACGACGTTCACCACCTAAGGCGGATGGATCAGATCAATAGGGCGCTGCCGTCAGGCGTGGAATTGATTGGCACGCCTTACCACGGCGTCGGCATTCCAGACTGCGTCAACCAAGGCAAACAGGCTGCCCAACGTCTGGTTGCCAAGCTCACATGAACACTTTGCCCAGACAGTACCTAAAGAGTTGTAAGCCGGTCACCGTCAACATCTAGCGATTTGTCCAGGATTTAACTGCGTTTTGCTAAATTACTGGCAAGAAAGTTCGCCAAGGGGCTAGACAAAATTCAAAAATAGGTGCATACTTAAGCTGTAGGTTTTCTGTAACGCCCTAATCATTAAGCAGCGTGGGCGCCCATTCCAAGTCAGGGGAAGGTTCAAGTTGAGCAAAAGGATCTATGTAGGTAACTTGCCGTTTTCGGCAACTGAGGACTCGGTTCGAGAAACATTCGAATCGTATGGCGAAGTCATTTCTGTCGCCATGATCAATGACCGGGAGACCGGTCGGTTTCGTGGATTCTGTTTTGTTGAAATGGCCGACGCCGACGCTGACGCGGCTATCGAAGCACTGAACGGCAAGGATTCGGGAGGTCGTACGCTGCGTGTGAACGAAGCCCAACCCCGTGAAGAACGCCGCGGTGGACCAGGTGGTGGTGGTCCGCGTCGCGACGACCGCGACCGGGAACGCCGTCGGTACTAAGTCTGCAGTAGGCTGAACACTGCCTCCGGGGTTTCAACCAAGTAAATACCAAGTAAAACAAAGAGGACGCTTTCATTGCGAAAGCGTCCTCTTTGTTTTACTTGGTATTTGCTTGGTATCTCCTCGTTACTCACTGTCATTACTCCTTACTCGTTTTGATCAGTTCGTGCTGGGTTAAGCCACCGACTCACCCGAATCGTCGACGGTGCTGGCGATCAATGTACGCAGCAGGCTGCGCACATCGGAGGACGACTCCAGGTTGAAGCGGGCAAGTGAGGGGCGGAATCGCACACGTATGGAGTAGGCCGATTCGGGGAGCACGGCGAAGGTGTCTTCGTCGGTCCAGTCATCACCCAGGGCAAGGACAAAGTCCCATTTTTGCATGCCGAGCCAACGGCCGGCGGCGCGGCCCTTGCTGATGCCCACGTTTTTCACCTCGATGACCATGTCCCCTTCCAGCACGGCCAGATGTAAGTTTGCCGTAAGCTGCAACAGGATTTCTTTCAGCTCTTGAGCACGCACAGCGGCCAGTTCGTCGCTTACCTGCCGAAAGTGCCAGGCCAGGGCAAAGGTTTTTTCTTCGATGAGCGAGCCTGGTGTACGCTCAACAAAACGTTCGAGGATGGGACGAATGCTCTCTTTCCAACTGTCGTCGAGGGGTTCGATGGTCTGCCAGTTGCCACCACGCGGGCGCATCCACACGCCATGCTCAGCCACCAATCCCATGTTGAGATGACCTAGCCAGCGTGTCAGATCCTCTTTGCCACGTCCGCTGATAAGGACGACCTCGTTGTGTGGGTCACGCGCCAGGGCGGTGAGCAGTTCATACAGCGCCGGATCGGGCGTGGCGTCCTGTGGGCGATTGACAAACGAGACCAGGGTGCCGTCGTAATCGAGGATAATCAGGCGCTGATCAGCATTAATGTAATCATCCACCAGATCCAAGGTGCGTTGCTTGTCCAACGGGCGCACGGTGAGCGGCGTTTCGGTCTGCCGTACAGAGCGTAGGCTTTCGATGAAATCTTGTGCCCAGCGGCGCACGTCGTAGTTGGCGAGGCGCGATTGCATGGCACGGTTGCGGCGGATTTGCTCGTCATCGGACATGGTGAGGGCGCGGTGCAGAGCGTCGGCAATCTGCCTTTTGTCTTGTGGGTTTACCACCAACGCTTCAACGAGTTCAGAGGCTGCACCCGTCATTTCGCTCAACACCAACACGCCGAGACCGTCATTTTTGCTGGCGATATACTCTTTGGCCACCAGGTTCATGCCATCTCGTAGCGGCGTAAGGAGGGCGACATCGGCAATGTCGTAGAGTGCGCGGAGCGCATAAAAACCTTGGGTTTGGAAGAGATACCAAACCGGCACCCACCCCACTGCGCCATGACGGCCATTGATATCGCCCACAAGTTCGTCGATCTGCTTCTTCAGTTGCTGATACTGCTCTACGCCGGTGCGCGATGGCGCCGTGACCTGGATCAAGGAGACACGAGTGCGATACTCGGGGTACTCGGTGAGGAAGTAATCGAAGGCGATCAGGCGTTCGGGAATGCCTTTGGTGTAGTCCAATCGATCCACCGAAAAAATGATGTTCCGATCAGAGATTTCTGAGGTGAGCCTCGCTGATTCTGCACGCACTTCAGGCAGATCGCCGGCGTCGGCAAAGCGATGGTAGTCGATGCCCATGGGGAAGGCATCAGCCTTGAGCAACCGATCTTCAACCTGGATAACGCCCAATTTGTCCTCAAAACCGAGGACACGGCGCACACTGTCGAGAAAGTGGCGGGCATAGCCAAAGGTATGGAAGCCCACTAGATCAGCGCCCATCAACCCGTGGAGTAGATCTGCGCGCCAGGGAAGCAGCCGAAAAAGCTCATATGAGGGGAATGGAATGTGCAAAAAGAAGCCTATCAGCGAATCGGGCACCTGCTGCCGCACCATCTGCGGCAGCAAAAGAAAGTGATAGTCCTGGATCCAAATCGTGTCACCAGGTTCGGCGACCTGCCCAATCGCTTCTGCGAAGAGGGTATTGACTTCACGATAGGCTTGCCACAGCGCCTCATCGTAGCGTGTGTAGAGGTGGAAATAGTGAAAATGGGGCCAAATGGTATCGTTACAAAAGCCGAAGTAAAAGTCTTGTTCTTGTTGTTTGGAAAGGAAAACAGGCAGGTAGTTGCGCCGGCGCAGGTTCTCGACAATCTCTTGGGTCTCTGCCGCATCGACTTCGTCTGATGTGATGCCGGGCCAACCGATCCAGAGGCTGTCACCGTCTTCAAAGAAGGAACTTAACCCCGTGGTCAGGCCCCCAATACTTTCGGCGTAGTCCAGACCATCTTCACCTTTGCGGACGCTGATGGGCAACCGGTTAGATACAATGATCAGTTTAGACATATTGAATTTGCTCCGTGGGTCGCAAGGTGGCACACTGTAGCTGTACCTCCCTCACGGTAGCCGACAATCGATTTTGCACAGGATAGAATGAAATTGATTCCGGCTGGAGTAGATGTAGCCGGTCGGCAAAACCGTGCGGCGGTGACGGTTGTGAGTTACGCAGCGGCGCGTGGGAAATGGCAGCGTCGCCGTAAGCAAGGGTTAGCTTGTTCACAATCATGTGAGCACATTAAGGAATCATCAAATTAAGTTTAATGGGTTGCGATAATCCATGCCGTAACAGGGTATCCATTCAGAATAGAGAGGTAGACCGAACATTTACCTGCCTTTTATGGAAATCAGTTCGCTCGCCCCCATCCTCTCTTCAGGCTTCTCCTCAAGCAAGAAAGGCCGATCATGCAGACAACACGATCAGAAGAACTCTTCGCCGCCGCCAAGGATCTGATCCCCGGCGGTGTCAACAGCCCCGTACGCGCCTTCAAAAGTGTGGGCGGCACACCTCGCTTCATTGATCGCGGGGAAGGCGCCTACTTCTGGGATGCAGATGGGAATCGCTACATCGACTATGTGCTTTCATGGGGGCCGCTAGTACTGGGCCACGCACATCCAGACGTGGTGGATGCGCTGGTGGCAGCGGCCAAACGTGGCACCAGCTACGGCGCACCCACGGCATTGGAGACGGAGTTGGCGCAGCTTGTTGTCGATACGGTACCTTCGGTAGAGATGGTGCGCTTTGTAAATAGTGGCACTGAAGCATGTATGAGTGCGCTACGCCTGGCCCGCGCCCACACCGGACGGGACAAGATCATTAAGTTTTCGGGCTGCTATCACGGGCACGCAGACATGCTGCTGGTACAGGCGGGCAGCGGTGTGGCCACACTGGGCCTGCCCGATTCGCCCGGAGTGCCTGCATCCACGGCAGCAAACACATTGACGGCTCCGTACAACGATCTCGATACTGTCCGTGCGCTTTTCGAGGCCAATCCTGGCGCGATTGCGGCAGCGATTGTAGAGCCGATTGCCGCCAATATGGGCTTCGTAATGCCCAAGCCGGGCTATTTGCAGGCGCTACAGGATCTCTGTCACGAACATGGTGCGCTCTTCATCCTCGACGAAGTGATGACGGGATTCCGGGTGGCCCCCGGAGGCGCACAGGAAAAATGGGGGCTCGATCCAGATCTTACTACACTGGGCAAGGTAATTGGCGGCGGGCTGCCGGTGGGGGCTTACGCGGGCAAACGGCAGATCATGGAGAAGGTAGCGCCCGCAGGGCCAATGTACCAGGCTGGCACGCTGTCGGGCAACCCACTGGCGATGACGGCAGGGCTGGTGACGATCCAAACGCTATTGTCACCCAGGGTCTTCGCCCAGATCGAAGCACAGACAACGGCGCTGGTCAATGGACTCACGGCCGCCGCTTTAGAGCACGGGATCCCTGTGCAGAGTGGACACGCCGGCTCGATGTTTGGCATGTACTTCCTCAAAGAGGCGGGCGCCGTGATCGATAGCTACGAAAGCGCCAAAGTTCACGCCGACACGGCAACGTTTGGCCGCTATTTCCATGCCATGCTCAACCACGGCATCTACATGGCTCCCAGCCAATTCGAAGCAGGCTTCGTGAGCAGCGCCCACGGTGAAGAGGAAATCCGGCGAACCGTGGAAGCAGCCCGGGCCGTGATGTCAGAAATTCGGGCGTAGGGCTGAAAGAGAACGCAAATTGAGAGTTCTAAGAGATAGGCGAAGATTTGCCTAGAAAAGCTGTTCTTCGCTATAATGAAAGCATGTGTGGAGAGGTCGCATAGTCTGGCCTAGTGCGCGGGCCTGGAAAGCTCGTAACCCAAAAGGTTCGTGGGTTCAAATCCCACCCTCTCCGCCATTCTTTCTCTGTTGTGCTCGGCGCTTGCAGCGTACGTGGGGGAAAGAGTTTGAAGGTGGTGTGTTTTCATCGCTTCGTCAACTGCTGGGTCCTGTGCGGCGAGACACTGTGAACCCCGTCAGGGCCGGAAGGCAGCAGCGGTAAGCGGTCTGTCTCGGGTGCCACAGGGTTGCCTGGTGGTTGGCGGGGCGGTGAAAGCACACGACCTCACCCTAAAGAAAAGCCTGCCCATCTATAAACGGGCAGGCTTTTTTCATTTTCTCAGCAAAACCTAAGCAAATCCCCAATAGACAAACGTCCTAGATCCGTTATAATTTGGGTGAAAGGTACTATGTTCACCATCTAGGAGGGCCAAATGCATCTCTATCGCCACGTTCGTTCTGCACGTCTTTGGGCGTACACCCTGTTTGCGTTGCTCTTTGCGACCGCGATTCTACCATCCTCGTCGGTTGTGCATGCCATCAAGCTTAAGGAAGGCATCTATACACAAAGCGAGCAGACCACGCCTGGCGCTAACGCCACATACGGCGGCGAAGTGTTTATTGACTACAACCGCAATGGGATTCGCGATCTACACGAATCGGGCCTTCAGGACATTACGGTGCACATTGAAACATTGGCGGGCGATTTGATCGCTGAAACAACCAGTGATGTCGAAGGCTACTACCTCTTCACCGACCTGCCGGAAGAATTGGTACGTGTACGCGTACTGGCGCCGAACGACTATCATGTTTCCGTGAACGGTGACTTTGTCATCGCCACGAATGCACCACAAGGTCCTGCAGTGCGCAGTACGGGGCTCTTTATCGGCGTTTATCTCCCGATCATCGGCATTCGGTAAAGCGCCGTCATCTGTGTGTAGTAACCACGAAGACGAGTTCTTCACTAAACGCTAATTGTTGGTAGTGCCATCCTCGATTTTCCACAAGGCTGTGAAAATGGGCGGCGTAGTGTGCAGCCATTCCCTTGGCGCGCCCGCCCAAAGAACGCACAGGAAATGTGACAACCAAATGGCGCGCATCGACGGCGTCAAGCAGGCGTTGCCCGGCATGGCGGTCGATCTGCTCAAGGCACGGAATCGTCTTCAAGATCAGCGCCAGATCCACCGGTTGTGACGGTGGATGCTGAATCACGTCGCGCATTTCGGCTTCCCCTTTGATACCGGCCAGCTCGAAAAAACGATTCAAGAATTCAACCTGATCGGCGAAGACGTCGCAAGCGAAATACGCCGCGCCTTGATTCAATGGCATCCAGGCATGGGCCAGGGGATTGAAACCGCAGGCAACATCCAACACAGATTGGACAGGCGGCAGATGGGCAAAGATGGTGGTATAGAAATCGTCAAGGATGGGTAGACGTTCTGCGGTAGAGCGATGCCTCGCCAGGACACTACGCAGAACCTGGCGGCGGTCGTCAGTTGGGGCGGATGTATAGGCGGTGCGCAATTCGTCGAACCAGCGATCGTAGTCCATACGGCCGATTTGGTAGGCGGCGGCGCTCTGGTGAAGTTGGTTCTTGGTCGCTTTGACCGTTTCTTTGAATGAACGCCCCTTATGCGCTTCGGCGACGGCAATGGCACGCACAAACTCAGGCGACAGCGCATCGTACTTGCGGCTGTCGAACACGGCGGCAACAATGGCCTGAACAGCGTTCTCCTCGTGCGGTGGCATAGCAGTCTACCTGACTAAACGGCGTGCTGACTAGAAAGCTTGCTTAAGTGCACGTTGAATCTCACGCTGTGAATCGCGATCGCGGATGGTGTCGCGTTTGTCGAACTGTTGCTTACCACGTACAAGCGCAATCTCCACCTTAGCGCGCCCACTTTCGTTGATGTACATGCGCAACGGCACAATGGTCCAATTCTTCTGTGTGGCTTGACCGTGCAGGTGATCAATCTCACGCTTGTGAAGTAGCAATTTGCGCTGGCGGGTTTCGTCGTGGTTTGAACGATTGCCGTGTTCGTACTGCGCAATGTGGACGTTCAACAGCCACGCCTCGCCGTTGCGCACGATGACAAAGCCATCGCGCAGGTTCACCTGCCCGGCGCGCACCGATTTAATTTCGGTGCCGGTAAGGGAGATGCCTGCTTCAAATGATTCTTCCACAAAGTAATCATGGCGCGCTTTGCGGTTGGTGGCAATGGTACGCGCGCCACGTTCAAGCTCTTTTTCCTTCTTGCCTGCCATAACTCACTGTCCAGTTTCTAAAAGTTCGAGTGCCCGATCGCGCTGTGGATCTTCTTCCGCTTCAATCTGCTCTTCGGTGATTTCGACCAGAATATCAGGTTCCAGGCCGGTGCCGTCGATGGAGCGTTCTTTGGGCGTATACCAGCGGGCAATGGTGACACGCATGAGGCTACCGTCGCTCAGGTGATGGGGCAACTGTACGCTGCCCTTGCCAAAGGTGGTGCCACCCAAAAGGACAGCACGCCCCGTGTCTTGCAATGCGCCGCTGACAATTTCGCTGGCGCTGGCACTACCTTCATCCACAAGAACGACGATGGGCAGATCTTCAGGCACAATTGTGTTGCCATTGGCACGATAGGTATCTTCACTGCCGTCGCTAAACCGCTCGATCAACACCAGTTCATCGTTTGGCAAGAAGAGGCTTGTGACATTGACAGCCTCTCGCAGCAGACCGCCAGGGTTGCCACGCAGATCGAAGATCATCCCTCGCACGTCGCCTTCGCGGATGGTACTGTTGATCGTATCACGCAGCCGCTCGCCGGCATTGTCTGAGAAACGAGAGAGGCGGACATAGGCGATGTCTTCGTTTTCGCCGATCATCTCCGAGAAGACGATGGGGATCTGAATCACATCGCGCTCAACCTCGACAGCGAAGGGATCATCAATGTCGTTCCTCACAACGGTGAGGACAACAGTTGTGCCGCGTGGTCCTTTGATCTTGCTCACGGCTTCGTTCAGATCCACCATTTCGGAGACATCTTCGCCGTCGATGGCGATGATCAAATCATTACGACGCAGGCCAGCTTTCCAAGCGGGCTGGTTTTCGAAGGGCTCCACAATGCGGACGGCGCCCCCATCTTCTTCCCAGTCTACGGTGGCGCCGATGCCCTCGAAACTGCCGTCCATGCTTTCAAGGAAGCTGGTGGCCTGATCTGGGGTCATGAAGCTGGTGTTGGGATCTTCGAGCAAATCGAGGACGCCACGAATGGCGCCGTAGCTGCGCTCCTGTTGTGTGGGGAGTTCGCCGTAGAAGTCACGCTCCAGCAGATCCATCGCCTCCCAGAAAATCTCCAGGTCGCTGTTTGAAAGGTCTCGATTACCTTCCACAAATTCCCCAGCGGATCCACGCGGTGTGCCGGAGGACGCAACGCCAGTGTCGGTGCTCATACGCCCAAGGGCGAAGCCGACGCCTGAGCCAATGGAGAAGGTAACGGCAACCAGCAGCAGTAGCCCACAGCCGATGAGACCAAAGCGTAGCCAACGGCTGTTGTTAGATGATGTTCCGGCGGGTTGGTTCTCTTGATTCAACATTCCTGAGTCCTCTCTGCTCACCGTACGCACCTAGACGCCAAACTTAGGGTGCGGCGGCGACATTCTGCACAGTTTCTACGGCTCGAACCAATGGATCGGTATTTTCGTCTACGACAATGTCGGGGGTCAGCCCCACGCCGTCGATGGCGTTTTCGTTGGGCGTAAACCAGCGTGCGGTGGTGACATGCAAGCTGCTCTGATCCACCAAATCGTGGACAAGTTGCACGCTGCCTTTGCCAAAAGTCTGCTGCCCTACCAGCAACGCCCGTCCTCGATCACGGAGGGCGCCGGCGACAATTTCGCTAGCGCTAGCGGTGCCGCTGTCAACCAGGACAACCAGGGGGGCACCCTGGCTAACGTCGCCGGCCTGGCTGCGGAAAACACGTTCCTCGCCGCCCGCCTTCCGCTCGATCAACACAACACCCTCGTCTAGCCACAAATCGGCAATCGCCACGGCAGCATCCACCAATCCACCGGGGTTACCGCGCAGATCGAAGACAAACCGATCCGCGCCTGCCGCCTGCAATTCCTGAATCGCCTGCAATATCTCGTCGGGGGAACGCTCGCTGAAAATTGAATGTCGCATGTAGCCTATATTGGCGGTAGTCGGGTTGTCGTCGAGCAGCCGCCATTCGACGCTCGGTATCTGAATCTCAGCACGTTCAATGCAAATTTGCAGCAAAGACAGTGTTCCCGTTGCCGAATTTTCACGTTGCAGTTCAAGACAGACTTCACTGCCTACCGGGCCACGTACCAATGTGAGGATCGTGTCGAGTTCAGTCTCTTGGGTGATCTGTGTATCGTCGATGGCGATAAGGCGATCACCGGCTTGTACCCCGGCCAATTCCGCCGGTTGGCCGGGGATAGGACGCAGTGTATAACCGTCTTCGCTGGGATCGATGTAAGCCCCGATACCGCCAAAGCTACCGCGCAGTTGATCACGTTCTAGTTCGCGCGGCTGAGGTTCGACAAAGTAAGTGTACGAATCGTTGTACGCTTGCGCAAGCCCACGCACAGAGCCATAAATGCGCGATCGCAGCGACGGATCCTCTCCGTAGAAATCACGCTCCAACAAGGTCCACACCTGCTGGTAGAGTTCGTCGCGGATGATCGGCTCCGCCTGGGGCGCGGTTGACACGACATTACCTATTGCCGGTGGCCAAAGCCCCAATTGCCAACTGCGCACGCCATATCCTGCCCCAAACGCAGCCAGTGCCAGGAGCAGGATCCAAATCATTTGTAGAAATAGCCGAGTTGTTGATTTCACAACAGTGATTGTACCACAGAGGAGGGGATTAGGGACTGGGGATTAGGGACTGGGGATTAGGGACTGGGGATAGATCGTGTGTACGATCTATCCCCAGTCCCCATTTACGCTACAGCGCGGATGTCGACAATTTCTTGTCCGTCGACTTTGCTCAGTTGGGCCTGTACCTCTTCGAGGGTGACGTCGGGGATTTTGATGACGGCATCGTAGTACCCTTCTTTGCGTGGGGAAGGGAAGGTACCGATGCCCATGACACCCCATTTCAGCTCGGCCAGAATGCCCATAAGTTTGGCGAACTCGCCGGGCAGGTTGCGCATACGCACAGTGACACGGATGCCTTCACGCGGCAGCCCAAGCATCTCCTCGAAGGCGTCGAAGATGTCAATTTCAGTGACAATGCCCACAACGACGTTGTCGCCGTCGATCACGGGCAGGCAGCCGATGCGGTGTTCGCTCATCACGGCACTGGCGCGCTCAACCGTCCGCTCACCGTCGATGGTGCGTACCGAACGCCCCTTGACCATAAGGTCTCGCACCTTCAGGTTTGAAATATAACGAGAGATTTCCCACACATTGAGGCTGCTCAACGTGTTGGGTTTCAACGAAAGACGACCTCGTGTCACTAACCCTACAAGCCGTTTGCCATCTTCAACAACAGGGAGGTGACGGATGCTGTTTTCCGCCATCAGCCGTTCCGCCTCTGCAGCAGGCTTATCAGGCGAAATCATAATGGGATGACGGGTCATACAATCTTTGACCAGCATGGGGGTTACTCCTTCACGGTGGGGGCAAGTTGAGCAGAAACAGGCGCAGACGTTTCAACCACCGGATCGAGCGTGGCAAGTGTTTCTAACGGGATATGACAAAAGATGCGATGACCATCCTCCATCTCACGCCAGGGCGGTGTTTCCACCTCGCAGATCTGTCCGTTTTCGGGCAGCAGCGAACGACGCGGACAGCGTGTGTGGAAAGGACAGCCACTGGGTGGGTTCAGCGCGCTGGGGACAGACCCCCCCAGCCGGATATGCTGCTGCTTCACCTGAGGATCGGGAATGGGGACGGCAGAGAGCAGCGCCTCGGTGTAGGGATGATAGGGCGGCGCGTAGATTGCTTCTGCCGGGCCGATCTCCATGATCTGCCCCAGGTACATTACCGCTACCGAATCGGAGAAGAAGCGCACCACGCTCAGATCATGGGCGATGAAGAGCAGCGTTGTTCCGTACTCGGCCTGAATTTCCAGCAAAAGGTTGAGCACCGCCGCCTGCACCGACACATCCAGCGCGCTCACCGGTTCGTCGCAGAGGACAAGATCGGGGCGCGAGGCGAGGGCGCGGGCAATGCCCACACGCTGCTTTTCACCGCCGCTCAGTTGACGGGGCAAACGGTCGTAGTACGTCGCGTCCAGACGCACGGAGTTTAGCAGACGAATGACTTCGGTGCGCGCTTCTTCGTGATTCTTCACCTTGCCGAAACGGCGCAGTGGACGGCCAATCTGCTGCCCCACGGTGTAGGACGGATTCATGGTCGAGTCGGGATTTTGAAAGACCATCTGCAGTTCTTCGATCAACTTTTCGCTACGCGACGCAAGATCGGTGGTAACGTCAAAGCCCAAGAATTCAGCCTGCCCCCCCGAACTGCGTTCCAGCCCGATGATCGTTTTGATCAACGTGCTTTTGCCGCAGCCCGACTCACCCACAATGCCCAGGGTTTTGCCTCGCTTCACATCAAAACTGACACCGTTCACCGCCTTGACAAAACGCTTTTCACCCAGACCAAACACATTCAGCAAAGAACCGCTACTGCTTGGATAATGTTTTTCCAACCCGTCCACATTGAGGATGATTTCTTGTACATTCGATCCATTTGCAACGGCGCCATTCGTAAGCACCGGTGGTGCAAAATCTTCGGGCGGCGTCCAGGTGGTTGGGTCGATCTCCTCGGCAAAGTGACAGCGCACGGCATGGGTATGTTGCAGTTGACGCAACGCCGGTCGCTCGTCGAGGCAGCGATGCTCGGCATAGTCGCAGCGAGGATTGAAGACGCAACCGGCAGGCCGTTTGTCCGGTGCAGGCACCCGCCCACGGATAGGATACAGGAGGCTGCTGGCTTTGTCGGCCCCTAGTTTGGGCACGCAGCGGATCAACCCCTGTGTGTAAGGATGACGCGGGTTCTTGAAGATCTCTTTAACGTCGGCGCGCTCCACCATTTCGCCGGCGTACATGACGCCGACACGGTTGCAGACACGGGCCACCACGCCTAGATTGTGGCTGATGTACATAATGGCCGTATCGAAGTCACGGCGTAGATCGCCGATGAGATCGAGGACAGCCGCCTCCACCGTCACATCGAGGGCGGTGGTGGGTTCGTCCATGATCAGCAGGGCGGGGTTGTTCAATAGCGCCATGGCGATGACCACTCGCTGCTGCTGGCCGCCGGAGATTTGATGTGGGAAGCGGGTCATGACATTGGCTGCATCGGGCATGTAGACCCGTTCCAGCATTTCGATGCTACGCTTGTGCGCTTCTTTCGCAGCAATGCCGCGGTGGACGGTTAAGACCTCTTTGAGCTGATCGCCCAGCCGCATCGACGGATTGAGCGCCTGCATCGGATCTTGGTAGACCATGGCGATCTGGTCACCGCGCAGGCGGCGCAGTTCCTCGCTGCTCTTGCCGACAAGATCTTGCCCCTGGAAGAAGATGCGTCCTCGCTTGACGTAGCCGTTGGCGCCCAGAAAGTTGACAATGGACCAGGCCACAGTGCTCTTGCCGCAGCCCGATTCGCCCACCACGCCGAAACTCTCACCGCGGTAAATTTCCAGCGATACCTCTTGCACCGCTTCCACTTCACCGCCACGCACCTTGTACGCCACGGCCAGATTATCAAGCTTAAGCACCGGCATCTCGTTCTTGCGCCGGCCAATCAGGGATTGGGTTGGTTGAGTGGATTGCACGAAATGTTCCCCCCTGGGGAATTGACGATTTACGATTGTCTGGTTGGGTGAGAGATTCGGGGCCAGGTTCACGATTCCGTTTAGCTTGCCTACTGAACAGCTTCTTAACGAAAATCCTTGCCGATGTTGCGTCACTCACTCGACGAGACAATCGTGAATCGTAAATCATAAATTACTTTTGGTATCGCGTTGTTTCCTCGCGCAGGCCGTCTGCAAAGAGATTCAGCCCGATGACGAGGCTGGCGATGGCCAACGACGGCCAGATGACGGCCAGTGGATTGGCAAAGATGAAGCGACGCGCTTCATTGACCATGTTCCCCCAGTCAGGATCGGGCGGCGGCAGGCCAATGCCCAGAAAACCCAGGGTGCCGATGGCGAAGATGGCATAGCCGACACGCAACATGGCATCGACGATGAGGGGGCCACGCGCGTTGGGCAGGATCTCACGGAACATGATGTACCAGACACTTTCGCCGCGCGTCTCGGCGGCGCGAATATAATCGCGCGTCTTAATGTCCAATGCCAGGCTGCGCACAAGACGGGCCACACCCGGCGCTCCGGTGACCGTAATCGCCAGAATCACCACCAGATCCCCTTGACCGAGGGCGGCAATCACCACCAGGTAGAGCACAATCTGGGGGAAGGCAATCAGCGCGTCGAGGATCTGCATAATGATCTGATCCCACCAGCCGCCGCGGTATCCTGCGTTCAGGCCCAGCACTGTCCCCACCAGCAGCGATCCGATCACGCCCCAGAGGGCTACACCAATCGGAAAGATCCAGCCATTGGGCAGGCGCGTCTTAATTAAGATCACCTGAGTGCCTTCCATCAACCGCGAGAGGAGATCACGCCCCAGGTGATCGGTCCCCAACCAGTTGACGGTGTTGGGTGGCAGATTCTGATCAAACAGAGAGGCATTGGGCGGGTAAGGCGTCCAAAAAATCGAGAGCAACGCAACAAATACCCACATCAGCACAATGGCGAGGCCAACCGTGCCCACAGTTGAGTTAAATACAATTGAGATACTTTTCCACGTCCGCCGCCAAGAGGGCTCAGGCGACGGCACAGGGAGTGTTTTTTGAGCAACAGCCATAGAAACTCCAGAGATTGACGATTTTCGATTGACGATTTTCGATGATAGTCAATCGTCAATCGAAAATCGAAAGTCAAGAATAGCGGATTCGTGGGTTCAAGAAGGTATACGCCAGGTCACCGATCAAGCGGGTGAGGACGGCGATCACCACCATCAGCATCCCGGCGGCCTGGATGGCGTTGAAATCGCCGAAGATGGCGGCGTCGTAGATGTAGCGGCCCAACCCGGGGAAACCAAAGACAACTTCGATGACCACAATGCCGCCAATCAGCCAGTTGACGTGCAACATGATCACGGTGATGGGCGCCATCAGGGCGTTGCGCACGGCATGACGCATGACCACACGCCAGTAGGGCATGCCTTTGATAATTGCCGTTCGGATGTAGGGGGAGTTCATCACCTCAACCATGCTGGCGCGGGTCATGCGGATGACATAGCCAAGTTCAACGGCGGTCAATGTGAGGATGGGCAGCGCCAGAAGTGCAGGGTTCTCGAAGATGGCTCGGTCGCTCAAGAATACCGAGACAGCCGGGAAGACTTTAAGCCAGATCCCAAGAACAATGATGAGGAAAACGCCTGTCACAAATTCAGGTGTCGCCGTCAAGCCCAGGCTGCTAATCGAAATGAAACGGTCGATGAACTTGCCTTCGTTGACGCCGGCGATGATGCCGAAAAGTAGCGCCAATGGCATGATCAACACAAACGCCAGACCAGCCAGAATCGCCGTGTTGCGCACCCGTGTCGTAAGCGTGGCCGCCACAGGACGCCCCGTTTGCAGCGACTCGCCTGGATCGCCGCGTATCAGTCCTTTGCGCAGAGGAATGTACTCCTGAGGGCCATCCCCCTGTTTGCGCATTCCTGCCGAAGTAAGGACATAAACTTCGGCGCCTTCGCCACGTACCCACTTAACGGCGCTGTTGTTGGTATTGACACCCCAGAAGATCTCACTGCCTTCAGGTGTCTCCTGCCAGAACGAATCGGCCGGTTCACGCACCGCAGATTCGCCTGCACGACGGGTTAGCGAAAACAAAGAACCGTCGCTTAACTCCCAGCGCATCAACTGACCATCGACCTCAGCCCACCACTCCTGTTCACTGTTCTGTTGATTAGCCACCGTCACCAGCGGATAGCCTACCTGATTTTCAGCACGCCAATCATTGCCGATGAGCCAGTCGAGGTAACGTTGCCAGGCGGGCGCATTCAGCCCAAGTTGCGCCTGATACGAGGCACGCTGCTCCGGCGTAGAGAAGACCCCCAGGATCTTCACCGTAATGTCGCCGCTCCCCACTTCAATGAGCGTAAACAACAGCACCGACACCAAAAACATGGTGACGACAGTTGAGATCAGACTCCGAAGAATAAATCGTGCCACAGGCCACTCCTTTTTTTGTGGGATTGGGGACTGGAGATTTGGGACTGGAGATTTGGGACTGGGGATTTGGAAGTTGCCGCAGCATTGGGACTAGATTTTTGTGACACAGATCTAAGGACACAGCAGAAGACAATCCGTGTGCCCCAAGAACTGTGTCACAAAAATCTAGTTGTAAACCACGGTAACTTCCTCAACCCAATCCCCAGTCCCTAATCCCCAGTCCCTAATCCCCAGCCCCCCAGCATTACGCCTGCTTCCACACCTCGTAGAGCAAGTAGTAATCTGTGGGGTGGGCGACAACGTTTTGGAACTCGGAGCGGGTGATGTTCCAGACTCGGTACCAGTAGCTGTTGCCGATAGGGCCACGATCCTGCATGATCTGTTCGAGCTGGGCCATAATTTCGCGGCGCTCTTCTACATCGAGTGTGCGCTCGGCCTCACGGAGCAGGGTGGCGAATTCCTCGTCGTTCCAGCGCGTCTCATTCCAGGGAACAGGGTTGCCGTCGGCATCGAAGATGTAGGCGAGAGGAAGAACCATCGTGTCCAACGGGCGGTGTGCCCACGCCGTGATGCCCAGATCTACTTCCGTCCATCGATCCCAGTAGCCGTTGGGTTCGGTGATGTCCAGTTGCAGGTCGAACCCGCCGGGCGACGCCATTTCCTTGAGCGCCTGCGCGATTTCGGGCTCCGATTGATCGTTCTTGGTGGCCAGCGTTACCTGTAGCGGCAGTTCGAGGCCCATTTCGGCGGCGTACTCTTCCATCAACGCCAGTGCGCCTTCGGGATCATATTCAGGAATGGGCAAGTCCGCATACGCGGGATGCACCGGTGCCACATGGGCGTCGAGGGAAAGATCACCTTCGCCAAAGTAAGAAAGCTGTAAGATACGAGCGCGATCCTGACACATCTTCAGGGCTGTGCGTACCCGGTTGTCGTTCCATGGCTCCAGGTCTACGCGCATACGCAGTAAAAAGCCCGCCGCGGTGCTGGCTGAACGAACTGTTAGATCCGGCACATCGCGCAGCGCCTGCCAGTCGGACGGGCGCGGCTGGTACATCGAATCGACCTGGTTCGACTGCATGGCAGCCACCGAGGCATCTTTGTCGATAGAGACGAAGATCAGCTCATCGAGGTAGGGCAAAGATTCGCCATCTTCGCCCATACGCCAGTAATCGTCACGGCGTGTGAAGACGGCGCGCTCACCTTCAGCGTATTCCTGAAGCAGGAAAGCACCGGTGCCGACGGGCTGTTGCACAATGTCTCCCTGGAAATCTCGGTGCAGGACCACCGCCGGATAGTGGAAGAGGTGTTCAGGCACACCAATGTTAGGCTCCACCAGATCCAACCGAATGGTGTAGTCGTCTACCTTGGTGACACTGTTCATGCCGTCGAGGTAAGAGAGCAAACCGAGCATCGAAGAGCCGATTTCGGGATCGAGCCACTGGCTGAAGGTGAACATTACATCGTCGGCAGTGAGTTCGTCGCCATTGTTGAAGGTGATGCCCTGGCGCAAGTACAATGTCCACGTCGTCACGTCGTCGCTGGCTTCCCAGCGATCGAGCAGGTAGGGGCGGGTGATGTTGTCGGAGCCAGTTTCAGTGAGGTACTCGTTGGTCTGACGTACAATATTGGCACCCTGCACCCAAGAAAGGCGCGCCGGGTGATCGAGCAACAGTAACTGCATTGCGATGCGCATGGTGCCGCCACGTTGTACACCACCGGCAGCGGCGGGTTCTTCCGCCGGGGCCGCCGTTCCGCCGGTCTGGCCGGTGGTTGGTTCGGCGGCAGGTGTCCCACAGGCAGCCAACACAGTGGCGGCGCCGACGGATGTCCCCAGTAGCGTGGCATAACGCATGAACTCACGGCGGTTAATGCGCCCTTGGGCGAGCTGTTCTTGTGCTTTCCAAACGAGAGGGTGGATGCGCGGTTCGGACTGTGACATAATGAAATGTCTCCTTTCCTACGGTTGAATTGGGTTTACCGGATTGGATTGGAAGTGCAGTTGGCAAGACAAAACTGATCCACGCGTGCATGCCAAAGACAACTGCTGAAGACAACGTCGAGAAAAGTCTCGACAAGAGCCTTAGCAGACGCGCTGAACACGCCGACTGCCTATGAAAATGGATAGGCTCTGTGGAATGCACAGAGACAGGGAATTAACCGAAACGTCGAACGTACTCGCCGGCAGACCGTTACTGGTCTATACCGATGGACACGTGAGCTCGCAAGTGGAAAGCAGCACCATAAAACGAGTGAAATAGCACTGGGGAAACACACTTTAGACCGAGGGAGAATGGCCCATAAGCTAAACAAATCGATGTTTGTTTAGCTATGTGTCGGCATTATAACACCGTCATCTGGTTCTGCCAAACCAAAAGTGAACTTCCTTTTTCGCACTGGTTTTGCACACCAAGAAGATTTTGTTGGACTCCTTCTTTGTCAAAAGTATAAGAGTTTGGCTTAAAATTTCTAGCACCTGGACTAAATACATTTCGATTTAGGGGTAATACCCTTCCCGAAAGGGACATAGGCGTTAAGATGAGCACTGTAGGAGCAAGTGCCGGGGACTTTTCGCCGCAGCGAGATGGGACACCCACTCCTGGCGACACGTCCAACGTGAAGTCCCCGGCACTTTCGTTCCACCCGAACTTAACGCTTATGCTCGAAAGGGTTCAGTGAAATGCAGTGAACGGCGTAGCACCTTTGCCCCCCTTCCCCGCAGGTCAATCTTGCGCCGAGCATAAAAAAGACCCGCCCAGCGTTATGGACTTGACGCGCAGAAGAGTTTCGGATATCTTAGCGCGAATTCTCTAACGACCAACTGAAATTTCAGGTATCATTGCATGGACAATTCAGAGCATCTCTCAGCGATTGCATCGACGCCAAGGCAGCAGATTCCAGCAGACCTGGCGTCTCTGTTATACCGTACACAAGTCGGCGAATCCTTAAACGAGACAGCCTATCAACGCATCCGTGACATGATTGTTCACCTTGAGTTGCCGCCGGCATCGGTGATCGATGAAGCAAAGCTCACTGTTGAGCTAGAACTCGGCTTGACACCTATCCGGCAGGCGTTGCGACGACTGGCGATGGAAAATCTTGTGGTGATCCTTCCTCGTCGCGGCACCCTTGTCGCCGATCTCAACATGGACAATCTACAGAAGATCTTCGAGATTCGCCTAGAGTTGGAGACGTTGGCGGCGCGGCTTGCAGCGGAACGGGCCACCACTGCACAGATTGCAGAGATGGAGCAGTTGCTGTCCCCCGAAATTCTTGCTCACGCAGAAAAGTGGGGTGAAAGTCGTAACGAACTGCTGATCCGCATTGATCAGCGGGCACATGTACTGCTTGCCGAAGCGACACACAACGAAATACTCGCAGACACACTCGATTCACTCTACAGCCATGTACTACGCCTTTGGTACGTTAACCTCAGCCAGGTAAAAGCACTGGACGACGCACTGGTAGAACATCGGCAGATCGTTGCGGCAGTCGCCGTCGGCGATGGGGAAAGCGCACAGGCCATCATGCGCAAACACATCTCCAGCTTTCAGGACGAAGTACTGAACCAATTGTAGTCCGCACAAACGCTTCAGAGACCACACACCTGAAGCTTAGCAGGTACGTCCGCGCACAAGGCCGGACAGGAGATCGCGATGAGTGAACGAATCAGTCGCCGGGCAGAACAACGCGAGCAGCGGCGCAACCGCGCAGTACGTCCTCACCCCATTCGCCCCATTGAAAACAAACTCCCTCCACTCAATCTGCTGGAGGAAGAAGGTGTGGCTCGCATTCATGGGGCTTCGATGCGGCTACTCAAGGAACGGGGCACGCTAATCGTCGACTATCCCCCTGCGCTGGAGACCTTCCGCCGGCACGGCGCTAAAGTGGTAGACAACACGGTCTACATCGACGAAGAGACACTGCTCCATTTCATACGGCAAGCGCCGTCAACCTTTACGCTGCTGGCGCGCAACCCGGCCAACCACCTGCCCATCGGCGGCAATATGACCATCTTCGCGCCAGTCTATGGCCCACCCTTTGTGATGGATCTGGACAACGGCCGCCGCCCCGCCACCCTGGCCGACTTTGAGAACTTCGTCAAGCTCACCTACATGGCCGAAGAGCTTCACTGCTCCGGCGGCACTTTGGTGGAACCCAACGACATCCCCCTGCCGGAACGCCATTTGGACATGTTGATGGCCCACATTCGCTACAGCGACAAGGCATTCATGGGCAGCGTCACCCATCGCAACAACGCCATCGACACAGTGCGCATGTGTGAGATCCTCTTCGGCGCGGAGGCCATGCAGCAGAATCCGGCCACGATTGCACTGATCAACGCGTCCAGCCCCATGCGCTATGACGACCGCATGTTTGGCGCGTTGGAGGTCTACGCCGAGGCGCGGCAGGCGTTGATCATCACCCCATTTATCATCGCCGGTGCGATGTCACCGACCACCATCGCGGCGACGCTAGCGCAACAGAACGCCGAGGCGCTCTTTGGTATTTGCTACGCGCAAATGATTAACCCAGGGACGCCGGTGGTCTACGGTTCGTTTCTGGCCAACATCGACATGAAAAGCGGCGCTCCCTGCTTTGGCACGCCTGAAGGCGCATTGGCGATCTACGGCGGTGCACAGATGGCGCGCCACTACAGCCTACCTTACCGCTCCGGGGGCAACTTCACCGCCGCCAATCTGCCTGATGCCCAGGCAGGCTACGAATCTGCAGGCACGATGTGGCCCACGATGCAGGCAGGCACCAATTTTGTTCTGCACGCGGCGGGCTGGCTGGAGGGCGGACTCATCGCAGGCTACGAGAAGTTCGTCCTCGATTTGGAGATTTGCGGCATGATGGCGAAGATGGCCCCCGGCATCAAAATCGACGAAGACGAGTTCGCCTGGGATGCCTACGCCGAAGTGGAACCGGGGGGACACTTCCTCGGTTCGCAGCACACCATGCGTCACTACCAGACGGCCTTCTACCAGCACAAGATCTTTACAATGGACAACTTCGAGAAGTGGGCCGAAGAAGGCAGCCGCGACAGCTACGTGCGCGCCAACGCCCGCTGGAAGGAGATGCTGGCGAACTACATCGCGCCCGTCCTCGACGAGGGGAAGCGCGAGGAATTGGAAGCGTACGTAGCCCGTCGTCGTCATGAGATTCGGAGAGGAAAATGAAATGAAGCAGACCGGCCCCCGTATCTGCCTGCGCGACTGGCAAGAAGACGATCTCGAGCATATGCGCACCTGGCTGGTGCCAGGACAGAAGTGGCACGAGTTCGACGCGCCCTACTTTGAAAAACCCACAGAGGACGAGATCGACCGGCTCGTGGAACGACTGGCGCAGTCGATCGCGGAACAGAATTGGCCGTCACCACGGTGGAGCGTCGCCATCGCCGACAGGCAGAGCGACCGACTGCTGGGCAACGTCAGTTGGTATTGGCACAGCGAAGAGACCTATTGGCTGAACGTGGGCATTGTCCTTTACGATCCGGCCACCTGGGGGCAAGGACTGGGCACCGAAGCGCTCGGCCTCTGGTGCGACTACGTCTTCGAGGCGATGCCGCAGATCGTGCGCATCGGGTTGATGACGTGGTCGGGCAACCACGGCATGATCCATCTGGCGCAGAAACTCGGCTTTCGCGAAGAAGCGCGCTTCCGCAAGGCGCGCATTGTCGACGGTGTCTACTATGACAGCCTGGGGTACGGCGTCCTCCGCGAGGAGTGGGCGGCGCTATATCCAAGTGGCTTTACCGATTGAGGATCGGCGTACTATAATTTGCTGGCAAAACATTGCTACCAGAACCACTATTTTGAGGTGGCGTGTGAAACTTCCGCACCTAGAAAACGCTCAGATACCCAGGGAAAAAGTTACCGGCTATCTGCTCTCTGAGGAGAAGTCGGGTGGGAAAGCAACCTTTTTCAGCCACTTTGGTTTTACAAGTGGGGCATGGCGACAACTGGAAATAGCACTTAGACGGCATGCAGCAGATCACGACGTCGTGAAGACAATTTCGACGGCACATGGTGTCAAATACGTCATTGAGGGAGCGATTTCAACGCCGGACGAACGCAATCCAGTCGTTCGAGTGGTCTGGATCATAGAATATGGACAGACATCAGCGCGGCTGGTAACGGCCTAACCGGTAGGAGAGCGATTATGATAGAAGAACACGAAAGAGCAGTTCTGAATGTAGACTTGCCCGAGCACCGCCTTAAAGCCAGCGACGTTGGTGTTGTCGTCCATATCTACAGCGGCGCGGTTGCCTATGAAGTCGAATTCCTTGCGTTGGATGGCAGCACAATCGATGTTGTGACTGTTGAAGCCGAACAAGTACGTCCAGTTAGTCACAGAGATGTACTGCATGTACGCGAACGCGCTGCCTGACGCCTCTTGTGTGCATTGACTTCCGTACATTTGTACAGCAACGTCCTCGATACAATCGGATCAGCGAAAATCTGTGGGCCGCGTTCGGCTCAACGTTCGTCGAATGTTTTCCGTCCTCCGCCTATCTCACACCAAACCGGACAGAATTCCATGCCCGACCGAAGAACGCCTCTCTACGACACCCATGTGCGCCTGGGCGCGCAGATGATCAAAGGTGGCGGTGACTACTGGTTCCCCCAGTCGTACACCTCCGCAGTGGACGAACACAACAACACACGCGCCAACGTGGGTATGCAGGATCTGTCCACAATGGGCGAAGTGGACGTGAAAGGTCCTGGCGCGGAGCGGTTGATCAACCACCTGGTGGTGAATGAGATCCGTGATCTCTTCCCCGGGCAGGTACGCTACACGACAATGGTGGACGAAGACGGCGGCATTGTGGACGATGTCACTGTCTACAAATTCGGCGAGGAACATTTCATGATCGTCACCTCGTCGGGCCCGCGCAAGGACAGTTTCCACTGGATCGCCGAACATGCCGTGGGCGCAAGCGCCTACGTCAACGATGTGAGCGGGGCGATTGCACTGATCTCGGTGCAGGGTCCACGCAGCCAGGAATTGCTGCGCATCGCCGTTGCGGACGTAGATTTCGACAACCTCAAGTTCTTCCGTTTCCAGCGCGGACGGCTCGACGAGTCCACTTTCCTCGTTTCACGCTCCGGCTACACCGGCGAATTGGGCTACGAACTCTACGTCCCCGCCGAAGAGGCGGCGTGGATCTGGGAGACGGTTCAGCGCTTTGGCAGCGAGTTTGGGCTGCTCCCCTACGGCGTGCGCGCCATGCAGAGCCTGCGCATCGAAAAGGCATTTCCACTCTACGGCCCCGACATTTCGCGTGAAGTGACACCCTTCCACCTGGGATTGGACCGCTGGATCCGCTTCGACAAGCGCAATTTTGTGGGGCGCGATGCACTGCTCGAACAACAAGAACGAGGACTCGACCAACGTTGGGTGGGGCTGATCCTCGACGCCGACAAGCCTGCTGCCAACGGCGATGCCGTCTACAACGTGGCCGATCTCAAGAATTTCCGCGCCAAACAGGTCACCGGCGCTGAGGCCGGCCAACAAGAGGACGCCTTCGCCGCCGGCAGCCGACAGATCGGGCGCGTCACCTCCAGCGCGCGAGGACACAGCGTGGGCAAGATGCTGGCCCTGGCTCTGGTCGATGTCTCTTTCAGCTGGCCCGGCGCAAAACTAGTAATCGATACAGGTGGGCGTCCTGTGTTGGCGACGGTGACACAGACGCCGTTCTTTGATCCTCAGGGCCTGCGCATGAGAGGAAAAAGATGATGAGATGACGGGATAATGAGTTACCCATCATCTCGCCATCCCGTGCTTCACCAACAAAGCCCCCTACAAGGAAACACCATGAACGCAACTTCGCGCCATTACGATGTCATCGTGGTCGGTGTGGGCGGTATGGGCAGCGCCGCCGTCTACAACCTGGCCAAACGCAACAAACGGGTGCTGGGGCTGGAAAAGTACGACATTCCCCACGACATGGGGTCGTCGCACGGGTATACGCGCATTATTCGGCTGGCCTACTACGAGCACCCGTCCTACGTCATGTTGTTGCACCGCGCCTACCAACTTTGGGAAGAGCTAGAAGCGGTGTCGGGCGAGCATCTGCTCCACATCACCGGCTCCATCGACGCCGGCCCGGCAGACAGTTGGGTCTTCAAAGGATCGTTTCAATCATGTGTGGAGTATGAACTGCCCCACGAGGTGTTGACAGGCAAAGAGCTGATGCAACGCTTCCCCGGCTACCGGCTACCGTTTGACCACATGGCGCTGTTGCAACCGAGGGGCGGCTTTTTGACGCCGGAACGCTGCACGGTGGCCTATGTGGAGGCGGCGCACGCACTGGGCGCGGAGATCCACGCCCGCGAGGAAGTGCTACGCTGGGCGCCGGAGGGTGACGGCGTGCGCGTCTTTACGACGCGGGACAGTTACACGGCGGATCGGCTGGTGATTACCGCCGGCGCGTGGAACAACCAGATGGTGCCGCTGCTACGGGGATTGGCCGTGCCGGAGCGTCAGGTGTTGGCCTGGTTCCAGCCACGCAAGCCTGAATTCTTCCGCCCCGACAATTTCCCTGTTTTCAACTTATTAGTCGACGAAGGACGCTACTACGGATTCCCTGTGCACGGCGTGCCCGGTTTCAAGATCGGAAAGTACCACCACTTCCTGGAGCGCGATGACGCCGAACGTCTCGATCACGAGTCGCATGATGCCGACGAGTGGATGCTGCGCGAATTCACCGATCGCTACTTCCCCGACGCCGCCGGGCCGACGATGTCGCTCCAGTCTTGCATGTTCACCAATTCGCCGGACGGGCATTTCATTATTGATCTCTACCCGGGCTACCCACAGGTTTCGTTTGCAGCGGGCTTTACGGGTCATGGCTACAAGTTTGCCAGTGTGGTGGGGGAAATCATGGGCGATCTGGCCATCAACGGCCGCACGCGCCATGACATCGAACTCTTCCGCCATGATCGTTTTCACGGCGACGGCAGCCTACGTCCGTACATTGATCGCAGCCATGATCACCTGCGCGATCGGCGCGTAGAAGAGATCTTCCGTCCACTCGATGGGGAAGTGCGTTTTCGGCAGCGCTTTACAGGACGAAGAGGCGGTGAGGCGATGAGACGGCGATCTGCAGACGCGTCAATGCGCCGGGGTAGAGAGGGGTTTGCGATGGACCCGGCTGAGTTTCTACACAACCCGCAAAAGACAAGCCCGTTTTGGTGATGACGCTAAATAGCCACACCCACGCCAAGCGTGGTCAGCGTCTCCTGCTCCAGGGTTTCACTGGCGCGGCGGATGGCGGTGTCGTCGGTTGCCATTGACACAGCGTCGTGGATACACTGAAGCATGGTAGTGCGGGCGATCTTGATTTGATGGCCTGAGGTAAACAGATCGGCCTGACGCTGTGCCGCATGAAAAATCGTTTCGTAGGCGGGCAGCAGGCACATCAAGCACGAAATGCGATAACCACCGGCATGGCGTGGTACATCGAGCACATACGAGGTCGCGTTGCGCAGTTCGCCTAGAATATCGCCAAGCAGCCCCTGAATCCAGCCCACAGGGGCGCCGGCCAGTTCAAGCGGGCTGTGGTTGATCTCACGCAGCCACTCGTGAGGCAGGTAACAGATCTGGCGTTCCAGATCTTTCACAAAATCCTTGAGGATGTTGGTCTTCTGCAATGCACGCCCACACGCCTCGCTCCCAGCCAGCAGACGGTCTCGCAATGTCTCCGGCAGGCCGTAGTGGTCGATCACCAACTCTGTCCCCAAGCCGCCCACCGTCCCCGCCACGGAGTAACAGTATTCGTTGTAGGCCTGTGCGGTTGTCAACAGCCGCACATTGTCGTGGAGAACCACCGGCGAGTGCTGCGTTGGATCGAGCACCTGTTCCATGCCGCGAGCCATAAGCAGAATCCAACTGCTGATAATCGAGCGGGTTCGCTCTGGGAAGCCGGCGTAGATCAACCAGAGGGGCAAGCCGCCTTCCAACGTCATCAACGACTGCTCTTCGGCGGTGAGGCCCGGCCATGCTTCCTCTTCCCAGCCGGCCACGACCGCCATGGCGTCTTCGGGCTCGATTAGCAAATGCGAAAACTCGGCAAAGCGCGCCTTTTGCCAGGCCAGCGGTTGCGTGCAGTCTTCGATGTTGTCCAGAGCACGACAAAGGAGATAGGCCGCCGCCACATGGTCTTGCAGCGGATCTTCGAGCCAGGGCACAACCAACGCGAACGACCGTGAGACACGGCTCATGGTCACGGTGAGGTAGGTCCTTTGCAGCGGTTTAAGTTGGTAGATATCCGACAACATAATTGCCTCTCACCTGGGAATGCCACCCAGTGGAACGTCACAGGATGGAACGCCACACGTTCTGTGAACGGTGTGGTGTTGCAGCCATTCTTGGTGATAGCGCAAAATAGATCAGTAGGAAATCCCTCAATAGCGGTCTATATTTGTCTGTATCCTTGTTTACCGTTGCAATGTCTATCGCTTTGCGGTTGAATAAACTTATGCCAAAATCAGACGCCTTCATCCGCATCAAAAGAGACGTACTCGCCATGACGACGAGCATCCCGGCGGGGCTGGTTTCCACCTACGCTGCTTTGGGCGAGCACATTGACGTCATGCCTCGTCACGTTGCCTACATTCTGGCGACGCTGGACGAGGCTGAGCGCGAACTTGTTCCCTGGCATCGAGTGGTGACTGACGGCGGCGCTGTGTCCACCAGCAACCGCGCCCGCGCAAAAGCGCAGGTGGCTCGGCTAAAGGCGGAGGGCATCCCATTCGAGAGCGCCTACCAGATCCACGCCTTCGAGGACATCTTCATCGCCGCAGCGGATCTGCCAAGCGGCGTCCCCGCGCAAAAGCGCGCCGATCATCGCGCCGAGTAGCGCCTTTCTGTCCCCAATCTCTAATCACCAGTCCCTAATCACCAGTTCCCAACAAAAGAAAGCGAAACCGAACATGACCGATCCTCTCGACGTGAGCCGCAGTGGCACCTTCTTCGGCGAAACAGGCGTGGCAGGCTTCACCCATCGCGCCTTCCTCAAATCCATGGGCTTCGACGATGCCGACATGGCGCGCCCCGTCATCGGCATTTGCAACACCTACAGCGAACTGAACAACTGCAATGTCCACTTAAAAGAGTTGGCCGAAGCGGTGAAGCGGGGTGTGTGGCAGGCAGGTGGTTTTCCATTGGAATTCCCCACGATCTCGCTGGGTGAGATCTTCCTCACGCCCACATCGATGTTGTGGCGCAATCTGGCGGCCATGGACACCGAAGAGATGATCCGCGCCCAACCGATGGACGGCGTCATCCTGCTTGTCAACTGCGACAAGACGACGCCGGCGGCGTTGATGGGCGCAGCCAGCGCCGACCTGCCCGCCATTGTGGTCAGCGGCGGCCCCATGCTCAACGGCCACTACAAAGGACAGATCCTGGGCGCGTGTACCGATTGCCGTCGCCTTACCGCCGAGTTCAACGCCGGCACGTTGGACGAAGGCACCTATCGCGAGATCGAAGACGGCATTGTGCGCAGCGCTGGTCACTGTATGGTGATGGGCACGGCGTCGACGATGAATTCGATCCTCGAAGCGTTGGGCATGGCGCTGCCAGGCAACGGCGCCATCCCCGCCGTGGATTCGCGGCGCACTCGGCTGGCCGAACATGCCGGTCGGCGCATTGTGGAACTGGCAAAAGAGGGTACACGCCCATCACAAATTATGACGCGTGAAGCTTTCGAGAATGCCATCACCCTGCTCTGTGCGCTAGGTGGGAGCACGAATGCCGTGGTCCATCTACCTGCCATCGCCGGGCGCATGGACATCGAGTTGCCGCTGGATCTATTCGACGAAATCAGCAGACGCACACCGTTGCTGGCCAACATGCGCCCAAGTGGCAGTTACCAGATGGAGGATCTCTACTACGCCGGGGGGATTCCGGCTGTCCTCAAGGAATTGCTGCCGCTGCTCCACGGCGACGTCCTCACGGTGACGGGGAAGACGCTGGCCGAGAATCTAGCCAACGCCCGCATCGAAAACCCAGACGTGATCCGCTCCTTCCACAACCCGATTCAGCCCGAAGGCGGGTTGACGATCCTGCGCGGCAACCTTGCGCCCGACGGCGCGGTGATCAAACACGCCGCAGCGTCGCCCAAATTGCTGCAACACCGCGGTCGCGCCGTCGTCTTCGCGGACATGGACGATCTTCAGGCGCGCATCAACGATCCTGATCTCGACGTGGCCGAGGAGGATGTGTTGGTGTTGAAGCATGTGGGTCCTGTGGGTGGGCCGGGCATGCCCGAGGTGGGCAACTTCCCGATTCCGGGCAAGCTGCTGCGCCAGGGTGTGCGCGACATGGTGCGCATCTCCGACGCCCGCATGAGCGGCACGGCCTTTGGCACAATTGTGCTCCATGTTGCGCCGGAGAGCGCTGTTGGTGGTCCGCTGGCGCTGGTTGAAGACGGCGACGAGATCGAGCTAGATGTGGCAAACCGGCGCATTCACCTGCACGTGGACGAGGCGGAACTTGCCCAACGGCGGTCCCGCTGGACGCCGCCCCAACGCAAGTATAACCGAGGCTACACGAAGCTGTTCCTGGATCATGTGATGCAAGCGCCGGATGGGTGCGACTTTGATTTTCTACGCGGGAACGATCCTGTTCACGCGGTGGAGCAGCCGAAGTTTTAGCAGAGGGTTGGACACGGATTTCAGGATGGATGGGATGGATAAGACGGGAAGGGTTGGACACGGATTTCAGGATGGATAGGATGGATAAGACGGGAAGGGTTGGACACGGATTTCAGGATGGATAGGATGGATAAGACGGGAAGGGTTGGACACGGATTTCAGGATGGATAGGATGGATAAGACGGGAAGGGTTGGACACGGATTTCAGGATGGAT
>WGMT01000044.1 GCA_016124945.1 bacterium | reverse complement strand
CAGTTTAGGCCAACTTGCGCAGCCCTTGACTCAGGTAGACAACCCGACTACACTCGGCACCGCCCCTGAGTCCGAAATATGCCCTCAGTTCCGCTCATTCATTCGCTCTTTCTTTGTCAACATATTTCAGGACTTGACATTTAGTCTGTCGTCCGTCGTCTGTCGTCCGTCGTCTGTCGTCAATCTGCCAGCGTACTCGTATCGCCAATCGGCTGGCCCATCACCTGCGCTTTGAGAAGACGGCGCATGATCTTGCCGCTGCGCGTCTTGGGCAGGCTGTCCACAAACTCGATCCTGGCCGGCACCGCGATAGGACCCACTTCAGTGCGCACATGGCGCTTGAGTTCGTCCACCAAATCGCCATTGTCGCTGACGCCGCTGTTGAGGATGCAGAAAGCGTGGATCACGTTGCCCTTGAGTTCGTCGGGCACGCCGATGACGGCGGCTTCGGCCACATGTTTGTGGCTGACCAGGGCGCTTTCCACTTCCGCCGTCCCCAGCCGGTAGCCGGAGACCTTGAGCACGTCGTCCATACGGCCGATGATCCAGAAGTAGCCGTCATCGTCCTTGCGGGCGCTGTCGCCGCTGAAATACCACCCCTGCTTGGCAAATTCAGACCAATATTGCTGGATGTAGCGGTCGGGGTCGCCCCAGACGGTACGCGCCATACCCGGCCACGGTCCTTTGATGACAAGGTAGCCGTCTTCGTTGGGTTCGCACGAGGATCCGTCTTCGCGCACCACGTCTGCGTCGATGCCGGTGAAGGGGAGCGTCCCACTGCCCGGCTTGAGCGGCACCACCGGCGTCGGCGTGATCATAAAGCCGCCGGTTTCGGTCTGCCACCATGTGTCCATGATCGGGCATTTCTCTTTGCCGATGACACGGTGATACCAGCGCCACGCTTCGGGGTTGATTGGTTCACCCACCGAGCCCAGCAGGCGCAGGCTCGAAAGATCATGGCGGGTGGCCCAGGCATCGCCGAAGCGCATCAGGCCACGAATCGCCGTCGGCGCAGTATAGAGAATCGTAACAGCATACTTCTCCACAAGCTGCCACCATCGGTTTGGATAGGGATAATCTGGCGCGCCTTCAAAGAGGATGCTGGTTGCGCCCAAAATCAGCGGCGCGTAGACGATGTAGCTGTGCCCGGTGATCCAGCCCGGATCGGCGGCGCACCAGTAGCGGTCGTCGTCCTTGATATCGAAGACATATTTGAGTGTCGTCGCCACGTAGACGGAGTAACCGCCGGTGGTGTGGAGGACGCCCTTGGGTCGCCCGGTGGTGCCGCTGGTGTAGAGGATGAAAAGGGGATCTTCAGCGTCCATCGGCTCAGATTCACACTTGGTGCTGGCAATGGGCAACGCCATCAGATCGTGCCACCAATAATCGCGTCCCTGTTCCATGGTCACCTGTTGGCCGGTGCGCTTGAGCACCACCACCGACTGCACCACCGGGCTGCGGCGGACGGCTTCGTCGGCAATGTCCTTCAAGTTGACCGTCTTGCCGCGCAGCCAGGCGCCGTCTGAGGTCACCAAGACCTTGCTCTGGGCGTCCTCGATACGGCTGGCCAGCGCCTGTTCGCTGAAGCCGCCGTAGACCACACTGTGCACTGCGCCGATTTTGGCGGTGGCGAGCATAGCAATCGGCAGTTCGGGGGTGCGCCCCATGTAAATGGTGACGGTGTCGCCCTTATGCACGCCCAGGCTCTTGAGCACATTGGCGAATTTGTTTACCTCTTGCCAGAGGCGGAAGTAGCTAAAGGTGCGCTGTTCGCCGTCTTCACCTTCCCAGATTATGGCCAGTTTGTTCTTGCGCCAGGTCTTGGCGTGGCGATCCAATGCATTGTAAGCGATGTTGGTCTTACCGCCCACGAACCATTTGTAAAAGGGCTTGCCGCTGTCGTCGAGCACCTTGTCATACGGTTCAAACCAGTCGATCAACTCTTTGGCGCGTGCGTCCCAGTAGCCTTCCACGTCGGCCAGAGCCTCAGTGCGCAGATCCATATAATTAGGGACAAGTGCCTGCGCCACCACTTCAGCCGACGGGTGATATAGCTCATGCTCCGCGGCAAGGATCTCTCCTTCGCGCTGAGAATCAGGGTGGACGTTGGGATCCAATGTCGTCGTCATGCCTCTCTCCTTCCTCGGGCGGGAAAACGTATACATTTTGGTTGGATGATGGCTTTTGCCTTGGGGAAACTGGAGGGCATGATAGCATACTTTGTGGAATTTCACACTTTGGGGAGGAAAAGACAGGAGAAGGCAAAAGGCAAAGTGCAAAAGGCAAAAATGGTTTAGCGAATCTCACTTTCATTGGAAAACGCTCGCCGACCCGTTGCCTCCAAACGGCGCAAGTAACATCGCCCTACACTTTTGCCTTTTGCACTTTGCCTTTTGCCTTCACTCCCCCTTCTCACGCCACTTACCGTCTTCGCCCTTCTCATATTTCTTTTTCACGGCGGCCCAGGCCACGCTGTGGGCTGTCTCTTCGCGGGAGGCGTCGCCGCGGCGGTCGTCGGGGTCGTCGTATTGTTCCCAGGCGCTGTTGTAGGCTTCTTTGTAGATTTCCTGGGCATGCTTGGGCACGTTGTCGGTGACGCTGTCGGGCAGGTCGCTGATTTTGTCGTATGGCATCAGGTGCTCCTTTTCTCAAAGAACAAGAAAACGGACGGACATCCTATCCATACCCTACCAAAAAACCCTACCAAAAACACAAAATCGCGGCCATGTACCAGAGTACAAGGCCGCGATAGAATCCAGGAACTGTCAATTCAGCAAAGAATCGGACACGGATTACACGAATTATTAGGATTTGCGGAAGAGCGTATATGCAAAAGTTAGGGTCGTTCCAATTCTACGAACCTTTGCTTTTCAATCCGAAAAATCCGTGTAATCCGTGTCCCAATCTCTCCCCCTCCTCAGTCCAAATAATCGTAGGCAATCAGTGTCAAGAACTCGACGAACTCGTCGGTGAGGATGAGTTGATCCAAGATCTCGGCGGCGTCGCCATAGCGTTGGTGCTCGGCCCCGCCCAGGCGCGCCAGTTCTTCGGCGCGGATCCGGCTGTAGAGTGCTCGCGTCACAGGGCGGCCATCGTCCAGCGCTGCGCCATGACGGATCCACTGCCAGATCTGCGAACGGGAAATCTCGGCGGTGGCGGCATCTTCCATCAAGTTGTAGATGGCGGCAGCGCCGTTGCCCAGCAGCCAGGCGTTGATGTATTGCAGCGACACGTCCACGTTCAGGCGCAGACCCGCTTCGGTGACGGTGCCGCCAGGAATCGCAGTGTCGGTGATCTCGTGGGCTTCTACTTCCACATCGGCGCGCAGACGATCCTTTTGATTGGCCTTGCCACCCAGTTTCTGCTCGAAGATCTCGCGCACCAGCGACGTCAAGTCGGGGTGGGCGATCCAACTACCGTCGCAGCCGTCATTGGCTTCGCGCTCCTTGTCGGAGCGGACCTTGGACATGGCGAACTCGGTGACTTTCACATCACGTCGATTGGGGATGAAGGCCGCCATCCCCCCGATGGCGTGTGCGCCGCGCTTGTGACAAGTGTAGATCATCAGTTCGGTGTAGGCGCGCATGAAGGGCACTGTCATCGTCACCTGGGCGCGATCGGGCAGGACGCGGCTACTGTCATTACGGAATTTTTTGATGGCGCTGAAGATGTAATCCCAACGGCCGGCGTTGAGGCCGGCCGCGTGATCACGCAACTCGTAGAGGATCTCCTCCATCTCCAATGCCGCCATGATCGTCTCGATCAACACTGTGGCGCGGAACGATCCATGTGGGACGCCCAACTGCTCTTCGGCGTAGGTGAAAGCATCGTTCCACAAGCGCGCCTCAAGGTGACTTTCCAACTTGGGCAAGTAGAAGTAGCACGACGTGCCGCGACGCTGCCGTTCGGCGGCATTGTGAAAAACGTAGAGACCGAAGTCGAAAAGGCTGGCCGAGATCGGAGCACCATCAACAAGGAGATGCTTTTCGATCAGATGCCAGCCGCGCGGACGCAGCAACAGCGTAGCGACTTTGTCGTTCAATTCGTAGACTCGCCCGCGTTCCGTATCTTCCAGGCGGATTTGATGACGCACGGCGTCATAAAGGTTGATCTGCCCCTCGATGCAGTTGGTCCATGTGGGCGAGTTGGCGTCTTCGAGGTCGGCCATGAAGACGTCGGCACCGCAGTTGAGCGCGTTGATGATCATCTTGCGGTCCACAGGGCCGGTGATCTCCACCCAACGCTGTTGCAGGTCATCGGGCGTGGGGGCCACCTGCCAAGAACCGTTGCGGATGTGGGCCGTTTCGGGGAAAAAACCAGGAACCTCTCCAGCGTCAAGACGGGCTTGTCTTTCCGCCCGGCCAGCCAGCAGGCTTTCGCGCATCGGGTTGAAACGCCGATGCAGATCGGCCACAAAGGCCAGTGCTTCTTCAGACAGGATCTGCTCGAAGCCAGGCTGCATCGGGCCTGTAACAGTCACCGATGGTTGGCCGGTGTTGACTCCAGCGGAAGTTTGCATCAACGAATCCTTTCATTGAAGGGAGATGAGTGGGGTTTTCGGATATGCGTTGCAAACAACAGGCAAGGAACGTAAAAATTCAGGGTAATTTCCGACATCTACGTCTTTTCTACGATAGTTTTCATCAATTAAAATGTACTAAATTAGTTCTGTACTAGGCAAAAGTACGCACCGTCTAAAAAATACAGTACCATAGTACCATTGCCGGTAGGCCATAACCCGTAGATAGTAGTATCTAGAAATCTTTGTTACAGCACAATTGCTGACAGTATTACCATCTAAGTTCTACGCAATTGCAGCGAGAAGGGAAAAGGACCATGAGGACGACACGAGTTTTCTTAGCTGACGATCATATGTTGGTGCGCCAGGGTATGCGCTCTCTGCTTGAAATGGAAGAGGACATCGTCATCGTCGGCGAGGCCAGTAACGGCCACGACGCTGTCGAAAAAGTAACCAGCGGCCTGCGTCCCCACGTCGTTCTCATGGACGTTCACATGCCCATGATGACCGGCATTGAGGCCACACGGCGCATCAAACTTAGCATGCCCGATGTGCTTGTCATCGGCCTAACCGCCTCCGAGGAAGACGTTACCTTGGCCGACATGATGCGGGCAGGCGCCAGCGGCTACGTCCTCAAATCGGCGGCAGCCAGCGATCTGGTGAAGACAATCCGCTCCGTGCGTTCGAATCGCACCACCACGGAACAGGAATTACGTCAGCGCCTTACCGGCTATAACGCCAATTACAACGATCAGGTGATTGATACCAAAAAGAACATCCATCAGCGCCTCACTCGCCGCGAAATGGACGTGATGCAGGCGTTGCTGCGTGGGTACAGCAACAAAGAAATCGCCCGTGAACTTGTTATCTCAGAACGTACCGTACAGACACACCTTAGCAACATCTTCAGCAAGATGGATGTGAATAGCCGCACCGAGGCTGTCCTCGTGGCGATGCGCGATGGCTGGATTGCCGCACAGCCGGTGGCGTAGGAGAAGTGATTGGTGACTAGAGAATAGTGATTAGGGGCTCGCCAACTGCGACGCAATCTCCAATAACCAATTTCTATCAACCCTCCCAGTTTACACAACGTCCGGTAGATCAACGTCGATCTACCGGACGTTTTTTGTTGCGAATTGACCCTACCAGCAAACACGCCCCTTTGGGTCGCCCAACAACCTCAACGCGACCTTCTGGGCTACGCATCACGCATTACGCTAAATTCTGCGCCACCAACTCCGCAATCTCTTCAGGATGCCGGGCGACTTTCACATTGGCAGCCATGAGCGCTTCGATCTTCTCCGCTGCAGTGCCTTCACCACCCGAAATAATGGCGCCGGCGTGGCCCATGCGCTTGCCCGGAGGCGCCGTCTGGCCGGCGATAAAACCGGTGACGGGCTTGCTCATGGTCTTGATGTATTCGGCAGCCTTCTGCTCATCGGTGCCGCCGATTTCGCCGATCATGACCACCTGTTCCGTGGCCGAATCGGCTTCAAACATCTTGAGAACGTCGAGGAAACTGGTGCCGTTGACGGGGTCGCCGCCGATGCCTACGGCGGTGCTCTGGCCGATGCCACGCGCCGTCAAGGCGTAGACGACTTCGTAGGTCAACGTGCCGGAGCGGCTGACGATCCCCACATTCCCCGGCGTGTGAATATGACCAGGCATGATGCCCACCTTCGCCTCCCCAGGCGTAATCAAACCGGGGCAGTTGGGGCCGATCAGGCGGCTGGAGGTGGCTTCGATGAAGGCGCGCACCTTCACCATATCGAGTGCGGGGATGCCTTCGGTGATGCAGATGATTAGCTTAATACCCGCATCGGCTGCTTCCATGATGGCGCTGGGTGCAAAACGGGCGGGTACATAGATAATCGATGTGTTGGCACCGGTCGCATTGACCGATTCCTTGACAGTATCGAAGACAGGCACGCCGACAGCCCATTCACCACCCTTACCCGGCGTCACACCGCCGACAACGTTGGTGCCGTAATCGATCATCTGTGATGTGTGGAAAGCGCCTTCACGGCCGGTAATGCCCTGCACAACCAGCCGCGTATCCTTGCCAACTAAAATACTCATGCAGCCTCTCCCTTTGTGTTTATCCTGAAATTACACTGCTCAGCAACATGTTCACCTAAGGCAGGTCTATTACTGTGCTGCTGTGAACTTCAGGAGAGATTCTTGTTCTTGGCGGCGGCAACGGCTTTCTCGGCCGCGTCGGCCAGACTTGTGGCTGGTGTGACGTTAAACTCCGACTCGGCCAGGATCTGGCGTCCTTCTTCTTCGTTGGTGCCGACAAGACGCACAACGAAAGGCACATCGGTGTTCAGTGTGGCGAAGGCTTCCAACAGGCCACGCGCCACTTCGTCGCAGCGGGTGATGCCGCCGAAAATGTTGACCAATACCGCCTTCACCCGATCGTCGGCGAGGATAATGCGCAGTGCTTGAGCCACTTTGTCGGCCTGGGCGCCGCCGCCGATGTCCAAAAAATTGGCAGCACTGCCGCCAAAAAGGGTAACAATGTCCATCGTGGTCATGGCCAGGCCGGCGCCGTTAACCATACAGCCAATCTCGCCGTCGAGGTTGATGAACGAAAGGCCGGCCTCGCGCGCCTCGCGCTCGGCATCGTCCTCTTCTTGCGGATCGCGCATGTCGGCCAGATCAGCGTGACGGAAGAGCGCGCTGTCGTCTAGGACGATTTTGCCGTCTACCGCTTCAAGCTGACCGGCGCCGTTGACGACCAACGGGTTAATCTCGGCCAGAGAAGCATCAGTGTCCACGAAGGCACGGTAGAGCCCTTGCGCGATTTTGATGAAGGTGTTGATATGTTCTTTGGGCAACCCGATACCATAGGCCAGGTTGCGCGCCTGATAGTCCAACAGCCCTAAAAACGGGTGCGCGTGGACGGTAATAATCTTCTCAGGCGTCTGGGCGGCGACTTCTTCGATCTCCACACCACCTTCGCTGGACGCCATAATCGCGATCTTGCGCGCCGCCCTGTCTAGGACAGCGCCCAGATAGATCTCCGATTTGATGTCGGCGGCTTCGTCCACGAGCACTTTGTTGACGATGAGACCTTTGATGTCCATGCCCAAGATTTTGTCGGCAACAGACTCAGCATCGTCGGGGGTGTCGGCGACTTTAATGCCGCCGGCTTTACCACGTCCACCCACGAGAACCTGGCTTTTGATGACCACACGTTTACCCAGGCGTTGTGCGATCGTGCGCGCCTCGGCAGGGGTGGTCGCAACATCGCCATTGGGGATCGGGATCCCATACTTGGCGAAGATACGCTTGGATTGATACTCATGTAACTTCAAGTTGCGTCTCCTTGTGTGCGGATGGAGGAAGAGACAGCCGACAACGTCGGCCTTGGGGATAGATTGCCAGGGTCGACCTATCGGCGCGGAAACCGGCAGCATCGACTGCCGTTGAGGTAAAACAAGTGCTGGAAAATTGCACAGGCGCTAGGTCGATTATAGTGGGAATTGAGAGGAAACGCCAAATAGTAGAGCAGTGGGGGGATATTCCAGAGATAGAACGCGGATTGAGCGGATGCAGCAGATCCAGGCGGATTCCAGAGATCTGGATATCCGTTTGAATCTGCCTAATCTGCTCAATCCGCGTTCCATCTCTGAGGTTGGTTTTTCTTCAATCCCAACATCGCACGCGCATCCTCCGGCGTCGCTACTTCCTTCTGTAACACCTGAATCACGTCTACCGCCAGTTCGACCATTTCGGCGTTGCTTTGGGCGGGTTCACCTTTGCGGCGGAATAGGTTGTCCTCGAAGCCTACACGCACATGACCACCCAAGAGCACGCCCATTGTGATTATGGGCAGTTGGTGACGGCCCACACCCAACACAGACCACTGACAATCTGTCGGGAGTTTGCTGTGCATGAAGAGCAGATTTTCGGGGGACGCCGGAATGCCCCAGCGCACACCCATGCAGAGTTGAAAGTAGGGCGGCGGTGCGATCCAGCCTGCATCGATCCAGGCGCGAGCTTGGTCGATGTGGCCCACGTCGAAGACTTCGATCTCAGGCTTGACACCGTAATCGGCCATGCGCTGTGCCGCCACCTGCCCCCAGCGCGGGGAATTGACGAACGGGCGATCTTGAAAGTTCATAGAGCCGATGTCTAAGGAACAAATGTCGGGGCGCAGCGTCACCGGCTCCAGGCGCTGCTCGATGACTTCGTCTTCGCTGTCGGCCATAATGTTGAGTCCGCTGGTTGTGAGGTTCACCAGCATGTCACATTCCTGGCGGATGCGGGTGAGTACATCCTCAAACAGCGGCAACTCAGAGGACGGCGCACCTGTCTGCGGATCGCGCACGTGGACATGCGCCACCGCCGCCCCTGCGCGCCAACAGGCCACGGCCGCATCGGCGATCTCTGCCGGCGAATAGGGCACGGCAGGGTTCATCTCCTTCGTGGGCCGCGAACCGGTGACGGCGGCGGTGATGATCACTTTGTCCATGTTGAGGATCTTTGGTTGGCTTGTTGGATGTGGTTTGGTTGAGTGGTGCGTAGTGCGTGAACTGTTGGAGATAGTGAACTTGTATTGGTATACGCACCACGCACTACGCACTATCTGAGTTCAAGAGTGTCTTCACCGCTAAATGCCGCGTCTGTTCCGCCGCCACCAGCCGGTGACGAATGTTGGACAGCCATTCTTTGTCGTCGATGAGTTGCTCGGTGAGAATGTCGAGCAGGGCATCTGTCGCTTCGGGGGCCACGCCGCCAGGGCCGTTGCGTACGTTGATGAAGTTGAGCGGGTCAAGCGCCTGGTGGAATTGTGCCTCGTCGAATTCCAGTTCCTCGCCGGTGACGGCGGCAGCGGCGGCTTGCAGCATGGGCAGTGTCAACGCTGTGCTGGGCACGCCTTCGGCCACGGCGCTTTTGACCATTGTGGCGACGATGTGGTGGGCGGTGCGGAAAGGCAATCCCACGGCGCGCACAAGGGTGTCGGCCAGTTCGGTGGCGGTGATAAAGCCTTCCCCGGCATGACGGGCCAGGTGATCGACGTTGAGCTTCAGCGTCGCGAAGACCGACGTGTAGAGTTCCAGGCAGTCCTGCGCCGTGGAAAGAGCGGCCATGAGCGGCGGCATGATTTCGTCTTCAATGTCCTGGGTGTCGCCGTAGGGGATGTTGTGACAGTTGGTGACCACGGTTTGGGCGAAGCCGACGGCACGGCCTAGGCGAGCGCGCAGGTGTTCGAGCACCACCGGGTTGCGTTTCTGCGGCATGATCGAGCTGACCTGGATGAAGCTGTCGTCGATGTGCAGCGCGCCCGCTTCCTGTGTGGCAAAAAAGAGCAAGTCGCGGGTGACGCGGCCCAATCCAATACAAAGCGATTGGACGGCGAAGGCGGCGTCGGTAAGGTGATCGCCGGCACCGATGCTGTGGTGGGTACTCTGGATCACGGCGTCGAAGCCGAGGAATTCGGCCACCATCGCCCGGTCTACGGCAAAGCTGGTGCCGGTAAAGGCCGCCGCGCCCAATGGCGACTCATTCATGTTGGCATAAGCATTGAAGACGCGCTGCTGATCACTTTCCAAAAAGGTGAGCACACCGGCGAGGTAGTGGGCGAAGGTGGTGGGTTGGGCGGGTTGGGTATGGGTATAGCCCGGCATCACCGTTTCCACATGGTCACCGGCCAGGGTGAGGACAGTGCGACGCAGCGTGATGACGGCTTCGGCCAGGTTGACGATTTGGGTGCGGAAGGCCATACGGGCGAGGGCCTGTCCGAGATCGTTGCGGCTGCGCGCCAACTGCAAATTGCCGCCGAAATCGGCCCCGGCCACGCTGATAATCTCCTTTTCCACACGGAAGAAGAGATCCTCGATGCCTGATTGGTACTGAAGCTGGTCGGGTCCACGTGAGCGGATGTAGGCCACGGCTTGCAGGATGGCCTCTACGTTCTCGTGGCTGAGGATGCCGCAATCGCCCAACATCAACGCGTGCGCCTCGTGCGCGGCCAACATGGGCTCGAAGAGGTGGGTCAACGCGTCATCGTAGGCGGGCAAGAGGACGTGGCGGGCGTAGTTTGCGTGCGGGAAGGTTGACATGGGTTATCTAGATACGTCGACTTTTTGCTTGAAAGAATGCTTCGACTTCGTCGCGGGTACATTGATTGGCAGCAACGGCCAAAAAGAGATCCACGACTTCGTCATTGCTCGCATCTAACCAAAGCCCATTCAACTCCAGAAAAGTTTCGGAAACAGCCGCAGCAATGCGCGTGTTGCCGTCGATAAAGGCATGGGCTTTGGTCAAATGATAGGCATAGGTAGCAGCACAAACGGTCAAGCTTGCTTCTTCGTAGAGATAACGGTTTTCCGCCGCGGCCAATGCAGACTCGAAGCCACCTTCGTCACGCAAACCGTGCGAACCACCGTGTTCCTCAATTGAACGTGCTTGCAACAGAAGGGCAATTTCTTTGGTGATGAAACGTGGTGGTGCGGTCACTCTACACCTTCTGCCAGACGGCGATAAGCATCCGCCCGACGTTCAAAGATCCCATCAATAATCTCTTTCAGCGTACGTTCCGGTTTAGCCTCGTTTTCGATGCGGCGGACCACCAGCGTGTTGTCCGCAACAGTAACGTCAACTTCGTCCCCGATCTGTACACCCATCTGTTCCATGATCTCAGGGGAGATCAACACAGCCGCAGAACCGTCGATTGTGGTAATTCGTGTCTGGGTCATAACCATTCCTCAGTCAATTGTCACAAACACTGCCCACATTCTATCACAATCCTACCCCTTCAAACCGGTGAGGGCGATCCCCTTGATGATCTGGCGCTGGAAGATGAGGAAGACGATGAGCAGCGGCACGGTGGCGAGGCTAGCGCCGGTCATGATCTTCTCCCATTCGGTGGTGGCTTCGCCGCGGAAGAAGTTAAGGCCCACAGGCAGGGTATAGAAGTCGCGGCCGCTGGCAATGATCAACGGCCAAATGTAGGCGTTCCAGTTGCCGATGAAATTAAAAATACAGAGCGCCGCAATCGCCGGTTTCACCAGTGGCATGGCGATGCGCACCCAGATCGTGAACTCGCCCATGCCGTCAATACGGGAGGCGTCGAGGAGTTCGTTGGGCACGCCATCGAAGAATTGACGCATGAGGAAAATCCCCGTGGCCGTGATCACACCCGGGAAGGCAATGCCCCAGTATTGCCACAGCCCCTGATTCCAACCGAATTCAACGCTCATGGTAAACCAAGGGATGATCAGCATTTCGGTGGGGATCATCAACGTGGCCAGGATGCCCAAAAAGATCACATTTTTGCCGGGAAATTCGTATTTGTTGAGCGTGTAGCCCACCAACGAATCGAAGAAGGCCACACAGATCGTGCTGAATGTTGCCACCGCCACACTGTTGACATACCAGCGGGGAAAGCTACTGGTACGCAAGACCAGATCGTAGTTTTCCAATGACGGATTCTGCGGCAGGAAAGAGAAACGTAGTAGTTCCTGCGCCGGCTTCAGGCTGGTGAGCAGCATCCAAAAGAAAGGGGTGACCATCACAATCGCGCCCAAAGTTAACAACACGTAGATGGGTACACTGATCCACGAAAACGGTCTGCGCTGTGGCGGAGCAACCAGTCGATTGGAGACTTCCACAGCGTCGGCGTTGGTATTGACAGACGTTGCCATGACAACTCACTTTTGAATCGGAACTATCGAATTGAACGGTTAAACAATGAATAATGAGTAATGAGTAATGCAGAAATCACGTCGAGTACCCTACTCATTACTCCTTACTCGTTTTGTGAACGCAGCCTTCATGCTGGACACAAGCTAGTACTCCACTCGTCGCTGCAACACGCGCAGTTGGAAGATCGTAATCGCCAGGATGATCAAAAAGAGGATCACCGTCAGCGCGCCGGCGTAGCCCATGTTGAGCCGGCCAAACCCTTCTTTGTAGACCTCCAACACCACCGTCGTTGTGCTGTTCAGCGGCCCACCGGTGCCTTGACTGCTCATGTTCTGCACCAGCGCAAAGAGACGCAAGAACGACACCGTCTGCAAAACGGAGAGGTAGACGATTACCGGGTTGAGCAGCGGCAGAGTGATATGCCGGAAGAGCCGCCAGCGGTTGGCGCCGTCAATGCGCGCTGCTTCGTAGTACATTTCGGGGATCTGCTGCAAACCGGCCAGGAAGATGATCACCGAGAAGCCCACGTTCTGCCAGATCGCCACCGCGGTGATCGATTCCAGCGCCTGGTTCGGGTCACCGGTGAAGAGTTGACGAGACAACCCGATGGCGGCCAACCCCTCATTGATCAGCCCGTTGCGCGCATAGAGCCAATCCCACACAAACGCAACCGCCACCGCCGACGTGACAAAGGGGATGAAGTAGGCGGCGCGGAAAGCAGCCGTAAAGCGGCGAATATGGTTGAGCATCAGCGCCACAGCCAAACCCAACACCATCTGCAACGGCACACCGTAGATGACATAGAGCAGTGTATTGACAAAAGCTGCCCGAATGGCGCTGCGCGGCTTCTGCATGTCTTCCCAGATGTTGACGTAGTTATCGAAACCAACCCATGGCCCCTGTCCTTGGAAGACATTCCAATCGCGAAAGCCGATGTTAAAGGCCAACAGCGTGGGATACCAGCGAATCAGCAGGAAAAAGGCCAGGCTGATACTGAGAAAGACGTAAGCGGATACGATTTTGCGTTGGCGCAGGGTGAGTTTCATAGTGTCTTTTCCAAAATGCAGAAGATAATGGGATAGAACGCAGATCGGGCGGATTGAGCGAATCGGGGCGGATTATTTCTGAAAAATCCGCTTCATCCGCCCAATCCGCTTCATCCGCGTTCTATCCCATTATCCATTCTTAGCGATCCGCCCAGAATTCGTCGAACATCTCCTGGACAGTCTCAACGGCGAAGTCGAGTTCAGCGCGAGGATCAGCGCCCGACAGGATCACAGCGTCGTAAGCGTCAATGATGGCCTGGCGATCGTCGGCTTCGTTGACGAAGAAGGTGGCACTGGCATAGGGCAGGCCGGCAATGAAGGCACCCAGGCCCGGATCTTCTTGCAACACAGGATCGGCGGCAGCTTCGAGTTGTGCAGGCAGTTCACCCACAATGTCCACCCACAAGCGGCCGGCTTCGGCGTTGGTGATGAACTGCATAAACTTCACAGCAGCGTCGAAGCGAGCCGGGTCTTCGACAGCCTTGCTGGTGATGCCGTGGGTCCAATACGAACCGAAGGTGCTCTGTAAGCCGTTGAAGGTGGGCAGTTCGGCAACGCCCCAGTCGAATTCAACGTTGCGCACGGCGGGCAGGCGGAAGGAACCGTCGATGTGGAAGCAGACCTGACCGGCCAGGAAGCCGTCCTGGTCGTTTTCAAAGTCACGGCGACCAGTACCAAGCTCAGTCTCAAAGCTCAGGAAGGCTTCCCACGCCTCGTAGCCGGCCTCACTTGCATTCCACAACACAGTGCGGCGGTCGTCGCTGTAGGGCTGTTGGCCGAACTGGCGCAGCAGCACTTCGCGGAACCAGTGGTGGGCCTGACCGCCAGGGTTGGCGATGAAGCCGTAAACCTCAAAGTCGTCGCCGTTCTTGACGGTGCACTGTACAGCCTGCTCTTGCAACTCTTCCAGCGTGGTGGGCGGGCTTTCCGGATCGAGACCAGCCTGCTCCATCAGATCTTTGTTGTAGAAGAGGGCCAACGTACGCACGGCGGTGGGCAGCGTGTAGAGTTCACCGTCGAAGTAGCTGGCTTCCACCATCGAACTGAATTCGCTGGCGACCATCTCGGCGGGGAAGGCGTCTTCGGGAAGGGGCACGATGTAGCCCGAGTCGATCCACGGGATCTGCCAGCCGTAGAAGAGCGACACCACGTCGGGGCCGACACCGGCAGGCACGCTCGACGCAATTTTCGGCTCGAAGTCGCTGTAGGGGACATCCGAATTGTGGATCACGTCGATGCCGGGATTGGCGGCCTCGAACTGCTCGATGAGCAGGTCCATGGCCTCAATGCGCGACGGGAAGTTGTACTGCCAATATTCGATGGTGACAGTATCACCGGAAGCTGCTTCCTCAGCCGCCGGGGCTTCAGCGGCAGGCTCCGTTGAGGCCGGTTCAGCCGCCCCCTGGTCACCACCTGCAGGCGCTGCCGGCGCAGGACACGCCGCCAACACCATCGACAGTACGATCAGTAGGCCGATCAAAGGAAAAAGACGTTTGGATCGCATGGAATTCCTCCTGTGAGAGTATGAAATAGATGATTCGTGTTGCGTGTTACGTGGGTACAGAACGATTTCGCGGTTACGGGGATGGATCGGGGTAAAGAGAGTACGTAATGCGTGTGTCGACCTAAGCACTCGCGCTGCCCCAAATCATTCAAACAAAGGCGCCAACAAACTCAACCCACATACCACGCAACACGTCTACGAGAGAGCAATCTTCAAAAGCCGCGCCGCGTTCCCAGCGAAGATCTTCTGCACATCCGCTTCAGGCATATTGAGATCAAGACAGTCGCGCAACTGATCTTGCAGGTAGCGGAAGGCAAAACCGCGTGGAAACCAACTTGAATCGGTGCCGAAGATAATGCGTTCAGGGCCGACGGTTTCGTAGAACTTGCGGAAAAGATACTTTACTGTCATATCGCCGGGCACCCAGCGGATCCATTGCAGACTGCCGCTGGTATCCACAGACACGTTGGGGCAGGCCCAACAGAGTTGCAGCGTCTCCCGTTCCCAGGCGCAGCCGAAGTGAGGGATCACAAAGGTGACGTCGGGGAAGGCTTTGGCGATGGGATGCAGCTTGAACGGGTTGATGTTCTCATGCCAGGCGATGCCACCCGCTCCGCCCTGAATGCCAAAGTGGATCAACACGGGAATGTCCAACTCGGCGCACTTTTCCCACACCGGGAAGGCGGCTTCGTCTTCGATGGGATGGTCGATCATGGGGGCCAGTAGTTTGTAGCCGCGCAACCCCAGGTTGCGCACGGCATGATCAAGACGCTCCACGGCGTCGGGCAGGAAAGGATCGTGGTGGGCGAAACCGACAAACTTGTCGGGGTACCAGTTCACGATCTCGGCCAGGTGCTCGTTCCCCCCGCCGGTGACAAAACCGATGGCGCGCACGCCGTACTTGTCCAGTTCCTCGGCCCAGCGGCGGGCCTGTTCACGGTCGCCGGGGTGTTGGTCCTTGCCCTCGGGCTTTGGAAAGCCCCACATGCGCCGCCACTGCTCACCGTAGGGACGGCTCATCTCCTGTACCAACTTGGCCCGCTTCTCGCCGACATTGTCCACATAGTTCTGGATCGTGTTTCCCATTTCCGGGAACCAGGGTCGATCCGTAGGGAAATGAGAATGGAAGTCGATGATCTCGAAACCTTCGTACATGGGAGGATCCTGTCTTCTAGGGGGTGTTGGATGGGAAAGGAATGAGTAACGAGTCATGAGTAATCCGAAAAAGACGAAATCGTGTGGCGACGTTCTGCTCTGGGTTACTCATTGCTCATTATTTCCCCGCACGGTCAACACATCTTTCGGAATCAACGCCGGCTTTCTCGCCAACAAAGCAGCACCTTCAGCCGGTTGCAGCTTGGGACGGTCTACTTTAGCGTCGGGGACGAGTTCGGTCAGATGCTTGCTGAATTTGTTGTAAAGAATCTGCGAATGGACAAACAGGCTGCCCACAGTGGCAACCTGCGGCGACGGCAACTGCGCCCGCAGAATCACACTAGCAGCAGTTTGAGCCAATACTTCAGCCGCACGGATCAGGACATCTCGGGCCACTGCATCACCACTCGCTGCCGACTCCACCACATCCGGTGCAAAAGAAGAAATCTGGGCGTGGGCGGCACCACCGGGCATCGCGTTGAGCGATGTCACCCAAGACGGCCATTCTGCGCCGAAACGGGCGATCATGCGATCCAACAATCGGGTGGCGGGTCCACGTTGATCGGTGGCACGTACCGCTGCGCACAGCCCCTGGCGACCGATATCGAAGCCGCTCCCTTCGTCGCCCAGCCAATGCCCCCACCCATCAGCGTGGACAGAAACGCCATCGATCCCCACGGCTAAGGCAGCCGCACCACTCCCTGAAATGACAATCACACCGGGTTCACCAGCCAACGCACCCGACCAGGCGGCAACGCTGTCGTTCACCGCCCACCATTCCGAAACAGAAAATTCGGCGGCGGCACTTTCCATCATGCGGCGCACGGGCGGCACGTCGGCAGGGCCATCCAAACCGGCGAAAGCTGCCACTATGCCCCGAACCGTGGGCGTGCCGTCCACCTGTGTCAGTGCCGCTGTCACTGCCCGATAGAGGTGAAGACAGGCTGCATCAACACCGACAATCTGATAATTCGTCGGCCCGGCCAACCCTTCGGCAATGACGTTTCCACCTTCATCAACGACCACGGCTCGGGTTTTGGTTGCGCCGCCATCGATACCAATCCACAAGTGCACAGCTTTCCTCTCGGATGGTGAGAACGAAATGGGTAGACCTGTCAGTGCCTGGCACTGGGCAGGTACGCTCATCGAACAGGTTAGAGACTTGCGCCCTACGGCCAGGCGACTTGCAGACCGGCCACATCGGAGTAGGTGCTTTGCAATACCAGCGCCACTGCCCCCAGGATCACCCCATCTTCGCCCAGTTGCGCCGGCTCAAGACGAGGCAGCACCGGCAAAAGACCAGACAAACGTTGCCGGATCGGCGATAAGAGCAAGTCGGACGCTCGCGCCATCTCTCCGCCCAACAGGATCAACTCGGGGTTGAGCACAATCGCTATCGCAGCTACAGCCAGGCTCAAGTAATCTACAGTCTCGCCCAGGAGTTCAGAAGCCAGAGCATCACCATGACGGGCTGCCGCATAGATGGCGTCGGCGTCTAGCGGTTCAACGGCATGGAGGAGAGTGGTCACATCTTGCAGCAAGGCGGCTTGCGCTCGAGAGACGAGCCCCGGCATGGCGGCCAACGCTTCGAGTGGCCCATAGCCGGTGTAGCTACGTCCTAGCGCGGAGACACTGGGCGGGATATAACCAATTTCACCGGCAGCTTCGCTTGTGCCGCGGTAGAGATTCCCATTCAAAATGATGCCTGCGCCGATGCCGGTGCCCACAGCCATAACCGCCAGATTGCCTGCCCGTTGCCCCGCGCCTAACCAGCTTTCGCCCATCGCCAGCAGATTGACGTCGTTCTCCACAAAGACAGGCATAGGCCAGCGTGCTTCCATCCACGCTTTGAGCTGGAAATTGCGCCACCCAAGGCTTGCCGCCCAGACGACTGTACCTGTCTGCGAAAGGACAATGGATGGTGCGCCGATGCCGACACCCCAAAGCGGCGATCCAACGCGGCGCTCACCGGCGGCGATGATCCGATCAACCAGATGGGTGAGCACAGCCAGATTGGCATCGGCATCTCCTGGTTGTGGCACGGCGTGGAAACGTTCCACAATGTCGCCGTTGAGGTTGACCAGCGCCGCCCGCCAGGGGACGTTGCTCAGGTCCACGGCGGCGATGCAGGCGGCATCACCGTTAAAGCGGACAAGCCGTGCCGGTCTGCCGCCCTGGCGTCCGGCGCTCTGCTCACCATCCATGCAAAGTAGATGGCTTTCGGCCAATTGCTCGACCAATCGATTAACAGTTGAAGGGTTCAACCCCAGGTGTTCGGCAATATCGGTACGTGAAATCGGTCCACGTTGCTGCACCAGACGGAGGATAGCCTCCTGGTTGAGGCGTCGAATCTGCTGCGAATCTCCCGTTACATACTCGGTGCTCATCCGCCTACCAGACCGCTGATCAGATGGAAATGGGTGAAATCAAGAGGAACGCTGGTTCTTTGCAGACTGCAAAAAACCGTCTGCACATTATTCTAGACAACTCTACGAGGATGTCAACCTTGAAATTTTGGGGGAGTGGGACGAGAGACTGGGTAGATGTTCGATTAGGACAGAAGGGCAAAGTTGTGGGGATCGGTGGGGGTTCGAACGCGGGACTAGAACGCGGATTGGGTGGATTGAGCAGATTAAACGGATTCCAAAACTTTGGGAATCCGCCCAATCCTCATTCTATCAATCCCATAATCGCCCAATCACTTAATACGCTGTAAACAAAACACACAATAACTTGTTTTGTTTACAGCGTACTTAAGCTCTACTGTGCGCGTGCCACAAAATCCACACGGATCGTGAATTCATCTTCTACCGTAAGGGTACCGGCGAAACTGGGCGGCTCAAAACCCCAGTCGGTCATCTTGCTGGAGGCTTCGGCGAAACCCTGGATCGTATCGCCTTCAAGGGTGGCGGTGACGTTGAAGGTAAGCGGGTTGGTGATGTCGCGGATCGTCATGTCGCCCACCAGTTGGAAGGTGGCTTCCTGCCCCAACTGGTAGTCGGCGGGCGGGTTGACAAGTTCACTGGGTATGAAGACAGCCGTCGGGTAACGGTTTGATTCCAACGCATTGTCGCGGATCCAACCATCGCGATCGTTCTGCCCGGTAACCAGGGAAACGAGGTTGACGGTGAATTGGCTTTCGCCCAATTCGGCGGCGACCAAGTCGATCTGCAGCGTGCCGTTGACGTCGTTGGTAGAGCCGGTGATGACGGCATTGCCGATGGGGATGTTGTACTTCTCCAGCGCGCCCTGGAAGAGTTCCTCGTTGACGATGTACGACGCCGACGATTCTTCGGAGACGATGGTAAAAGTCTGTAACCCTTCTTCGAGCGATACGGCAACGGTGGGGACCGCTTCGGTGGTGGCGGTAGGCGCAGGTTGGACAGGCTGTTCGGCGGCCTGGTCACACGCGGTGAGCAGGAATAGTGCCACCAGCAAGAGTGCAATGACGTTACGCATGGTTTAAATCCCTCCAGAATTGGATAGCGCGAGGGTAAACGATTTATCCCTCGGCAGGTTCGGGTTCGACAGCTTCAAAGGGGACACCGTCAGGCAGGTATTCGGGCAGTTCAACGTCTTCGACGCCGTAGAAAGTGAGCAATTGCCGCGCCAGTAGCGAGTAGAGTCCTTCGTGGTGCATAACGGGCTCGACTGTGTCGACGTCCATGCTCAGATCGAAGCCGTACTCGGCGAAAGACTCAACGAAGTCGGCGTTGCGGCTGACGATATGGATGGGCGTGTCCCAGCCGTCGCTACGGCGCGAGACCTGCGGCGGCTGATGGTCACCGATGAGGACAAAGATTGAGTCCTCGGCGGTGTCGTTGCGGATGAAGTCGCTCAGCATCTTCAGTTCGTAGCGAATGGCGTTGAAGTAGTTCTGGCGCTTGGCCTGATGTTCGATGAGTTCGGGCGGTGCGTCCGGCTGCGGATAGTCGGGATCGTTGAGATCACGCCAGTCTTCGGCCAGCTCCGGCAACACGTACCATGGGTAGTGGGAATTCTGCGTGATGGTATAGAAAAGAATCGGCTGATCGGTCTCGGCTTCGGTCTTCTCGCGGGCGAAGTTGAGCGCGTATTGATCGAGCGGAGCCGGCCCCCAACTCACCATGGGCCCTTCGTAGTTGAGATCGACGAAGCGCACCCAGCTATCGAAGTCGTAAAAGCGCTGGTATTGAGCCGATTTGTCCACCTTCAATTCAGAGGAAATGGCCGTGAGCCAGGTGTAGTGATAGCCCTGTTCACGCAGGTAATTGCCGAAGTGCGGGTAGTCTCGCTCCTGGTAGAGATTGAACATGGCCAGATATTCGGCGTCGTTGTCAATGCGCAAGCCGAAAAGTGCGCTGGTGTAGGACATCCACGAGCCACCGCCCCAGATGGGCGCCTCACTCAGGGCGGAAGCAACATGCCAGCCCGCGTCGGTGAGTTCTTCCTCTACTTCAGCCAGCAGGCTGCGATAAGGACGCGCCCAATCGTTCCGTTTGTAGAGCACGCTGCCGTAAGATTCCACGAAGATCAGGTAGATGTTGGGCTTGGTGACCAAATCTTTGCCGGCGTAGTCGTAAGTCTCGAAGACGATGCTGTCGTCGAACGATTCAACTTCCTGGTAGATGGCGAAAGAGTCGACAATATTCTGCTCTATCTTCACGAAGAAGCTACTTACGCTCATGTCGGGGCTGGCCAGTTGCCCGCGGTAGAAGAGCAAGGCCAACAGCGCCAGGCCACTAAGCGAAAGCAACGTTGCCTGTGATCCTCGGCTCAGGCGCGTCGGCAGCGCATACTCGGTGACAGTACGCACAAGCAGATGCACGCCGCCGAAAAAGGCAATCAACAAGAGGGCTGCGCCTACGTACAACGGCCAGGGTAGATGCGACGATTCCAGCAAAAAGGGCACGCCCGCCAGGATCATGTGGGATTGGCTGTAGAAGACCGGGTCCATAAAAAAGACAAAGACCGAAATCGCTTCGTAAACGTAGTAAACGAAGGCAAATAGATAGACGGCGGTGAAGAGGATACGCACCCAGCCCCGCCGCAGTGGACGAAGGTAAAACCAGAGCAGGGAAAAGACGAAGAGTTCCAGATTCAGGCGGAACATGTCGTAGTTGGGCCGTGTAATCAGCGCTTGCCACCACGTTTCCTGCTCCCCCCCAACCGGCAACCAAGATGAGCTTTCCTGTGTAAGCAAGTAGGCCGGGAGAAACAGCAAGGCGTTGAGGATCAGCAAAGCCCCCCAGAAGAAAAGATCCGAGGGTAACTTCCACGAAGGCAAGCGTAGACGGCGCACTTCGACACTAGTTTCCATGCAGATCGAACCTCTTCTGTAGCTTCACGAAAAGATCCCGCAGAATGGGATCGCGGTCAACGAAATGGGCGCAGCGGATCGGATGCCGGTTGGCGTCGAACTGCCAGGTGATGTCCTCGGCGACGATGGGGCTGGGCGTGAGCGTGCTCGGCGTCCAGGTCGGATTGAGCAGATAGCCGATGGGTGCAAGATCCCAGATCTCTTTGGACCAGGCGAAGTGGTCCTCGTGATAGGATTTGAATGTTTCGGCCAGATAGTCACCGATTGCGCCCTTGCCCTGCACGTACTTCTCGATTTCGGGGACGGTGCTGAACAGGTGACTGGTGACGCCCATACAGGGCAGCAGCACAACCGGCACACCGCTATTGAAGACGACGCGGGCGGCGGCGGGATCCTGTTTCAGGTTGAACTCGCGGGTGTGCGGCCACTGAAGCGCATGGCCACCCAACCAGACGACGACGATCTTCTCCACAATTTCGGGGCGCATGAGCAGCGCCGATGCCACGTTGGTAATCGCGCCGATGGCGACGACGTAGAGCGTCTCGTCGGAGGAAAGGGCACGCTGGATCAGGTCCTCGGCGGCGGCGCTGGGGACGGGCGTGCGCTCGTCGGGTAGGTACGCCGTGGAGCCGCGGTAGACGAAGCCCTCGGAAGGCCAATCCAGGCGTTCGAGGAGACGGAAGATCTCTTCGTAGCTCTTTTCCATGCCGTCCGCCGGGCCACTGGAGCGGCTGTTGAAGAAGGGAGCGGCGTAGAGTGCCTCCACGTTGAGCCGTTCGGGCGAGAGCAGGGCGTGGACCACGGCGAACTGGTCGTCGATTTCGTTGTAGGTGTCGGTGTCGAGCACCATGCGGATGACGCCTTCGGGCGGCGTGAGTCGTTCTTGGCGTAATTGCTCGCTGATCTGCGGGAACATGAGTCACCTCGGTGACAGGATGTGTTTTTGGATATAGTGATGTTCTATTCTCGACGGAGCAGGGATGGGCGTCAAGTAAGCCCCCCCTCTAACTGCCCAGAGATACCCCCCTCTAACTGCCCAGAGATACCCCCCTCTAACTCCCCCCGCAAACAGCGCAGGGGGAGGACTGTTGACGGGTACGCACCGTTGGACGCGCTGTGGGAGTATCCAATGTCTGGTCGCTTCGTCTACACCTCAACGGCTCCCTCCCCGCCTCATTTGCGCAACAAGTCTTCAAACTTAACGATCGCGGGGAGGGGTGGGGAGGGGTTCCGCTAGCCGAACTTTTCCACAAATTCATCAATCTCGCGCTGAGATCGGCAGTGCACCAACTTCTGCGTGTACGGGACAATATATTCGTCGATGGTGACGCGCGTCCCACCTTCGTCGTCGTTGGGATCGGTGGGGACGGTGGGCGAACGTGCCAGGTAATAGTGACGACACCAGAAAACGAAGCGGGCCAGCTTGCCCCACCCCGAATGACGGTTGTTCCCAGCCAGTTCGGCCCGCACATGACGGGCGACGATGCGCCACGCCGTCACCCGCCAAGGCAGATCGAGCCAGATCACAAGATCGGCGGCGTCGAAGACGGCTTTAGCCCACCAAAGATAAACGCCTTCGGTGATCCAGCGATCCTGGACGACGATTGTTTGCAGATCCCCCTGTCGATCCGCCAACGAGCGCTTGGGTCCACTCCCCTGCTCGTAGGCGACGACGTCGAGTTCGTACCAGAGGGCATCGATGCGTTCGGCCAGCAGGCGCGCCAGCGTCGTCTTTCCGCTGCCGGCGGGGCCGATGATGTGTACTTTCATATACGCTCAATCACGCTCAATCACACTCACCCAAATCTCACCCTTTGTTAACCATCTCTAACATTGCCGTCATGTAGCCGATGGCAAAGGCGCGGCCACGGTGACCCCAGCGGGTGTCGTCGATCATCGCGGGAACGTGGTCGTCGATCATAAAACCGGTGAAGCCGTTGTCTTTGAGCGCTTTCATGGCGGCGAAGTGATCGACGTTGCCCTGGTCGATGAAACATTCGTTGAAACAAGGGACCATCCCCTGTACGTCGCGGAAGTGGACGTAGATGATCTGTCCACGCGAGGCGAAGTGGTTGATGGCGTTGATGACGTAGTCGTGGCCGCCCATTTCAGAAAAACAGCCCATGCAGAAGTCGAGACCGTGGTTGGGGCTGGTGAAGGTGTCCATGGCGCGGCGGAAACCTTCGAATTTGTGGAAGATGCGCGCCACGCCGCCCAAAGATTCCATGGGCGGATCGTCCGGATGGAGAGCCAGCGTCACGCCCGATTCCTCGGCCACAGGCAGGATGCGTTCGAGGTAGTAGCAGTAGTTGTCCCACATTTCGTCGGCGCTGAAGACACGCCCGTGGGTCAGTTCATTGGGATCATGTTCGGCCATGTTGAACCGTGTCCCCAGCGCGCCGCCGCGCAGGACTTCGGGGGGCTGCGTGCGCCAGACGGAGTTGGGCATCCAATGATAGCCCAAAATCGGGATGCCTGCTTTGCCCATATTGCGGATGGTGGTCTGCATGTGGGCGATCTGCTCGTCACGGCCGGGGAGGCCCAGCATCACCTTGTCGTAAAAAGGAACGGGCACGTTTTCCAGCGCCATCAAACGCAAACCGGCGGCATCGGAACGATCCTTGGCCGCTTTCAGATCCTCGTATTCCCACTGCTTGTCGCCAGGGAATTTGGGCGTGTTCATGAGGAAGTCCTGTGCGCCCAGTTGCTGAATGTACGTCAGCATGTCGTCGGTCAGTTCGTTGAACTGACCCAGGGCAATACGCATCTCGTAGGGCATGGGTGGGGTCTCCTTGTGTACAACCGTTGTAGTGTGGGGTAAAAAAAGATGATAGGATGATGAGATGATGGATACACGATACCCCGTCATCTCATCATCCCATCATCATGACAACCTAACTCATGCAACAGGAGAGAGCGATTTCTCTGCCTTGGCATAAAGCGCTTTCTGCTCCGCTTCGGTAAGGGAGACGAAGGGAGGACGTACACGCAACCAGCCGGGGTCGCCGGTGCGTTGGGCCACGAGCGCCTTGAGTGCGGGAATTACTGGCACGCCGCTAAGAACTTCGCGCATCCACAGCAAGGACGCCTGACGGTCTTCGGCGTCGGCGGCCTGCCAGTTGTCGTAAAGGGCACGGATCTGGGCGGGGATGACATTGGCGGTGGCGCAGATGGTGCCCCGTCCGCCCAGGCGCAGGTTGTTGAGCAGGAACATTTCGCTGCCGGTAAAGGTGCCGAAACCAGGATGACCTTCCAGGATCGCCTTCTGGTTGTTCCAGTCGCCACTGCTGTCTTTGATGCCCACCACGGCGTCGGGAAATTCACCCACCAGCATGTCGAGCAGGGTGAGGCTGATGGGCACCTGCGACACCGGCGGAATGTGGTAAAGGTAGATTTTGAGGCGGTCATCGTCCACACGGTTGATGACTTGCGCAAAGGCGTCGAAGAGCCCCTGATCGCTCATACCTTTGTAGTAGAAGGGTGGCAGCATCATCACACCGGCCACGCCTGTAGCCGTGGCATGGGCAGTCAGTTCCGCGGTTTCCGTGATAGACGGTGTGCCTGTGCCGATCACCAATTTGTCTGCCGGGAGACCGGCTTCGAGCAATCCTTCGACCACGGCCATCCGTTCAGCGGCAGAAAAGGACGTCGCCTCGCTAGTCGTCCCAAAGATCACCAATCCATGACAGCCATTGTCGAGCAGATAGCGGCCGAACTCGGCCATTCGCTTCAGATCGGGCATCAAGTCCGCATCCACAGGGGTCAGCATGGGTGACCAGACACCGCGCAGAGAAGTACTCGTCATCGTACACTCCTTTGTGTGCACTCAATCAGAGAAAGAACAAGGATCAATCTATCCTCCACCTATCAGTTTCGGACGGAAAGATGGGAAAGTCAAGGGGATCGTCACACCCGCGCCTTCATCCACCACGTGCTGTTGTGGAAATCTGACACAGCGGTACCGGGGTGGACGAGATCGTCGAAAAGAGGACGGTCGGCGTCGGCCAGGGTCATGTTGAGGACGGGCAGGGCGTCGTCGAGGTGGGCCTGGGTGCGCGGGCCGGTGATGGGCGCGGTGACGCCGGGCTGATCCTTGCACCAGAGCAGGGCAAGCTGCGACGGCGTGATGTTGCGTTCCTTGGCCATTTCCACAACGGCGGCGCCTACTTCGCGTCCTCGTTCGGTGGCGCGCACATCCATCATGTTCTGTCCTTTGGCGAGGCGGGTGCCTTCGGGCGCAGCTTCGCCGGGCGGGTACTTACCGGCGGCAATGCCCATCGCCAGCGGTGACCAGGGGATGATGGCGACGTCGTACTTCTGGCAGACGGGGACGAGTTCGTTTTCGATACGGCGATCCACCAGGTTGTAGGGCGGCTGCACGCTGACAAAGGGAGACCAGCCCCGTTTGTCGCTGATGGCGAGGCCTTCCATCACCTGCCAGGCGGCGAAGTTGCTACAGCCGATATGCAGGATCTTGCCCGCCTGCACCAGGTCTTCGAGGGCACGCAGCCACTCTTCCTGGGGCACCCGCTCCGAAGGACGGTGCGCCTGATAGAGATCGAGGCGGTCGGTCTGCAAACGGCGCAACGAGTCTTCACACGCCTTGACGATGTGATAGCGGGAGAGATCGCCTTCGTTGGGTCCCTTGCCCACGGTGCTGTGTACCTTGCTGGCGAGGACAATCTGATCGCGCTTGCCGTTCTGCTTCAGCGCCTTGCCCAGAACACGTTCGCTTTCGCCGTCGTTGTAAGAGTTGGCGGTGTCCAGGAAGTTGATACCGCCGTCGATGGCGCGGTTGATCAGCGCGATGGATTCGTCTTCGGGCGTGGGGCCACCGAAGTTCATCGTCCCAAGGCAAATGGGCGACACGAGAATGCCGCTACGGCCAAGTTGTCGGTATTGCATGAGGGTCTTCTCTTTCTTGTGGATTGGGGAAACAGAGGTGTTTTGAGTCTACCGCCATCAGGAGGGGCTGTCAATTTGCCTCTCTTATACTATAATGACGGCAGAGCGGTTCTCCTGATCCCCTGAGCAGACCGACTCAACAGTGCAGTCGGGTTGCCGTTTTTTGATGTGCTGGGGAGCGCCGAATAGGTTACGCAAGCAAGACAAAGCGCCATAGCAGCAACGGAGGAAACGATGCAAACAGACGATACCCGAAAACCCGAACCTGAAGAAGAAACAGAGTGGATTGAATCATCTGAGCGTGACGAAGCCTTGACTGAGCCACGAGAAGAACAGGTTAACCTTTACCGCGAAGAGGAGTACGAGGCAACACCTCGTTGGGACGACGAAGAGGACCCACTCGCGGCTCACACAGCTCATGCCGACACTGTCGACAGTGAAGGCGAACAGCCAACCTGGCCCGAGTACGACGATTGGGCCGACGAACAACGCGAAGCGCCCATCGAACGTGAAAGCACCGAAGAAATGCCGGCCTGGGCGGAACCAACCGGCGCCCTACCTTACCAGCCCACAGCCCAACGCCCTGGCCTCACTTCCAGCTTTCAAGAGGAACCTCACACCATGAACCAACCTGCCATGAGTGCAAGCCCACTGGCCCGCCCCGACACACTGCCGGAAGGCGAACGCCCCACGGCTCGGCTGCCCCTGCCCCACACGCCCAAACTGGCCGAAATCGATCCCATGCTCTATGAGTATTGGCGCGAACACATCAACCAGGGCTTCCAGCGCAACAACCGCATGTTCGATACGATCCTCGACGCCTTTATGCGCCCGTACAACACCACGATCTGGATGTACCGCATCCTATTCGGCCTGGGGATCGCCGCCTTCCTGGTTGCCGCCGGGCTCGGCGCGTGGCTACGCGAACCCATGTTTAGCCTGATCTTTGGTGGACTGAGCATCATCTCGTTCCTCACCTACTTCATTGGCCGTCCGCTACAATCGTTGGAAGAGAATCTGAAGTTCATCACCTGGCTGGGCATCATCTACAACACCTACTGGACGCGCCTCGTCTACAGCATGGACGCCGAATCGGTCCACGCCGATCTCGAAGACGCCACGCACGACGCCATCAACGAGCTTGAGCGTCTGCTGGACAAGCATCATGATTTCGCCGGGAAACGGCCTGGATTGCGGTAGGGGTGGTGGTTGTGATTGGTGATTGGTGATTGGTGATTGGGGCAGAGGTAAACCAGTTGCCATGAATAAAGAATGGGTGGAGGATATGACGCCTCAATTGGTGTCACATCCTCCACCCATTTGTTTAGGATTGGGTATTCAGCCACTCTAGGAAAGTTACCGGTTTGAGAATAGGGATTTCCCTGAATGGGTTCAAAGTTAGCAGATCTTCATCTCCGCTGATGATGCAGTGGGCAGCACCGCTGACCGCAAGTTCGAGGACAGTGTTGTCTTTGGGATCTCGGCAAGCATCAATTGATGAAGTAATGTCGATCAGGACAGAGCTTTGAATCATCGCTTTCAGCAACCTATCCCGTTTCTGTTGCGAAATATAGCGATTAAACTTCTCTCGGCGCAACACAGTTGTCAGTTCAGCCGAGATCGGTGCAGATAGAAGCACTTCACCTCTACCTAAGGCAACAAGCAAAGCACGGCCCGGCGCAGAATTTTCAAACAAGAAAGCACTTACAATTGTATTCGTGTCAAAGACGAAACGCTGTTTATCGCTCATCCAGGATTTCCGCCAAGATTTCCGGCGTCAAACCTCGCGCTTGCGCTTCTTCGCTGGCTTCTTCCATCAGTTGCCGAAGCGAATGGGCAGGCTGCGAAGTTTCCATCAATTGCAGGCTCAAGAGCAAATCAAGTTTGCGTCGGTCTTGCTCAGAAGCAGTTTGATAAACTCTGGCAGCTTCCGTTGTGACCCGAATTGTGATCTCCTGTGTGTTCATCGCATTCTCCAATATTAAACATGCCTATCAAACAGGCCAAACCGATACCTAGTCTACTTTCTTCGCCAACCATACTGTTACAGTATACATGAAAGGCACGCCGTCCACATCCACATGCGTTGATCTGGATGTAATTCTAGTTGGGGGCGCTCGCCACAGTGCCAGCCACTTTTCGCCCCAACGTTAAATTACATCCTGTTGATCTTCGCAGGCAACTGCACTTGGCACAAACAAAAATGGGTGCAGGACGTGACACGAATAAACGCGTCACATCCTGTACCCATTCTTCATTCATTTTCCGTCAATCTGCCGCGACCGGCTCCGCTTCCGTCAACAGATGCATAGGACGGTTGCCCTCGACTGTGAAATGCTTGAACGTGGGCAGGTAGTCGCGGTTTTTCTCCAGCATTTCGTCCACCATCTGGCGGATTTCGGAGAGGGTGAGGACGGCTGCGCTCAGCGGATCGTGGGCGATGGCCTGGAAGATCTTGCGCGGATCGCCTTCGAGGATGCCTTCGATGGCCATCTCTTCGATCTGGGCGCTGAGGCCGGTGAGCATCGCCACCGACGCCGGCAAGGCGCCGACGCGCACGGCTTCGAGTCCTTCGCGGCTGGCCCATACGGGCACTTCGACACAGGCGCCCTGGGGCAGGTTGTCGATGAGGCCGTGGTTGAGGGTGTTGCCGTTGTACTTGAAGGGCGTGCCGCCTTCCAGCGCGTTGATGATGTAGGCGGCGTACTCGTGGCCGCGTTCCAGATCAAGCGGGGCCGGATCGTTGAGCCATTCGGTGATGGCTTCGCTCCAATTGGCCTCGCGCTCACGGTAGCGCTTGAGGACGTAGTTGGATTCGCCAGGATTCCAGCCGGTGCCGTGGGTGCAGTACTTCTCGATCAGGTCGGGGCGTTTGCGGAACCACGGGTTGTACTCTGAATGGTGACCGCTGGACTCGGTGGGGTAGTAGTCAAGATGCAGGTACATTTCGTTGCGCACCTGCTCTTCGTTGTAGACTTCGGGGCGCTCGGTGATGGCCTGACGGATCTGTGGGTAGGCGTCTTCGCCGTTCCACTTGTACTCCAGATACCAGGCCATATGGTTGATCCCCGCGCAGACGTAGGTGATCTCGTCCATGGGTGCACCGATCCAGCGGGCCAGCATCTCGGCTGTCCCCTGTACGCTGTGACAGAGGCCGGTGGTGACGATCTTGGTCTGGCTCTGGATGGCGCGACAGTTGAGGACCATGGGGTTGGTGTAGTTGAGCATCACCGCGTTAGGACAGATCCGCTCCATGTCGCGGGCGATGTCCAGCATCACAGGCACGGTGCGCATGGCGCGGAAGATGCCCGACGGGCCACGCGTGTCGCCGATGTTGGTGTCGATGCCGTACTTTTCGGGGATGAGAATGTCATGCTGCCAGACGTCGATAGAACCGGCCAGAATGGTGACGATGACATAGTCTGCACCGGTTAAGGCGTCCTCGCGGCTGGTGGTCGTCTCCACCTTGGCGGGATATTTACCCTCGCGCACAATACGGTTGACGGCCTGACCGATGTAGTCGAGCTTGACCGGGTCGATGTCCATGAGCGAGATGGTGGCGTCTTCCATGCGCTCGAAGGTGAGCACATCGCGCACAAGTTTGCGGGTGAAGCCGAAGCTACCGGCTCCGATGAAGGCGATCTTTGGCATTGGGGTGAACCTTTCTTGGGAATTCTTCCTATGGTACACTGATCGAAGTGTAGACGATTCTGGTAAGAAAATTCGAGACACAACTATGCTAGACATCAAACGCCAATTTATCACTGATTCAGAAGGCAAACCAGTTGCGGTGATTCTGCCGATTCAAGAGTTTGCACTGATCGAAGATGTTCTTGAAAAGCAGATCAAAGACCGTACAGAAGACGAAAGCCTTGCGCTGATGGGCGAGGCGATACACGATCCTCTGTTTCTGGCTGATTTGAAAGAATCTATGTCTGCATTTCAAATCGTAGACATTGAGGCGTGGGAGTCAGAGCAGTGACCTATTAGTGGCACATTTTCATGGCATCACTCGATCCGGTGACCGGCTCAGAACAAGCAGGTACGCGTCCAGTACTGGTCATTGCCGTGAATCGCTCAATCAACTCCTCCCCGTAGTCAATGTTGTTCCTCTGACCTCCCGCAAATCATCCGCACGTCGCATTTACCCCAACGAAGTCCTCATCCGTTCCGACACTGCCGGCCTTTCGCTGGACTCCATCGCACTTTGTTATCAGATCCGCACGCTGGACAAGTGGCGCTTGCGTCAAGATTTGGGGGAAATCACCTCGCTGTCCGTTCGCAACCAGATTCTAGCTGCGATTCAATTTCAACTTGACATGTGACTACCAGCGCATACCCTTGGTTGCCGACTGCGCCTGGTCAATATAAAGCCACCATTTCACAAGCCACGGTTCATCGATGCCCTGACCGCGCGCCACGTCCACGAGGACAGTACGAATTTCACGCAGCGATTGGCTGATCGGATTGTCGCGTTCCGGCCCGGCAAGGACAAGCGCGCCGTCCTGTGCCGCGGCAAGGATCTGGGCAATGGCCGGGGCGATGCGCCGGCCGGTAGCATGACGCAACGATTCCCAGTGCAGCCACTTTTCGTAGGGATAGGCCACCCCGTCGAGGACAAGCGCCAGACGCAGCGCGTGGGCGACAGTCTGCCCCACCGCCAAGAGGACGGCCACGCCGTCGCCCCGTTCCATTGGGTTGTCGGCGGCGCGATGTGAGGCGCGCATCCAGTAGTTGTGGTAGCAGCAGAAGGCGCGCTGCACGTCGGCAGACATCGGTCGCTGCGCCCGTTCGAGCAACGACATCACCCGATCCAATCGGTCCTGAATTGGATGCGCCGTGTGCAGTTCAGCGATCAACGGCAGATCACAGCCGTCGAGACCGGATGCTAATTCTTCCAAAGCAATTGCGTTGAAGTGTCCCTTCTTGCCGTGGAGGACAAACTCAAAGAAACGCGTCGGCGAAAGACGGTCCACTTCGGCCAGATCTGCGTCGGTGACCACCACGAAAAGATCGAGATCAGAGAAATCGTCGTCGACGCCGCGGCAGGTGGAGCCGTGCAACAAGATCGTCGCCCGCTCCGCAACCGCTGCCAACGCCGCATGCTCCGCCAGGAGCGACGGTAGACTTGTCTTCAACTTCTCTGCCCACTGCGCAGCAACGTCCATCGCATCTTGCCTCAGCAAAGAGGGAGAATAGAACGCGGATTGAGCGGATTAGGCAGAACAAGGCAAATTTTTATCTCTTCTGCAGAATCCGCCTAATCCGCCCAATCCGCTCGATCCGCGTTCTATTTACGCATGCACATGTTCGAGATCGAACTGCGGCAGCCAGCGCGCCTGGGCTTCGAGCATTTCACTGACCATGCTACGAATCTGTGGCAGGGTGCAGACGGCGGCGGTGAGCGGATCGAGCATGACGGCGTGGTGCACGGCGTCGGTGTCGCCGGTGAGGGCGGCTTCGACGATCAATTCCTGTACGTTGATGTTGGTGCGGTTGAGCGCGGCCAGTTGGGTGGGCAAGGCGCCGACGAAGGTAGGTTGCACGCCGTTGGCATCAACCAGGCAGGTGACTTCGACACAGCAGCCGTCGGGCAGGTTGGTGATGAGGCCGGTGTTGGGCACATTGCCGTTGACGCGGATGGGGTTGTTCGTCTCCATTGCTTCGATGATCCACGAGCCGTACTCGTGTGAGCGTTCGCTGCCGGGGTCCTTGCTGCGGATCTCGTCGAACTCTTCCTGGAACTTGTCCAGCCGCTCGATGCAGTGACGGTAGTAGCCGCCGGTGCGGCCCGAATCGAACCAACTGTTGCGCGGGTCGCTGAAGCGGGGCACCAGTTCTGCGTTCACCATTTGGGCGCTCTTGCGGAAGTAGGGCGAGTATTCGCTGGCGTGTCCACTGGATTCGGTGACGAAGTAGCCGAAGTGGTCCATGAGTTCGATGCGCACAGGTTCTTCGGCCTTGACTTCGGGGCGCTGGATCGCTTCCCAGATTTCGGGGTAGACGCTCTCTTTGCCGCGGTTGAATTCGAGGAAGAAGGCCTGGTGGTTGATCCCGGCGCAGAGGAAGTTCACCTCGTCGTAGGGGACGTTGATCCAACGGGCCAGCATTTCGCTCGTCCCCTGTACGCTGTGACAGAGGCCGATGTGCGGCCAACCGGTGGCAGCGTCCACGGCCCAGCAGTTGGCGGCCATGGGGTTGACGTAGTTAAGCAGCAGCGCGTTGGGCGCAACTTCGGCCATGTCCGACACCAGTTCGAGCAACACTGGGATGGTGCGCAACGAGCGGAAAACGCCACCCGGCCCCAGCGTGTCGCCCACACACTGCTCAACGCCGTACTTTTGCGGAATGTCGAGATCGAGTTTGTAGGCGTCGAGGCCGCCCTGCTGGAAGGTGGTGACGACATAGTCTGCGCCGGTGACAGCTTGGCGCCGATCGGTGGAGGCTTCGACGCGGGCTTTGCCGCCACGCTGACGGACGATGTTCTCAACGATCTCCTGTGCCTGGCGTAGACGCGTCGGATCCACGTCCATGAGGCTGATGGTGGCGTCGGCCAGGGCCGGCGACAGGAGAATGTCATTGCACAGCCGCCGCGTGAAGACAAGGCTTCCCGCGCCGATAAACGTAATTTTTGCCATGAAGATGCTCCTTCGAGATGGGGAAAGAGGTTGAAATACCAAAGTGGGAGGTATGGAGAAAAACGTAATGCGTAATCCGTAATTGGTTAAGACAAGTTTGCGACAAGAGTCGCGCGCACCTCTGGGTTACCGTTACGCATTACGAATTACGCATTAGATCTGAAATCGTTCGCCCCAACCGCCGAACAGCGGCACCGGACGGATCTGAGCTTGTAAGGCGGCGTACATGCCCATCACCCAGCCGACAAGGATGGTGATGTAGGCGCCGATGACAAGTGCGAAACTAGCCGCCGACAAAAGTGGACCAATCAGCGGAATCCATGTGACAACCCAGGCTGGAATCGCCCAGAAGATGGGCACAATCACAGCACCAACCACCAGCGCCAGAGACTGGAAGGCATGGTAACGGGAGAAGACCTCTTTACGCTGAGTGAAGATTACATACAGCGGGACAATAACCGGGATGAGGTAGCTGAGGAAGGCAAGGGTACGATTAGGCTTTTCCACGGTCAGATTCCTATCCCTTGGAGTTCGATTTCGCCTGCGTAATGGCAACTTGCATAGTGATCGGCGCGGATCTCACGCAACGTCGGTACCTCTTTCACACAGCGACTGCCATCGCTGTAACGGCAACGAGGATGGAAGACGCAGCCTGTGGGCGGGTTGGCGGGGCTTGGAATGTCACCTTCAAGGATAATTCGGTTGACGCGAATATCTGGATCGGCAGGTGGCACCGCAGAGACCAGCGCTTCGGTGTATGGGTGCAAGGGGTTGCGCAACAACTCATCTGATTCTGCCATCTCGACGATGCGCCCCAAATACATCACGGCGATACGGTCGCAAATGTGTTCCACCACAGAGAGATCATGGGCAATGAAGATCAGCGTTAAGCCGAGATCGTCTTTGAGATCCTGTAGCAGGTTGAGCACCTGCGCCTGCACCGAACCATCCAGCGCGGAGACAGGTTCATCGGCGACAATGAGGCGTGGGTTCAGGGCAAGTGTACGAGCCAGGCCGATACGTTGACGCTGCCCGCCTGAAAATTCGTGAGGGTAGCGGCTCATGTAGTCGGGGTTGAGGCCTACCGATTGCATCAACTGAGCGACACGGTCTTCCATTTGCCGGCCGCGGGCTTCGCGGTGAATGATCAGCGGTTCGCCGATAATGTCTTTGACGGTGAAGCGCGGGTTGAGCGAACTGAAGGGATCCTGGAAAATCATGCGCATGTCGCGGCGCAGATCCTTCATCGTCTGTTTGTCCACTTCCACCACATTGACACGTGAGCCGTCCGCGCGCCGATACCAGACTTCACCGTCCGTCGGCTCGTAAAGGCGCAAAATAGAGCGCCCCGTTGTGGTCTTGCCGCAACCGCTTTCGCCGACAATGCCCAACACCTCTTGCTCACGAAGTTTGAAGCTGACGCCGTCCACCGCCTTGACGTGGCCGACGACGCGCTGCAAGAATCCCCGTTGAATCGGGAAATATTGCTTGAGGTTGTTGACTTCGAGAATGTAGTTGTCGCCGTTAGCGACGGGTGCTTGTTGCCAGTTCAATTGCACTGCACCACTTTCCTGCTTTGGGTTTTTAGGTTGAGTCATGTCGATTCACTCTGTGAGTAATACGTAATGCGTAATTGGTAAATGACTGTCGAGGTCACAAAAAGACACGCGTGGTTATCTGGTCCATTGGAGATGCTCAATTCGACACATGAGACGACCACTTCTGGGTTACGCATTACGAATCACGCATTACGTCTGCCATCCCATATCGCCAGTGCAATGGGAGTCACTGCACACGCACGGTCGCTTCTTCCATCAAAATATCTGGGTCTGTCCATGCCTTCCACTCTTGCAACTGCTGGTAAGCCCGGCGGAAGACGAGACGGGTCTCCACGCTGACCTCTTCGGCGGTGACGCCAGGTGGCAGCGCAAAAAGATAGGCCGTTACATCGGTGTCATGGGCAGCCAGGCGCGTGTCCGACACCAGCGTCACAGGACGCCAATACGCGCCGGTGGGCATTTCGCCTGTCCAGTCGTCTTGTAGCACTTTGGCAAACATCTTCCCCGAAAGGCCGGCGTAATTCCCCGCCCAGTCGGGCAACGATGTGCCGAAGAGCGGTGAAAGTGGTTGGCCGACGGCGTCTTTGGCCTCCACAATCAACATCATGTGGCGCAGCGGCGAGTCGGTAGGCACATGGTGGCCCACCCGATCATTGGTGATGCTGACACTAACCAGCACACGATCTTTCATTGCCTGTGCCGTGGTGGTCATTGTCACCGAGTTTTGCAGAAAGTCGACGTCGGAAGCGCCGGCCATGCGGTGGTTGTGCACCTGGCTGGCATCGCGTACATGACCGCCACGTTCCGGGAAGACAAAGAAATTGGTGCCGCTCGCCGTCTCAATCGCAGGCATGTGACAATCCTGGCACGTCTTGCCGGTTTCGGGATCGCTATAGGCGCTCTCCAACCACTCGCCGTAAGAATTGTAGACAAGCACGCCGCCGGTCACCTGCATGTTGCCTACCACACCACCCATAATGCCGTAATGGCAACTAGCGCAGAAGGCGCTCTCTTCCATCAACGGCAGATAGGTGTCGTGCGATTCCGGCTCGTCGGTGCGGTAGACGTCATCCAGCGAGCCAAAGAAAATGTCCTGGCCGTCTTTGGGCCGATGTAGCCGCATAGAAAGAATACCGGGCATGTCGGCGTAGGGCAGTTTTGTCTCCCGGTGGAGGATTACATCGCCCACTTTGTGGCAGAATTCACACGAAATGCCCTCGGCGGCGTCTCCTTTAAGATCCACCGGGAAGGGCGCATAATCTAGCACGCCGTAAGAGCGGGATACGGTTGTTGTGGCATGACAGCCGCCCCAGGCACAGTTCTGCTTGTTGGGGATCTGTGCAGCAATGGGCGTATGACAGGCGGCACAATTGCCGGGCCGGTTTGGATAATCCAGGGCATGCCCAGGGCCGTAATAAGGCTGCGAAAGATCAGGTGGCAGCGGAATCCCCAAGCTGTTTTTCTCTGGATCGGGGCTGCGATTGCCGTGGATATCCGTGCCCATGTACATAGAAATGAAGCGGGGATTGGTGGCGCTCTGCGAATGTGCATCAGCCGCCCATTGTGGGTTTGCCGTGTGACAGATGGCACAACTGGCCGATCCTTTGACGCCCTCGAACGAAGACCAGTTGTAGAGATGGTTGTCGGTGAGGAAGTAGGGCTTCAGTTCAAGTGTCACCGGATCACCGCCGACAATGGCGGTGGTCAACCCATTGTAGTAGCCGGGCGCCCACGCCGTCACCGTTACAACCTGACCGGCAGTTAGGTTGGGAATCGTGAAGAAACCGTCTTGATCCGAGTTGACATGCGCCAGCGAAAGCTGTACGCGTACCCTGGCATCCGCCAGAGGACCCGTCGCCGCCGTCACATAGCCGGTGACGGCGTTTTCGTCGGTTGCCTGCTGTGCGTAGGCCGATTCCGTTCCATAGAATCGAAACAGACCCCACAGCGCCGCACTTACCAGGGCAAAAAGCAGCGTTGCCCCGAGCAGTTGATGTTTTTTTCGCATGACCATTTCTGTTGTGTACGATTTCTGTTGTGTACGATGGTGCAAATAACAGTAGTTCGTGGTGCGTCAAGCATGAGCACCTACGCCCGCTTGCGTCGTCAATGTGGCGATTAGGTAATCGCGTAGGGGTCCGCGGCATCGCGCAGACCGTCACCCAGCAGGTTAAAGCCGAGAACAGCCAGGATAATGAAGGCAGCCGGGGCCATGATCCACGGTGTCTCACCCAAGGTACGCAGATTTTGGGCATCTTGCATGAGTAGCCCCCAACTAATCAACGGGCGTTGAATGCCGATGCCCAGGAAGCTCAGAAACGCTTCGGCCAGAATAATGCCCGGAATTGTCAGCGTGAGGATGACGATCACATGGCTGAACGTGTTGGGCAGCACGTGTAGGAACATGATACGAAAATCCGACGCGCCCATCTCCTTGGCCGCCAGCACAAAGTCTGTCTCACGCAGAGAAAGTACCTTGCCGCGCACTTCGCGCGCCAGTGTTGTCCACGAAAGGAGGGCGAAAATCAGTGACATGATGATGAAAATGCGGAACGAATCCCAGGTGCGGGGCACGATGGCCGCCAGTGCCAACCAGAGCGCCAACTGCGGGAAGGCCGAGATAAACTCCACAAAACGTTGGACAACGTTATCAAACCAGCCGCCATAGTAGCCGGAGACTACGCCCACGGCAGCGCCGATGATCACGCTGATGATGGTGCCGAAGATGCTCATGGTCAACGAGATACGGCCCGCTTCACACGCCTTGCTCCACAGATCGGCGCCCAATTTGTCGGTGCCCAGCAGGTAAATGCTGGTGCCTTCTACGCCAAAAAGATGTAGATTCATGGGAATAAAGCCGAACATTTTGTATTCCCACCCTTCCACAAAGAACTGGATGGGGTAGATCTGATCCGTATTTTCGATCCAGGTAGGCACAAAGGTGCGCGGATCGACCGTCACCTCTTGTGCGTAGACGAATGGGCGCAGGTGAAAATTGCCTTCACTGTCTACAAAATGAATCTTGGTTGGGGGAATGAAAGCATCGCGCGCGTTGGTGTAGTTGAGCGGATAGGGCGCAAAAAAATCGGCAAAGATCGCCAACAGTCCTAACATCAGCACAATCAGGCCGCCGACGATGGCCGGCTTGCTGCGCCGAAAACGTCGCCACACCAGTTGATAATACGTCTCACGGCGTTGGGCCTTGATAGGCTGGATTTTCTCTTTTTCGGGTAGAACATTACCAACTGCAACACTCATCAGCGTCGGTCCTCCTCAATAGGCATCAATTAGCTATACCGAATGCGCGGATCGAGCACGGCCAGGAACAGATCCGAAAGTAGATTGCCCAGGACGATCAACGCCGCAATGACCAAGAGCGCACCGCCCGACAGGTAAACGTCTTGTGTGGCAAGTGCCTGGTATAGGATAGGCCCCAGCGTAGGGATCCCCATCACAATGGTCACTTCCAGCTCACCCTGCAACATATAAGGCAACACCGTCCCCTGATAGGCTACCATCGGGTGGAGCGCATTGGGCACGGCATGTTTGTTCATCACAGTGATTTCGCGCAGGCCCTTGGCGCGGGCCGTGGTGACATACTGGGCGTTAAGCACGTCGAGCAAATTCCCACGCATCACGCGCATATTACGGGCAACACCACCCAATCCTGCAATCACCACCACCGGCCAGATATGCTTCACCAGATCGAGAAACTTCGCCCAAGACCAGGGCGCGACCACATATTCGGGCGAGAAAAACGATGTGACATGACTTTGCCGAAAGGTGAAGACCAATAGATATAAGACGACAAGCGCTATGAAAAAACGCGGAATCGAAGTCAGAATGAAGGCAATAACACTTAAGATGTTGTCGGCCCAGCCATATTGACGGGGTGCAACATAGATGCCAAGCACAATCCCTAATACCGTGGATAGAGAATGGGCAAGCAGCGCCAACATCAACGTTTTGGGGAAGCGATCGAGAATAATCTCACCGGCGTCTCGGCGGTAGGCGAACGAGTAGCCGAATTTACCTTCCGTAACAATTCCTTTGACCCAGGTGAAAAACTGCATGTGGACCGGCTGATCCAGGCCATACTGCCGGCGCACCAACTGCGTCATCTCTTCGGCCCGGTCTTCAGTCAAGCCGCCGGTTTGAATCAGGAACTGTTTGTAGGTAGAGGCAAAATCGCCAGGCGGCAATTGGATCACAAAAAACGATGTTGTGGCAATGGCGATTAGCACAACCACCGAAATCAGCAGGCGGCGAATGATGTAGTTCAGCATGTACCCCAGCCTTTAGAAACAAGAAAAGAGAAGATAATGGGATGATGAGATGATGCGGTGTGCATCATCTCATCATCTCATCATCCTACGAACCAACTATACGACCACCAGACGCCTAGTTGTCGTACACCGGAATCGTGTTCGGGCGTACCTGTTCCTTGTGTTCGGAAGGATCAGTCCAGATGATTTCAGACATGATCGCATCTTCCACCCACTGGTACATGTAGGGCGGCGTGCCACCGGGGACGTTCTTAAAGCGTTCGGCCAGGGCCAACCCCTTGCGACCGATGATCGTACCCAGCGAGTAGTTGTGGTAGGTGTAGAGGTAGTTGTACTGGTTGATCAACTGCTTGCGTTCCTCGGTGTCTTGAGAGGCGCAGTAGACATTTACCAGATCAACCATTTCTTGTTCCCAATCACGCAACACACGCTCAGCGCCTTCAGCCTGACGGTTCCAGCCTGGGGTCTGCGGGGTGAGCGGAGCCAGGTTGGCGCAGTTCTTGAAGGGTAGCAGGAAGTCGCTGGTGCGGGTAATGCGCATATCCCATTGACCGCTGGTGTTGACATCAGTGGCGGCCTGGCTGGTAAGCGGGCGGGCATTGACCTTAATGCCCACGAGCGCAAACATGGCCGCAAGCTGATCGCCAATGGTGATCGACTCGGCAGCATCCTGTGAGGTGTTCATGGCGACGATGACGTCCTCACCGGCAGCAGGGCCTTCGGTGAAGTTCAACACGCCATTGCCGTCGGTGTCTTCGAGGCCGAGGCCGGCCAACAGATCTTTGGCCTTCTCAACATCGTACGGATAGTAAACGACAGATTCCTTGTCGAACTCAGGCGAACCCGGGAAGAGGCCACCAGGGAAGGCACGCAGGAACGGACCACGCATAATCGATTGGGCAATGCCGTCACGGTCGATGGCATGGCTCAACGCACGGCGGAAGTCGTCTTCGCGGAAGAGCTGACGGATAGCTTCGTCACGTACATCGTTGAGGCCCAACGATTCAGACTGGTTCAGTTCCAGGTTGAATGCCAGATCTTCAGGACCCCAGTTCATAATGAACTCAGCATCCGGTTCCTGGGCACGACGTAGGGCTTCGACAAACTCACTGGACGGGTTTTCGAGGTTGGTGTGGTCACAGCCACCAGCCAGCGTACAGAGCGTGCGGCCGACACCGCTGGGGCCCTTCTGGTAGACGGCTTCGTCGATGTACGGGAGTTGGTTGCCCGCTTCGTCGACCATCCAGAAGTAGGGGTTGCGGCGCATGATCAACAGCTCGTCGGTAATGTATTCCACCGGCACCCACGGCCCCATGGTGACGGCAGGCAGGGCATCAGGGGGCAGAATGTTGGCAAACGACGTGTAGTCGATGCTGGGATCATTCTTCGGATGCTTTGGCTCCAGCACATGGGCGGGGGAGACGTTGAAGTCGCCTTCGTCCATAATGTAGTAGAGTTGCTTGGGGAACGGTGTGGCAAAGGTCCAGCGGATGGTGTAGTCGTCGACGGCTTCGAGGGTGGGCAACACGCCGCCCAGTTCGAATGCATCGCCTTTAACGCCATTACGCACCACGTTGGGATCATTGATCAGATCCACCCAGGTGAAGATGACGTCGGCGGAGGTGAAGGGCACGCCGTCAGACCATTTGGCGCCTTCGATCAAGTTCATGGTCAGTTGCAGACCATCTTCGCTCCATTCCCAGCTCTTGGCCAGGTTGGGGAAGGGTTCCAAGTCTTGGTCGGCTCGGTAGAGCGGACCGGTCTTTACCAGCGCCTGGTAGTTGAAGGACATGGCCTCGATGCCGAACCAACCGGAGGTGACGCCCGCGCCGTTGTTCCAACCAGCCGTGGGGCAGGCCGAGAAATCGCGCCACGCATCGCCGTAAACGCCGATGCCGTCGGACATACCAGAGGTCAGAACGACTTTCGGTTCAAGCGGTAGGCGTTCTGCCACAGGCGGCAGTTCACCCGCTTCCACCAGTTCAGTCACCCACTCAGGCTCGTTGTACTCGGGCAGCGCCTTGTAGGTGACAATCTGGTCGATGGGCAATGCATCAACAATCACACCACCCAGATCCAGGTCCGGCGGATCGGGGAAAGCAATGGTGTCTGCCGGACGTAGGCCGTACGGCGTTTCAACCATTGCTTCTTCGTCAGACGCTTCGGGGGCAGCAGTTTCTTCAGCGTCTGCGTCTTCATCTGCCGCGGGGGCTTCTTGGGCGGCGGCGGGCTGTTCGGCAGGGGTCTCCGCCGCAGGTTCATCTGCTCCACAAGCTGCGGCAAAAACCATCACCGCAATCAGCAGGGAGAGAAACAAAATTCTCCGCAATTGGCGCATTACTCTTCTTCCTTTCTCCATTGTGTGACAAACAAATTGAACATATTCAAACTGCCGCAAGTGAGCAGATTGAACCAACGTGGGGTTAGGGTGATTCATGCAGCCAACAAGCACCCCAATGACCAGTAGAGATTTCGGTCAGAGGAGGCGTCTGTTCCCGGCAAATGGGCATCACATGAGGGCAGCGGGCAGCAAAGGCGCAACCACGGATATCGGTCATTGCGTTCGGCACCATACCTTCGATGGGCACAAGCTTGTCCTTTTTACGGCCAAGCACCGGCACCGAAAGCAGCAAACCTTTGGTGTAGGGGTGAAGTGGTTCATGGAAGATGGCACGGGTGGGTCCGTACTCTACAACCTTGCCCAGATACATGACAGCGACATGATCCGAAATCTGTGACACCACACCCAAGTTGTGGGTGATCATCATGATCGAAGAGTTGAAATCGTCTTGTAACTCCTGCATCAGATCGAGGATCTGCGCCTGTACCGTCACATCGAGCGCCGTGGTGGGTTCATCAGCAATCAGGACCGACGGGTTACACGAGAGCGCCATGGCGATCATCACACGCTGACGCATACCACCGCTTAACTGATGTGGGTAGGCGCTCAGACGTTCACTGGGTGCACTAATGTGTACACGCTTCAGCATCTCTTCGGCTCGTTCCAGCGCTTCGGCCTTGCTCATCTTTTGATGGAGCATCACCGTTTCAGAAATTTGATCGCCAATGTTGTGAAGTGGATTCAGCGAGGTCATCGGCTCCTGAAAGATCATGGCGACTTCGGCCCCACGGATCGAGCGCATCTGTTGACCTGTGGGATCGAGCTTGGCCAGATCGACGGTTGTGCCATCCTTGCGCTGCAAGACAATCTCACCTTCAACGATCTTGCCGGGTGGGGACTTGATCAAGCGCATGATTGAGTTGGCAGTAATGCTTTTGCCACAACCGCTTTCACCTACTACCCCCAGCGTCGATTGACGCGCCAACGACAGATTAACGCCATCAACAGCGCGCACAATGCCGCCTTCAAGGAAAAAGTAGGTTTTGAGGTTCTTGAGTTCGAGGATGGGTTGCGCGTGCGTTGATTGTTCCGGCACAGGCGTATTCCTAACCAGTGAGGGCGTTCGCAGACATGCAGAAACATAGGGTGCTTAGCCCAGCAAGTGGATGGCAACGTTAACAGTTAAACGAGCGGTTGGATACCGCACCAATTCAACTCAAGAGGATTCTAGATAAGAAAGTTGGGAACAATCCCTGAGGTGCTTATACTCTAAATTTCTACCAACTAATAGGGGTTTATCAGGTAAATCATGTGCCGCTGTGGTCTATGTTGCTGCCGATGCGGGAAAGCCGACAGTTGATTTTGATTATCTAAGCTCAGTTTTTGCTAAGTCTAACCAGAATCAAAAGATATTGGGGTAACCATCGGGCACAAGGACCATTCTAGTAGGTTGGAAATCGATTGTCAAGTTGGAAGATGGATTACAATCCACCGACACAAAACGACAACTTACTAGAAGTTACTAGGTTTTGTCGGCGTTTACAGTGTGGCCCCCTAATAACTTGTCGCTCAACGCCATTTTCGATATTTCCTTGAAACTTGTACACTACTACACTAACGCATATATTTCCCTTCAAAGGCGATGTGTCAATATGTCTCAGACGACGTTAACGGTTGGACTGGTCGGTGTTGGTGGGTATGGCGGAAATTATGCACGGCAATTGCTCACGCCCACAGCGGAACGCAATGCTCAGCTTGTGGGCGTAGTCGATCCCTTTGCTCAATCCACGCCTGCCTGGCCCTATCTTCAAGAGAGACAGATCCCAAGTTATGGCGATGTGGGCGAGCTTTACGCCGAACAGCAACCCGACCTGCTGATCATTGCATCGCCCACGCACCATCACATGCCGCAGACACGATTTGCACTAAGCAAAGGTTCGCACGTCCTCTGCGAAAAGCCACTGGCCGCCACTGTGCAAGACGGGCTAGAGACGTTGGCCGTGGAGAAGCAGAGCGGTCGTTTCGTGGCCATTGGTTACAACTGGTCGTTCACGCCACCCATTTTGCAACTCAAAGAGGACATTCGTAGCGGTCTCCTCGGCGCGCCTATTCGACTCAGCAGCCTCACGCTTTGGCCCCGCTGGCAGGTGTACTACACGCGCAATCGCTGGGCCGGGCATATCCACAGTGCGGACGGCGACTGGGTACTCGACAGCCCACTGAACAACGCCACAGCACATCATCTACACAACATGCTCTTTTTGCTGGGTGACGAAATGGATCAGAGCGCGTTTCCGGTACAGGTAGAGGCCGAGCGCTATCGCGCCAACCCCATTGAGAATTACGACACGGTAGCCATGCGCGCGCATCTGGCAGACGGTGTAGAGATCTTCTTCTTCACCGCCCACCCCGTTAAAGACGAGTTGGGGCCGATCTTCCGCTTTGAGTTTGAAGACGCAACTGTCACCTACAGTGGACGCGAAAGCGAGATCGTGGCCCAATTCCACGATGGGCGGGTGCGCAGCTATGGCAACCCCGAAACCGACGCCCACAGCATCAAGCTCGACCACTGCCTAAACGCCATCCGCCGGGGGACAAGTCCTGTCTGCGGCATTGAGGCTGCGCTGGCGCAGACGCTTTGCATGAACGGCGTACAGGAATCCGGTGAGATTGTCGATTTTCCACCACAACTGCTCTATGTTGAAGAAGATCAGGGCATTATTGAAGGCTTGCCGTCGCTATTCTTCGACTGTTATCAGCGTGGCCTATTGCCGTCGGAGCGCGGCGACGTTCCCTGGGCAAGCGCCGGCGAAATCATCGATCTGAGTGACTACACCCATTTCCCATCTTAAGCAATTGATGCTTGAGGCAGAAATGAGATCTGCCCCAATCACAAATCACCAATCACCCTTACTTGGAGGACAATACCATGTCGGCTACCCCAGCCCCCGTTCGATTCGCCACCATCGGCCTCAACCACGGTCACATCTACGAACAGACGCAGGTCCTCTTGGATGCCGGTGCAGAGTTGGTTGCCGTCTATGCGCCGGAGGCCGACCTGCTCGAACCCTACCACCGACGCTTTTCGCAGGCAACGGCGGCCAAAAGCGCAGCAGAAATCCTGGAAGACGAATCGATCCACATGGTGATCAGCGCCGGGATCCCTTGTGATCGAGGTCCGCTGGGCGTAGACGTGATGCGTCATGGCAAGGATTACATGAGCGACAAGCCCGGCTTTACCACCATGGCCCAACTCGAAGAGGCGCGCAAGGTGCAGGCGGAAACCGGGCGCATCTTTTCGATCTTCTACAGTGAGCGGTTGGGCAACCCGGCCTCGGTCAAAGCAGGCGAGTTGATCCAGGAAGGCACCATCGGCGACGTAATCCAGACAATCGGTACAGGGCCACACCGGCTGCGTCCTGAATCGCGGCCCGACTGGTTCTTCGAGAAAGACAAGTACGGCGGCATTCTCATCGACATTGCCAGCCATCAGTTTGAGCAATTCCTCTACTACACAGGGGCGAAATCCGCCGAAATTGTGGCTTCGCAGGTAGGCAATTACCATCACCCACAATGGCCGGGCCTGGAAGATTTCGGAGACACACTGCTACGCGCCGACAACGGACGCACCGGCTACTTGCGCGTCGACTGGTTCACGCCGGACGGGTTGTCCACTTGGGGCGACGGTCGATTGATCATTCTGGGGAGCGAGGGCTACCTTGAACTGCGCAAGTACGTCGACATTGCCGGTCGCCCGGCCGGCAATCACATCTTCCTGGTAAACCAGAAAGAGACACGCTACATTGATGCCGCCAACACACCTATCTACTATGGCGAGGCATTGGTCAACGACGTGCGCAACCGCACTGAAACCGCCATGCCGCAGGCCCACTGCTTCCTGGCGATGGAGTTGGCGATCCGGGCGCAGGAGACGGCGCAGGTATTGACGATGAACAATTGACGATTTTCGATTGACGATTGCCTGGTTGAGTACGCGACCGCTGTGATGAATGTTGCGGGCGAACGACAGAAAACGAACGACGGGGATGTTGCCCATCTGGCGGCAACATCCCCGTCGTTCGTTTTCTCTTTACCCAATCACCTACTCAACACGAAAATCGTCAATCGAAAATCGTCAATCGTCAATCGTCAATTCCTCCACGTTCAGCCAGCAGCGCTTTTCCCACGATTCGTAGCCTAGCTCAGCCAGTTGCACGCCTTTGGCTCCTTCGAGTAGATCCCAGGGGAAGGGGGTGTCTTCGACGACGTGGCGCAGGAAGGCTTCCCACTGTATTTTGAATGCATTGTCGTAGACCTGATTGGTGGGCATTTGCTGCCAGGTCTCGAAGAAGTTGATGGGACTGGGGATGTCGGGATTCCAGACCGGTTTGGGTGTCATGGCCTGGGGTTGGATGACACATTCACGCAGACCGGCGACGGCGCTGCCGTTGGTGCCGTCTACTTGTAGGGTGAGTAGGTCGTCGCGACGGACGCGCACTGTCCACGAGGAGTTGAACTGGCAGATCACGCCGTTATCCAGCTCAAACGTGCCGTAGGCGGCGTCATCGGCGGTGGCGGTGTAGTGGTCGCCCCGTTCGTCGATGCGGTTGGGCAGGTGAATGGCGCCGATACAGTTGAGCGACTTCACCTTGCCGAAGAGATTGTCGATGACGTAGCGCCAGTGTGCGAACATGTCCAGAATAATGCCGCCACCCTCTTCCTTGCGGTAGTTCCACGATGGCCGTTGTGCAGGCTGATCCACGCCAGAGAAGACCCAATAACCGAATTCCCCGCGCACAGACAAGATTTCGCCGAAGAAGCCGTTTTCAATTAGATACTTCAGTTTGAGCAGACCAGGCAAGAAGAGTTTGTCTTGCACGACGCCATTTTTGACACCGGCGCGGGCAGCAGCGCGTGCCAGGCTAAGGGCGTCTTCGGTGTTGGTGGCCGTGGGTTTCTCGCAATAGACCGCCTTCCCCGCCTCAATCGCCTTGAGCACATTGACTACACGCAAATTCGTTGCCAGGGCATCGAAGTAGATGTGATTCTCATCGTCCGACAAAGCACCGTCGAGATCGGTGGTCCACTTTTTCACACCGTGGGCTTCGGCCAGCCGTTCCAACTTGTCGGCATTGCGCCCCACCAGAATGGGATCGGGCACAATGTAATCGCCGGAGCGAGTTTGCACACCGCCCTGTTTGCGGATCGCCAGAACAGAACGCACAAGATGCTGGTTGGTGCCCATGCGCCCAGTGACGCCGTTCATGATCACGCCGATTCGATGTTCTGCCATAAGAAGGTGATCTCCTAGGGTGAAGAAGGATTGACGATTTTCGATTGACGATTTTCGATTGACGATTTTCGATTGACGATTTTCGATTGTCTTGTTGAGGATGTGACTGGAGATTGGTAAAACGATGCCGTCAAGACAGATTCAAATCATGCGAATCGCTCTCAACGAAGCAATCGTAAATCGTCAATCGAAAATCGTAAATGGGTTCAAGAATGGTTTAAGTATGCGTCTACGATCTTTGCCAGAAACGCTTCTTGATCGCCTGCCCAATAGCGGTTTGAGAAGATTTCGACTTCGTTGAAACCGTTGAAGCCGGTCTGCTCAACCCAGCCGCGGATCTGACGCACAGGGATCGAGCCTTCGCCCATTAAGCCACGATCGTTGAGCAGGTCTTCGGTGGGGGTGCGCCAATCGCAAATATGAAAGGCGAAAAGCTTGCCCATTGCACCGCAGCGCTGAATTTGCGCTTCCAAATCCGGGTCCCACCAGAGGTGGTAGACGTCTACGGCCACGCCGACCCAAGGGGAATCGATAGCAGCACAGGCGTCGTTGGCCTGGCGCAGCGTGTTGATGGCGGATCGGCTGTCGGCATACATGGGGTGCAGCGGTTCAATCGCCAACTTCACGCCGACGGATGCCGCATGGTCGAGGATAGACTCGATGCCGTCCTGGATCTGTTGGCGAGAGAGAGGCAGCGGCTGCTTGGGCACCGCACCACACACGAGGACGATCAACGGCGCGCCCAATGCAGCGGCTTCGTCGATGGCGCGGTGGTTGTCGTCGATGGCCGCCTGACGCGCTACGTCTGTTTCGGCAGGGAAAAAGCCGCCACGGCAGAGCGAGACCACAGCCATCCCCGCATCGCGGATGCGTTGACCGGTGGCGGCAATGTCGCGCCCGGTCAGTGCATCGCGCCAGATGGTCATGCCACCGACGCCGTGTGCAGAGAAACGCTCGATAGCGGTTTCAATCGGCCAGGGTTTGGTGGTGATGGTGTGAATACAGAGTTTGGACGTGTCAACAATAGGTTGCGCCATGGCTCACTTGTGGGCGTTTGGGTGATGGATGGTGCTTGTCGGTTGGAAACTGCGCAGATTATAACACGAGGAAAAGGCAACGACCATTTGGGCGATGCAAGGGGGAGGTTGATTCGCAGTAATCGCTGAAGTCGACACGATAATGAAATGCGTAATGCGCCGACACCCCAATTGAGGGGATGTCGGCGCATTGGGTCATGTGATAGGAAAGCACATTGCGCGTCGCTACTCTGTTCTGGTGAGTTCCACTGTCCACGCCCCGGCTGATTGGACGGTCATGCTGACGACGCCGGTGGTTGCAAGGGTGACAGGATCAGAGGCGTAGTTGTCTGTGGCAGAGAAGATGACGTCGCTGCTGCCATCCTTGCGGAAGAGAGTGACTGCAAACGCCCCGTCACCTTCATAGATCGCTGTCGCCTCGACTTGCGGCGCCATGAAGATCTCTTCGCCGTAGTAAGAGAATGTACCGACACAGTCTTCGTGGTTCAGGCCAACCGCGCAAAAGGCGGTGACGCTGCGAATCTCCTCTTGTAGTGGACATGTAAAGTCCTGTGGTACACAGGCGCGGAAGACAGTTTCGTCACCGTTCAGGAGAAAACCTAGCGACGCGTTGGGAGTCCACTCGGGGCGGGGCGGCATCCGTGAGAATTCAACCACCCACGGCGAATCGCCATAGACGGAAAACAAAACTACATCGGCGGTAGACAATCGTTCTACTACGGATACGTATTCACCAGAGGAACTAAAGATCACTTCCTCTCGCCCACCACTGCGGTGGATCGTCACCGAGAAATCACCTGGGCCGTTGTGACGGGCACGCACGTAGGCACTATTCCTAGGGACAGGAAAGAAGTAGCGCACCTCCTGCCCCAGACACTCCGGCTCAGGACAGGACATGGCGATGCCGTCGGGGTTGGCCTGCACCACCGAATTGGAGACATCGGATAAGGATTGAACGGCTGCAGACTGCAACTGGCGCCACTGTCCACTGCTGGGTGGGTGAGTCGCCGTATAGATGGTAAATGGCAAGAAGGCCATTGTAGCTTGGCTACAACCGGCCAAGAGGACTAGAGACAATAAAACCGTGAAACGTATATGCCATTTTTTCATGCATCGGTCTCCATGGAAAAAACTAGGTGACGTTCCGTCCGTTCAAAAGTAGCGGTTTCGCTACAACGATTCGGGGAATCAGCGTGCCAGCGTTATTTAATGCTGTCATTCATTCTATGCTTTGAAACTGCTGACAATTACCGACTTCGGATCCAAGGAAACCATACACGATGATTTCGCACAGACTCCAAGGATTCGGCAATCTTGAGCAGTTCAGACTCTGGCAGCAAAGAAGCAGGGCTTGACATAAGGGTAATGAGTTGATTGTTCACTTTGTCGTGTACAAGGATCTTGAGTAGTTCTTCTTCGTCCCAACCTGTACCAACCAATCTACCTTCTACATCGGTTGTGACCATCCACGCCCCACGAATCAAATACCCTTCACGTTGTCCTAGTTTGATCTCTGCTATCACGTCCGCCTTTTCTATGGTAACGTACTCTTGATTGTGTTCTTCTATGATATCGACGGTCAACATCACTGTTCCCTCGTTTGTTAGGCAAGGGAAAGCAAGATCAGGGTGAGGATTTTGTGGATTAGTTACTTCAGCCTTATCCACATCGAAATCTGGAGGAAGGTACATTGGAAGCCACAGATGCTTAAAAAGGTGTTTGACATCCCGCAAAAGAATAGGGCTGTGCGGAGATGCAGCCGTAACATGCTTCATAGACTCTTGATGAAGTAGCGTTACAAGCGAATCAAGATCATGAAACATGGGAGGTTGCTTAACATGGATTACCTCAATAGCTTGTGTCGACATATTTGCCTCCTTATTGACAACCTAGATCTGCCGCAAATGTCTACTTAAGAGATGGGAGATGCCTGCTGTTGGCTACGGTTGGTTTGAGGGCAACCGCAGTACCACTTCTGAATTAACACACCACAATTGGCTCGCGTACAACAGGAATGTTGAATATATCCATGCGGTTTGAACAAGATGACGCGGTCTCGTGCCCAGCATCCACAAAAACCACAGCGACATTGAGGACCGTGTATATAGCTAATACAGCGAGCAACTCCGCAGTAACAGCCCGTCTGAGAAACAGCTTTGATTACGGATGAACGCATGAAAAGCACTACGAGCACCGACGCCAAACTCCCGCGCAAAAAGCCGCGCCGCTTTGGTGCAAACTCCTGAGTGACCACTTTCCACACACGCATTGCTTTGCGTGGCCCCATCCACAACCCCAACTGCATACTCGCAAGCACACCCGTCCTGGCGTGAACCCCTTGCTCGTCCACCGTCACCACGTAGGGAGCGAAACGCCATCCTTGGGGCAATGCCGTGTCGAGCAGTTCTTTCGCCTCGGCGGTGCGAAGGCTAAGTAGATCGATTGAATCACCCACCGCCTCATGCACCGTCTCCGCCAAATGACCACACGATGAACAACCGCTGTCGTAGAGCAAGTACCGCTTCATCGGATCCTCCTTTGATATGCAAAAGCCAGAGCGCTTTACCGATGAAGCAACTATAGTAGAGTGGACGAGGCAACGCCATCGCCCACTCAGGTGAAATCAAAGTGATTTGTTCTTCCCCAAAAGGATTAGCCCGATCTATGTGGTTATGTGACCTTATCACTTATGCCAGATACGCCACCCTTCCTTCTGAGAGCGTCATCCCCGACGATAGCGCCAGGACAGCCAGTTCCGCTCGATTGGTGATGTTGAGCTTCTCGTAGGCATTGCGCAGGTGCGTCTTGACGGTGTTAATGCTGAGGTTTAACTCGGTTGCAATCTGGCTGTTGGTGCGTCCTTTTACGGCGTAGCGGATGATCTCTTGTTCCCTTGCGGTCAACGTGGCCAGAGGCTTGTGGCTCTGTTGGCGTCGCAGCGCTTGCTGTAGCTGCGCCAACGTAGAAGCATCTAGGATGAGACCATAATGAGCAATATCCTGGATCGCTTGCACAAGTTGCTTTGACGCCTGCTCGTGGTGCAAGATGCCATTGGCGCCGGCATTGATATAGGAGGCAACGACTGAGGACGGCTGTGAAGTACCAATTATGAGGAGAGCACTGCGTGGGTATCGACGCTTTGCCTCCTCAATGAGACGGCAGACAGTTGTAGGCGGCGTCGACATGACGTGGATCAAGACAACATGCGGAGAAATATAGAATGCAGGCCAGCGCTGTTCAGTTATGAGCAAAGCGCTCATCACTTCGCAACTATCTGCCTGCATCAACAGGTTTGTGATGCCTTCTAAAACAAAAGAGGCATCGGCAATCACAACAACGCGGACAGGTTCCATCGGCGGCTCCTCTCGCCAGGGTAATGCTAGATGGATTTTGAATAGAAAGGCGACTGCGGGTAGGTATGAGATGCGTGGCGGTATGACGATTGCAAAAGTCACCTTGGTAAAGAGTAACATAATAACAGGCCCAAAACAGGCATCAAAACAGGCATCAAAACAGGGTATCAGCACGCATCACACTTGTTGTATAATCTTTGAAGTCATCCGGAATCAACTTTGTATCACGCTAAAGACACAAACACGGATTACTGCAATGACATCAGCCATGACATCATCTGACGCCACTCGGCGTGATTTCGACTACTTACTGGAAAACGCCAGGGCCGGCAAAGCACTTGGCCTTGCCAGTTTTATCCACCTCGATCAGCCAATTGGGCTGTGGAACTACGTCCGCATCGCAGAGGACATTGCCGGGCAGATTCAGGCCGGCGCAACGATCCTCGATTGGGGATGTGGCTACGGCCAGATGACTTACCTACTCAAACGCCGCAATTTCGATGTAACAGCCTTTGACATCGGCAACCCTCAACAAGCTGACATGCCTGATATTCCACTCTGTCGTGGACTTGAGATCGTGCGTTCCCTTCACCCTACAGCGCTCCCATTTGCCGACAACAGTTTCGATGCCGTGCTTAGTTGTGGCGTCCTTGAGCATGTGGACGAGTTCAGCCAGGTGGGGAACGAGAGGGCATCGCTGCGCGAGATGGCACGCATTTTGCGCCCAGGGGGCCGCTTTTTCATCTACCAGCTTCCGCAACGCTATGCCTGGCAGGAGGCGACTATTCGTCGTCTGCACCTGGGTTATGCCCATCCCCGCCGGTATACAGATAGCGAGATCACACAGATGCTCCAGGCCGCCGGCTTTTCAGTGGAACGGGTGCGACGGGCCAATCTGATCCCCAAGAATCTCACCGGCATGCCCAATCGCCTGCGCGTCTTTTATAGTCGCTTTAGCCGACAATTGATTGCACTGGATGGCGCCCTTTGCCGAATCCCCCTGCTCAACCAAGTGGCAGGCGTCCTTGAACTTACGGCACGCAGATCAACGCAAACAGAGCAGTGAGGACAACTGCCATAGGCATTGAAAAACATCCAACTCCGTGCCAGAAAGCATGTCCTTGCTCTATAACCCGATATATCGCAAAGACAACATCCACCCTGTATGCTGTGACAGGAGTTGCCGCCTTCACCACTCGCCATCAAGTGATTGGCCTAGAGAATGGCGTAGGCGGCTCATACGCACACACACAGAAAGGATGCTCCAAATGGATCTCCTGGTATGGGCAATTGTCGCTTTGGTGATCTCGTTGATTGCCGGTGCGCTTGGGTTCACTGGGGTCGCTCGTGGTGCTGGAACGATTGCTAAAGTGCTCTTCGGCATTTTTCTAGTGGTTGCGGTGATCCTGTTCATTTTGGTTGTGCTTGGGGTGACCGCCATCTTCTAGGGAATTTTCTAGCGTCATGCAAAACAAAATTGCCGCCCAGGTCGTTGACCTGGGCGGCAATTTTGTTTTGCATGACGCTAATTGTGCATTGTTTCGCGTCTGGCCCTAGTGCTCTCGTTTTCTGGGTGTACACAGCCGCGGAGATTGGAGTCGATACGGCGGATATGCTTCATGAACCACTCGCCCAGGTTGTCTTTGATGGCCAACACCAACTCTGTACTTGGCCCTTCGGTTTCAAACCGTTGGCGCGTTTCGGCGACCATCTGCACGAAACGTTCGTGGGCGGTCTTGTTGACATCTGCAATCGGGCACTTGTGCTCCGTCATACAGTGCTCTTCCCAGGAGAAATGGTCGTGGGTATAGGCTTCCAACTGTTCAAGGATGTCACTCAGATGTTGGCGTCCTTTACCCGCCTGCATTGCTTCAATCAGCCCGTTGATCATGTCGATGAGTACACGATGCTGTTCATCCACTGTGTCATCACCAGTGGCCATTGAGTCGTCCCAGGCGAAAGTCGATTTGCGCTTGCCGTTTGTAGAATCGACAGCCTGGGATGTAGGACGTGATGCAGCCGGTGCACTCTTGTACTGCTCTGCGCCATCTGTTGTCGACGCAGTGGAGCGCACCTTGCTGCGCGCATACGGATCAGGGATGGTCACCGACTCGCGGCTCTGGAGTTGAAAAGCAGCCACAATCGTCTGCAAGTCAGAAGCCATGGCGGTAAGCGACTGTACAGCGTCGGTCATTTGCTCGACCTGAATATTCACATTCTTGGTCATAGCGCTGATCTCTTCAACAGATGCGCTGTTTTCCTCGGCAGAAGCGGCCACTTCTTCGGCGGCAGCGCTGTTCTCTTCGGCTACGCTGGCAATCTCTTCCATTGCCTGCTGAAGCGGTTCTTGGCCTGCCGTCAAGGCAGAAGTAGAACTCAGATTTTCTTCAATAACCCCGGCCACTTGTTGCATGGCTTCTTGTACTTGACTGCTGCTGCCGGCCAAATCAGCGACGGAGCCCTGCAATTGTCGCATTTGTGCGCCGACCTCAGCCATAGAGGTGCGGATACCGGCCAGTGCTTCTTCAGCGTCGCCGGCGGTTTCCAGCCCCTGTTGCACCTGGCGGTCGTTCTCTTCCATAGCCGACACGGCTTGATTGGCGGCCTCTTGCACAGTGGCAACCAACTGAGAAATTTCTTCAGCCGATTTTGCCGAACGGTCGGCAAGTTTGCGAACTTCGTCGGCGACTACGGCAAAGCCTTTGCCATGTTCGCCGGCGCGTGCCGCTTCGATGGCGGCGTTGAGTGAGAGCAGGTTGGTACGCTCGGCGATGTCATTGATCACCTGTACAATGGCGCCAATTTGGTTCGACCGTTTGCCCATCTCACTGATACGCCGTGTCACCTGTTCGGCTGTCTTGGCGACGGTGTTGATGCCGGTAATGGTCTTTGCCACAGCTTGGGTGCCCGATTGGGCAGCCTGCACCGCCGAGTTGACAGCATAGTCACTGGCAGTGGTGGCGCTTTCAACTTGCTGGATGGCGGTTGCTAGACGCCCCTGGAAAATATGATCGGCAGCTTCGATGGACTGACTCTGGCGCATGGCACCCTGGGCAATATCGGCGATGACACGATCTTGATCTTCCATCACACGACGGCTGCGCTCCATCACCTCGGCCTGTTGTGCTGCACCAACGGCAACCTGACCGATGGTCTGCGCCACCTGCTGTGTGGTTTCAGCCATCATTTCAATGGTCTGAGCGATCTGTGCGGTGGAATCATTGGCCTGTTCAGAGGCTGTGCTGAGATACTGACTGGCACTGAGCAGACGCCCCGCATTCGATTGGACGCTGCCAACCGTCTGGCGCAAGTGTGTGATCATCTTCTGTACTGAACTACCGAGCACGTCCTGTTCAGAGATGGGGCGCACCTCGATGGTTAGATCACCTTTGGCCACCTGACCAATGGCGCGGGCCACCTCACGCTGATAGCTTACCATCTGCTGAAATGCGTTGCCCAATACATCTTGTTCAGATTTGGGGACAACTTTGACGGCGAGGTTGCCGCGGGCAAGCTGGGTGGCGGCATCGGCCATATTCTTTTGATACGCAACCATCTGCTGAAACGCATTGCCCAATACATCATGCTCAGACTGGGCGGAGACATTCAGATTGAGGTTCCCCTGCGATAGTTGACTGGCAGCAGAGGCCATCTGCTGTTGATAGCCGATCATGCGGCGGAAGTCTTCAGCCAATAGGCCAATCTCGTCTTTACCCTGATGGGTGATCTGCTGTTCGATATCGCCGCCGGCAAGTTTCCCTGCAACCTGGCTCAGGACAGTCAACGGGCGGGAGATGCTGCGTGAGAGCCACAGCGCGACAACCACCACCAAAGCGCCACTGATGACAACGGCCAGCAAGAAGAGATTGCGCAGTTGCACGCTGTCGGCAAAAGCTTCGGCGCTGTCTAGTTCCGAAAGCAGGCCCCAACGCTGGCCGGCCACTTCCACCGCCGTGTATGCGCCCAACACAGTGATGCCGCGATAGTCTGGATATTCTTGACTGCCGGTTTCGCCGGCCAGCACGGCACGGCTGCCCACCGAATCGACCTTCAGTTCCAGCTCTGCACGTGCCTGAATATAGCCTTCAGCCTTTAGATCGTCGACAAAGCGAGAAGGTGTGATGAAGTATCCGTCTCGGTTGATCAAGTAGATCTCGCCTGTCTCACCTTCGATGATCACATTCAGGATGTCGATAATCGCACTCATATTGATCGAAGCGCCCAGGAGCCCAACGATCTCACTGCCGTCGCGGACAGGCGTCGCTGCAACAAAGACCAGATCGCCCGTGCTACGCGAGACAACCAGATCCGAGATCACAGTTTCCCCCTGCATCACCGGGCGGAAGTAGTCTCTGTCGGCAAGATTAACGTTGCCGCCGCTGGTCATGTAACGCGTCTGCCCTTCGGCGTCGGTCAAGAAGATCGCTGAATAGAACGATCCAGAAGCGGCCAATGCGTCCAGTTCCGCCGCGATCTCATCGAGGTTGTTCGTCGCCATAACGCTGTCGGCGGCGAGTTGGTTGACATCCTTAATACGCTCGTGGAGCCATGACTCAACGGCAACGTCCGCGCGCAGGAGATTGTCAGACAGCATCTCCACCGTCTGCTCACGCACCGTCTGGTTGCTTTCCCAGTAGGCAAAACCGCTGACCACAACCAGTGGAACCAAAGAGAGCCCAATAAAAGCAATGACCAATTTAGCACCAAGCGAACTGAGCCAGGCAATTGTCGACTGCGATATGCGCTCCTGTACAGAATTGCTAGACACACAAGCCTCCCAAACAGACATGTGAAATGAAACCAGTGTAGATGATTTTAGCGAACCGGCATCGGTGCCAGCCTCTGGAGTAACTCAAGCAACTTGTCAATATTCACGGGCTTCAACAGGCAGGTGACGGCGCCAAGACGGGCCGACTCGTGCATATCCCCCTGACCTGCCTGACCGGTAAAAGTGATGACAGGCAGATTGGGGGCGGCTCGACGCATGATGCGCAACGCATTGACGCCGTCAAGCTTGGGCATGCGCAAGTCCATGAGGACAGCATCCCAGCCGCCTTCCAAGACCCGCAGTACCGCTTCGACGCCATCGTAAGCGCCCTCGGCTTGCCAACCGGCAAAGGTTAGCTCATCGATCAAGTTCTCAACGACATCGCGTTCATCGTCTACGACCAAAATGCGTGGCACAAGCTGCCTCCATTCTCTTTCTAAGTTCAGCCATCAATGTTTAGCAAGCATATGAATCTTTACCGGCACTGCTGAATCATCAAAACGTCCAACGCCGTCTTCGGGCCAATGAACGTGGACGGCATCGGCGTCGTCACTAGCTGGGAAGCGGATACTGAAGGTTGTACCGACGTTGACGGTACTGCGCACCTGTATCTCGCCACCGTATCCACGCACGATCCCGGCGACAATGGAGAGGCCCAGCCCGGTGCCCTTACCCATTTCTTTGGTCGTAAAGAAGGGATCAAAGATGCGTGATTGGACAGACTCAGGCATGCCTACGCCTTCATCCATTACCTGCAAGCAGACCTGTCTTTCCTTCTGATTAAAGCGGGTTTTTAAAGTTATCTTGCCACCATTTGGCATCGCATCGCGGGCATTGGTGAGCAGGTTGATCAGAATTTGGGTAACTTGATTTCGATCACATGGGAAGGGTGGGATTTCAGCCGCCAAGTCCGTCGCCACAGAAATGTTCGACCATGAAGCGAGTTGGTGTTCAATTAGTAGCAGTGCATCTTGCACCAACTGGTTCAGATCCTGGGGAGATGCTTCCAGAGGGCGAGCGTGGGCAAAGTTACGCAAGGAGCCAACAATCTCAGCACAGCGCCAACCGTTGTGTTGGATATTTTCCAGCTTGCGCTTGAGGAAAGCGGGATCGAGCGCATCTTGTTCCAGGCGGCGGAGCAGACTTTGGCTAACACCGGTGATCACCTGTAGCGGTGAGTTAAGTTCATGGGCGATACCGGCGCTCAATGTGCCGAGGCTCGCCATCTTTTGAGAAGCCACCAGTTGTTCTTCCAGGTGCTTGCGTTCAGTCACATCCTGTTTAATCTGTACGTAGTTGACAATACGCTGATGGTCGTCGAACACCGGTGTAATGGTGGTGTCGTCGATGAAGAGGGTTCCGTCCTTGCGCCGATTGGTGATCTCCCCACGCCACACCTGGCCCGACTGAATCGTCTTCCACAAAGATTGAAAGAATGCTAGGTCGTGCTGCGATGAATTCAGAATACTTAAGCGTTCGCCCACAGCTTCAGCCAATGAATAGCCGGTGAGATCGGTAAAAGCAGGGTTTGCCCAGGAGATGACGCCGTTGGTATCGGTGATGACAATGGCATTGGCTGAAGCGGTCAGCGCCGACGCCTGAAGATGGATCTGCGCAGCAACCCTGCGCTGTTCGGTGATGTCGCGCACGACAACGCCAAGCAGGAAGGTATTTTGCGTTCGCACCGGAAAGAGAATGATCTGAGCAATGCGGATTTCGCCATCTGGACGTTGGATTTGACTCTCACGCAACCTGACCGAAGGCGGCACAGCTTCGTTTATCAGGATTTCTTCCACTTCAGCGCGATAGGCATCCCGTTGTTGAGGCGTACGCATCAATGGCGGGCTGATGTTTAGCCACGTTTCCCAGATTGGTTGACCAATCACCTCATTGTTGCCAATGCCGGTGATGGCCTCAGTCTGTTCGTTACGTACAACAATGATCCCATCTTTGTTAACAAGGAGTAGACCGTCGTCGGCCTGCTCGATAACACTACGAAATTGATCTTCACTGACACGTAGCGCTTGCTCATCGTGGCGAGCTTTGACCAACCAACGCAGGCGATGGGTTAGTACAGCCCAGTTGATGGGCTTGGTGATGTAGTCGATGGCGCCTGCCGCGTAGGCTTTGGATACGGATTCCTTGTCGTCGTATGCAGTGACCATCAGCACCAATGGCTTGTGATCTGCATCGCCCTTTTGTAAGTGGACACAGGCTTCAAAGCCATCCATCACGGGCATGCTTAGATCCATGAGCACGACATCCGGCCTAAACGACGCAACCATCTCAAGCGCCTCGGCGCCGTTTTTGGCCTCGGCGATGGTGTAGTGTTCGCGCTCCAGGACAAGCCGAATCATATTACGCATGATGGGTTCATCGTCGACGATGAGAACCCGGCTCTGATTTGTCATTTGTTGCATTTCGTTCATGCGTTGAAACCTCGTAGTCAAAATCAAACCGGTGCAAAACAGATATCGGCGCCAAGTCAGCGGGCCGAGCGCAGCGCCTCGTTTACTTCGCGGAGCAGGCTGTCCATATCCAACGGTTTGGATAGGCAAGTGACACCATAGGCCGAAGCTTGTGCCATGTAACCTCTGCCCACATATCCTGTTAGGCCGATGATGGGCATCGAGGGTGCAACTTTCTGCAACACCTTGATAGTCTGAATACCATCGAGGCCGGGCATGAGCATATCGAGTAGAACCAGGTCAAACGATTGTTCGGCAGCAGTTACAATGGCGTTTACACCATCTTTGACTGCCGTTACCCGGAAACCGGCGTCGGTTAGTTCATCGTATAAAAACTCCCGTACATCTTTTTCATCTTCTACCACTAGTAATTTATGCATTCATCATCTCCATACTACATAGACAAAAAAGGTAAGGAGCCACATACATATGCAACACACCATGTAAGTGACTCCTTATAATAATCGGCTATTTGAATCTATCGCTACATAAGCAAAAACACTCGAATCGACACGCCGGCCCATAGAAACCAAATTGGTTAATGGGGCATCAATGTCGACCGTTGTGTCCAGGCATCACAGCCTCCATTGCTTTTGGTGCATAGCGCGAAGACGTGTCATTGTGCTGAGGCGGCATAGACAGTGCATTCTGTTGTGAGAGCTGGAATGCAGCCACGATAGATTGCAGTTCAGCGGCTACAGTCGAGAGCGATTGTGCCGAAGCAGTCACTTCTTCGACCTGGGCATTGACGGATTTCGTCATTGCGTTGATCTCTTCTACCGAGGAGCTGCTCTCTTCGGCAGATGCAGCCACTTCCTCGGCGGCTGCGCTGTTCTCTTCAGCAACGCTGGCGATCTCTTCCATGGCATGCTGAATCGGCGTATGGCTGGCCGTGAGCACGTTGGCGGCTTCCATGTTTTCTTCAATTACCGATGCCACTTGCTGCATCGCCACCTGCACTCTACGGCTACTATCGCCCAGATCGGCAACTGTCTTCCGAAGCTCTTGCATCTGACCACCAACCTGGGCCATGGCATTGTGAATGCCCGCAAGGGCCTGTTCCGCATCGTTTGCCGTTTCCAGGCCTTGCTGCACTTGACGGTCGTTTTCGTCCATCGCGGTCACAGCCTGTCGCGCCGCATCCTGAACCGTACCGACAAGCTCAGTAATTTCCTCGGCAGATTTGGCGGAACGTTCGGCTAGTTTGCGTACTTCATCGGCCACCACAGCGAAGCCCTTGCCGTGCTCGCCGGCGCGCGCAGCCTCAATTGCAGCGTTAAGCGAGAGGAGATTTGTACGTTCTGCAATCTCATTGATCACCTGAACAATGGCGCCGATCTGCTGCGAACGCTTGCCCATTTCGGTAATACGATGGGTCACACGCTCTGCGGTTTTGGCAACAGTATTGATGCCTGCAATCGTTTTGCCCACAGCAGTTGAACCAGACTGTGCTGCGCCCACAGCCATTGACACAGCCTCTCCGCTGGCATTGGTAGCCACTTCCACTTGTTGAATCGCCGATGCCAGTTGTCCGTGAAAGATCTGATCGGCAGCATCGACAGATTGCGTCTGACGCACAGTGCCGTCGGCGATGCGGATAATGACCATCTCCTGCTCATCAACGATGGCCCGAGTTCGTTCTAGCACTTGGGCTTGCTGTGCTGCACCCAGCGCGACTTGACCAATGGTCTCGGCCACTTGTTGTGTTGTACCCGACATCATTTCAATGGTCTGCGTAATCTGCAAAGTGGCGTCGCCGGCCTGCTCGGAGACTTGGCGGAGCTGATTACTCGATGCAATCAGGCGCTGTGCGCTGGATTGCACGCCGCCCACTGTGGTACGCAGTTGCACGATCATTTTTTGCACGGCATTGCTGAGCACGTCTTGTGCAGAGTGCGGCGTGACATTGACGGTAAGGTTTCCTTGTGCCACCTGGGCCACAGCGCCGGAGATGTCCTGTTGGTAGCCAATCATCTGTGCAAAGGCATTGCCCAGCACGTCCTTTTCAGATTGGGCTGTCACCTGAACATCCAGGTTGCCCACGGCGAGTTTCTCGGCCGCGCCTGCCATCTCTTTCTGGTACTGCACCATCTGTGTGAAGGCATTGCCCAACGCGTCCTCTTCGGATTGGGGCGACACCTGCACATTCAGATCTCCCTTGGCCAAATGGGTGGCAGCATTTGCCATCTCCTGTTGGTAGCCAATCATGCGCCGGAACTGCTCCGCCAACAGCCCTACTTCGTCTTTGCTGCGGTAAACGATCTGTTGCTGGGTGTCCCCTAGCGCCAGACGGGCGGCAACCCTGCTGATGAGTTTAAGCGGCTGAGAGATATTCCGCGCCAGCAAAATTGCAACCACAATCACGATCAAGGCGCCGATCAATACCACAAGAACGAACTGGTTGCGGAGTAGTGTTGCTTGAGCAAAAGCTTCGGCGCTATCTACTTCTGAGATCAGGCCCCACTGGCGGCCGGCAAAGTCAATCGGCGCGTAGGCGCCCAAGACCATGACACCACGATAATCTGGATATTCGCTATGACCACGTTCGCCGGCGAGTACGGCACGGCTGGCCACTGAATCAACCTGCAATTCGAGTTCAGCCTGTTTGGTAATATACCCATCGGCAATCAGATCCTCAGTAAAGCGCGAAGGTGTAACAAAGAACCCATCTCGATTGATGAGATATGTCTCTCCGCTCTCACCTTGACGAATCGAAAGCAACAGATCATGCGGCAACTCAGTTTTGGCTACAACCACGCCAATGATCTGTTCGTCGATGTACACAGGTGCGGCCACCACAAAAACAACGCCGCCGCCAACCACCGAAAAGCGAGGGTCGGAAACGGCCACGTCACCTAGCATCGCGTCTGTGAAATAGGAGTGGTCAGAAAAATCGTAAGTGCCACCATCGGTGGCAAAGAGTGTCGTCCCATCGGTTCCAGTGAAGAAGAGTGATTCGTATCCACTGTTCGAGTTAAAAATCCTGTTCAATTCTGCTGTAATTGAATCAAGATCCCCCGATCGAATGGCATCCGTCTGTGCCAACAGTTCAACATCCAGGTAGCGCTCGTTTAACCACCGCTCTATGGATATTTCAACAATTGAGACATTTGATGAAAGCAAATCAACACTCTCGGTGTGCAACATTGCTTCACTACGCACATAAGAGAAGATGCTGGCGCCGATGAGGGGCAGAAGTGCCACAGCTAAGAAGGCAAACATGAGCTTTGCATTTAGCGAGTGACGCAATGGAACAGAGGCGTGGGCTAGATCTTGATTCAAAGGCAGAATAGACAAGAGAGACCTCCAGATGACATATTCCTTGGGGAATTCAAATTACAAGAGAGCGTCGAAGATACAGGAATGAAACGGTACGTTAGATCGCTTGATTAGGATTTTCGGCCTGTACGAGAGCGCAGTACATAGGCAAAACCAACTATACAGAGGAATGTCACAGGGGCAGGGAGCATTTTGGTTGAAAGGAGCTTGAACAGAGTGCCAGGCACGGGCCGGGCGTCCAAGGGATAACGCAAAACCCACTAGCCCGAGGCGGGCACTGTTTGCCCAAGCGGGAAATGCGTCCCTGGCGCGCTTACCTCTTGGCAAAGATCGCGCAGCGCGTTATACTACGCTCGTTCTTTTACCATCCACTTTAGCCAATAGACCTTCCGTTAAGGAGAGCGACATGATAGACCGTGCCGCGTTGCGCGATAAATGTCTGCGGACAATGGATTTTGCTGCAGTGCAGTTACGCAATCTTATCGAAAACCACCCAGACTACTTCCCTATGTACACACAGAATGGGAAATGGAAACATGGCGGCGAAGCATGGACAAATTGGTGCGAGGGTTTTTTGGGTGGGCAGCTCTGGCTCCTCTATCAACACACCGGCGAGGACTACTGGCGTGAAAAGGCCGAACACTATTCGCGGCTCGTCGAGCACCGCAAGACGGACCTGAACGTCCATGATCTAGGGTTCCTCTTCTGGTCGACGTGGCGGCGCTGGTATGAATTCACCGGCGACGATGCACTCAACGATGTGGTGGTAGAAGCAGGACAGACGTTGGCGAAGCGCTTCAAAGAAAATGGGCAGTATCTGCGCTCTTTCGTTGCAGACGAGAGCATCTTTATCGACATCATGATGAACGTCGGTATCATCTTCTACGCCGCCGACGAAACCGACGACGAAGATCTTTACCGAATTGCCAACCAGCACTGCCTCACCTCGCGCCGCTACCTGGTACGCGGCGATGGCAGCACCTCGCACGAAGGTCTGTTCAATTTAGAGACAGGCGAGTTCATCCGTCAGAGCACACACCAGGGCTGGCGCGATGATTCGTCCTGGGCGCGAGGATTGGCCTGGTCACTTTATGGGTTCGGCACTGCCTATGGCTTCACCGGCGATGCACGATTCTTGCAGACAGCACAGAACAACGCAGCGTTTTACATCGAGCGTACGCCCTCACACGGCGTGCCACAGAACGACTGGGAAGAGGTCAACCCCAAGAATCCCCACGAGAGTTCCGCCGCCGCCATTACTGCCAGTGGGCTCTTCAACCTATCGCGCCTGGTGGGGGATCCAACGTTGGCCCGCTACTATGAAGAGTATGCGTTACAGATCATGGACACGTTGACTACACCCACCTTCCTGGCCATTGACACGCCAGGCTGGGAAGGCATCCTCAAGCAGGGGATGTATCATGAACGTAAGGGATTAGGCGTGAATGAAAGTGTAATGTGGGGAGATTACTTCTTCCTCGAAGCGGTGAGCAAGGTGCTGGGGTATGAGTAAAGTTGCCATTGTCACCGGCGGCAGCCGTGGGATTGGGCGTGGCATTGTCCTTGGCCTGGCGGCGCAAGGTTGGTCGGTGGCCGTCAACTACCGCGGCAATGCCGCCGCCGCTCAAGAGACAGCCGAAATGGCAGCAGCCGTAGGCGGCGACACACTCATTGTCCAGGCAGACATTGGGACGGCTGCAGATCGCGAACGACTTGTACAGGAGACGCTAAGCCGGTTTGGGCACATCGATCTACTGGTGAACAATGCAGGTATGGCCCCACGTGTGCGTATGGACCTTTTGCAAACCACCGAAGAGAGTTACAACGAGGTGATGGACGTCAACTTGAAAGGGCCGTTTTTCCTGACACAGCGTGTGGCAAATGCAATGCTTGAGAGCAGCGCAACAAGTAGCAGTGTGCGCCCAGCCATCATCAACATTGGTTCGATTAGCGCCTACACCAGCAGCCCCAACCGTGGCGAATACTGCATCTCCAAGGCGGGCATGGGCATGATGACGGCGCTCTTTGCAGATCGACTTGCGCCACATGGCATCAACGTCTACGAAGTACGCCCAGGCATCATCGAAACCGATATGACCAGCGGTGTCACCGAAAAGTACAACAAACTCATTGCCGAAGGCCTAACACCCATCCGGCGTTGGGGACACCCAGAAGATGTGGCCGGCGCTGTCGTTGCCCTGGCCGAAGGAGCTTTCCCTTTTTCCACAGGTGAGATCATCAATGTGGATGGGGGCTTTCATATGCGCAGGTTATAATGCGCAGGTTATAATGCGTAGGTTATAATGCCCATGTTGTAAAAAAGGGCTGCCGGGTTTTACAAAACCCGGCAGCCCTTTTTATTCACTTCAAAACAACCTCGATTTACATACTCGTTAGAACAACACTGTTTTCGCTGCCGTGTTCATTTATCTGGGAACCATCGGCGGCGTCATCGTTGTACCACTCAGCACCGTTAACATAGTAGCGAAATTGATAGCGCTGTTCCGGCTGTAGCTCAACGACTGCGCGCCATTCGCCGGTCGTTTTCAGTTTTTGCATTGGGTTTGCAGCAGGATCCCAGTGATTGAAGTCGCCTAGCACACTTGCTGATTCGGCGGCAATGTTGGGAGGCAACGTAAAGGTCACCTTGCAGATGCCTCGGCTCTTGACATATCGTTTTTTGAGCATCGCTTTCTCCAATGAACGCTAGAGTGGGTGATTCGTACAGAGAGGAATCTTATCCTAAAAACTGTTATCGAGGATGGATAGAAATAAGGCTATATCCATCTTAACAATATCACTCAAAACGATCAGAGGTTAATACGGGAATTCACTTATACGTTAGCGCTTATACCCTCCATGCTGTGGAGATTGTACTCTTCGGCTACGCCACCAAATTCCGGGCAACCGCCGTAACTTGCCCCATGTGCTGACAAACGAACGTCGGCTGAAGACGTCGTAATCGTGGGCCTCAATATCTTCAAGGATGCCTAAATAGAGATCAGCGGCAGCAGCAATGGAGAAGCGACCGTCCGGGTTAAGCAGCGCAATACCAGACCATGCCTCTTCATAAATTTGGCGGTTTCGCGCAATTTGAAAACGCATAAATGCGCGCCAGCGGTCATCAACGCGACCGACGTTGATATCTTCCTCACCTAAACCATATTCAGCCAGTTCTTCTAGCGGTAGATAAAGCCGCCCAGACTGCCAATCCTCTCCGACATCACGCAAAATATTGGTCATTTGCAATGCAACCCCCAATTTCACAGCATAGGGGATGGCCTGCTGGCCGGCAAAGCCGATAATACACATACTCATCAACCCCACCGTTGAGGCAACACCATAACAGTAGGCCGAAAGCTCCTCAAAGCTCTGATAACGCCGATAAACCAGATCGTGGGCAACACCGGCAATGAGTTGCTCAGCATAACGCTGTGGAATGTGATAGCGAGCCCGTGCATCCGTCCATGCGGCGATGACAGGATCATCGATCTGCGCGTTAGGTGACAGCGCCTGTCGACGCCAATCTTCCAACGAAGAACGAATCGCATCTACATCCCGCGTCGCAGAAATTGGGATCTCATCGACGATGTCGTCAGTGACGCGACAAAATGCGTACAGCGCCCTGGCTGCACGTCGTTTTGCAGGCGGCAACAAGTGGGAAGCCATGTGAAACGAACGACTGTGAACAGACGTTAAAGCTTCACAATGTGTGTAAGCTTGTGCCAGTTCCGCTTCACTTTGGATGGGTAAGTTAGGGGGCGTAGAAGCCGAATGCCAGGCTTCATGCGCCAGCGAAAGCAACGGGTGCTCCCAGGAGTGTGACTTAAGCGTCATGACTGTCTCCAGCGAGGGATGGGTAGCAAGCGAGTGGATGATTCCAGTGCGACAAGTTGCTTTGCCCAGCGCACTTTGATATCTATCGGTGAAGCTTACTGGTGATGCCTAATCGTAGATGCCAGTGAATAGAGGGCTGTTTCGCGATGAAACCAACTTCTTACCAAACATTCTGCTATACACAAACAAATAGGCTTTGCTTGAGCACAAAGTACCATACTGAAAAGTTTTTGTCAAGAGATTATTCAAAAATATGGACAAAATACCTTGACAAAACCAGATCAGGCTGATTTAATTGAACAAACATATAGCAAATCCCAGAAAAAATGTGACTTAATTCAGTAAATTTGAACACTAATCCTAAAAATGCGATTTGGACTGGACAAAATCTTAACAAATAGAGTAAAATAAAGCTAAGCATAGCATTGTTTATTCATGCTAATGCATCTAATTTCCCCGTAAGGTTCCAAAGGAGCCATGAATGGATAGGGATACACCTACATTTAATTTAAAGGCCGTGGTACAAGAAACGGGCATCAAGCCCGATACACTGCGAGCCTGGGAGCGACGATACGGGTTGCCCGAGCCAGATCGTAGTGCAGGTGGCCATCGTCTGTATTCCCAACGAGATATTGATACATTACTCTGGTTAATGGCGCGCCAGGACGAAGGCCTGACGATTAGTCGCGCGGTTGATCTCTGGCGCGGCATTGAAAACGAAGGACGAGATCCGCTACGTGTGCCGGAGTACTCACTCACATCAAATGGCGCAATGTCGATGCAAGGCGAAGAAATTAGATCGATTCGTAAAGGCTGGGTCGATTCTTGCCTTGCCTTTGATGAACGTTCTGCCGAACGCGCACTGGCACAGGCATTTGCCGTCTATCCAGTCGAAACCGTCTGCCTTGAAGTTTTGCAGAAAGGCCTACAAACCATTGGCGACGGCTGGTATGAAGGTACAGTTTCTGTACAGCAAGAGCATTTCGCCTCGGCGCTGGCAATGCGGCGTATCGATGCCATGTTGGGCGCTTCGCCACTCCCTACCCGCACAGGACGCATTTTGATGGCCTGCCCACCCGGAGAGGAACACGTGTTTGGGCAGGCGTTGTTGCAGCTCCTGCTACGCCGCCGTGGATGGGAAACCATCTACCTGGGTTCGAACGTACCCCTCGAACGGCTGGAAGGCAGCGTAGAGATGGTGCGCCCGCATCTGGTGATTCTCACCGCACAACGTTTACAGACAGCCGCCGCCCTGAAAGACATGGCGGAGATGTTGCATCAAAGAGGCTTCTCTGTCGGTTTCGGTGGACGCATCTTCACCGAGCTTGAAGATCTGCGCGATCGCATTCCAGGTCACTTTTTGGGTGAAACCATCAAAGGTGCGCTGGATCGCATTCAGGATCTGGTGCCTATGGCGCCGCCATTACCAGCGCCGAAGCCGACACTACCCATCTACAAATCGGCACTTTCAGATTTCCAGATCAACTTGTTGCCGATTAATGCTCGTGTTTCGCAGTTGATGCACGCCGATCACATTACACCAAGCCAGCTTTCTTCGGCCAACCTCAACCTCGCGCAGAATGTTGTGTCTGCGCTTAAGTTGGGCAGCATCGAGTTACTTGGTGTCGATATTGAGTGGACAAAAGGGCTGCTCAACAATCACCGTTTGAGCCATGTTACCCTTGTCCAGTATCTGAAGGCCTATGCCCAAGCCGCAGCAGAGTATTTGAGCCATGAAGGCCAGCCCATTGTGGCTTGGCTAGAAAGTACCGGCGCATCCATTGCTACAGAGACCGGGATCTCTTTCAACGGACACGACAAAGGAAGTGTCAACGGCTCAAAGAATGGTCTACACACCTAAGGCTCTATGCTCCGGCTGAAGTTCGTTCTGTATAAACATAGTGGCCTGCCGTCTGTTCCGGCAGGCCACTTCTTTTCTGGAAAGGCATAAACAATGCGGAAGCGAACGAAGCAAAGCAGCCAGGCCATCTGGTTGACATTGCTCACCCTGGCCCTGGTTCTTGTAACAGTCGACAGCGCCGCAGCGCATCAGCCCATCTTTGAAGAGGTGGATTTGACAGCAGAGAGTGCGCGCAATATTGCAGATCCTACGGTGTCTACCGCACTCTATGCAACACTCGGCAATGCAGACGATGTCGACTTCTTCACTTTTACAGGCAAAGCCGGTGCGCGCATCCTCATCGGCATGACGATTCCACAAATCGCAGGCCAGGAGGATTTTGCGCCAACCGTCGCCCTGATTGGCCCTGGTTTGCCCGAAAAGGATAGCACCTTACTGCCCGAAAGTGCAGAAAGCCTGCTAAATGCGGACGATGGATTTACGATCCTCGAAGCGCCCGAAGACGCAAGTGTTTTCTTCGAGCCGTTCAGTCGCACATCCTATTGGCGGCGGCAGCAGGTGCGTGTTGCACTCCCCGCCGACGGACATTACACGCTCATCGTCTGGCATTCATCAGCCCAAGTAGGTCGCTATGTCCTCGTGGTGGGTGATCGAGAAATCCCTGGTGGCGATCCACTCTTTGCCATCAAGTTGCCCAATTACTGGACGCCGGTTGTGGCTGACGGTGCCGAAGGTGACAGTGCAGCAAAAGGCGAAATACCGGCGCAATTGGCAACATGCAATGTCTTACAAGAACTGAGATACCGGATTTTTGGCGGTGATCTACCCTGTCGCCCGAGAGGAATGCCATAATGAGAGAGATCTTCACATTTCAACGGCAGGTTTCACAGCGGCTGCTGCTCTGGAGCGTGATTAGCGTTGTTGTAGGTGGTTGGCTCATGCGCAAGGACAATGCCGATCAACGCGGCTTCGGCCAGCAAGCGGCAGCATGGGGCGCCATCGATGCGGCCATTGCGCTGGGTGGTTGGTTCGGGTCACAACGACGCAGTCGCGCCGACGACGCCCAGAGCACTGAAGTACAAACAAAAGAAACGCGCAATTTGCGTCGACTGCTGTGGATCAACGCAGGGCTAGACGTGTTCTACATGCTTGGTGGCTTGTGGTGGGCGCGCAAAGACGATCCAGAGGGCCGCGGCTGGGCTGGACATGGCTGGGGCGTGGTGGTACAGGGTGCGTTTCTCTTCGTCTTTGATGTGGTACATGCCTTGCTGTTGAAAGATCGACAGCCTTCCAACGTAGAGGACCAGCCGGCATGACGATGGAAACATTCAACCCTTTTCAGGGTGAACAACACCGTCCTTTCCACTGGCAGGGGAGTGCTTCAGCGGCACTACTTGTGCATGGCTTCCCTGGTACGCCTGCGGAAATGCGTAGCGTGGGCGAGGTGCTCCATCAAGCTGGATGGACGGTAGAAGGGCTGCTATTGCCGGGGTTTGGTGCAGAGATGCGGCGCATGCTGGAATACGGGCCGGAAGCCTGGATCGATGCGACTGCCCGGAAGGTACGAGATCTACGCAACGATCACGATCACGTGGTGCTGGTGGGTTATTCAATGGGCGGCGCTGTTGCCATCAACGCGGCACGCCGGCAAGAGCCGGATCAGCTTGTCTTGATTTCACCGTTTTGGCAACTGGGTGGCGCGTGGTCGAACCGGCTGTGGCCCCTGCTTCGACTTATCTTCCGTTCGTTCAAGCCTTTTCAACGCGCTGATTTCACCGATCCCAAAGTACGCAAGGGGATTTACAACTTTATGCCCGATGTGGATCTCGACAACCCGGCGGTGCAGTCCGAACTGCGCCGGATGACAATTCCCAGCGCACTGCTCGATGGGCTGCGGACTGTGGGCAGAATGGCTTTCGACAATGCAAGCGCCCTCGACATCCCTGGCATGGTGGTGCAGGGACGCAACGACGAAGTGGTGGGTATGGAGAACACACAACGACTTGTGCAACGGCTCGGCAACAGCTTCCAGTACCACGAAGTGGACGCCGATCACCTGCTGATCGACAAGAACAATGCCGGATTTCCACACTTGCAACAGCAGATGCTCAACTATTTGAACCGGTCAGCCGCCACAGCAAGCGCATCGACCAACGGCGCCGGCTTTCACAAGGACCTGTAAGATGCATTCAATTGCTACAGCCAATCAACAACGTTTTGCCCACTTGCGCGCCTGGCGACAGCAACTCAATCAGACCATGCCCCCCGCTGCGTGGACGCTCTACGTGCTCTGGGTTATCTTCATGATTGCGATGCCCCACATTCTCAACTGGGGCGATCAGGGAACCATTGCCCTCAGCTTGAGCATCTCTGTCCTTTTGCAGAGCGCCGTTGTGCTGGCCGTGCTCTGGCCACAATGGGGTGCGATGGCCACAATACGGGCAGCCGTGATTGTAGCGGTGCTCTCGTGGGGGATGGAAGCCATCGGCGCGTCGACAGGATTTCCCTTTGGCAGCTACGATTACACAGATAAGTTGCAGCCACAGTTGTTCCACGTGCCGTTGCTGATCCCGGCGGCGTGGTGGATGATGTTGGGGCCCTCTTGGGCGGTGGCGCAAGTTTTGACGCCCAGACACAGATTCGTTGTTTTCGCTCTGATCAGTGGGCTGGCCATCACCGCCTGGGATCTCTTCCTCGATCCGCAGATGGTGGCGTGGAATCTGTGGGTGTGGGAGACGCCGGGCGGTTACTTCGGCATTCCGTGGGTTAACTACTTGGGCTGGTTGCTCACAGGCACACTCATTACGCTTGTGGTGCGCCCCAAGAGCGTGCCGGTGCTACCCCTCTTTTTGGTCTATGCCACTACCTGGCTACTGGAAAGTGTCGGTTTGGCTTTCTACTTTGGTTTACCCGGCCCTGCAGTGGTGGGTTTTCTGGGGATGGGCGTCTTTGTGTGGGCGGTTGTGCGTCGCCTAATGCAGACAGAAGTCAAGTCAACCATGCCACAACGGAGTTAGCCCATGCCGTCGTTCGACACCTCGGTGTTGTGGACATCTCTGTTGTGGACAGCCATCGCCTTCGTGGCGGGGTCGATCCCCTTTTCGGTGCTGCTCGGAAAGTTTGCCCTGGGCAAAGACATTCGCGCTTACGGAGATGGCAACCCCGGCGGCACCAACGTGGCACGCGCCGGGGGCAAAGTTTGGGGCGGCATTGCCATCCTGCTTGACGGCATCAAAGCAGCCATTCCGGTGTGGATAGCCTTTCGCATGGCGGGCATCGACGGCATGTGGATTGTTCCTGTGGCGCTGGCCCCTACGCTAGGACACGCCTACTCGCCCTTCCTGGGCTTTCGTGGCGGCAAGGCGATTGCCAGCACGGCAGGTGTCTGGCTGGGGCTGATCACTTGGGAAGGGCCGGTGGCCCTGGCCATCTTCTTGCTACTCGGCTACTACCTCATCAACGGCGACGGCTGGTCGGCCCTCGGCATGATGACAGGCTTCGGCCTCTATCTGCTCATCCGCAATAGCCTCTTCATCTGGACCTATCCCCTTTTCGCGCCGACAGAGGCGTCCTTCTTCGTAATCTGGCTCGGCCAGGTGCTCCTGCTTGCGTGGAAACATCGGTACGATTTGCGGCAATGGCCGCGATTGCGTAGTGCCTAGTATGTGTACATCTATCGTTACACATGGCGTACCATAGATCCGCGCCTGTTGTCCTCGGCGTATAGAGAATAACCACCTTCATCCACCAAAAAGGACACCATCATGTCTACGCAGCGCCCTTTCGGCTTGGATCGACCTTTTCGATTGGCAGCAATGACAGCGTTTGTACTGTTTCTGATTGGGCTACTTGGCTGGGGATTGGGTGGTTTTCCGTCTCAGGTACTAGCGGATGCCCCCATGCAGGGCAGCAGATTTTTACAACGGATGGTCTCTGTTGCCGAATCTGTCACCGTATCGGTGATCAATAACCGCTATGTTTCACAGACAGTGGAAATCCAGGCAGGGGACACGGTAACGTGGACACGCATTGCCGGCTTTCACAGTGTCACCGCGGATAATGGGAGCTTTGAACAGCCTCTAGGCTCCAGTTGGGAATCGTTTAGCCACAGATTCGACATCCCTGGCGAGTACCTCTACTACTGCTCCTTGCACGGTGGACCCAACGGCATTGGCATGGCCGCTAAGGTGGTTGTGTTAGGGGAAGGGTCACCAACGCCAACAAGCACATCGACGAGTACACCACCTGTACCAACAAGCACCGCGACCGCCACAGCAACCCTCACCCCAATACCGCCCTCACCAGCTACGGGATTCACCTACCTGCCTTGGGTTGAACGCTAAGTTCAGCAGGCAAAACAGATGGTTGCGGCAGCAGGTCCGCTTGTAAAGGTACATCGGTACGCAAAAGTCTAAAAAGAAGAAAAGACGCCAGGGCAAAGGCCGCCGCGCCGCCTGAGGTGATGGTCTGTTCGATCCAGTGTAGAGAAATGGTTTTGGGTTCGATCTGTGCAATGGGGATCAGCGCGAAGACCATTGCCAGATTGAGCACAAAGAGAATCGCCAATCCCCACTTGCTGTAGCGCAGAGATAAGACAATCAGGAGGACGGTCAGGCCGATATTCCCGACACTGGCCATCCCCATCATCGGCATGAACCATCCTCGTTCGATTTGTGGATCGACAATACGCACAAAGGCCAACACGTAGACAGCCACAATGGCCGCCACCGATGCAGCCCAGATCCAGGACGGTGCCTGCTTGCCGCGCAATTGCCTTTCCACAGCCCAGATCCCAACGCCAATCAAGACGAATCCCGGCGCCATGAGCGGGAAGAGCAGATTGGCCAGCCACGTCACATCCTGGCCGGTGAGGGTGACGTTAAGTTTCCACATCGCCTTTGACATCCCCGCCGCAAAGACGAGCCCCGCCCCAGCAAAGGCCAGCCCACCGTTTGGCACGCCATGCGCCATTACCAGGCGCGCCAAATACCAAACCGCCACACCCGTCAGCAACACAGGCAGAAAGTCGTACAACGCCAGCCCCAACGTAAAGTCACTGTGCATCTCGATCTCCTTTTGGTCACCGCCTAGAACACATCACAAAGGTGATTCACCAACTTTAGCTAGGGTCATTTTCGCCGATGCTTAATGGTTCGGGAATAGCCGGTCGACCAGGATCCGGCAGCGCGCCGGATCATAGGTGAAGCCCACGCTCAGCGCCCACAGCCAATAATCGACAATGCGTACCATCGTCCACGCCCGCGCATGGACGGAATCAACTTGCGCCGATTCGACTAGCAGGCTGAAGATCGACTCGACACCGGGGCCATCTTCGATCTCTTCGAGGCGTGTCCACAACAACTGTGCCAACCCAAAGACAGGGTCACCGCGCACCACCTTGGGGTCAATCACCAACCAGGGCTCCCGTTCCCCGGCCAGGACGTTTTCATAGTGGAGATCGTAGTTGACAAGCAGATCGTCCTCACACGCCGTTACACTTTGCACCGTTTCAAGCACAGCTTCCAGCACACGCCGCGGGAATGGACGGCAAAACTGTGTCCACCGAGCAGGCAGCAGCGTCACCATTTCTGACGCCACTTCGGTCTGTGACTGCACCTCGGAGGGCGCCGGGATCGCCAAACGTCTAAGCAGGCGCCCGGCGATGACAATGGCTTCGTCCACAGGCACAGTGCCCAACGACCGTGGCGCAAGCCGTTCCAAGAGCAATGCGCCCTGCGCCGGATCGGCCTCAAGCAGCAGCGCAGCGCCATTGCCGGCCCATGTCTTCAACGCCTGCATCTCCTGCGTCAAAGAAGCGTTGCGCCAAGATAACTTGAGCACACAGCGTTCGTCCTCGCGGAGAACAGGCACAACCAGACCCAGATAGCCGTGCAAAACCTCACCGTCGAGCACAAGATCCCAGCGACGGCAGAAAGCATCAAACAGTTCAGGGAGTTGCGCAATCCACAACTGCCCCGCCTTACCTTCACGGGCTACAGTGTTATATACGAATTCTTCTGGAATGGAAAGCATCAGCGGTTTTCCATTGACGATTTTCCATTGACGATTTTCCATTGACGATTTTCCATTGATGATTGTAAATTTTCTCCATGTTGCACGTTTCGCGCCTCTCGCTTAGAATAGCTCAATCTTCACTCGCTGCATAGGTGCAGCGGATTCCACTCACTGTCGAGCACCGATGTACATGTCCTCGTCGAGCGCCTCGCTGCTCCCCCCAACGAGCCTAGCTTCGACCCTCATCTGCTTTAGGAAATGCGATGATCGCCAATACAACCGCGCAGGAGCGTCAGGATCCGTTTCGCCTTTACGACCTAGAGAGCCGTTATTACGACGAAATGTTTATGCCGGAACAGGTGCCGCGCTCGGCCTATCGACGGCTCTATCAGCAGTTACAACAACTACCAGCCGAAGAACTGGCGCGACGGCAACAGGCTGCCGATCTCACTTTTCTACACCAGGGGATTACCTTTACCGTCTACGGCAACGATGCCGGCACCGAGCGCATCTTCCCCTATGATCTGCTGCCGCGCATCATCACAGCGGACGAATGGCACACCATTGAGCGCGGGCTGACACAGCGCATCCTGGCGCTGAATCTCTTCCTCGATGACATCTACCACGATGGTCGCATCCTGAAAGATGGCGTCGTGCCACATGATCTGATCTACTCGTGCCGCCATTACCGTCGCGAAATGCGCAGTGTATCTGCCCCCAAGAACGTCTATGTCTCCATCGTGGGTACAGATCTCGTACGCCTGCCCAACGGACAATTCGCCGTTCTTGAAGACAATCTGCGTGTGCCCAGCGGCGTTTCGTACATGCTGGCCAACCGCCGTGTGATGAAGCGGGTCTTCCCCGGCCTGTTTGGCGGCTACGGTGTCCGCTCTATTGATCACTATGGACAGGTGTTGCTTTCGACGTTGCGCTCGTTGGCCCCCCGCCGCGCCGAAGACCCCACGGTGGTGCTGCTCACGCCGGGTGTATTCAACTCAGCCTACTTCGAGCACACTTTCCTGGCGCGCCAGATGGGCATCGAACTGGTGGAAGGCCGCGACCTCATTGTCCACGACGCCGTGGTCTACATGCGCACCACCGCCGGTTTACGCCGTGTGGACGTGATCTACCGGCGCATCGACGACGACTTCATTGATCCCCTCACCTTCCGCCCAGACTCGATCCTGGGTGTGCCTGGTATCTTCAACGCCTACCGCGCCGGGAACGTTGTGCTGGCCAATGCCATCGGCACCGGCGTCGCCGACGACAAAGCGATCTATGCCTACGTGCCCGCCATCATTCGCTACTACCTGAACGAAGAGGTGATCCTCGACAACGTGGAAACCTACCTGCTCGACGACGAAACCCAACGCGATCATGTCCTCGCCAGCCTGGACAAGCTTGTGGTGAAGGCAGTGGGCGAGTCGGGCGGATACGGCATGTTGATCGGCCCACACAGCACTGCCGCAGAACGGGAGGCTTTCCGCGGCCAGATCCTGGCCAATCCACGTAACTACATTGCACAGCCAACCCTTGATCTTTCCCGCGCCCCCTGTTTCGTAGACGGCACCGTCGAGGCACGTCATGTGGATCTGCGTCCTTACGTGCTCTGTAGCGGCAACACCCCAGCCGACGTCACAATTGTCCCCGGCGGTCTTACCCGTGTGGCCTTGCGCCGCGGCTCGCTGGTGGTCAACTCGTCTCAGGGCGGGGGGAGCAAGGATACGTGGGTATTGGAAGACTGAGGGAATTTACGTTGAGCTCGTCAACCGGACAATCGTCAATCGTCAATCGTCAATCAAAAACCGCAAATTGAAGGAACGCCTTATGCTCTCACGCGCAGCCGACAGTCTCTACTGGCTGAGCCGATATTTGGAACGAGCCGAGACGACGGTTCGTTTGATCTACAACCAAATGAATTTGATGCTGGGGCAGGCGCCGAATTCTGCGGTCGATCCCTGGCAGCCACTGTACGCCATGCTCCACATCGAACCGGCCGAAACGAATCAAGGGGGCGATCCTGATTTTTGGCGCATTTACTACCTCACCTCTGATCGCGAGAATCACAATTCGGTGAGATCGTGTATCGGGGCGGCGCGTGAGAATGCGCGACAGGTGCGCGAGCAAATCAGTTCGGAGATGTGGGAACAGATCAACAAGCTCTACCTTGAGATCAACCGCGCCGATCTGCGTGCCATATGGCAAGCACAGCCGCATGAGTTCTTTCGCCATATTGAAAACGAAATCTGCCTCTTCCGAGGTGTCACCTCGTCTACCATGCAACATGATGAAGGTTGGGGCTTTATTCAACTGGGCACCTTCCTGGAACGGGCTCAGTCGATGGCGACGCTGCTGGATGTCCACTATGGGCAGGGGAAACTCGAGAACATAGCGCCGCATACCAGCGACTACCTGCGTGGGATCGGGCTGTTGCGTTCATGCCTTTCGTTCGAAGCCTACTGCCGCCTGTATACGCCCACTGTGACGCCGACCAATGTAGCCGAATTTCTAATTTTGAACCCAGGGTTACCCCGTTCTTTGCGTTTTTGTGCCGATCGCTTGCAGCAGAGCCTGCAACAGATCGACGCCGCCGCCGAAAACCGGCGCGCCGAGCGTGTGCTACGACTCACCGGCCGTTTGCAGGCACGGCTGCGCTACGGGCAGATCGACGAGATTATCAGCGACAGTCTGCACACCTACCTGGCCGACATCATGCGCCAGTGTGATCAGATCCATACCGCCATTTATCATGCCTATATTGAATACGCCATCGAAGGGGAATTCGCGGCCTAACCCCCCCTCCCGGCCGACGAGAACACTTCATGCAATATTACCAGGTTCGTCATCACACACGTTATCGCTATGCAACACCTGTGGGCGAAAGCGTGATGGAACTGCGGATGCAACCACGCCGCAACCAGCGCCAGCAGTGCTATTCCTTTGACGTCAAAGTGACACCGCAGGCGAAGGTACTTTCATACACCGACTATCGCGGCAACCACATCCACTTTTTCGACATCCCGCGCCGGCATGGACAACTCGTGGTCCGTGCTGAATCACATGTAGGCGTTGAGCCTGCACCCGAACTGCCAGAGTGGATGGACATCGATCTCTGGCACGCGGTCGACGAGTTGGCCCATGCCGTCGACTTCTGGGACGATCTAGCGCCAAGCCACTTTGTGCAGTTCACGCCGGCGCTGATTGCGCTGGCCGAAGAGATGCGGATCGACCGCAGCCGCGATCCGTTGAGCATACTGCTTCGTATCAACGCCGGCATCTACTACAGCTTCCGCTATATGCCCGACTCAACCGCGGTGGATTCGCCCATCGACGTGGCACTGGAAAAACGGCGCGGCGTCTGCCAGGACTATGCCCATATTATGATTGCGCTGTTGCGTCGCCTTGGCATCCCGGCGCGCTATATCAGCGGCTATCTCTTTCATCGCCGCGAAGACAACGACCAATCGGCTGAAGACGCCAGCCATGCCTGGGTCGAAGCTTTCGTGCCCACACTGGGCTGGATAGGCTTCGACCCCACAAACAACCTCATCGCTGGAGAACGACACATTGCCGTGGCCATCGGGCGCGATTACGCCGACGTCCCCCCAACCCGCGGCCTTTTCCGCGGCGGTGCAGACAGCGAAATGGAGGTCGGCGTACAGGTCACCCGCGCCGACCGCCCCGAACCTGAGAAAGTCCTCATTCCCGATCGAGAATGGGAAGCACTCGACGCAGAAATCATGCAGCAGATGCAACAACAGCAATGAATTGACGATTGTCGATTGGCAATCCCGTCTCCAATTCTCCAGGCCGCAGTGGGGCTTGGGCTGTCAACACGCTTGGGGACTGGGGTATGGACAACGTGATTATCACACTGAAGTAGCGATTGAAGCGGAGTCATCTTTGAAGTGAATTGAGCGCTCTGGCGGAGAGAGACAGGTCATTTAGACTTGTCTCTCTCCATATACAGTGAAGATAAAACAGATTCAAAATGAGCACCTCATAAAGAATACCTTATGATCGGCCATAAAATCGTTGCCAAATATAAGAGATTATTGTAAATTGACAATTGTCGGCGTTGGTGAAGTGACAAGGCGGACGATTGGGTTGTCACCTTGCCACGTGGATAGAGCCGTCTGTGACAGCACTGAGCCCTGATACGAGTACGCCGGAGCAATCGATGATACCATCTGAGTCCTCACACTCATCCACCGGCGACGGCATGTTCCAGCCGTCGAAAGCCCGATCATTGCCCCCAACAGCACTGTACGAACAGAATCCCAACTGGGCACAAGGACCCCTGCCTGTTGGCCGGGTGTTTGTCGAAGCTGTCTTTGATACGATTCCCGATGCGATGCTCGTCCTGCGCACCGATTTCACGGTATGCAATGCGAATCGGTTGTTTTATGAAATGTGGCACCCAGGCCACCATTGAATGCCCTATCCAGAGCGTCGGGTAAAGCAACGAAAGGAGAGAGGCAATGAACGTCTTTGACGCAGTACAAACCGTTTTGGCCATCCGTTCTTACGAAGACAAACCAATCGCGCAAGAGGCAGTAGAGCGCATTGTGGAAGCGGGGCGCCTCACCGGTAGCAGCATGAACCGCCAGCCCTGGCATTTCCTCGTGGTGGAGGATCGAGAAATGCTGCGCCGTCTCGGCGAGATGGCGCAGAGTGGACCGTACATCGCCGAAGCGCCGCTGGCCGTCGTGGTGATCATCGACCGCACGCGTTTCGCCGTCTCCGACGGCAGCCGCGCCATCCAATCCATGATGCTGACAGCCTGGGAAGAGGGCATCGGCTCCAACTGGGTGGGCTTTATGGGCTTAGAAGAGGTGAAACCCATCCTCGGCATCCCCGACGACAAGGACATTCTAGCGATTGTGCCATTCGGCTACCCGGTAAAATCGGTGGGGAAGGGCAAGAAACAGCGCAAAGATCCAAGCGAGGTTGTCCACAGGGAGCGATGGTAAAGTGCTCAAAGTGCATAACAACAAAAAAAGTCGGCGTCTGCCGACTTTTTTTGTTGTTATGCACTTTGGGGCGCCCATCGGGTCTCGAACCCGAAACCTCTTGATCCACAATCAAGCGCTCTGCCATTGAGCTATGGGCGCCATGCTATCGGAATAAAAACGCCGGGGCGACAGGAGCCACCCCGGCTTGGCTGGGGGACAGGGATTCGAACCCCGATTGACGGATCCAAAGTCCGTAGTCCTGCCGTTAGACGATCCCCCAGTAAACACTCGGCCTGCCAAAGCAGACCGGAGTGAGTGGGGTAAAATGGTGCCGAGACCCAGACTTGAACTGGGGACACCAGCATTTTCAGTGCTGTGCTCTACCGACTGAGCTATCTCGGCAAAAGGACCGACACGATGGTCGGCCCTTTGAGAGCGGGCGGCGAGATTCGAACTCGCGACCTTCTCCTTGGCAAGGAGACGTTCTACCGCTGAACTACGCCCGCAGGGTTTTCAGTTTTTTTTCCTGCACAACTATCCGCTATGATACATGAACCGTGAGAAATCTGCAAATTCTTCGATTGTCGTTTTACATCTTTTTTTACATTTTTCAGTGGACCCGGTCGGATTCGAACCGACGATCTCCTGCTTGCAAAGCAGGCGCCTTCCCGCTTGGCCACGGGCCCATACTTCCACAACAACCTATTCCTCAGTAAACCACTGACTGGTGCCGACGAGAGGACTCGAACCTCCACACCCTGTCGGGCAATAGATCCTAAGTCTATCGCGTCTGCCAATTCCGCCACGTCGGCTTGCCCCGTCGGCTTAGGTTTGGCGATCACCAGGTTTGGCGACCACCGAGCGAACCCATACTCTCTGTCGCCGATTTGAGAAAATACCCCCGATTCTGTGGCTTCTCAGCCTGCCGTCATCTGTCTCACACCATATCCAGGTGTGGCGGTTTGTGTCTACACAGGTGTTACCTGTGGTCAACCGCACCGCTGCGACGAGATTCCACCGAAGCGGAACCCTCTCGCCTTGCTCTCAGTCGCACGCTCGCCTAGCCGATACCATTACTGGCACCGCTGGTGGGCTCTTACCCCACCCTTTCACCCCTTACCCCTATCGCCTCTGGCTCTCGCCAAGAGACAACATCGGCGGGACTGCTCTCTGTTGCGGTTGTAGTCGACGGTCAGTTTCCCAGACCGCCTCCCCCACTTACGGTTTCGTGGGGCGACCTTCCATCCATCTGAGTGCTTCCACCCATCTGAATGGACGAGAGTCGGGAAGTTCCTCTACCGGCATACACCGGCAGCGACGGCTTTCCCAAAATCGACGTTCAATTGTTAATCTGCATGAGTATGTCAAGCGCACTAATACAAACCGTAGTATACCGACGCCTCAAACACATGTCAAATTTTCCAACCAGAAGGTATGTTTCAGTTCCTACGCACAGAGATGCTCTTGACGATAATCACTCTGGGCGTTTGACGTCTAACTGGGGTTGGCGTGGACCTTCCACCCATATGCTGCCGTCGGACCAGTTCTCTTCTTTCCATATCGGAACGATGGCCTTCAGTCGCTCGATGGCGTATTGGCAAGCCTCAAAGCAGCCGTCGCCGCGGTGGGGTGTGACCACGGCAATCAGGACAGTGGGTTCTTCGATTTCGCAACGGCCAATCCGGTGCAAGATGCTCACGGCTTTGACTTTGGGCCATTGCTGCATGACTTCGTCGCCGATCTGTGCCATCATCTTTTCAGCCATATCTACGTAGGCTTCGTAGACAAGGAAATCCGTATCACGCACGCCTTCCTGAACCGTGGTTGCGCCGCGCACAGTGCCGGCAAAAGTCACCACCCCTCCACAATCAGGACGGCTCACCCGTCGCAAAATATCATCCTGTGAAAGCGGCTGTTCGGTGATTTCAAAAAGTTTGGTTGACATCGTCTTTCGTCCTCCGTCCACACCACCGGAAACGGGCGGCAGCAGTGCGACTTCGTCTCCTGCACGCAACACCGTATCGCGCTGGGCATAGTTTTGGTTGACGGCGACATAAAAGGTGCGCGCCGTAATGGCGTCGGGCAGATGGGCAAGCAGCTCGGCAACAGTGGCGTCATCGGCAAGTTCGATCTGCCTTTCTTTAAAGCCGGCGGCCTGTTTCAGCCCGGCAAACAGACGCAATGTAACGGTGATCATTTGGCGCCCCTCACCCAATCGCCTGATTTGCCGCCGTGTTTTTCGAGCAGACGAATCGGGCCGATGATCATGGTCTTTTCTAGTGCTTTGGCCATGTCGTAGATTGTGAGCGCTGCTACACTGACGGCAGTGAGTGCCTCCATCTCGACGCCGGTCTGTCCTTTGCAGCGCACAGTACACGTAATCAGTACACGGCTTTCCGCTTCGTCGATCACAAAGTCTACCATCACTTTGCTTAGGAGGAGCGTGTGGCAAAGTGGAATCAAATCCGGCGTGCGCTTGGCCGCCATGATGCCGGCAATGCGTGCCGCCGCCAACACATCACCCTTGGGGACATCCCCAGCGCGGATCGCGGCCAGCGTCGACGGCATCATGCGCACTTCGCCCTGCGCCACCGCCTCGCGACTTGTCACATCTTTGTGGCTCACATCCACCATCGCTGCGTGGCCATGGTGATCAAGGTGGGTCAATTTTTCGGACATGATACTCCCTTGTCTATTTACGATTTTTGATTGACGATTTACGATTGTCTGGTTGAGTACTTGGTTCTGCATGGGGCTGTTGATACTTTAGCCAGACAACGACCAGTCATAAAGTCACATGCTCTACACGACAATCGTAAATCGTCAATCGAAAATCGTAAATTCTTTACAGTTCTCCAATCAACAACGCCGGCACCATCGTTCCTGCCGGCAGTGTGCCTTCCTGCTGAGGAAGTTCGAGGAGGGCGTTGGCTGTGCGCATGCTCAGGAGACGGCTGCTGGCCTGGCTGCCGGTACTCTCAGCGATGAAACAACGTGCGTTTTCGTCCCAATGCAGGGTAGCACGGTGATATTCAGGGCGGTAGGCGTCCAGGCGCAGCGGTTGTGCAACCCGCGCGTGGACACGCCGCAACAACGGGTTGCGCCAGCCTGCCATCTTACGTAATGCCGGCACGCCGAAAAGATAGAAGGTGGCGAGGCTACTTACCGGATTGCCGGGCAGCCCGAAGATCAGACAACGCTTACCCCCCACTTCTGCCGTGGCAAAGGTGATCGGCTTACCCGGTTTCATACGCACTCGCCCAAAATGGACAGTACCGGCGTGGGCCAAAATCGGCTTGATCAGGTCGCGATCCCCCATCGAGACGCCGCCCGACGTAAGCAGCACGTCCGCTTCTTGAAGTCCCCGGTTGATGCGAGCTTCTAGTTCAGTCTGGCTATCACCGCCGATACCCAGATCAATGGGCTCGCCGCCGTTGGCGCGGATCGCAGCGATGAGCGTGGCCCGGTTGCTGTCGCGGATCTGTCCTGGGCCGAGCGGTTGATGAGGATCCACCAACTCATCCCCCGTCGAGAGGACGGCCACACGCGGCCGCGCATGGATCGGCACATCCACCACGCCTGCCGTCGCCAGCAGTCCGATCTCCGCTGCGCCCAGACGTTCACCCGCATCAAGGATCAGTTCATCGGCGGCCACATCCACGCCAACAGGGCGAATGTCGTCGCCCGCCTTTACCTGCACCCCAATACGCACCAAGCGCAGACTGTTCTCTCCGTCAACACGCTCGGTTTCTTCCACCATCACAACGGCATCTGCACCCTGCGGAATCGGCGCGCCGGTGGTAATATAGGCCACCGCTCCCCGCGTCAGGACAAAATCAGCCATCTGGCCAGCCGTCACGTCGGCCACCACAGGGTAGATGCCAGGCCCGTCTGCCGCGATGACGGCGTAGCCGTCCTTTACCGAAGCAGCGAACGGCGGCAACGGCTCTCGCGCATGGACATCTTCGGCCAGCACAGCGCCCAGTGCAGCAGACAGATCCACCATCACCCTCGTCAACGGTGCAGCCTGCGCCAATACCACCGACAACGCGTCTTCGACTGATAACATAGGATACGGGGATTCCATGTTGTGCTCCTTTGAGTGAGTGACGACGGACGATAGACGACGGACGACAGCGTTAAATACGTCTCGCACCACTACGTTTGTCACCTCGTAGAGGACAAGAACCGCCAGCAGCGACATGATGCCATACATGGCCGTCCGTCGTCCGTCGTCTGCCATCATTCCGCCTGACAAATAAACTCCACCTCATTGCCGTCTGGATCGTCGACATACATGGTGCGGCTGGCCAATACTGGGTGCTGACCACCCCGTGGGCTGAAGCCGGCAGCCATTAGGGCCGCATGTTGGGCATCAAAGGCATCGGGCGTCAACTGAAAGGCCAGATGGTGGAGCTGTCCACTGCGGGGCTGAGCCGCGACTTCCGGCGGCATCGGCACAAGGACAATCATTTCGGGCACACCGGCGCTGCCGTCACCCACTTTCAAAAAGGCATTGCGCAACGTTGGCGGCGAAATCACCTCAAAACCCAGCAACTCGTTATAAAACCAGAGCGCCTTGTCCTTGTCGGCAGTCCACAACACTATTTCGGCCAGTCCAGAGATGTGGGGCATGGGATCCTCGTAGTCGGTAGTTGCTTTTGTTTACAGACGACGGACGACAGACAACGGACAACGGACGACAGACGACAGACGACATTGTATAATGCCATGCTGCCGTTGTTGGTTCTTGTCGTCTGCGATGTGACAGACACCACATCCCAAGCACGTACTCAACGATGTCGTCCGTCGTCTCTGCTCTCCCCGCAAGTCTACCCGAACAAATGAGCTTGTCAAGTCTACCACAAATCGACAGCCGATAGTCGCTATGCTATAGTTTCTCCATCAATGCCGCAACAAGAAACCATCCAACCGTGTCCGAATCTAACGATCTGTGGGAATTACACCCGAATCCATTTGTGCGTATCACCGGGCGAGATCGTCCGGCTGGGGCAGTGTTGGCGCAGGCACTGACCACGCCTGCACCCCATTTACGGCGCAGCGCCAGCCGCTCACAGTCGCAGGAATTTGACTACGCGCAAGTCGATCTGCAACTACCGGTAGTTGAGACAGATGCTCCTGTCCCTGCGCCAACGGTGGGCGCGGGCTATGCCGGACTTACGGAGGCGCAAAGGGGCGTTTTCTACCGATGGCTCCACTTCCCTGAGCAGGCCGCACCGCCCGCCTACCAGCGCCTCTACCTGGCCTACCTTGAAACCCATCTTTTTTTGGGGGAAAAGGAGGCTGCCGCCGCACGCGCTACGTTGCTTGATCTGTTGGAGATGTCGGCCTGGTCCAACCTGCCGGAGTTGACTCGTTCCACGTTGCTGGCCGGCTGGCTCGCTCAGGATGGGCGCTACCTGGCACGCGTCATCACCCACGGTCAACTTGCACCCGCGCTGATGGGGACGGTCCTCGGCTGGCAGGCGCTGCTGCGTCATCCCCTGCGTGGAGACGAAGTATTGGCTGTGCAACAGAGCTGGCACACCACACCCGCAGAAGAGCTGCCACCGGCCGCCGTGGTGCAATTGAACATCGACTCGCTAGCCGCCACCCTGGGTGAAGATCCCCTGCAGCACGCACTGGCACAGATTACGCCGGCACCGCCGGCAGAGGACGAAGCCTGCGTCGAAAGGCCGCCATTCTGGCCCGGCGCGTGGACAACCTGGCGCTGTGCTCACCGTGACCTCCATCTGGCGCTGCCCAATCCCGATGTGCGTCCTGTGCTGGCGCCGCTACTCAACGAGCTTCTCGAAACAGCGCTGATTTTTACGCAGGTCGAAATCGAAACAAAGCTTGCCCTTGCCGCAGAAGACGACGACGCCGAAGCGGGCGATGACGGGATAGAGATCAGCACCCCGAATTGGCATTTGGTGCTGGAATTTGGCGAAAGCCGCTCCCAGTTCTACGAACACGTTGTCTTTGTGGCGCAGAAACAGCCCAACTACATCATGCTCATGGACGAAGGCCGCCAGCTCGTCCATCGGCTGCTCTACCAGAAACGCAACATTCGCCAATTCTGGCGTATTTGGGACTACGTCCAAAAGTGGTCCAATGTCCGTGTCTACGTCAACGGCCAGGAGATCGAGAAGTGGAAGATCTGGCCCTATTCGCCGCACATGCGATGAACACAGAACTCGAAACCTACATTCGTGCCCGATATCCCCTGCTCTGGGTGGTGACGCCCGAAGAAGAACGCGCCCTGGACGTGGTAGAAAAAGTCGCTATCAACCTGCGCCGTCGTGTGCTGCATTGGAGCATCACCAGCGGGGAGAGCAATCCAGCCCTGCCCACGTACCAGGACCGCGCCCGTCGCGATCCCGTCACCATGCTCAACGCTATTCTCGACGAAGAGGACCCGGCGATCTGGGTGCTGCGCGACTTCCACCCCGTGCTCAAAGACGTCAACGTGGTGCGGCGGCTGCGTGAAGTGGCCTTTGCCCTGCAAAAGAGCAAAAAGACGGTGATTCTGCTTGGCCCGGTGTTGCGCATCCCCGAAGAGTTGGAAAAAGAGATTACGGTGGTGGACTTTAGCCTGCCCAGCGCTGAGGAATTGGAAAAGCTGCTGGTACAGATCGAAGCGGCGGCGCGCCAGAACGAGGGCATTCAGGTGGATCTCAACCGGCGCGGACGGGATCGGCTGATCCGCGCCTGTCAGGGGCTTACCGTCACCGAAGCGTCCAACGCCATCGCCAAAGCCGTCATCGAAGCTGACGGCCGCCTCGACGAAGAAGCCGTGGCCGCCGTCACCGCCGAAAAGCAGCAGATTATCCGCAAGAGTGGCCTGCTTGAGTTCTACGCCAGCCAGGATCGCCTCGACGATGTGGGGGGGGTGGCCAATCTCAAGGAGTGGCTGCGCAAGCGGGTGCGCGCCTTCAGCGAATCGGCGCGGGCGTTCGGCCTGCCCGAGCCAAAGGGGATTTTACTGGTGGGTGTGCAGGGCTGCGGCAAGTCGTTGGTGGCCAAATCGGTGGCGAATGCGTGGCGGTTGCCCCTGTTGCGCCTGGACGTGGGTCGGCTCTTCTCGTCTTTGGTCGGCTCTAGCGAAGAAAACCTGCGCAACGCCATCAAAGTGGCCGAGTCCATTGCGCCGGTGGTGTTGTGGGTCGACGAAATCGAGAAGGGATTTAGCGGCGTCAGCCGTAGCGGTGTCAGCGACGCGGGGACGGCGGCGCGCGTCTTTGGTTCGTTCATTACCTGGCTGCAAGAGAAACAGTCGCCTGTTTTCGTGATTGCCACAGCCAACAGCGTGGATCAACTGCCGCCCGAACTCGTGCGCAAAGGACGCTTTGACGAAATCTTCTTCGTCGATCTACCCGACGCTGCCGAGCGCGCCGAGATCTGGCGTATTCACCTGCTCAAACGCAACCGCAACCCCAACGACTTCGATCTGGCCACCCTGGCCATGTCGTCGCACAACCTCTCCGGCGCCGAAATCGAACAAGCCCTGATCGACGCCCTCTACGACGCCTTCGATCAGAACCGTCCGCTACAAATGGACGATCTCCTCAGCGTGCTACAAGAGACCATCCCCCTTAGCACCATGATGCAGGAAGAGATCGACCGTCTGCGCGCCTGGGCGGATAAGCGGGCGCGTAAGGCGAGTTGAGAAGAGGTGATTGGTGATTGGTGATTGGGCATCTGAATTCGTCAGCGAATGGACGCTCAACTGTCTCGTCAAGTACATGGATGCGTAAATCCATACTCGTGTATAGAGACCCAATCACCAATCACTAATCACCAATCACCTTCTCCCGCCACATCCCCGCGATCACATCGTACCCCGCCGCGTTCGGGTGATTGCCGTCGTCGGCGAGGGTGACGGGGTTGGTGAAGATGTCGGTGTGGAAGAAGTCGACGATGTAGACGTTCTCGGCGGCGGCCAGCTCGGTGAGGACGGCGTTGTAGCGATCCACCTGCGCCGACATGCGCGTGCGGTCCTCGGCGCTGATGCTGGGGAAGGCCGGTTCGTTGGGTGTAGGCGAATTCGCCACCACCGGGCGCTGTGACTGGTCATCCATCAGGCCGAGGAAGACGATGACCCCGGCGGCGCGCAGTTGCTGCACAGTGGACGTGAGATTGGCCGTGTAGTTGGCCAGATCGTCCCCTTCTACCTCTGCGGTGATGGGATCGGGGCCAAATTCGTAGAGATACCAAAGATCGTTGCTGCCAATCCAAATCAGGACGACTTTGACGCCGTCGGCGCTTTCAAAATGGGTCAGCGCCTGCCCCAATTGCCCCGCTTCCCCGTTGGCACCGTTGATCAGATCCCCAGACGTCCACCCCGATTTGCCCAGATTGAGCACCGTTGAGCCAGGACGCGCATCCTGTAGCGCATCCAACAAACGCCGCGGGTATCCACCGCCCTGCGGCGAGTCGTCGCGCGATCCTTCGGTTAGGCTGTCGCCCAGGCTGACCACGGTTAAAGGAGATGTAGGGAGTGGGTTGTCAGTGCGCGTGGGCGTGGCGGTGGCGGTGGGCGTGGCGGTCGTCGTGGCGGTTTCTGTTGCGGTTGGAGGGGCGAAGGTAGTGGCAGTGGGTGTGGGTGTCATCGTAGCCGTTGCCGGCGCAGGGTGACGACTTAGCAGCGGCAAATAGTTGACAACCGGCGTGCTCGTGGAGACCACAGAAGACGGTGCACCTTCGGCGGCGTACGCGCCCACCAGATCATAGCCAGCACGTGTCCGGTTGTCGTGATCCCAAAACACCTCTACGCCGACAGAAACAATGGGCAACGTAGGGGTTAACAGATCCCAGTCGAGGAAAAATTCAGGCAACGGAGCAGGCGCAGGCAGTTCGGTGGGGTTCGCCAGCCGAAAATCACCGCCTACAGCGTCCACAAAGAGAGGCTCAACGCCGTTGATGCTGTTGTCGGCCAGTAGTTGGGCGACGTTGCACGTAGGGTTCGTCTCCTGGCAGCCGCTATTGTCGCCAACGCCCAACGGCCAATCTGTCGGCCCATTCCAAATGACGTTGCCGCGGATCTGCAAATTGTCGTCGCTGTGCGCCGGGGACGGGACATTCGATCCGGGCGCGGGGGTGCGTGGTCCGTGGATGGCAAAGTGTTGCCACTGGCTGCGGTAGCCGGATGGGTTGGCGATGATGTTGTTCAGGATGTAAACATTGCGGTTGGGGATGGGCTGTTCGCCGTCAAAGCCGACGGTGACGGTTCCCCAGCCGCCTTCCTCCAGACGGGCGGCGCACGCTGCGGTGATGCCGTCGCAGGTGCGCAAGCCGAAGACGACCTCGATCACATGGCTACGTTCGCCCACGCGGTAGAGGGTGTTGTGCGCCATCAGCACCTGATAGCCGCCGTTGACACCCAGTCCCGCGCCTTCGGTGTCGTGGATCACGTTGTTGGTGACGACGATGCCGTAGGCTTCGTAGTGCAGCCAGGGAGATGTCATGTACTCGAAGCCGGTCCCCTGCCCGACGGTGAAACCGCCGGTGCCACAGTTGAAAAACTCGTTGCTGTCAACGTGAATGTAGGCCGATCCGCCTTTGACGTAGCCACACCAATCACCGGCATCATGAACACGATTGCGGCGGATGTGGCCGAACTGCACCGCCACAAAGTCGATGGCGTTGTCCCCTGCGCCGTGGATGTTGCTCTCTTCGATGAATATGAACTGAGATTGGTTGACCTTCACCGTTTCGTGGGCCAAACGTGCGCCGCCGTCGAGGTGGAGCGAGCGGAGCAGCAGATAGGTACACTGTTCACAGTGGAAGACATCGCCCTGGTTGCGGATTTCCAGCCCGATCAGGTAGAGCGCGTGGACATCGTAGACATTAACATAGCCGTTCAAGCGCGCCGCCCCCACGCCGTCCACCGAATTCAAAATAATGGGGAAGTTGGTGGTGCCGTGACGATTTTCCCAGTAGACAGGGAAGTTCTCGATGGTGTAGTCGCCCGCCACCAGTTGGATGCGATAGCCGGTTTCGGCGAGCGTTGTGCCAGAGGGGATGCGGTTCCAGGCGGCGCGGATCGTGCGCAGCGCCTGGGCGCGGGTAGCGCCGTCGTGGGCGTCGTCCCCGTTGACAGGATCGACCCAGATGTCCATAAGCACTGGGTTGCCGATCTCAAAGTTACCATCGCCTGGTTGCGCCGGTTGATCCACAGAAGCGGTGGCTGGTGTAGAAGGTAACGACATTCCCCCCAAGCCTGCACATCCCAACAGAACGAGAACCAGTAGACCAACCATGTTACGAAGCCAAGTGCGCGACGTCATAGAAATCCTTTGCGAATGGCAGATTGTGGGTGATGATCAAAATTGTAGCAGGTACGCTGTCCACCACCAGAGTACTCAATGCATGGGTGGTGTGATCGAAGACACACGTGACAAATAGTCAGTGCCAAAACGGGTTGTGTAGAAGAGAAGTGATAACCAAATCAAGTTCTGAGATCACAGTCGGGCTGTGCACTAGCGCACAGCCCGACTGTGATCTATTCTGGATGATCAGCTTACCTTCCCCTACACAATTGTGTCGATCAAATGCAACACCCTCGAACCATCAAGGAGAATTCGACTTCATGCATCAACGGCCTCGTCCACCATTCCTACTCTTCGTGTTTACCTGTTGTACCGTGATTGGTATTGTCTCACTCCTGCTCCTCGCAGCTATGCGCGAGAGGACGCCTACTACCTTCGCGCAAGAACAGTCACCGACGCCGGCTACCCAGCTCGGTGCAGAAAGCCCGATGGTGTTCAGCGAAATCGTGCCGCTGCCAACCGAAGGCCAAACACAGTGGATCGAATTGATTCAGAACACCACGCCACTCTTCCTGCCGCTGGTGGCTGGCGGCGGCGATTCTGAAGCAGCGGCCAGCCTTGTCCCGCCCGGCAGCGACTACGGCATTGCGGCCGCGGCGCTCAACGGTTGGCAGATCAGCGACGGTGATGGCAACGTCTATACCTTCCCCGCTGCGATGCCGCCGCTCCCCCCCGGCACTTACATTGTGCTCTATCTCGATGGTCAAGGCGAGGAGGCCAACGACTACGACGCCAGCGACGGCGTGGTGGAACTGCACACACCGCCCGGCCTGGTCAACTTCCTCGACGCCGTTGACCAACTCACGCTCTACAGCAGCAACGTCCACACCACCACCACAATGGTTGATTTCGTGGCCTACGGCGATTTTCCGCTGGATGATGCCGACATGGCTGTACAAGCAGGGCAATGGCCGGCGGACACATTTGCAGGCCCCACCGAGCAGATCCCCGGCGGTGATGTGCTGGTGCGCGGCGGATCGCTAGGACGCTACCCGCTCTTCGACACCAACAGCCCCGCCGAGTGGACCATCTACAAACCCGGCGAACAGACACCCGGCGCTGTCAATCGCGCCCCGGCACCCTACTTCCGTACCCCCTTTGACGGCGCGGTGACCTTTGCCGGCGATGTCGTCTTCGGCTGGTCGAATGTCCCCGAAGCCACGGGGTATCGTTTCCAGGTGGCCGACGAAGTGACTTTCACCGCGCCCAGCCTTGATCTTGAAGTCAGCGAAGCGACCTACACCACTGAGCTGACAACCACCGTCGAAATGTCGCGCACCTACTTTGTGCGCAGCCAGAGCGTCCAGGCAGACGGCAGCCAGAGCGATTGGTCCGTCCCCATTTCGGTGACAGTGATCCCTATGCCCGTCGAAGCCGCCGCCACTGACGCGCTGCGCATCCTCGGCGTGCGGCCACAACTTCAACACAAAGACACGCGCATGCTCTGCCTCGACGGCAACCCCGAATTCGGCGTTCACCGCTGGGATTCGGCCCACGAAGCCGACGGCGACCTGATTGTGGGCAACGGCGCACCGCGGCGCGGCAATCCTCACGGCGACTGGTACTGCACTCGCGCCTCAATCTCCATGATCGCCGACTACTACGACAGCAAACTCAGCCAGGATCGGATCTCGTACTATGCCTACGGCGGTGGCGTCCCCGAAGGTGACCTGGGCCACGGCATCGGCATGTGGCCGAATCAAGGCTGCACCGGCGGCGGCGGCAAAAATGTAATGTGGTGGGCCATGAACGACGCCACCGGTGTCTGTGCACGTGGCAAACCGTCCTTTGCCCAGGTGAAAGGATGGATCGACCAAGGCCGCCCTGCCCTCTTCGTAGAAAACAACGACGCACACAGTGTTGTCATGGCGGGCTATTATGAATTCAACTGGTTCTTCTTCAGCTACCAGTTCGCCTACCGCATCGATCCGTGGACGAACAGCGGCGGCTGGATCTGGTACAACGGGTGGAATGTGTCCGAGTATCACGTGCCGCCCGCCAACGTCAAGCCGCGCCAGGACGAAGCCAGCCTCAGCATCGATAGCGATGGCGACGGCATCGTCGACTTCGACGAAGAGTTCCGCTTCGCCACCTCGCCCAACAACCGCGACACCGACAAAGACTGTGTCAACGACAAGCAGGACATCCGCGGCTACGTCTTCAACCACCTGGGCCAATACCAGAAGCGCTGGCCCGACTGGGACGGCGACGGATTGCGCAAAGAAGTCGATCCCGACAACGACAACGGCGGCTGGCTCGACGGCGACGAAGACAAAAACTGGAACGGCTACAGCGTCGACGCCGCCGGCCGCCGTGACGGTAGGGACACCAGCAACTTCAGCCGCAGGGACGACCGTCCTGGGCCATGTAGCGGCACACCAACGCCGACACCCACAAACACACCCACACCAACGCGCACACCGACGCCAACCTACACACCAACTTGGACGCCGACCTGGACATGGACGCCGACCTATACACCAACCTACACGCCGTCGCCCACGCCGTCTAGAACGCCCACGGCAACGGCAACGGCCACTTCAACGTCAAGTTCAACACCAACACCAACACCAACACCAACACCAACCGTTACAAGCACCGGCAGCCCAACGCCCACAGGAACAGGCACAGCGACGGCAACGGGAACTGCCACAGCAACTGCCACAGCCACAGCAACGGGAACTGCCACAGCAACGGGAACTGCCACAGCAACGGGAACTGCCACAGCAACGACGACCGCAACCGGCACAATCACGCCAACGATCACTGCAACAGCAACAACCACGGCGACGGTTACTGCCACAACAACCAGTACACCGATCAGCACAGCAACGGCAACAACCACGGCGACGGCCGTTCCATCCGCCACGGAGACCGTCACACCGGTTGTAACGGCCACTAGCACGGCGACAGCGACGGTCACGGCGACGGTCACGGCGACGGTCACGGCGACGGTCACAGCGACGGTCACGGCGACGGTCACAGCGACGGTCACAGCGACCGTGACATTGGTGCCGACTGATGTTGCTACCGATACAGTCACCATCAACGTTGAGCCGGTGGTCTTTGCGTCTAGGCGCACGGGTAGGTAAAGAGAGAAAAGCTCCGTAAGCAATTCTTCGAGTTGCATGTCGCGTGCCATCGAGGCACGCGACATGCAACGCCCCAGCCCCTGCTCCATATCCCCAACTCATCTCACATTGTGCTTTCAGCCAAACTGCTTTCCAATCCCAGCATAAGCCCTGGTATAATAGGGCCTGAATGCGCGCCGTCTAATAAATTAGGTATACTTTCTATGACCCAAGAGCGTTTCGAATGGCTCGAAATCCCAGAAGAGCCATTGTCAAAACGAAAAAAGAAATCCCCGGAGCTACAGGCGGTGATGGGCAAACGCTGCCCACAATGTAAGTGGCTTGATGAAGAGACGGCGACAGTCTGTTTCCGCTGTGGCTACCGCTACAACGTGGATGTACAGATGGCCCAGCGCATCGAAAAGCTGGGCGTTTCGCTACCGCCTCGCCTGATTGAAACCAAACAGGATCTGGAAAACTTCTTCCGCATCTACGGCCGCGTCCACCCACCGGGTCCACTGGACACCTACCAGCTACGCCTTCAGGCAGAGGAATTGCGCCTAAGTCGCGGCTTCGATCAGTTGATCTGCCTTGAAGACATTTCGGTGGAACACTATGAACACCAGTTGGAGACGGCGTTGCGAGCGCTGCGCGACATGCGCGGGCGTGCCCTCCTCGCCGACGAAGTGGGGCTGGGCAAAACCATTGAAGCGGGCATTGTGATGAAGGAACTCATTGAGCGTGGGCTGGTGCGTACCGTCCTCGTTCTGACGCCGGCATCGCTCACCGAACAGTGGCGCGAGGAACTGCACAGCAAATTCGGCGAGTCCTTTGCGGTGGTGGACGACGTGTCACAGTGGCGAGAAGTGGCCGAAGCCGAAAGTGGGCGCTGGATCGTCAGCCTGGATCGCGCCAAGATGGATCGTCATAGCCAGGGTGTGCTGGGCCGTGAGTACGATCTGCTCATCGTCGACGAGGCGCACAAACTCAAGAACCGCGGCACACTGGCCTGGAAGTTCGTCAATCAGATCCGCAAACGCTATGTACTTATGCTCACAGCCACGCCGATCCAGAACGATCTGCTGGAACTCTACAGCCTGATTACGATCCTATCGCCCGGCCAACTGGGGACGGTGCGCAGTTTCCGTCGCCATTTTCTGCAAAACGCCGACAAGCGCCAGCCCAAGAACGAGAGTTCGCTGCGCCGTCTCCTCAACGACGTCATGATCCGCAACCGGCGCAGCAGCGTCGATGTAACCTTTCCGCGCCGCCGTGCCGCCATCTACCACCTGGGTCTGTCGGAAGTTGAGTGGCAGCTTTATACACGTGTTACCGACTACATTCGCCGCCGTTTCCGCGATGTAGACAGCAACAAGCACCTGCGCCTGACGCTGATAACACTGCAAAAAGAAGTCTGTAGCAGCCCACAGGCCGTGGCCTCCACCCTGCGCAAGATGGTGCAGGATCGCGAACACGGAGACAACGTGCGCGCCGAACTCATGGGTTTCTTGGAACTGGCTGAATCGATCCCGATTGGCCGCAAGTTAGAGGCCGTGCGCGAAATCCTGGATCGATTCCCCGGCAAGTTCCTCATCTTTACCGAGTACCGCCAGACGCTAGAGACTGTTGTCAAGCAATTGGAGTCGTGGGGTGTATCAACCCAGGGTTTCCACGGGGGCATGGACATTCGCCAGAAAGAGGCGGCGGTGGCCCGTTTCCGTTCTGAAACCGAAGACGGTGCACGTGTGCTGATAAGCACAGAGAGCGGCGCCGAAGGACGCAACCTTCAATTCTGCCATCAGTTGATCAACTACGATCTGCCGTGGAACCCGATGCGAGTAGAACAGCGCATTGGGCGGCTCCATCGTCTCGGCCAGGAAAAAGATGTCACCATCTTCAACCTTTCATGTCACGAAACCATCGAGGCGCACATTATCGAACTGCTGGCGCGCAAGATCCGCATGTTCGAACTGGTGATTGGCGAGCTAGACCTGATCCTAGGCAACCTCGATGGGGCAAAATCGTTCGAAGATCTGCTGCGTCAGGCCTGGGAATCCAGCACCAGCGACGACGATCTCGAAGACAGGCTCGAAGAAGTCGGTACGGTACTCGTCCAGGCGCGACGTCGCTACGAAGATATTCGTGAGAACAACCGCTATCTCGACGCCGTGTTTGAGAGTGAATGACGACAGACGACCGAGCGTGCTCAGGTCGATCTGTCGTCATTCGTAAATCGTCAATCGTCAATCCCAAATCACCACCCCCACGAGGACACATGAATCAGCTCGACAAGATTCGCGCCGCCGCCGCCGAACTCTACCCTCAATTGGTAACCTGGCGGCGCGATTTTCACCGCCATCCCGAATTGGGTTTTCAAGAAGTACGCACCGCCGGAATCGTCGCCGATCACTTGCGCGGCCTCGGCCTTGAAGTGAGCACCGGCATCGGCAAAACAGGCGTCGTCGCCATCATCGAAGGGGACGCCATCGACGACAACGCGCCGACTGTGCTCTTGCGCTTTGATATGGACGCCCTCCCCATCCATGAAGAAAACAATACAGACTACCAATCACAGACGCCGGGTGTGATGCACGCCTGTGGGCACGACGGCCATACAGCCATCGGCATGGGCGTGGCGCAAGTGTTGAATGAGCAACGTGCGTCTTTGCGCGGGCGGGTCAAGCTCGTCTTCCAGCCGGCCGAAGAAGGGCTTGGCGGCGCTTCGGCCATGATCGCAGACGGCGTACTCACCGATCCAAAACCGGCGGCTGCCTTCGGCCTCCACCTTTGGACGGGGCTGCCGCTCAACCAGGTGATCGTACAGTCTGGCCCTCTGTGGGCCAACGCAGATATGTTTGGGTTAACGGTCCGCGGCCAAGCTGGTCATGGCGCCATGCCACATGAAACAGTCGATGCCACGGTGGTGGCCAGCCACATTGTGGTGGCCTGGCAATCGATTGTAGCGCGCAATGTTAACCCACAAGATACAGCAGTTGTCACCGTGGGCAGTTTGCACAGCGGGAGCGCCAGCAACATCATCTCGGATCAGGCCGACCTGCGCGGCACAATTCGATCCTTTTCAAAAGAGGTGCAGAGCCTGCTCTTGCGCAGGCTGGAGGAGATCGCCGTGGGGGTGGCACAGGCATTCGGGGCCACGGCCCAATTTTCTTACCTGGGCGGCTGCCCGGCCACGGTCAATAGCGAAGAAGGGGCAACGTTGATACACGGCGTCGCAGCGCAGGTGGTGGGCGAAACGCAGATCGCGCAGATCGCGCCGATGATGGTTGGCGAAGATATGTCGGAATTTCTCAACCGCGCCCCAGGCTGTTTTGTGCTCGTGGGCGCGTCTGATCCCAATGGCAAATGGCATAGCCCACATCACACCCCGACTTTTGATCTCGACGAACGCACGCTGCCTACTGGGGTTGCCCTGCTGGCGGGTGCAGCGTTTGCATACCTGGAGCAATCGCTGACCTAGTACATCACTAATCTCATCACTAATCTCATCACTAATCTCATCACCAATCTCATTTATTCGGTTTAAATCAAAATATCGAGTACATCACATCAAGTTGCAGAACAGATGACATCGATTGTTTTTTGCGCACCCCCCCATTGTTCCCTTACCACTCCATTAAGGGTAACATTATAATGAATTGCACTTGCACAAAACGTATTGAGTGCGGTTCATCATATCAGGCAACGTAGTCAACGAAGGGAAAAAGCAGGCATTCAACCTATGGAATCGTCGACAGCGAAACAAGTGTTACACTTGCTCCTCATCGAGGATAACTCGGCTGATGCCGTGCTTTTGCGCGAATTGTTTCGCGAAGTTGACCCTACCGGTTTTCAGATTGTCCATGTCAGCCGGTTTATTGAGGCGCTCGATCTCTTCGAGCAGAAGAACTTCGATCTTGTTTTGCTCGATCTCTCGCTACCGGATAGTCAGGGGTTAGAGACGTTGGTCCGCTTTCGTCATTTCAATCCAGAGATTCCGATTGTTGTGTTGACCGGCCATGATGATCAAGAGACAGCCGTTGAAGCCCTGCGCAAAGGTGCTCAAGACTATCTGGTGAAAGGACGCATTGACGGGGAATTGATTACCCGCTCGGTTCGATATGCGTTGGAACGTCAACGCGCGCTGGGAGCGCTACGCGAAAGCGAAGAACGGTATGCGTTGGCAGCCCGTGCTGCCAACGACGGCCTGTGGGATTGGAACCTGACCCTCAACGAAATTTACTATTCGCCGCGCTGGTGTTTAATGCTCGGTTTCAACGAAGAAGAGATTGGCAATTCGCCTTCTGAATGGTTTCACCGCCTCCATCCCGATGATCTGGAAGCCACCCGCAACGCCATCGATCTCTATCTTCAAGGCAAGACCTCCCACTTTGAACAGGAATATCGCATCCGTCATCGTTCCGGCAGTTACCGCTGGATGCTTAGTCGCGGCATGGCGCTTTACAACGAGCACGGACAGCCTTATCGTATGGCCGGTTCGCAGTCGGATATCACAGTCCGAAAACACACCGAGGAACGGCTGATCTACGATGCACTGCACGATCCGTTGACCCACCTGCCCAACCGTCTTTACTTTCAGGAGCAGCTCGAAAGCGCTCTGCGCAATTTTGAAGCGGATCGAAGCGAACAGTTTGCCGTACTCTTTCTCGATTTAGATCGATTCAAAACCATCAACGACAGCCTGGGCCACCTCATCGGTGATCGGTTGCTCAGCGCCATTGCCGGCCGGTTGGAACGCTGCATTCCACCCGAAGGCTTGATCGCCCGATTTGGCGGCGATGAATTTGCCGTACTCCTGCACAATGTCACCGCCGTGAACGATGCCGCACGCGTGGCCAAGAGCATGCTTCTTGCCATGGATGAGCCTTTTCTCATCCATGGGCACGAAGTTTTCACCAGCGGCAGTATCGGGATCGCGCTCAGCGCCGACGCCTACACACGCACAGAAGAGATCCTGCGTGATGCCGATACGGCTATGTATCGTGCCAAAGCAGCTGGGATGGGCAAGTATCGTCTCTTTGATACGACCATGCACGTGCGCGCCATGGCGCTCTGGCAATTGGAGACCGACCTGCGCCGCGCTGTTGAACGCAACGAATTCGCCATCTATTATCAGCCGATCGTTTCGTTGAAGTCAGGGCAACTAGCCGGTTTTGAAGCGCTGGTACGCTGGAATCACCCCGAGCGTGGGCTACTTTATCCGGCCGATTTCATTGCACTCGCAGAAGAGACTGGGCTACTCAACATCATTGATCGTTGGACAATCCGCCGCGGCGCAGAACAGCTAAAATCCTGGCAAGACGAACATCCTCAAGAGCCGGCACTTTTCCTAAACGTCAATCTGTCTGGGAGCCTGCTCAACCAGTCAGATCTAGCAGGTTATGTGGAATCGGTGCTGCAAGAGACCAAAATCAGCCCCAACACGCTGAAATTGGAGATCACCGAAGGCGCCGTCCTTAGCGACATTGTCGGCATTATGCACACACTGACAGCGCTACAGAAACTCAACGTTCATCTCTGTATCGACGATTTCGGCACCGGCTACTCCTCGCTTAGTTCGCTCCATTATTACCCCATCAACACATTGAAGATCGACGGTTCGTTCATCATGAGCATGAACGGCGAATCGGGCAACATGGACATTGTGCGCACCATTATCACACTCGCCCATGACCTCGATCTTGAAGTGATTGCCGAAGGCGTGGAAACCCCCCATCAGTTTTATCAACTACAAGCCCTCAATTGCGAATTCGGCCAAGGATCGCTCTTTTCGAAGGCCATCGACTCTCGCAGCAGTCGCGTGCTGCTCACGCAGAAACCGCGCTGGATTGCGTCCTGATGGACGACGGACGACGCTAGAGACCATCGGTTCCATTTGCGTGACATGTGCGGTCAACTTTCGTCTCGAACACTGCTATGACATGGCGTCGTCCGTCGTCCGTCGTCCGTCGTTCCCCAATCTGCGCCACCTTGCTGAGTTGACGGAGATCCCCGATTCTGGTATGATCTTGGCGTCGCCGCTGAATTATCGAATAAATCGAATCAATTGGATGATTACCGAATCACAACCGGCGGCATTGTTATGCCACTGTTGTTTTTGGGAAATTATTTTTTGGAAGCGGACCAATGGCGCTCTCGCAAATAGACTCAGATTTTCTTCGTTATTTGATTACACATGGGTGTGAACAAGGCACCCGCCTGCCTTCGCTGAATCAGATCAGCGATGAGCTTGAGATCAGCGTAGGCAAATTACGTGAACAGATGGAAGTTGCGCGTGTCCTCGGGCTGATTGAAGCAAGGCCACGTCGGGGCATTGAGTGCAATGCCTACTCTTTTCAACCCGCAGTTTTCCAGAGCCTCATTTTCGCCCTCACGATTGATCGTTCCCTTTTCAATGCCTATAGTGTGCTACGCCGTCAGCTTGAGCTTTCCTTTTGGGAAGAAGCTGTGCAGCGTCTCACCGCGCAAGACAAAGATGAGCTACTGGGGCTTGTCAACGCCGCCTGGTCGAAATTAGAGGACGAGCGGGTACAGATTCCACACGCTGAACACCGCGCCTTTCACCTCACCATCTTCCGCCGGCTGGACAACCCGTTTGTCTTGGGCCTGCTGGAAGCCTACTGGGATGCCTATGAAGCAGTGGAACTGAATACCTACGCCGACTATCGCTACCTCACGGCCGTTTGGCACTATCACCAGCAGATCGCCGAGGGCATTGCCCGCGGTGAGTATAACGAAGCGAGGCAGTTGCTTGAAGAACACATGCAACTGCTGATCTCCCGCGGCGTTTCACCTAACGGCGACGCCATGGGATCGCGACTTTTGGACGGCCCTTACGGGCGCAATGGCAACAATGGAACGGGCAGCAGTGAAACGAACGGAATAGACGAAGAGGCAGTTGATGAGCGTGCTACTTGATTCATGTAAAAGGCCCTAAACCGGGTAAGGGCTGGATTTCCCCAGTGAACCGCCAGGAACTAATTCCCGAATTCAACATTTTGTCAGCAACATTTCGACAGCAACATTTTGTCAGCGCAACATTTTGTCAGCACATCATTTTGCTAGCAACAAGGAGAGAAGCATGAGCCTACTCGTGCAAGACGCACCCGTACAGGAGTCAGAAGAACGAGGGGTCGTCAATGACTTTGCGATCAACGTCGCATCTGTCAACGGCTCCGGTAGTCAGACCAGCAACGGCATTTTGATCCGCACACTGTTTAAGATGGGCATTCCCATCAACGGCAAGAACTTATTTCCCAGCAACATTCAAGGGCTGCCCACCTGGTACATCATCCGATTGAGCAAAGACGGTTTCCTCGCCCGTCGCGAGACCACGGAAGTGATGGTCTGCATGAATGCGCGCACGGTGGCTGAGGACATGGAATCGGTGGCACCCGGCGGCATCATCCTCTACGATGATGCACTTCCTATCGCCAATCACCGCAAAGACGTCACCTACTATCCAATGCCGGTGAAGGATCTGGTGAAGGCTGCCGATCTGCCTTTCAACTTGCGCGATTATGTCGCCAACATGGTCTACGTGGGCGTACTCGCCTATTTACTTGAAATGGACATGGTGCAGATCGAGGATGCGCTGAAGTGGAACTTCGGCGGCAAACCCAAGCCCATTGCACTGAACATGGACATGGTGAACCGTTCCTATAACTGGGCCAAAGAGAACCTCACCAAGACCGATCCGTACCGAGTCGAGCCGATGACAGGCTTTAACGAAGGCAAAATCCTGGTCGACGGCAACAGCGCTGCGGCGCTGGGCGCGCTCTTCAACGGCGTGACGGTGACTGCGTGGTACCCAATTACGCCGTCTTCAAGTTTGGCCGAGGGCATCGCACAATATGGGCCAAAGTTGCGTACCGACCCCGACACCGGCAAGGCGACCTACGCCATTATCCAGGCCGAGGACGAGTTGGCCGCAGCAGGCATGATCATCGGTGCAGGCTGGGCCGGCGCCCGTTCGTTGACAGCAACCAGCGGCCCTGGCATTAGCCTGATGGCTGAGTTTGCAGGCCTGGCCTACTTCGCCGAAATTCCCGCCGTGATCTGGGACATTCAACGCATGGGGCCAAGCACCGGCCTGCCTACACGCACGGCGCAAAGCGACATCCTCGCAGCTTACTACGCCAGCCACGGCGACACCCGTCACGTAGTCCTCTTCCCATCGACGCCGGCTGAGTGCTTCGAGTTTGCCGGCACCGCCTTCGATCTGGCCGAAGAGTTGCAGACACTGGTCTTCGTGCTCAGCGACCTCGATCTGGGCATGAACATGCACATCAGCGATCAGTTCGAATATCCCGAAGAACCGATGAAGCGGGGCAAGGTGCTCAGCGCTGAAGAGCTACAGGAGCTAGGCGGCTCCTGGGGCCGCTACAAAGATGTAGACGGAGACGGTATCGGCTACCGCACGCTCCCAGGTACACGGCACAAGATGGCCGGTTACTTCACCCGTGGCACGGGCCACAACGAGTATGCCGGCTACAGTGAACGCCCCGACGATTGGGAGCAGAACCTGGAACGTCTGCACCGCAAGTTTGAAACGGCGCGCCAGCTTGTACCGGCACCGGAGATCGCCGAGCACCCCAATGCGCGTATTGGCCTGATCGGATTCGGTAGCAACGATGCAGCGATCCAAGAAGCACGTGCGCGCTTGGCCAGCCAGGGCATCGACAGCAGTTACCTGCGGCTACGGGCACTACCAATCAGCAGCAGCGTACGCGACTTCATCCACCAACACGACATTACTTTTGTGGTCGAAACGAACTTCGATGGACAGTTGCATACAATCCTGCGCAGTGAGGAACCGACCCATGCCGACAAGTTGATTTCGCTACGCAAGTGTGATGGTCTCTCGCTCAGTGCGCGGTTCATTACTGAAGGCGTGACGGCGAACATCGAATAAGCTGCAATTCCTGCAAATATCAACGTCGCAGACGTTTTCATAGGGGTAAACATCCATGAGCACCAAAGCCGAAGAGCTTAAGAAACTGGCAGCACAGAAAGCAGCAGCGGCGCGCAAGACTGCCACTGCGCCCACCCAGAAGGTCAATGCACTCGGGTTGGACAAAAACGATTACAAGGGTAAACCGTCGACGTTGTGCAAAGGCTGCGGCCACGACAGCATCAGCCAGCGCATCATGACCGTTGCCTGGGACTTGGGACTTGACCAAACCCAGGTAATCAAGATGAGCGGCATTGGTTGCAGCAGCAAGACGCCGGCCTACTGGCTGGGCTGGAGCCACGGCTTCAACAGCGTCCACGGACGTATGCCGTCGGTGGCCACAGGGGCCATGATGGCCAACCAGAGCCTTACCACCATCGCCGTCAGCGGCGACGGTGACACGGCATCCATTGGCATCGGTCAATTCAAACATGCCGTGCGCCGCAACGTCCCCATGGTCTACATTATTGAGAACAACGGCGTCTATGGGTTGACCAAGGGGCAGTTCAGCGCCACAGCAGACGAAGGTCAGCATCTCAAATATCATGGCGTCAACGAGTTGCCTCCGCTCGACATCTGTATGGAAGCGCTGACGGCCAATGCCACTTTCGTGGCGCGCAGCTTTGCCGGCGATCCTCGTCAGGTTGAAGAACTGCTCAAAGCAGCGCTCAGCCACCGTGGCATTGCCGTGCTCGACATCATCAGCCCGTGCGTCACCTTCAACAACCACGATACGTCGACCAAGAGCTACACCTTCGGCAAAGAGAACGAGATTGCGCTACACGAACTCAATTTCGTGCCGTCAACGTTAACCGAAATTGAAATCGAAGAGTACGAAGACGAAGCCGAAGTCGATCTGCATGATGGCTCGAAATTGCGCCTTAAGAAACTTGATCCGAGTCACGATCCGACAGACAAAGCGGCCGCCTATCGCGCCATCGACCGTGGACAGAAAGAGGGCAAGCTGATTACCGGTCTGCTCTACGTCACCGAAGAGGAACCCGATCTGATCGAGCTCCTCAACGTGACGCCCACACCGTTGGCCCACCTGCCTGTCGAAAAGCTGCGGCCCAGCCGCCAGGCGCTGGCAGACATCATGGCCTCTTTCTAGCCAGAAGAACACAAGAAAGGCCGGAAACCGCGAAGGTTTCCGGCCTTTCTTGTGTCAGGATCAGACAGATTTCATCCATCGATAACACAGATTTTTAGGATTTCCAGAGAATTTTTGTGTACCTTCTCTCTTCAATCCTTATAATCGGTGTTATCGGTGGAGCATATTTTGGAATTTCTATGAAATTGAGATTAGGCGATGAAGGAAGTAATAGAGACACAGGTTGTGATAGTGGATCGGGAGAATCCGGATCTGGCGATGATCCAGGTGGCAGCAGATTTGATCCGCGCCGGCGAGTTGGTGGCTTTCCCAACGGAGACTGTCTACGGGTTGGGGGCGAACGCATTCGATGCCGCCGCCGTGGCCAAAATCTTCGCTGCGAAGGGACGTCCAGCCTCTGATCCACTGATTGCGCATATCTACGCCATTGCTCAGTTGGAGCAGATCACCCATACAATCCCAGACATTGCGTGGGATTTGGCGCAGGCTTTCTGGCCCGGCCCACTGACGCTGGTGCTGCCCAAACGAGCGTGCATCCCCGACAATGTTTCGGCGGGGCTGGCGACGGTTGCCGTGCGCATGCCCAACCATCGTGTGCCCTACCATTTGCTGCGCCTGGCGGATGTGCCAATCGTTGCGCCCAGCGCCAACCTTTTCTCGCGGCCAAGCCCTACCACGGCCCAGCACGTTATGGACGATTTGGACGGGCGGGTGCCGCTGATCCTCGACGCCGGCCCCGCCGATATCGGCGTCGAATCCACCGTCCTCGATCTGACGCAGCCGATCCCTACGATTCTTCGCCCGGGGGGGCTGCCCATTGAACAGTTGCGCAAGGTCGTCTCTGCGGTCACATACAGCCCGAAATATGCAGCCATGGCCGGCGAAACGATGGCGACGCCGTCACCGGGGATGTTGATCAAACACTATGCCCCCAATGCCGAAGTGTTGCTCTTTGTGGGGCGACGTGGGAAGGTCCTCGAAGCGATGCGATTGGCAACAGAGAGACGAATAGCCGCCGGCAAAACAGTGGGGGTGTTGATCGCGGATGAGGATGGTGAGCAATTCGCTGAAACCGGGGCGACCGTCACAACGCTAGGATCGCAGGCGGACTTGCCACACATTGCACAAAGACTCTTCGCCGGGATGCGCGCCCTTGAACATCAGGGCGTGGACGTGATTGTCACACGTACCTTTGATCGACATGGCCTCGGCCTCGCCATTGCCGACCGTCTCATCCGTGCAACGGAAGGCCGAGTGATAGAGGTCGACAACTAAGCTCAATCTTCAGGCGTCAATCTTCAGGCGTCAATCTTCAGGCGTCAATCTTCAGGCGTCAATCTTCAGGCGTGAATTATCATCGCCATAAACGCCGCGTAGTTCGGGCGGGAGCATGGCGGCAATGGCGGTCATTACTTGATCGGTGTGCAGTTGAAGTTGCTCTTGTGACGTGTTGCCATTGGCGTCTACGTGAATGGGTTTGCCGAAGCGTACGGTGACAGGTGAGCGGCGCAGTGGGTTCTTCCACTCGCGGTTCAGACGACTTACACCGATAACGGCGGCGGGAACAATCGGTGCACCCGTCTCCAGGGCGATCCGCACAGCCCCGTTACGCCCCTGTTTGAGCCCTCCATCGCGGTTGCGTGTTCCCTCAGGAAACATCCCCAACACTCTGCCTTCGCGCACGATGCGCATACTATTTTGCACGGCTTGTACGTCCTGGCGACCGCGGCGTACAGGGAATGCACCCACGTTGTAGAGCAGCCGGCTGAGCAAAGGCGAGATCTGAAACAGTTCCTCTTTGGCCATGTAAAAAATCTGGCGCGGCGACGCATAGCCCAGCACAATCACATCCAACTCGCCGGGGTGGTTACAGGCGACAATCGCCCCACCCTGCGCAGGGACGTTTTCGCGCCCTTCGATGTGTATTTTCGCCGTAAAAGGACGGCTGGCCGTGACAATGAAATAACAGATCTTCCAGACAAAATGGGCATCTTTAGGTGGCCACATGCATTGCTCAATTCATGCGTGAAATGTTTTGGCGAATCCGATCGAGGACAGACATCAAGTCGAGGGTGTCGCGAGAAGGCTGCATGGACTGTTCCGTACCGAAAATAGGCAGGAAAGGCTGCGCCACGCCCGCCGGGCGGGCTTCGATAAAGTGCTGAATCTGCTGTCGCTGATAAAAGACGCGACGGAGATCACTTTCGGCCCCTAAAAAGTGACCGGTCTGGAAGCGTAAGAGCGCCCTCTCACGCCAGAAGGCAGTCTCGTGCGGAGCAATTATCACCATGAAATCCAGCACCGCCTGTGCTTGCTCCAGGTTCTCTTGACCGAGGTAGATGACGCGCAAGTTGTTGAGCATACGCAGGATCAGTGCATCTGCGGTTACCTGGTAGCCATCCAATGGGAGTTCAAGGACGACATCTTGGTTGAAGATCTCAGTTAGGTAGACGTCAACAGCAGCAGCGGCGGTACTGCGCCCATGAAAGGGATCAAGGAGGATGGCGCCGTCATCATCTTGAAAGCGCAGCATGAAATGCCCTGGGAAACCCATCCCCTCAAGCGGAATCTCAAGACGACGCCCCACAGCCATGTAGAGAAGGCTCAAGGTGATGGGCAGCCCAGTACGCTGTTCGAGTAGCCGGTGCAAAAAACTGTTGCCCGGTAAGTAATAGTTGGCTTCGTTGCCCACAAAACCCATCTCATCGTGGAGGACAGACAACAGCCCCTCGGCGCGGGCCCGGTCGTCGGCATCGGGCAGATGCTCATCGACCTGCCAGGCTAACTCGTCAATCTGTTTAAGGTACATTTCAATGTCAAGGTTCGGTCTATCCAAAGAGCCCAGAAGCAACCCAAGTCGTTCGGGTTCTACAGTAGGCAGATTTAGTTCATGCTCAAAGGCAGCAAGGAAGTCCATAGGATCACCAGATTTCTAGGCAATAGCCGACACAGGTTGATGTGGTGCGGTATCGTGCTGGTGCAAACGCTGCTGCCGCGCAATCTCCTGCTGCAAAATGCGACGGACCACCGGAATCGACGTTGCATAGGTGGCGTCGACGCCGAAATAGCTCATGCTTTTGCTCAAGAGTGTCTGGCGGCGGCTAATCGGCGTATCGCTGGCGTAGTGTAAGATGCCGATGTCATAGGGTGCATTGATAAAGATATTGACGATCTCGTTGAGCGGGTAGCGCCTCGGATAGATGTCTTCGTAGATAGCACTGAGGTAGGGGCCCGCTTCCATTTCGATGTCGGTGTAGCTCTCTTCATAGAAGACGTGCATAAAGTCGCGATTCTGTAAGAAGGTGCCACGCACGGTGACGCCCTTCTGGTTGTCGAAGACGGTGCCATAGTTGAGGAAAGGCGCGACGTCCTGTGCTGTGAAGCAGTTGCGGAAGAGAAAGGTGTTCTTTGAATGTTCGTCGTAGACCACGTTGGGGATCATGACATCGCCCACCCGTCCATTCAACGTTGCGGCTTTGCCCATGATGTAAACACCCAATAGATCACCGCTGACGGCTGTGCTCACCTGGCTCAAGACGTGGTAGGCAGCCATGCCCAACGGGTAATCAATATTGAGGATGAGGGCGTCGCTCTGATGCAGCAGTTCGAGATCGGCCTGGCTAAACCGTCCTAGACGGCCATCGAACCATTCCGGCACCAGTTTGCCGATTTCGATCAACTGCGCTTCCACATCAAGGCAGCGTGGGTTGCTCACCCGCACCGAACCGGCAGCGGCTTCTTGTTCACTGAGCATACGCTGAGCACGCTCGGCGTAGCGAGGATGGTTGAGGTAGAGGCGCGAGGCATAGTAGAGGAAATTGCCGAATTGATCATGGTGTTCCTCTTGCAGGCGCTGATACTCCAGATCAAGGCCCTCAGGCTTTTCGGCCAGCACGAATGAGACGATCTCGGCTTTCAGGCGGGTGACAAAGCCTGAGAGCAGGTTGACCATGCTGTGTGTGTTGCTGCTGACAAAGTAGACGGGCCGATGGGTGAGATCGTTGGAAAAATCGTCTTCGAGCTGCTGCCACCAAATTTGCACAGCCTTACGATAGTCGCTTAGGCCACTCCCCAAAACGTTAAGGCGTACATCGAGCCGGTTGGTGGCGGCTTTGCGCAGATTCTCCACAAAGTAACGTCCTGGCCAGGCGCTTTGCAGCCTTTCGAAGTCATCCGGGGTGAGTTCAAGTACAGAGCGCACCACTTCCAGCTCGTTTGTAGTCAACGGCGGCTGCGAAGATTCAGATAGCGCGGTGTGCGCAAAGGATGTGGCATCAGGCAAGCCAAGGAAATCCAAATCAGAGCGGTTGCGCAGGAGCTTGTCGTGCAGTTTGTTCCACTCGATTTGATAGGTGACCATGCAGGGGATCATGTCGTCGATGTCGCTAACACTGGCGATGAAGGCTGCCAGGATGCGGCGATCGGTGTCGAAGTACATTTTGCGACGGCGGGCACGCGCCTTTACCCGCGGCCACGATTCCACGTCGGGGTAGCCACGGCGGCTGAACACTTCTTCCATCTGCCCCAAAACCACCATTGAAACATCGGGGAAACAGGGTGGCAGGCGCATGGCGGCATAGCTAAGCGCCGCCATTTCGGTTTCCGGAGAGCCGGCGCGGTAATGCAGGCTGGAATTCATGCCTACATGCGTTTCTTCCAGGCTGCGCAGGCGGATCGGGCCGGTGCTACGTAGCAAGGAGTAGATGGTACGAACGTAAAGCTCGATTTCTTCATTACCCGCGGTCGGGGGAGTGCGGTCCATTGGGCGGTCCTTCATATGAGTCCAGTGAGATGTCTACCTGTAAAGTACCACCGGCGCGCCGTTCTGGCAAGAAGATCCGCAGGCTCTAAAATCCGCAGGCTCTAAAATAAGGACAACTGTCCGCTGTCGTCTTGTTGGTCAGGTGGGGTGAGCGGCGGTGACCAGACGGGGAGCGGATGGAGCGAATCGACGCGTGCAAGGAGGCGACGAACACTGGCTGGGGAATGTCCTTCGAAGGGATTGTGAATGTAGACGAATGTCTCTGTCTCTTGATCGAGTTGGAAGGCAATCCGCTGTGCCCAGGCGTCGAGGATCTCTTCTTGCGGGCGTTGCAGTTCCCGATCATTGGGCAGCGGATCCCGGTCGTTGCCGATGATGCGCACAAAAAGGAATGCCCCGGTCGACGTGGCTGTTTGCTGGACGGCTTTGGCGGCCTGCCAGGCGTCAAAGTGGTCGGGCGTCCCTGTGCGTTCGATGACAACGAGCGACATGGCACGTTCTGCCAGGAAACGGGCAAAGGCTTCCGTGATCAAATCGACAGCGCGTACCTCTACAGCCAGGCGTAAACCATTCAATTCGCCGGCGAGCCAATCGAGATAGTCGGCCAAAATGCGACCATAACGGGCGCGGGTAAATTGTGCTGGGAATTGCAGGAAACCGGGCGCGGCCAACGGCCCCAGCGAACGCAGTACATCGAGATAAGCAAGTGTTTCGGTGCGACAATCGACTAGCTTTTTCTCGTGGGTGATAAGGCGTGGCGCTTTGAGGGCATAGGTGAACTCGGCAGGTGCATTCTCAACCCACTGCAACACTGTAGACGGCGCCGGCAGGGCGTAAAAGCTTGTATTGACTTCGACACTATTGAATTGTGTCGTGTACCAGGAGAGCTGATCCTTGACGGCGAGGGTGGGTGGGTAAAAAACATCGCGCCAGTCGGCAAAGGTCCACGAAGATGTCCCTATGTGCAAGTTGTACAGTGTATCAAAAGCATGCGTGGTCTGATCAGGAGGGATCGTCATGATTGTTCAGAGAAATTAGACATATGCTAGACAAACAAAACGTATAGACGCTAATTACAGGCAAAACACGGTGTAAATCCTGCTGAAATTCTGAATGGTCGTGCAGAATGTCCAGCGCATTGTGCCACTTTTTGTGCAACTTTGCCAGTTGAACCAAAAGAGCGATGGACGTACCCTATCCGAAGACTTCAATGGGGAAGTTGAGATTGTACTATGGCTATTTTCTAGTTTTACCCCACCTGAAGGAGTTTTCCATGAAGTCCATTGCTCGTCTTGCCGACTATGGGAAGCGTAACTGGCTCCGTGCGCTGCCGTTAGTTGCTGTTCTAACCATCCTGTTTTCGCAGAAGTCGTTTGCACAGGATGAAGGCCCTAGCGTTGCTGAGGTTGGATACGCCATCGACAACATGATGCTCTTCATTGCGGCAATCTTGGTGCTGTTCATGCAGGCAGGTTTTTCGCTGGTTGAATCGGGTTTCAATGCATCCAAGAACGCATTGAACATCATGTTCAAGAATTTCATTGATGTCAATGTGGGTATTCTGATATTCTGGCTCTTTGGTTATGGCATCATGTACGGCGATGCCATTATCCCTGGCTGGTTGGCCTGGGGTGGTTTTGGCATTAGCGCCGCCGGCCCAACGCCGGAAGCAGGCGCACTCAACCCGCAAATCGACTGGCTCTTCCAGGTCGCTTTTGCGGCGACGGCAGCTACCATTGTATCAGGCGCTGTGGCAGGTCGTATGCAGTTTTCCGGCTACCTTGTTTACACTGTCTTCATCACGGCGATTGTATACCCGATCAGTGGCTACTGGAAGTGGGGTGGTGGCTGGTTAGATGCAATGGGCTTCCACGACTTCGCCGGTTCATTGGTTGTGCATGCGGTAGGTGGGTTTGCCGGTTTGGCCGGTGCCATACTGCTTGGGCCACGTATCGGACGCTTTGCAAAGGATGGCAGTTCAATATCAGCGCCACATAATTACACGCTGGCAACTTTGGGTGTGTTCATCCTCTGGATTGGTTGGTACGGTTTCAATCCAGGTAGCCAGTTGGCCTTTGTCGGTGCCAGCAACACCGATGCGGTGGTGTTGATTGCAGTCAACACAACACTGGCGGCGGCAGGTGGTGCTGTGGCGGCGTTGATCCTTTCGCACTTTGTTAGAGGTAAGTTCGATTTGGGGTTGGCGTTGAATGGCATGTTAGGTGGTCTGGTGGGTATCACCGCCAACTGTGACACCGTTACCAATGTCTCCGCCATCATCATCGGTTTGGTGGCTGGTGTGGTGATGATCGGTGCCACGCTTCTGCTAGAGCGGTTCAAGATTGACGACGCCGTAGGCGCTTTCCCTGTACATGGTGCATGTGGTGTTTGGGGTGGTTTGGCAGCGGCTATCTTTGGTGGCAAGCCATTTATCGCCCAGTTGGTTGGTTCGCTGGCGATTCCGCTGTGGGCGTTCGTGATGGCTTTCGCCCTCTTCTCGGTGTTGAAGGCACTCAAGATGCTGCGTGTATCGCCTGAAGAAGAGATGGAAGGTCTGGACATTTCCGAGCATGGTGCACGTGCCTATACCCCGATGACCGGCGCAGCGGCATCTGGCGACTAATTCCAGCGCTCGCTTAATTTATCGTAGGCACTCTCCAGCGCCCAGTGCATCGGGCGCTGTTTTTCTATTGGTGCGCTTAGTCATATTGTGTAAGATGCCCACTTGTCAAGGCATTTTTTTCGTATATAATGCACAAAAGGTTTGTGTGTGTGCAAACGACGGAGTGTCTCATGAGTCGCCCGATCTATGGGTATGCCGGTGTGGCGCAGTTGTATCCAAACCAGCAGTTTGGTGCCTATCAGATTGAGCGCAAGCTTGGTGAAGGCGCGGTGGCTGCGGTCTATGCAGCGCGCACACAAGACGGGCGACAGGTGGCGTTAAAGGTGCTGACGCCGGTGGCAGCAAGCCAGCCGAAGATCCGTATGCTCTTCCGCCAAGAGTATCAACTGCTTTCTCGGTTGCGTCACCCACATATTGTCCCGGTGTATGAATTTGGCGAACAGGATGGCCGTCCATACATTGCAATGGGGCTTGTGGTGGGCCAAACGCTGGAAGAGTTTTTGGGCACAAACAAAGTGCTCGGCGAGATTGCCGCGTTGACCATCGCCCAACAGATCGCGTCTGCATTGGACTATGTCCATGCGCAGGGAATCGTACACCGCGACCTCAAACCTGCCAATATCTTAATCACACAAGACCGGCGCGTCATGCTCTTCGATTTCGGTACGGCGCTGGACAGCCAAAACCCCATGGATACCGAAGAAGACGGCATTTATGGTACACCCGCTTTTTTAGCACCGGAACAGATCCGCAATGATTGCGCCATTGACGGGCGAGCGGATCTCTATGCATTGGGAATTATCTTATACCGTATGGTTACAGGGCGGAAGCCTTTCTACGGCAGCCGATTGGAAGTTTTGGATGCACACCTACTTACCCCCCCACCAAAACCTTCGCAGTTTACGTTTGTCACTTCGGCAACCGAAGAAATCATCCTCAAGGCCATTGCCAAAGATCCCACTGCAAGATATCAGACAGGCAGTGCATTTGCTGAAGAGATGGAAGTAGCGAAGACAGCCGTACCCATGGAGCAACCTGAGTCGTTTCCACGAAAAATACTCCAATGGTTCCGTGGCACACCCACTAGAACAACTGACTAAATGCTCAGAATGATACAGATTATGGCTCTACTGCGATCTGCGCTTTACATCAATGATGGCAGATCTTGCTAACGATCCGTTGGATAAACTTCGCACAGAGCCCTTGTTTCAGCCTCCTGTATTTGCCTCTATGCTAGTTACTTCTTTCTAGGCACCCAAAGTGCGTATGTAGTATACTTTACGAATAGAGTAGCTCTTTGCCGTCTTTTTGCAGCTAGCGATGTACACAGGTGGTCATGCCACAGACTATTGCTCAGACCAAGATTATTATACCGCGCCGACGCCCTGATCTACTCTCGCGAGAGCGGTTGACCGAATTACTGCATGAACTTGCAGACTATCGGTTGATCCTGGCAGTGGCGCCTGCCGGGTATGGGAAGACGTCTCTTTTTATTGACTTTGCTCATCAAAGTGAGATGTCGATCTGTTGGTATGCGGTAGATGGAACCGATGCTGATTTTTCTCGATTTATCACCTACTTTGTCAGCACAATCATCCGCCGCTTTCCGCAGTTGGCCGATACTGTGCTGTCGAATATGGATGTATTGTTAAACAGCCGTCTTACCGTTGAACAGATCGTCACTGTTGTTGTCAATGAACTCTACGAACAGGTGCATGAGCACTTTTTGGTGATTATTGACGACTTTCATCTTGTTAGTGATATTCCCGAAATCAATGAATTCATCAGTATATTTGTGCAAATGGTTGGTGAGCACGGCCATATTGCGCTTCTGTCGCGCAGCCTGATTTCCCTTCCGGATCTCCCCCTCATGATTGCCCGTTCCTATGTGGGTGGGCTGAGTTTTGAGGAGCTACGTTTTCAAAAAGAGGAAATTAACCATCTGTTGCGCCACAACTATGGTGTTACGCTTTCTGAAGACGAACTTGCAAACCTCCTACAGTCGACCGAAGGATGGATTACAGGATTACTGCTGTCGTCGCTGCGCGCCAATGCCGAGATTAGCAATTGGGCTCGCCTGTCGCGTGTGTCCGCCGTCGATCTGTACAGTTATCTGGCACAACAAGTATTGGATCGGCAACCAGGGACAACACGTCAGTTTCTGCTTCAAACATCTATGTTTCAAGAATTCAACGCCGCTTTGTGTGCGCGGGTGCTTGGAGATGCACCGAACGGGCAGACCTGGCAGATGATTATCGATTCTGTATTTCGCAACAATCTATTCGTTTTGAAAGTTGATGACGACGAAGACTGGTTTCGCTATCACCATCTGTTCCAACAGTTTTTGCAGCAAACACTCCTCGAAGAATCGCCGGAACAAGCGCTTCTTATCCAACAACGAACTGGTGATTACTACACACAAAGGAGTGACTGGGAGCGCGCGTATGCCATTTTCGAGAAACTGCGCAACACCCCAGCGCTGATCAACTTAATCAAGGCTGCCGGTCCCCCACTTATTCGCAGTGGACGTTATACGACGCTGGACAAATGGCTTGAGGCACTCCCGCCAGAAGAGTTTACGAAAGAACCGGCGCTCATTTCCTTGCGTGGCACCGTCGCCGTCAATCTTGGCCAAGTGGAAAAAGGCTTGCATGACCTCAATCAAGCAGTCTATGCCCTGGAAAATGTGCAGTCGCCTTTGGACTTGGCACAGACGCTCGTACGGCGTGCAACCACCCACTTTCAACGTGGCAACTATGCCCTGGTGCTGGAAGACGCGACAACATCTTTAAAGCTGGTGAGCCACAACAAAGTAGTGCCGGGCACACCAGCGAGCGAAAACACACAGGCACTCCATGCAGAAGCAATCAGGCTACAAGGCCTATGTTTCTACATTATGGGCGATTACAAAGCTGCAGTGCATGAACTAACACAAGCAAAACAAATCTACGCACAGATCCAAGATCACCACAACGGTGCCCGTATGACGCTGGAATTGGCCACAGCACACATGGGCAGTGGGCGTTACGAATCTGCCATAGACTTCTTTAACGAAGCACTGGAAAGCTGGCGTGAACAACACAATATCGTCGGCCAGAGTTATGTGCTTAACAACATGGGTGTTCTGAATCACCTACAGGGAGATTACTACGGAGCATACCATCGTCTCACTGAGGCACTAGATCTCTGCAGACGTATCGGCCTCTCACGCATTGAAGCCTATACACTCACCAGCATTGGTGATCTCTATGCAGACCTAGATCTCCCAAGCATTGCCATTGAGTTCTACGAACGTGCCTATCCACTGGCCCGCTCGCTAAACGAACGCTTTCTCCTTCTCCACATCAACCTCTCACTGCTCTTGATCTCGCTGCCTATGGACAGGCAACAAGATGCAGGGATCTATATGGAGGCGGCCAATCGGCTGATTTCTGAAGAAACGTCTCCTTTTGAACACGGGTTGTTCCGGCTGGCGCTTGGCCAGCATTATCTAACCTGTAAGCGTACGGAAGAAGCACTGCTTACACTCGAACAGGCGGTTGCCTCTTTGGCGAAGACGGATCACCAGGCAGAATTGGCACGGGCCTATCTCTTCCTGGCAGTTGCCCATCAAGAATCGGCGGCATCAGAAAAGGCAACCGTTGCGCTTGTCTCTTGCCTGCAAATTAGTACAGAGCTAGAAAGTCGGCATCCGGTGATTGTCTCAGGACACCGTACGGCCCGCTCTTTGGAAGTAATTCGGATGGAAAGCCAGTGGAATTCGGCAAAAGAGCGCCTGCTCAAGGACATTTACACCTTCCAGCGCCGCCTACCCGAATTACGGCGTACACTTCGCCAAATGGCGACATCACATGGCCAGCTTTCCACTGCCCAAGTAGCGAAAATACAAATTCGAGCGTTGGGTCGTGGTGAAGTCACATACAATGGAAACCGGCTCGACAATAGTGACTGGCAAACGACATCGGCGCGTGAACTATTCTTCTGTTTCGTCGCCCACGACGACGGCTTGACGAAAGAAGAAGTGGGTGAAATTTTCTGGAGCGATTCAACTCCCGGTCAATTAAAGACCCGCTTCAAGAACGCAATCTACAGACTGCGCAGCGCCGTTGGTCCTGACGCCGTGATTTTCGAGAACGATCTCTACTTCTTTAACCGCACCCTCGATTATGAGTACGATGTAGAGCACTTCGAAGATGCCATCTCTAAAGCGAAACGGTCACTCGACATAGAAGCCAAACGCGTCGCACTGCTACAAGCAACAGCGCTGTATCAAGGCGACTTTCTGCCTGAGTTTGAGCCGGCCTGGGCCCAATTAGAACGGACACGCCTACGTGGCCTCTACGTCGATGCTATGCTGGATCTTGGAGAGATTTGCCTGGCAATGAACGATCCCAACAGAGCGCTCGACCGATCGCGCCTGCTCCTGAGCGATGATCCTTGCTTAGAGAGTGCACACCGTCTTGCCATGAGTGCTCACGCTCAGCTTGGCAACCGTGCCGGCGTGGCGCGTCAGTTTGAACAGTGTAGCGATGCCTTAATGGCAGAGTTTGGTGTTCCTCCCTCACAGGAAACCGAAATGCTCTACGATCGACTCATGGCATAAAGTTTGCCAGATGGCAATTGAGAATGGCTTGATGCTGCACACTAGGATTTCTGGGTAAAGAAAAAATGAAAGACCGGCATTGAGTGCCGGTCTTGTCGATCTTATAATCAGTCTTATATTCAGTGACACAGAAACTGGCTTTCATGTATTTGTGAGTCTCTTTTGATGCCCCTGCTGAGCCACCACCCTGGCATGATGAAATCATCAAATGTGCTCTGAAACAAGAGCAGATGCTTTCAACAGCAGACAGCAAATAAAAGGAGATATCCATGAAAAGCCAACTACAGCAGATCGACATCGTTTCCCGCAAGCTTAATAGCCGCCACGTGCAGGTTCTGCTCGCTCTTTTCACACTCGGCCTGCTTGTGCTCGGTGCAGGTGCACCTGCGGCTGTCGGTTCTTTCAGTGGATAATTGCTCTTTACTGTGATCTTACTCCTGGCTTTGATAGTCGGATACGTGGCGGGGGTGGTTCGTGCAAAATGGACGAAGCGCCCTTTTCGCCTTCCCGTCATCCGCCGGGCCTGGATCGTGACCCTTGCATTGATTCCACAGTTTCTAGCTTTCTATCTTCCCTTCACAGCTACAACATTCTCGAAGGAAATGGCAAGCATTGCACTGGTGGCATCACAGAGTGGGTTGCTGCTCTTCATTTGGCTGAATCGGCACATCAACGCGTTCTATGTTGTAGGCGTGGGTTTGATTTTGAATCTTATTGTCATTCTGGCCAACGGTGGGCTGATGCCCATCAGCCCAGATACCATCGTTCGAATGGTCCCCGATGTACCCCGCGAAACTTGGATTGTCGGTGAGCGGCTTGGGCGGACCAAAGATGTGATCCTGGCTATGGAACAGATGCGGCTACCTTGGTTGGCTGATCGGTTCGTCACACCTGCCTGGTATCCAGAACCTACTGCCTTTAGCTTCGGGGATGTTGTACTCGCTTTCGGAATTGTACTGTTTTTCTGGCAGGCATCCGGATATAGATCGGATGAGCAGTTCGACGTTCAGCCTGCATAACTCGTTCAAGAAAAGTGCAAATTCAATGAACTACTTTACGCCATTTGTACACATTCATAATCAACAAAAAGAACAACGCTTGACTGATAAGACGGGCGCGTGCAGCAAGTTATCTTTGTTTAGCATCGAGATCAACCGGCTGCTTAGCGCTGCCGTCATCAATCAACGCTTCTGCAGCCTTTTACTCAGTGACCCATTGCGCGCCATTGAGATCGGATTTAATGGGGAATCATTCTCCTTCTTGCACGAAGAAAAGGTACTGCTGGCCAACATCAAAGCCACAACGCTGCAAAGCTTCGCTGAACAAACAATGGCCCTGGTTGATGCCATACGAAAAGGCGAAATACCAGTGGAAAATCGCCCTACGGCTGTCACAGAATCTGTCATACCAATGCGCAAGCCAATCAAGCAGCGCACCCTCAAGCCAACTGCTTCCTTATCTTCCAAATAAGGAGCTGCTTCTCCTCCTGGAAACAGAAAAGGGCCCGACCAAATGGTCGGGCCCTTTTCTGTTTGTCGTCATTAACGCTTACCGGCACCCTTTAACATACCGACAGTCAGATCCCTGTTCAGCATCGCAATGAAGTCCAAGCTGATCTCTTTAGGGCAAACTGCCTCGCACTCACCAATGTTGGTGCAGCCGCCGAAGCCCTCTACGTCGTGTTGGTGCACCATGTTGACGGCACGATCGTAGCGTTCGGCCTGTCCTTGTGGAAGCAGGTTGAGGTGCAAAGCCTTGGCCGCCGTGAACAACATTGCCGATCCATTCGGGCACGCCGCCACACAGGCCCCACAACTGATACAGGCAGCAGCATCCATCGAGAGATCGGCTTTATCTTTGGGCACAGGAATGGCGTTTGCATCCGGCGCAGCACCCGTGGAAACAGTGATGTATCCACCCGCCTGCACAATACGGTCAAACGCCCGGCGGTCTACCACCAGATCCTTGATAATCGGGAATGGCTCGGCGCGCCAGGGCTCGATGACAATGGTGTCGCCATTCTTAAAATGGCGCATGTGTAGCTGACACGCGGTAATTGCCTTAGCCGGACCGTGGGCAACACCGTTGATCATTAAGCTGCACATGCCGCAGATCCCTTCACGACAATCGTGATCGAAGGCGACCGGCTCTTCGTTGTTGTGAATCAATGCTTCGTTGAGCAGATCCAGCATTTCGAGGAAAGACGACTCCGAGCTGACCCCATCCAGCACGTAATCGACCATCTTACCCGCTTGACTGGCGTTCTTCTGACGCCAAATACGTAACTTCAACTTCATATTGACGGATTCCCTCCTAAACCTGCCCTGCAACAACAGGGAGGCAATTGACAGGTTAACGTTGCAGTGAACGTTGGCGACGCCTACTTGTAGCTGCGCTGAGAAAGCGGCACATACTCAAAGGTCAACGGCTCTTTGTTAAGGATTGGCCGTGCGTCGTCGCCGCTGTACTGCCAGGCGGCCACGTAGGCAAAGTTCTCATCGTCGCGTAGTGCCTCGCCTTCAGGCGTCTGGCTTTCCTCACGGAAGTGGCCGCCACACGATTCCTCACGCTGCAGCGCATCAATGGTGATCAACTCACCCAGTTCAAGGAAGTCGGCCACACGGCCGGCCATCTCCAAACTCTGATTGAGTTCGTCACCCGATCCAAGCACTCGCACGTCTTCCCAGAATTCTTGGCGTAGCGGCGCGATCAGATCCAATGCCTTGCGCAGACCAGCTTCGTTGCGACCCATGCCCACATAATCCCACATGATCTTGCCCAGTTCACGGTGGAAGGAATCCACAGAACGGGTGCCGTTGATCGAAAGCAGTTGCTTTGTGCGATCATTCACTTCCTGATGCACCTGCTGCGCCACAGGATGATCCGGTGTGATCTTATCGAACTTGTTGGTGGCGAGGTAATTGGGCAAGGTGTAGGGCAGGATGAAGTAACCATCAGCAAGCCCCTGCATCAACGCACTGGCACCCAGCCGATTCGCACCGTGATCCGAAAAGTTTGCTTCGCCGATGACGAAAAGCCCCGGAATTGTGCTCTCTAGGTTGTAGTCGACCCAGAGACCACCCATTGTGTAGTGTAGCGCAGGGTAGATGCGCATGGGCGCCTTGTACGGGTTCTCGCCGGTGATGCTCTCGTACATGTCAAAGAGGTTGCCGTAGCGCTCACGAATGACATGTTCACCCAGCCGTGCAATGGCATCCTTAAAGTCGAGGTAGACGCCATTGCGCATTTCGCCCACGCCATGACCGTTGTCAACCAAGTCTTTGGCGTTGCGCGAAGCAACATCTCGTGGCACTAGATTGCCGAAACTGGGATAACGCTCTTCGAGGTAGTAGTAGCGTTCGGCTTCGGGGATTTTCCCTGGTGCACGGTTATCTCCCGCCTGACGCGGCACCCAGATGCGGCCGTCGTTGCGCAAAGACTCGCTCATCAGCGTCAACTTCGACTGGTGTTCACCAGTCGGTGGAATGCAAGTAGGGTGAATCTGTGTGAAGCAGGGATTGGCAAGGTACGCGCCACGCTTGTAGGCACGCCAGATCGCCGTCGTGTTGCAGCCCTTGGCGTTGGTTGAGAGGTAGTAGGCGTTGCTGTAGCCCCCCGTCGCCAGGACAACGGCATCGGCGATGTGTGTCTCGATCTTGCCGGTGACCATGTCTCGGGTGACGATGCCGCGCGCCCGGCCGTCGATGACAACGAGATCGAGCATTTCGGTGCGGGTGTAGAGCTTCACCTGGCCAGTCGCCACCTGACGCGAGAGCGACTGATAGGCACCCAACAGCAACTGCTGCCCGGTCTGTCCTCGTGCGTAGAAGGTACGCGACACCTGCGCGCCGCCGAAGGAGCGGTTGTCGAGCAGGCCACCGTACTCACGTGCAAAGGGGACGCCCTGGGCAACACACTGATCGATAATGTTGTTGCTCACCTGTGCCAGACGATAGACGTTGGCTTCACGTGAACGATAGTCGCCGCCCTTTACCGTGTCGTAGAAAAGACGGTAAATGCTGTCGCCGTCGTTGCGGTAGTTCTTGGCGGCGTTGATGCCACCCTGCGCCGCCACACTGTGGGCGCGGCGGGCGCTGTCTTGATAGCAGAAATTGAGGACGTTGTAACCCTGTTCACCCAAGGTCGCCGCCGCCGAAGCGCCGGCCAACCCCGTCCCCACAATAATGACAGTATATCGACGACGATTGGCAGGAGCCACCAGCTTCATCTCAAAGCGGTGTTTGTCCCAAATCTCCTGAATCGGTCCAGAAGGCACCTTCGAATCCAACGTTGCTTCTGTGAAAGCAGGCGCCGTCTTCACAGACGGTTTTGTATCTGTAACCATGCGAGAGATTTCTCCTATCCTAGCTGACGAAACCGAAGACGATCGCCAGCGGAACGGTAGCGAAGCCAATTGGAACGATGAGCGCTAAGGCCAAGGCCAGACCACGCAAAGCGCGATCGTAACTCTTGTTGTTGAAACCCAGCGTTTGGAACATACTCCATGTGCCGTGGAAGAGGTGAAAACCCAGGGCAGTCAGAGCAAGCATGTAGACAATCACAGCAGGGATTGATTGAAAACCGCTAACCACGTTTGCGTACGGATCCCCGTGGACAAACGAATTGTGAACACCGGGAACCCCCCAAGTCAGATGCATAAGATGAAAAAGAATAAAGAGAAAAATCACAAGACCGCCGTAGCGAATGGTAATAGAGGCATAATTTGCCTGCACCGTTCGCTGCATTTCATAGCTCCGAGGACGTGCCTTCGCCGCCCTCCGGTAGAGCGACACTGCCGCCCATACATGCAACACAATCGTCACGATCAAGCCGATGCGCGCCACCCAGAGTAGATGCGCATAACCGAAAATCGGCCCCCCTAACTCACGCAGCCCCTCTGAATAATGATTAAAATACTCAGCACCCTGAAAAACCTTCAGGTTGCCATACATGTGGAACGCAACAAACCCGATCCAGACCAGGCCGGTGACGGCCATGATCACCTTCTTACCAATCGTCGAATTGGTAAGACCCAATAGCCCTGTTGGAAGAACCCTTTGAGCTTGCAATGGAGCCTCCTCAGAATTAGGTAGATAAAAAGAAAAAAATGGTTAAGCCGGTACGTAGAGCCGGCCGGACCACGGTTCCAGGGTGAAAGAACGCTTTTGGTTCTTCACGTAGTGCAACTTGCCCGACACTACTTCCTGCCAGGTGCCGTCGGCCCCAAAAGGCAACGACGTAGAACGGGAAACGTTGCCGAAATTGAGCGCAACCATTGCTTCATCACCGAAGGCAGTATCCCAACGGTGAAAGCGTATCACCTGAGTGGCTGCAAAGTCATCAGCCAGAAACTCGATGTGATCACTACGCAAGCCGGCATGTTTTCGCCGCGCCTGGATCAACCGTTGCACAATTTCAAAATGGGTGCGGAAAGGCTCAATTTGAAGCTTGTCCCATTTGAGCGGCAGGAAATCAATGGTGCGCGGCAGATCCTCACCATACTCTTCACCCATCCACAGCATCGGCACACCCGGCGCCGCCATCAGTGCAATCAGGCCCACCATCGCTTTGCGCAGCGCTACATCTGTCCACGAAAAAGCGTCGGGTTTGACGATGTGCTGCCGAGCGTAAAAAAGCACTTCGTGAACAGGACGCACTTCGTCGTGGCTACACGAATAGTTGATCACCTGATCAGCGGATCCAAAGCCCTGGTCGCGAAAGCCGCCGATGGCACGGAAGATGTCGCGTTCTTCCCACTGCCAACGTTGAACGAGTAGATCGTCCATCGTATGATGAAACAGCCCGTTCCAAACCGCGTCCATTTCCGTTTCGTGCACCAACTTGGCGGCGCTCTTGTCGGGATGGGTGCCACCCAGCGGCCAATACTCCGCAACCAGGATCACATCCGGCTTGGCTTGACGTGCAGCCCAGCAAACAGACGCAATACCGTGATACGGATCAAACCCCGGGTTCATAGGGTTGCGGCTGTCATAGTCCACACCACCCACCCAGTCAAAACGGAAGCCGTCTAGATGATATTGCTCTAACCAGTATCGGATCATATCCTGGAAATAGGCGGTAGTTTCACCCACAAAGTGATCCCAATCCACCCCACCCCACATATTTATCGATGACGGCGTGTGGTGAAAAAACGGGTTGAGATCAGGTAACCACTCGCCTTTCGGCCCGTACATGGGTGGGTAAATCTGGTAGTAGGGATGATCACCCCACACATGGTTTAAGACAACATCGAGAATCACAGCGATGTTGCGGCGGTGACAAGCATCCACCAATCGCATGAACTCATCAGGGGTGCCATAGCTACGGGCAGGAGCAAAGTAGAAGACGGGATTATAGCCCCAACTCGATTCACCGGGGAACTGCTGTACAGGCATCAGCTCGATAGCATTGATACCAAGATCAGCCAAATAATCGAGCCGCTCGATGACATCCTGGAAGCCACCGAATTGAGGTTGATTGCTCACCCAACGTCCGCCGAAATCACGTACGCCCAGTTCATAGATCACCAGATCGCGCAACGCCGGCGTCTGCCAGGACGCATCATCCCAGGCAAATTGTTGTCGTTGTGCCAGGACCTCTTGCGCCGGCAGATAGGCCCACGGTCCTGTCTCGTCCCAGTGGACTTCGTAGGCGTAGGGATCGCCGATCCAGGCATGGGATTGTTCGTCAATGGCAACGTAGAAGCCGTAACGGGTGGCGCCAGGATGGGGAATCGTCGTCCACCAGATGCCTTCGCCTTCGCTGGACATGATGTTGGAGCGGCTGTTCCAGCCGTTAAAATCGCCCACCAGGCTCACGAAAGGCTTGAAGGGGGCGCGCAAAACAAAGGTGACAGTACCCTCCCCCAACAGATTTACATGGTAACCGCCGCGTAGTGGTTGCGGCGGGCGCAAAGCAGCGTTAACCGGCAAGGATCGAAGATCGAAAACCGGCGCAGTTGGTGTTAATTTGCCATTTGACTGAAGACGGGAAGACACGCGTGCCAGGAACCCTTCTGCTCGTGATCGACAAGCCACAGCGCTTGCCGTACAACAAGGAACCACTGATTTACTCTAGCACATTCGTTCACGGTGAATCAAATACACAATTCATCTAGTGGAGCAGAGGGTGATTAGTGACTGGTGATTAGTGACTGGTGATTAGGTCTCGGAATACGTGTGTGAGTTTACATGTCCATGTACCCGATGAGATCCTGGAACATCCATTCGTTCGCCAATCGACAGCCTAATCACCAATCACTAATCACCCAGATCAAAAAGGGGGAGACAGGTGTGCGTGCCGGTCTCCCCTAAGGAATCTACATGTTTTCGATCAGCGCCTGGCCGAATTCGCTACACTTCACTTCATTGGCCCCGTCCATGAGGCGGGCGAAGTCGTAGGTGACGGTCTTCTGGCTGATGGTTTTGCTGGTAGACTGGAGGATGAGATCGGCGGCTTCGTTCCAACCCATGTGGCGCAGCATCATTTCGCCGCTCAAAATCACTGAGGACGGGTTGACCTTGTCCTGGCCGGCATACTTGGGCGCAGTGCCGTGGGTGGCTTCGAAGATGGCGCGGCCCGTTTCGTAGTTGATGTTGGCGCCGGGCGCAATGCCGATGCCGCCCACCTGAGCCGCCAGGGCGTCGCTGATGTAGTCGCCGTTGAGGTTGAGCGTGGCGAGCACTTCGTATTCCGAAGGCCGCGTCAGGATCTGCTGGAGCATGGCGTCGGCGATGACGTCTTTGATGATGAGGCCGTTGGGCAGTTTGTGCCAGGGACCGCCATCCAGGGGAACAGCGCCGAATTCCTCGGCAGCGACTTCGTAGCCCCACTTCATGAATGCGCCCTCGGTGAACTTCATGATGTTGCCCTTGTGCACCAGGGTGACGCTCTTGCGGTTGTTGTCCAGGGCGTAGCGAATGGCGGAGCGGACAATGCGCCCTGTCCCTTCGCGGCTGACAGGCTTGATGCCAAGGCCCGCTGTGTCGGGGAAGCGGATTTTGTCATACGCCTTGGGGAATGATTCTTTCAGGAGCTTCTTGAAGGTTTCGACCTCTTCAGTGCCTTCTTCAAACTCGATACCGGCGTAGATGTCTTCGGTGTTCTCGCGGAAGATCACCATGTCCACCTGTTCGGGGCGCTTCACCGGGCTGGGGACACCGTCGAAATACTGCACAGGACGCACACAGGCGTAGAGGTCGAGACGCTGGCGCAGGGCGACGTTGATGCTGCGGATGCCGCCGCCTACAGGTGTGGTGAGCGGACCTTTGATAGCCACCAGGTACTCGTCGATAGCGTCCAGGGTCTCCTCGGGTAGCCAGACGGTTTCGCCGTACACTTCGTTGGCCTTGTCGCCGGCGTAGACTTCCATCCACACGATTTCGCGCTTGCCACCGTACGCCTTCTTCACCGCTGCATCGAGGACGGGCTGGCTGGCGGCCCAAATGTCGACACCGGTGCCGTCGCCTTCAATGAAGCAGACGATGGGGTTGTCGGGCACTTGCAAGACGCCGTCTTTGATGGTGATTTTCTCGCCCTTGGCGGGCACCTGGATTTTTTGGTAGGCCATTTGGATTCTCCATTTGTGATTCTGATGCCCACTGGGGGCTGTTGCCGATTAGAGGGGAATGTCTTTCTCGATCTGTGAAGTCCAGGCGGTGTCGCCTGCTTCGAAGATTTTGCCGTTGGCGTTGCGTCCCCACGGGCCGACGATCCAATAGATCATACGGGCCACCTCTTCAGGGCTACGCAGTTGTCCTGCCTGAAATGCTTGATGGAAACGCTGAAAATCCAGGCCGCTCTCTTCAAAGTCAACGCTGCGAATGTCGGCCTGCATTTCGGTATCGACCATGCCTGGGCTGAGGGCGTTGATCTTCACGCCGCTGGCAGCCATTTCGGTGGCCAGGGCCTGGGTCATCATATTGAGGCCGGCCTTGGCGGTACAGTAGGCGCTCCACCCTGGGATGACGTGGTTGGCCGCGCCGCTGGTGATGTTTAAAATGCGCCCACTGCCCTGCTCAATCATCAGCGGCAGCACATTGCGCGCCATCAAGTAGGGGCCAACCAGGTTGACGTGGATGTTGTAGGTCCACTCGTCGGCGTCGGCGTAGGCGGCTTCGTCTACGGGCCAGATGATGCCGGCGTTATTGACGAGGATATCGACACGGTCATATTCGGTGAGGGCAGACTCGACGATTTCCTCTACCTGCTCCACATCACTGACATCTCCGACGACAGCCACCGCTCTGCCGCCATTGCCACGGATCTGTGCGGCGACGGCTTCGATCTCATCTTCGCTACGCGCAGAAAGGACCACGGCAGCCCCGGCTTGTGCCAACATCAAGGCAGATGCCGCGCCAATGCCACGGCCTCCACCGGTGATTATCGCCACCTGGCCTTGTAATTTTCGAGCGACGTTTGACTGTTTCATGAGTAAAATAGGCAGCGTGGATTCGAATCAGAGATGGTCGACGGATCGTTGTCCCCAGGGCAAGAATATACAGATAACCGTCAGGGTTAGAGCGAAACCAGTGTATCAGACAGTGTACGAAAGGTCCATTTCAAGAGGATTTGGGATGCATTTAAGAGGACGACAGACGGCGGACGACCGACGACCGACGACCGACGACGGACACGAACGTTGGGCGAATTGGTGTAAATGGGATGATGGATCGCCGGTCAATGGCCGGCTTATGGTACAATGCTGGCATTTCTGGTCTAATCTGTTCTTTCAATTATCAAACCTATTCAACGTAGAAAGGTACCCCGAACCCAATGGATCTGTACACCATTCTCAGAGAAGCCCACTCGGGCTGGCGTTATCTTGTGTTTTTACTGTTGGCTGCTGTGATTGTGAAGTATGTCATTGGCTGGCTACAAAAAGGACAGTGGACGGGTTTGGATCGTCGGCTTGGTCTATTCACCACGATTACTGTAGACATTCAGTTGGTGCTGGGCCTGGTAGTGTGGGGCATGCTGCCGATGCAGCCGTACTACGATCAGCTTGAAGCAGGTTTCCGCCGCATCCAAATGATGGAACATCCTGCAATCATGCTGGTTGCCATCGCTGTGATGCACGTCGGCTGGGTGCTCGGTCGCAAAGCACCGGTCGATGCCACCAAGTTCCGCAACGGTGCGTTGACATTCATTGTCACGGGTTTGTTGATCGCTGTGGGTGTGGCCCTGATTACCGGATTCATGTAGAGATTGGCGACCTGCGTGGTCGTCCCGTCAGTGCCAGGCACACCCCACGTGTTGATTCGTCAACGAGATTGCGCTTGGGGTGTGCCTGGCACTGACTTTGCGGATCACACAAAACCCGCCAAGTTTTGTTTTCTACGTCATTTGCCCGACCCTGCTCCGCCTTTTGCCTCCGTACATTCCCCACAATCTGCATGACCTGCTCATCGCGAAAGATGGATGTGCATACCGGCGCCTGTTGCTAGGATTGGAAACAAGAATTCCTCATGCAACGAAACTTTGCGTCCATCCCCCTAGCACGAAAGTGAGCAATGTATGCGAATTTTTACCCCAATCAGCAGATCTATCGGTGCCACCCTTTTGCTGGTCGTTCTGGCGACGGCCGCGTGTGTGGGCCCTTTTACACGTACCGGCGAACTGCAAACCGTCACCGAAAGCGTTGACGCACAAGGTGCGGAGCGCGTCAACGTCAACATTAGCCCAGGTATCCAAGATTTGACGGTGCGTGGTGGCGCAGACGGCCTTTTCAACGGCGAATTCAGCTTCAATTTGGATCAATTGGAGCCTCGCGTCGACTATCGCGTCAACAGTGGCGTTGGTAGACTCGATGTGGAACTTAAGCGAGATATCATCAATACACTGCCCATGGGCAACGTCATCAGCCGATGGGATCTCCAGTTGAGCAATGACGTGCCACTGGCCATTCAGATGAACCTCGGCCTCGGTGACAGCCAGATCGACCTCAGCGATGTGACGCTGACCGACCTCGACATCAACTCCGGCGCCGGGCAGATCAACGTGCAAGTTGGCCGGCAGGAGATGGAGCGCATTCGCATACGCGCCGGGCTCGGTGATAGTGCCGTCAAACTCGATGGCGGACGCATCGACAGCTTCGAGTTTGAGGCCGGCGCAGGCAGCGTCTCCATCGACCTTTCCGGCAACTGGGACGCCGATCTAAACGCTGAAATTCGCGGTGGACTGGGCAGCATCGATCTTGCCATCCCCGAAGATGTGGGCGTGCGGCTCGAAATCAACAGTGGTCTGGGTGATGTCAATGTCCGCGGCCTGCGTGTCGACGGCAACATCTACACCAACGACGCCTACGGCAGTTCAGACGTGACCTTAAACATCCGTATTGACCAAGGCGCGGGCAGTGTGACGATTTACGATTGACTAAATCGCAAATCCTACGCGCCCTGCGTCTCCACATACACCGCATAGATCGACTGGCTGGCAGCCATGAAGAGACGGTTTTTGCGTTGACCGCCAAAGCAGAGATTGGCACAGGGTTCGGGGAGATGGATCTGGCCGATGCGGGTGCCGTCGGGCGCGTAGCAGTGGACACCGTCGAAGCCCTCGCCGGCCCAACCGGCCGCCGCCCACACGTTGCCGTCGACATCACAGCGGATGCCGTCACCACCGCCGGGGGACATGTCTACGAAGACACGGCCATTGGCGAGCCGCCGCCCGTCGATGACGTCGAAGACGCGGATGTGGGATGGGCCGTCAGGGTTGTGTGAGCGGCCGGTGTCCACAATGTAGAGGAGTTGCTCATCCGGCGAGAAGCAGAGACCGTTAGGGCGTACAAAGTCGTCGGCGACGACGGTCACTTCCCCCGTCTGCCCGTCGATGCGGTAGACATTGGTGGGTAGTTCGGCCTCGGCCTTGTAGCCTTCATAGTTCATCAAAATGCCGTAACCGGGATCGGTGAACCAGATGCTGCCGTCGGTGTGGACGACGACATCGTTGGGCGCATTGAGCCGTTTGCCCTCGAAGCTGTCCATGAGGACGGTAATCGAGCCGTCGTACTCGGTGCGGGTGAGGCGACGCGTCCCGTGTTCGCAGGTCACCAAGCGGCCCTGGCGGTCGCGGATATGCCCGTTGCAGTAGTTGGACGGGTTGCGGAAGACGGTCACCACGCCACTTTCCTCACACCAGCGCAGGATGCGGTTGTTGGGGATGTCGCTCCACAGCAGAAAGCGCCCATCGCCAAACCAGACCGGCCCTTCCGCCCAGCGTGCACCGGTCCAGATCCGTTCCACGGCGGCGCTGCCCAACTTGTACCGGTCGAAACGCGAATCGAGCGCTTCCACCGCTGGGTCGGGATAACGAATCACGTCCCGTTCCCAATCACGATTAGAGACAGACATAGGAGGTCCTCCGCGGGGCGGGGCAGAAGTTTTTACCCGTCATAGCGACCGAAGGCGACGACGACGTTCTGTCCGCCGAAGCCAAAGGCGTTGACAATGGCATGTTTGAGATCCAACCCGTGAACGGGCTCATTGCCAACCACATTGACACCTAGCGCCGGGTCGGGGGTGTAATTGACGGTGGGGGGGATGGTGCCGGAGCGTAACGCGCAGATGGCCGCAACAGCCGACTGTGCACCGGCAGCGCCCAGTGAATGGCCGATCATGCTCTTGATGCTGGTGACACGGGGTTGCGGATCGACTTCGCCGAAGACGCGCCGAATCGCCAATCCTTCCACCTCGTCGTTAAGGACGGTGCCCGTACCATGTGCAAGGATCAGGTCGATGTCGGCAGGTTGTAGATGCGAGTAGCGAAGCGCTCGTTCAATGGCGCGGGTGGCGCCAGCCCCGCTCGGATCAGGAGCCGTAATGTGGTAGGCGTCGCCGGTCAATGCGCCACCGAGGACTTCGGCGTAGATTCTGGCGCCACGGGCTTTGGCATGTTCCTCTGTTTCAAGGATTACCGCTGCTGCGCCCTCGCCACTGACAAATCCGTCGCGATCCACTGAAAAAGGACGGCACGCCGATTCCGGTGTGTCGCTACGCTTAGAGAGCGGCCCCATGCGGCCAAAGGCAGCAAAGGTTAGCATAGAAATGGCCGACTCGGTGCCACCGGCAATCATCACGTTCGCTTCGCCGCGTTGGAGCACATGGTAGCCTTCTAAAATCGAGTAATGACCGCTGGCGCAGGCGGCTGTACTGGTCATCACCGGTCCACGCGCGCCCAGTTCCATGGACACAAGGCAGCTTGCCGCGTTGGCCATGAAGATGGGCACCACAAACGGCCCCACCGTTTTCCAGCTCTCTTTTGTCATTTCGATAGAAGCATATTCAATTTCGGTGATACCACCACCACCCGTCGCCATCATCACACCGATGTCGTCGCGGTTTTCTTCGGTAATGGCGAGACCACTATCGGCCAACGCCTGCTTGCCTACAGCGATAGCGAACTGGGTCGAACGCGCGGTGCGGCGCACTAACTTCTTATCCATAAATGATTGCGCGTCAAAATCTTTCACTTCACAAGCAATATTGAACGGCATATCTTGCGGATCGAAGAGGGTCACAGGCCCGGCGCCAGATTTCCCGGCAACGAGATTCGCCCAGAAACTATCCGGATCATTGCCAACAGGGGTCATCGCCCCTAAGCCTGTAATGACAATGCGCTTCATCCCGAGATCTTCTCCTGTCTGGAAGTTTGACCAGCGACGATATGGGGTGTTCAACTGGTTGATGCGACATTATAGGGCAGAGCAATCAGCGCGTCAAACAATTAGGCTCACGCTCCGGGTACAAAATGATAGGTAGTCGGTGATAGGTGACGCTATCTCTGGTCGAATCGTTGGCCGGAACCGGGAGCGCATGCTATACTGGACATGAAACCATACGTTCATATTATACGAAAACTTGAGCAACACTGAGCCAACTCACAATGTCGTTTCACAATGTCGTTTCACAATGTCGTTCCAGGCCAAAGCCGTTCAATCTTATGACTGAAACAAACAGAGTTACCCGTTCTCTGCTCAGCGTCATGCATCTTACGGAAGAGCAGGCGATTGCCCTTCCACCAGAAGTGCGCGACCAATTGCTTGATTATTTGGCGCTGTGGGGAAACCCCAACGAAGTGCTCCGCCTGATTTCCCTCTACCGCACCGCCCACGGCCCGCTGCTTCAATTTTTGGATCGAGAAGCACAGATCCACCTGCGCGCCCACAACTACACCAAAGCCATTGAGGCGATTGAACAGCGTCAGCGGCGCAGTACCACCATTGAAAGTCAGGCGATGGAAGCACGTGCACTGCTTGGTGCAGAGCACGTAGACGCGGCGCGCGCCGTCGCCGAGGATATCGTCACTGCGCACGCCACCCGTCCTGTCGCGGTGACAACTGCTGCCGAAGTCTTCGCCGCCATCGGCAGCTTTGAGCGGGCGCGGCAGTTGCTTGAGAAATTCCTGGCCGACCGGCCCGGCAACCTGTTGGCAACTTTGACCCTGGCACAGTTGGCCCTCGGCCACGGTGAGGACGCCACAGCACGTCAATGGCTGCAACGATTGGGCGCAGGCATCACCCCCGGCACCGACGCAGACCTCCTGCGCGGCTTGCAGGGGATCCACCAGATGTTGGGCAACAGCCAGAGTGCCGACGCCGCCGGCCTGGAATTGGAACGGCAGCGCATCCTCGCCGAAGATGCGCTCAAGACCGCCATGCAGCCCATTATCGGCCTGGTTGAAGGCGGCGGCGATATTGATCACATTTACAACGCGCTCAGCGGCCCCGAGCGGATTACAGTCAGTAGAGAAGAAGAGCGCGAAGTAAAACTGGCCGCCATCCGCAACTTCGGCTTCACCAATCTCCGCCAAGGACAGATGGAGATCATCGCCTCGATTTTGCGCGGCGATTCGGTGCTGGCCGTCATGCCTACCGGCGCAGGCAAATCGCTCTGCTACCAACTGCCGGGGCTCGTCCTACCCAAAGCCACCCTGGTGATCAGTCCACTCATCGCCCTCATGAAAGATCAAGTGGAAGGTCTGCCCGCCGCTGCCCAGGCCAAGGCAACCTTCATCAATAGCACCCTCACCGACGCCGAAATGCAGGAACGGCTCGAAGGCGTAGCCCAGGGCAAATACAAACTAATTTACGCAGCGCCCGAACGGCTGCGGCAGCGTCCTTTCTTACGGGCACTGCGCGACGCCGGCCTCAGCCTCTTTGTTGTGGACGAAGCCCACTGTGTGAGCCTTTGGGGCCACGACTTCCGCCCCGACTATCTCTTTATTCAAGAGGCGCGCGAGGAATTGGACAACCCACCCGCGCTGGCCATGACCGCCACCGCGCCGCCCCGCGTGCGCGACGAGATCCTCGACAACCTGAGCAACGACGCCACCCTGTCAGAGCGAGCACACAAACGTCCACAGGTCGTCTCTCTCGACATTTTTCGCTCCAATCTGCACCTGTCGGCTATCAAGTTCCTCAACGACGAAGAAAAAATGGCGGCGCTGCTCAAATTTGTGAAGGAAAACGACGGCAGCGGCATCGTTTACGCCAATTCGCGACGCAAGTGTGAAGCCATTGCTCTGACATTGCGTCAAGAAGGTATCTCTGCCGAAGCCTATCACGCCGGGCTCAGTGATCGTGGCGCGGTACAGGACCGCTTCATGGCAAACAAGACGCGCGTGGTGGTGGCAACGGTGGCCTTCGGCATGGGCATCGACAAATCCGACATCCGTTTTATCGTGCACTTTCACCCGCCGCGCAGCCTGGCCGCCTACTACCAGGAAGCCGGCCGCGCCGGGCGTGATGGCAAACCGGCCCAATGTGTCCTCTTCTACAGTGGAAACGACTGGGCCAACCTGCGGCGCTGGGCAAAGGCGGATGAGTACGATCTTGCATTCTTAGAGAAGGTCTACGCCGCGGTGGCAACACAATTAGGTGTTTCCTCTCTGGCAGAAGCGCCTAACGCCGCTGCAGACAGCGGAGAATTCGACCCAGATGCGCTCACCGGCGCCGAAGGCACAGTCAACACCTACCGGCTGGAACAGGTCCTCAACGCCGATGAGACGGAAGTGCGCGTGGCCGTGAGTTTGCTAGAACGCGCTGGCCTGTTGACACGCAGCTTCGATCTGCCCCGCGAAGTAGAGATTTCCTATGTGGGCAAAGAAGGAACGGTGCGCAAGTTGAGCGATGCCGATCCTGAGTTGGCGCGATTGTTGCGCAAATTAAATTTACGTCCCAAAGGCAAAAGCACATTCACCACCGAGTCGATTGCAGAAGGCATGGATTGGCCGGTGCTGGAGACGGAACAGCGCTTGCTGGCGTGGCAGTCGGCGGGTGTGTTTTCGGTGCGCGGCAGCAAGCGCGAGATGTCGATCAACATGCCCCACCGCGCCGCCGACCTACGCGAACGGCTGGAATTGCTGATTGGCCAGTCGCAGGCGCTTTCGCAACGGCGCATCGACGATGTAGTGGGCTATGCCACGGCGGAAAGCTGCCGGCATGGTTTCATCAGCGCCCACTTCGGCAGCCCACCGCGTACCAAGTGCGACGTGTGCGACAATTGTACCGGCATCCGCCCCGAAATTCCACACTTCGACCGCCCGGATCACCCCATCCCCGACGACGCCGACATCGAGCCGATGATCCTCGATTGTCTGGTCAGTTCGCCCAAGCCGGTGGGTCGTGGCGGGCTGGCACGCATTTTGGTCGGCAGCCTGCGCGCGCCGGTAGCGGCCAATGAATGCCGCCATCATGGCCGCCTAATCGCGTTGGGCGAAAGCACAGTAATCGAATTCATCGACGAGTTGGTGAACCAGAAGATGCTGCGCCAGTACGAACGCAGCGGCTATCCTGTCCTGGCGCCGACGCTTAAAGGACGTACCGTGGCTGAGGCATGGTTGGCCGAACACCCGAATCTGGCCGATCCAACCGGCGCCGCCCCCGAAGTAGTGGAGGGCGAAGCCGAGGCGAAGCCTGAAGGCGAAAAGTACACAGCGCTGCAAAAGGCGCTCTACAACTGGCGTCGGCGTACAGCAGATGAACATGGTGTGCCCACCTACGTGGTCATGGGCAACGATCTCATGTTCCGTATCGCCGAAGGGCACCCACAGTCGATGGAAGAGTTGGCGCAGATGTCCGGCATGGGTGCGCAACGGCTGGAACGTTATGGCAATGTGATCCTCGATCTTATCAAACTTACCCCTGCGGGTGAGGACGACGAAGTGCTCCTTACAACCCAACGCGAGGAAAAAGCCAGAGAAGATGCCGAAGGCATCACCGCCGAGCGTAAACAAGCAGCAGTTGCCGCCCGCGCTGTCTCGGCGCAAGCCGAACGACGCATCTACATGAAAATGCAGGAACTTCGTCAGAAGATTGCAGTGCGTGAGCGAGGCAAACCTTACCTGGTTGCCGCCAATGGCTTGCTCAAAACCATCTCACAAACCGCCCCCAGCAGCGAAGACGATCTCCTCCAGATCATGGGATTCCGCAGCAGCGGTCTCCGCGACGACGTGCCGGCGATTTTGCAGATAGTGGCAGAGGCGATGGCGAAAGAATGACGGAGGGACTTCTTGTCAGCCAATCGTCGGCGCCAATGTCGGCATTGTGTCAACATTCCTGACGAGTGTGCCGCTATACTTCACTACGCATGCACCGAATTACGCATACACTGATCAGAACGGCAACCAAATCGGCTCAATATCGTAGTGTCAGACGGTAGTGCTAGAAGGCACAGTTAGAAGGCGTAAGTGAGGGCGATTCTGCAACGGGAAGTAAGCCAACGGTTGTCACGCCCGATACTGTTACTATCTACATCCACTACTATCTACATCTACAAACTACAAACTGCATCGACAAAAACGTTTCCCAAGAACCTTTCATTAGGAGGAACACATGGCTTCGCTTCTCGAAAAAGTCTCAACACTGATTTCGGCCAACCTACACAGCATCATCGACCAGGCGTTGCAGAGCAACAGCCCCGCCGTCATCGACCAGTACATTCGCCAGGTAGAGAACAACCTGGCCGATCTTGAAGACGCCGCCGCAACCATCGGTGGTGAAGTCCGCTCGATTCAGCGCAAGGTACACGAGTTTGAGCAGAAGGCCGACGAACAGGACAAGGCTATTGACGCCTTCCTGGTTGAAGGCAACGAAGCTCTGGCCGCCGCCATGCAGAGCAGGCTCAACAGTACGCAACGTTTGGTTGCCACCTACCAGGAGCAATTGGTCCGCCAGAAAGATGAATTCGACAAGTTGCTGAGCGCCAAGGTGAAGCTCGAAGCTCGCTTGCAGACCATGAAACAGGAGCGCGAGGAACTGGTGGCCCTACTCGAACTGGCCAAGAGCAAAGAGACCACCGTCAAAGCCATCAAGAGCCTAGACGATCTCATGGGCGTGGGCGACAGCGACATCAACCGCATCGCACAGAGCATCTACGCCCGCCTAGACAAGGCCTCTGCTGCCAGCGAAATGCGCGCCAAGAGTCTCGACGAAGAAATGGACCGTGTCCTCGACCGCAGCGCCATCAACAACCAGCTAGCCGAACGGCGCAAGAAGTTGGGCGTAACTGAGTAGCCGGGCGACGGACGACCAACGACGAACGACCAACGACGAACGACGGACGAACGTTAAGCTCGTAGGTTGGGTTATCACCTTGTCTTGCCACAGACAATGTAGCTTTAACTGGCTTGGTGATAACCCAACATTCCGGCGAACAATGGTTGGTTCATAGACAAAACTGGTATACGCGCTACACAAAACGAAATCAAACAACATGGTAGAAATCGACAGTTTCACCGGCATGAGTAGCAAGCGCTTTGTCGTAATTTTCGTCCTGGCGCTGGCCGCGTTGCTGCTGGCATTCACCCTGATGGTCCACTGGGCAGGAAGCATCCTCCCGCAAGAGGACGAAGTGATCACCACCCAAGACGCCGCCGCCCGTATCGAGCGCGGCGAAATTGAACGCATCCTGATCCAGGAACAAGGCCAGAACATCTTTCTCTACTTGCCCGACGAACCCCGACCGCTCTACATACGGCTCGAACTGGGCGAGTCCTTTACAGAGACGATGCAGAGCCTGGGCGTCGACGCTGTGGATATCCCGCCGGTGACGGAAGAGGAATAGCGTGGCTGTGGGCAAGTTGCCACGACGCCCCGTCAGTGCCTGGCACGGGGTAGAATCTCTTGATGTTAAGAACCAAAGTCTACCCGTGCCAGGCACTGACTCGACCAATTTCCGATATAATTCGCCGATGAATAGACTCTTTGAAGTGACACGAGACGGTTTCATCATCAGCACCGACCCGGCTCGGCTTAATTTTGACGTGGTCCACGGCTATTTGCAGCGCTCGTACTGGTCGCCAGGGGTGCCGAGGGGCGTGGTGGAACGGGCGGCGACAAATTCGCTTTGTTTCGGCGTCTACACTGGAGAAGATCAGGTGGGCTATGCGCGTGTGATTACCGATTTCACAGCCATCGCCTATTTGGCAGACGTCTTTGTTTTGGAATCATACCAGGGACGCGGATTGGGTAAATGGTTGGTGCAGACAATGCTGGCACACCCCGAACTGCAATTCGTGCGCAAGTGGATGCTTTTCACCCGCGACGCCCATGGTTTGTATGAACAATTTGGCTTCACCCGCATTCCCAACGTCGAAAACCGTTCATTGGAACGTCGTGCCGCCGAACCCTGGCCCGATCCACTGCCCTTTGACCCTGATCCGGCATTATCCAAAGCAGAACCCTAACAATACCAAGTAGCAATCGACTAACCCAAAATCATCCGAGCGAACCTTCTGAGTTACGCATCACGCATTACGCATTACCCGACCGAGGTTTCCGGCCTACAAAACGAGAAGACCTATGAATCGAACGCGCTGGCTCTTTGTATCAATTATCGCCGTTGCCCTGGTCATCGTGACCGCCACGTTGATCTGGCGTAGCGTCACCGGCACGGACGTGGATACCGCCCTCACCGTAGACCGCCCCGAAGAGGTGACAGTACGTGTGATCACGGCGCTGCCCGTAGAACCTTGGGTGCGCGCCGCCGCCGAAGCCTTCAACGCTGCCCAACGCACCGTCGAAGGCTCTGTGGTGACGGTGGAGGTTATCGCCATGGATGGGCTCACGGCCCTGGGCCGCTGGGATCGCAACGATTTTGGCGCACTCCCAGCCAACGTTCGCCCCGAGGACCTTACCGAAGAAGAACGTGCCGCGCTGGGCGACTTCCCCACGGCATGGATTCCTGACAGCCGTTATCTTGTGGAGCTGGCTAACGCCGCCTACAAAGAACGGTTGGGCCGCGATGTCTTCCTAACGGACGGTCAATACCGCGCCCGCCCCATTGCCATCAGTCTCTTTACGTGGGGCATCTACGCCAGCCGCGCCGAAGTGCTTGAAAACGAGTTCGGCGACGTCAACTGGTCAACAATCCACGATGCCGCCGTTGCGCCTGGTGGCTGGCCCGAATTAGGCGGCAACCCGGCTTGGGGCTACTTCAAACTGGCCGTTCCTGATCCAAGCAAAAACGTAGGCGGTCTAGCCGCCATGATTGCAGCGGCCGGCGCTTACTACAACCGCACCGACATCGGCGTCGAGGACATCACGGATCCCGAATTCCAGGCATGGCTGGCCGAGTTGATGAACGCCGTCACCAACATCAGCGGCGGTAGTTCCTACACCGCAGAAGACTTCGCCCTCTTCGGCTACAGCGTAGGCGACGGCGGCCAGTTACTCGAAAGCGACCTGTTGCAGAACATGCAGGGCATCCTCACCCGCTGGGAAGATCCGCTGCGCATCTACTATCCCGAATTTGTCACCTGGTTTGATTTCCCTTTCACCGTTTGGGTAGGACCGGAGACAAGTGCGCTGGAGAAGAACGCTGCGCTGGAATTTCAACGCTTCCTGCTCGACGAAGCACAGCAGCAAGAAGCCCTGGCCTTTGGTCTACGCCCGGCCAACGCCGATGTCGCCGTCACCGCCAACGACGAGAGTCTCTTCGTCAGATGGGCGGATCAGGGTGTCCAGCCGGTTGTGCCACGTACCACCGCCATGCGTTCGCCCAACCGGGACGTCCTGCTGGCGCTGCTGCGTTGGTACGACCTGAATGTCGCCCAGTGAGGCACACAATATGAGCAATTCACGTTCACGTAATCGGCGTCCGCAAAACTGGCGCGTCATTGTTATCGGTATTGGGGTGTTGCTCTTCGCCACCTGCATTTGTGGTGTGGCAGCCGTCACTATCGGGCAACAGGTCCTCAACGTTTTCCAAAGCGATTCGCCCGAAATCACAGAGGAAGAGGGCTTCTCCTGGGATCCGAACAGCGCCGAGTTGACACTGGCAGTGGCCCCCGTCATGGCCCCAACCCTGGCCAGCCGGGTGGAAGTCTTCAACAGCCGTGGACTTCAGACGCCCGACGGCCAGACGATGCGCGTTGTCCTTACGCCGCTGACGCCGGAAGAGATTGTGGAACAAAGCCTCGAGCAACCCCGCTTCCAGGCCATCGCACCGGACAGTTCGATCTGGCTCAATCAAATCGACCAACGCTGGGCGCAGATGCAGGAAGCCGAAGCCGGGGACATTTCTCCCCGTCGCGTGGGTGAAGCGGTACGCTTTGCCATCAGCCCCATTGTCCTGGCGGCGTGGGAAGGGACAGCCCGCGATCTGGGCTGGCCCGATCAGCCGGTGGGCTGGGGAGAGATTCAGCGCAAGGCCACCGAAGACCCGAATTTCAAGTGGAATCACCCCAGCACACAGCATGCCGCCGGCCTACTAGCCACACTGGCCGAGTTCTACGCCGGCGCCGGCCTCACCCGCGGACTCACCGAAGAGATCGCCACCCGTCAGGACGTGCTCGACTACGTCCGCGCGGTGGAAGCGACTGTGCGCTTCTACGGCGAAGGCGAAGAGGTGATCATCGAGCGCCTGGCCGAGGAAGGGCAGGATTTCCTCGACGCCTTTGTAGCCCAGGAACAGACAGTCATCCAGTGGAATACACAGCGCCGCGGAAACCGGTTGGTGGCCATCTACCCAGCCGAAGGCACATTGTGGACGGATCACCCGCTGGCATTGCTTGAACTGGGCAGCACGGATCGATTGCCCGTCACTAACAACCAACGTCGCACCTTTAATGCGTTTTCCGAGTTTCTAAACAGCGCCGAGAGCCAGCGTGCCTTCCTCGACGCCGGGTATCGTCCTGCCGATCTCGACATTGCGCTGGACGCCGAGGGCAGTCCATTCGCCAACACCGATGCGGTAGACTGGCGGCAGCCCGCCACCACCCTGCAGATCCCGTCGGCCACGGTTGTGGACGTGATCCAGAACGTCTGGTGGTACACCAAGCGCCCCACCAACGTCTACCTGGTGGTGGACACCAGTGGCAGCATGGAAGGCGAAAAGATGGCGCTCACCAAAACAGCGCTACAATCCTTCATCAGCCAGATCCAGGGTGACCGCGATCAGGTGGGGATTGTGGAATTCGGCTCCGGCGTCAAGCGTTTTGAACCGCTACGTAGCGTCAACCAAAGTGGACGGGCGCAAATGAGCGAACTGGTCGACAGCATGGAGGCCTACGGCAACACCGCCCTCATCGACGCCGTATGGCAGGCCAACGACGATCTACAACGGTTGGCCGACACCGAGGCCATCAATGCCATCGTGGTCATGACCGACGGCCAGGAAAACGACAGCTACTACAACATCGACGATCTGCGCAACGCCCTACGCAGCAACAACACGCCGGTGGTCATCTTTACGATTGCCTTCGGCGGCGACGCCGAAGCGGAACTGATGGAAGAGATTGCCCGTGACGGCAACGGTCAATTCCGGCGTGCCGACGAGACAGATATTGAAGAGCTGTATCGGATCATCTCGACGTACTTTTAGGGAGGGATTGGTGATTAGTGATTGGTGATTGGGATCTCTTCGAGAAATTGGTTCCAATGTCGGGTCTGCTGCTCGACAAGATCCCAATCACCAATCACCAATCACCAGTCACCCCGGGTAGGAATACCATGACAATGAGCACCTCCTCCACCCGCACCGAACTCCAGGAACGCGCCAAGAGCATGCTCCTGCAATATGCCTTCTTCCGCTGGGAAAATGCGGTGCTGATCGCCGGCGCACTCATGTTGACGGTGCTTTATCCGCGGCCGGTGCCGGGTTGGCCACTCTGGGGTTGGGCGCTGCTGGGCATGATTGGCGTAGCCGTCATCGTCTACTCCAGCCTTACCGACCGCGATGCCAATGCCAAGATTTTGGTAGACCTGATGCAAGAAGAGTTCGACCCGCGTCAGATCCGCGATCAAAAGCTACGAGATGAAGTTAACCGCGGTCTCGAATACCAACGGCGCATCGAGCAGGCAGTGCAACAGCAACGCCCCGGTTTGATGCGAGATCGGCTGGAAAACACCGCCGAACAGTTAAGCGACTGGGTAAGCAACGTTTTCAAATTGGCGCTGCGCCTTGATGCCTACAACCAAGACAGCCTGCTACGCCAGGAACGGCAGAACGTCCCCCAGGAAATCGAGCAACTAATCGCCCGGGTCAACGCCGAACGCAACCCCGAAACCAAGAGCCAGATCGAGCAAGTCGTCGACGGAAAGCGAAAGCAATTGGCGGCACTCCAGGCATTGGACGCCCGCATGCGGCAGGCGCAGTTGCAGATGGATCAGAGCCTCACCGCACTGGCCACCATCTACAGCCAGGTGCGCCTCATCGACGCCCAGGATGTGGCCAGTGGCAAGGCCGAACGCCTCAGCGCCGACATTCAGGAACAGGTCAACCGCCTCAACGACCTGGTGGACAGCATCAACGAGGTTTATAACTATCAGACGGAAGGTTTGGGATAGGTGGTGATTGGTGATTAGGGATTGGTGATTGGGTCTTGTTGAGCCACTGTTTCCAATGTAGGGACCAGCTCCTCGACGAGACTCAAATCACCAATCACCAATCACCAATCACCAGTCACCACACAAGGAAAGACCATGCTCAAACGTTTCATTTTCATTCTTGCGATAATCCCTCTCATTCTCGCCGCCTGTACGAACCAGGCCAGTGGACCGACGCGCGGGGATGTCATCGTTTATGTGGCGGTACCGTTGAGCGGCTTTCAGGCCAATGGCGGGCAGACGGTGCTAGGCGGTGTGCGTTTAGCAGCCGAGCAGATTAACCGCAGTGGTGGCCTGCTTGGGTACCGCGTCGTCGTCCGTCCGCTAGACGATGAGTCGGACAGCGACGTGGCCGTGGCAAATGTGGACGAGATCCGCAGCGCCATCGCCGGCGGCGACCGTGTGGTTGGCGTTATCGGTCACCTGAACAGTGGACAGACCGACGCCACGCTCGATCTCTATGGCGACCTCGGGCTGGTGGTGATCACCCCCACAGCGTCAGAGCAGAGTTTGACTGAGCGCGGACATACACACTTCTTCCGCGTCAACGCCAATGATGCTGTACAGGCCGCTGTCGATGCCCAATTCCTGGCTGAGCGCATGGGCGCGACATCCGTAGCTGTGATCCACAACGACACCGATTATGGCAAGGGGCTGGCCGCTTCCTTGGCGCAGCGATTGGGCGAACATGGCGCAACAGAGGCACTGCGTATCGAAGTGGCCGAAGGACAGAGCGACTACACCACTGTGGTGCAGCAGATAAGCAGCGCCAACGCAGACGCCATCTTCTACGCCGGCTACGAAATCGAAGCCCCCTACCTGCGCGCAGCGCTGGTGGATGCAGGCATTACACTGCCGATGCTTGCCAGCGACGGCGCTTTTCTGGCGGCGACTATCGACGAATCCAACGGCACGGCGGAGGGGATGTATGTCAGTGCCTTCGCACCTAGCCCACAGAACGTAGCCGATGCACAGTGGATCGAAGGGTACCAGGCTGTGGAATACCGAGATCCAGACACATACTCGGTTAACGGATATGTTGCCATGCAGGTGCTTGCAGAAGGAATTCGTAAGGCAGATTCACTGGAGTTGGCCCGCATTGCAAACGCACTCCGAGAAAATGCCGTATCCACATTGCTCGGCGATCTGCGCTTTAACGACAATGGCGATCTCATTGATCCAGGAATTTGGATCTACCAGGTGAACGGTAACGAGTTCCAGCAAGTCGATCAATAGACAGGTACAGCGCAAAAACTAGCTTCTTACACTTGAATAGAAGAGTACGAACCATCTCACTTCTGAGATGGTTCGTTTTTTGTCTAGAAAAGGCTTATGTTCATAGCAGTTAATTGACAGAATGGGAACAACGCATAGACAGCGCTATTTACCTTAACTAGCCCCCTTACTTGGATGATGAGACGATTACCCCAGATGCATCTGGCTTACAACCCCGTAAAATGTAAACACGAGGATTACCGACACCAAAGTCAACCTTCACAGTCAAACAAAGAGCCCCCCTAGCACGCGACCATATACGTGTCGTGAACTGTGGACCAGAAAGGACAGAGAGATGGAACATTACCCAGAGCAAGAGGCCATCTCACCATCAGCGCACATCAAGTGGATCTTAGCACTGATCTTTGCGCTCTCCATTGCCGCCGTTTTTGGGCTGGCTAACTCAGGTGAGGCGACGGCTTACGGGCTAACAAATCTCACGACATCTTCGCCCCTATCTCCATTGCCGGCGCCAAATCCGGCAGGACTCCTCGACATTGAACCGTCCCAAGGGGTCAATTCGGTTGTCGTTTATGTAAACGTTTATGGTAGAAACCTGCGCAACGGAGGACAGCTCTACTTACGCTACTCTTCGAACCAACAGCCGGCTGCCGGCGAGACAGAGCGTCCGTTGATTCCAATTTACTCGCAGGTGATCAACAGCACCAAGATGATTGCGCGTATTCCAGCCAGGGGCACCGGTTTACCGCTTAAGCCAGGCTATTACGACTTCGTGCTTGCGTATGCTGACCAGCGTCAGTTACTCGAAAAAGCTTACCGAGTTTTCGATGCAGAAAGCGTAAACGATCTTTATGCAGAATCGTATCACCTGAGCACCGTGCCCAATCAATTGTGGGCAGGGGAAGAGACAAAGTTGACGGTAAGAGTACAACGCTTGGGTGGGCAAGGCGGCACAGGACCGTTTGATGTGGACTTCTATCAAGACAGTATCACCCCCGAAAACTTTATCGGCCGGGCGACAGTGCCAGGCATCAGCCCGAATGGGGCAGCTTCAAGCAGCATGGTGGCATGGACACCACAAACCCACGGCAGAGTGAAGATCATTACCGTGATTGATCCAACACAGGTAGTGGCAGAAACAAACGAAGACAACAACCTCATTGTTACCGAACGTAGAGTTTCCATACCACAGACGGAAGACCGCTACCCACCCGTTATTTCCAACTTGCAGATCAACGGTGGTCTACTTGAAGTCTACCAATCACAGGTTCAGCTCACCACAACGCTTGAAGACGGCATTGATCCGGCCAATCCAAATGCGTTGGTCTCCGGCCCCAGTCGTGTCTACTACGTCGAACTGCACTGGTACACCGGCATCGGCAGCGGCAACGGAAGCTGGATCCCTGTCAACTGGACAGGCTGGCTACCCTACGACGCAACGCCTGATGACTTTGAACTTCATCCCAAAGGGGGTGTCCGTTATCTACAAGCATGGGGCGCCGATGCAGCCGGCAACATTTCTAACCTGCCGGATGGTCGCCGACTGAATTACATCCCAGAAGAAGATGACGTCGCAGCAGGTGAAATCCGTGTCTACCGACAAGAAGTTGAAGCGGGCAGATGTCTAAGTGTCGAGTTGACACCGGCACAGGCCGATATGGACGCAGATCTCTATGTATGGGGCCCCGATGGCTCGCTACAAGGGTTCAGCATCAACGGCGCCGGTCTCCACGACAGTGTCTACGTTCAGCCGACCGAAACTGGTAGCTATCAGATCGAGGTGGAAGGCTTCACCGATGCCCATTACCACCTCTCAATCAGCGTCCAAGACACCTGTGGCATCGGCAACACCGACGACAACGGCACGTTGGAAGGTGTGGCCAAGACAACACGCATGACGCCCGCTATCCCAGTGGACAACTCGCCGACAGTCAACGAAGCGCCGTTGCCCCAGGAAGAGATTGGTCAACTGTTCAGCTTCTTGCCCGCGGTGACCAGCGGCCAGATCGGTAATCAGTTGCAAATGCAGGAAATGCTCTTCCTACCGATACTGAACGGAAAGTAAACAGACGAGTTGAGGGCTAGAGTCCTCGGTATTCATAATAGAAATAGGGGCAAGGAACCAAACGTTCCTTGCCCCTATTTGTTGGCCCAGATCGCAAGTTTTATCCAAGGAGGGTTACAGTCGCTGCCGATAATGGACTTCACTCTGCTCACGCAGACGCGCCGCAGCCTGTTCCGGCGTGATGTCGCGCTGAGGTGTGGCCAGCATTTCATAGCCCACCATGAACTTTTTCACCGTAGCCGAACGGAGCAGCGGCGGGTAAAAGTGCGCGTGGACCTGCCAGTGCGGGTAGCGTCCGCCATCGGTGGGTTGACCGTGCCAGCCCATAGAATAAGGGAAGCTCGTCTCGAAAAGATTGTCGTAGCGGGTAAGCAGCCGTTTGAGGATCGACGACAGTGCATTGCGCTCGTCGTCGCCCAGATCGGGCAGTTGCAGCACATGACGTTTGGGCAGCAGTAGTGTCTCAAACGGCCACACGGCCCAATAGGGTACCACAACAGCCCAGGCATCGTTCTCAATCACCAGTCGCGCCCCTGCATCCAGCTCAGCCCCCAAATAATCGAGGAGCAGAGGCGAGTTGTGATGCTCAAAGTAGGCGCGCTGGTTGTGATCTTCCTTGGCCGGCTCGGTGGGGATGCGCCGGTTGGCCCAGAGCTGTCCATGCGGGTGAGGGTTGGAACTGCCCATCATCGCCCCACGATTCTCGAAGAGTTGCACATAGCCGATGTTGGGATCACTGCCCAATTCTTCGATTTGTTCGGCCCACACATCGACCACGCGCCGAATATCCGCCAATTCCATCTCTGCCAGCGTTAGATCATGACGTGGGCTGAAGCAGATCACACGGCTGGTGCCCGTCTCCGCTTCGGCCAGGAAAAAGGGAGGACAGCTAATGTCCATGCTGGGCGTGCCTGGCAGGATGGCGGCAAAATCATTGGTGAAGACGTAGGTGCTCTCGTACTGGGGATTGACGACGCCACCGGCGCGCGCATTGCCCGGGCAAAGATAACAGGTCGGGTCATAGCGAGGACGCTCTTCCGGCGGCGTCTTCTCGACCTGTCCTTGCCAGGGGCGCTTGGTGCGATGCGGAGAGACCAGTACCCAATCACCGGTGAGTAGATTACGCCGCCGATGCGGGTGTTCCGTTGGATCGAAGGAAGATGTCACAGATTGGCTCCTGAATCAGGTGGTAGGTGGCAGGTGGCGGTTGCAAGTCAATGCATTGAGTTGCGAGTGGCAAGTTACTGAGCGGTTCGCGCGCTAGTCACCTGGTTACCATTCAAGCCGCTGCCAGCGCATCTTGCGCCATCGCAATCGCGCCGAGGACGCCCGCCTGGTTGCCCAACGCAGGCGGCACGATGTAGCGATCAATCTCGCTGAGGATGGCCGGCATCTGGATGTAGCCGTTGAGCAGCCGTTGTACTTCGCTGCGTACTGCCGGGAAGACGCTAGGCTGCGCCATCACCCCCCCACCCAGGATGATACGCTGCGGCGACACAATGGTGATGACATTCACCAGCCCGAGCGCCAGATAGTGCGCTTCCAACAGCCAGGCTTCATGGTCAGGCGGCAGCGTTTCGCCCCGTTGCCCCCAGCGCGCTTCCAATGCCGGTCCGGCGGCTAGACCTTCGAGGCAGTCGCCGTGGTAAGGGCAGTTCCCAGGGAAAGGATCGCGGTTGCGATCATGCGGCACCACCATGTGCCCCATTTCGGGGTGTAGCAAACCGTGGATCAACTTGCCATTGACCATGCCGCCGCCACCCAAACCGGTGCCGATGGTCCAGTAGACGAAGGTATCGAGTCCTTGCGCGGCGCCCCAACGGTGTTCGCCCAACGCCGCGCCGTTGACATCGGTATCCAGGCCCACAGGCACACCATATTGGCGGGCGAAAGCGCCCACAATGTCGGTGTTGGGCCAGCCGACCTTGGGCGTGGTGGTGATATAGCCAAAGGTCGGCGAAGAGGGATCGGCGTCAACTGGGCCGAAAGAGGCAATGCCAAAGGCGGCAATCTCGTGTTGCTTACGTTGTTCGTCGAAGAAGGCTATCGCTCGGCCCAATGTCTCTGCCGGCGTGGTGGTGGGGAAGCGAGCCTCCGCCAGAATGTGATCCGGTCCACTGCCGACAGCGCAGACAAATTTGGTGCCGCCCGCTTCAATACCACCGAAAAGCGTCATAATTTGATCCTTGGTGATGGGTTGGAGATTACTTAAGTTCGCCGCGGCTAAGCAGATGCGCCTGCCGCGTCGGTTCAGGTAGCCGATAGCCGATTGCACAGGAAAGCGTCAACGACACCGCTTCGTCGAGGGTGATGCGATGGCCCACACTCACGTAGACAGGTTTGACATTGGCACGTGTGCGCACCAATTCACCCACCACCTCGTCTCTGTCCCACAAGGGCAGGTGTGCGCCCGCTTCAGGTGGCAACTCGCTGCGGGTTTGGCCGGTGAGGCGTGTCTTGGCGACGCCGATGGCAGGGACATCGAGCAAGACGCCCAGGTGAGAAGCCAAACCCAGGCGGCGAGGATGGGCGCGTCCTTGCGAATCGGTCATGATCAGGTCGGGTAAGGCCGAGAGCTTTGCCAGGGCGTGCATCACGGCAGGCACTTCGCGGAAGCTGAGCAAGCCGGTGACGTAGGGAAACTGTACCGGCCCTTGCCAAATGGCGGTTTCGATGCGCGCCAAACCGGGCAGGCGCAAGACCACAACCGCCGCCTGCACCTGGTCGCCACGCACGCTCATGTCCACGCCGGCGATGTTGGCAATCGGTGCAGGGAGTGCTTGCTCGCGCACGAGGGGCGCCAGCCGATGCTGAATGGCGACAGCTTCTTGTGGAGACACGTCCCATCCGTGGCTGTGATAGACGGTTAGCCGCACGTGGCGTCTCCTGTCACTTGACGCGCCAATGTTGTAAAGCCGTCCTGTGACCACCCCGCGCGATCACCGATACGTTCGTGCAACCAATCGTAGAGGGAGCGAGCCTGCTCCTCAGAACGCCAATCACCCAGATCTAACGCAGCATAAGCCGCGGGGATCGCCGTCTTTGCGGTACGACGGCCCAGGTTGCCGTCTCCACTGGCGTAGGTGTCCACCACCACACGGTGGCTATGCGCAATCAACAGCGCGCCGAATTGGTCTACAGTAGAAAAGGGCAAGCAGGGGCTGACAGCAGCCTGTACCTGGATCTCGGCATCCATCGCTTGACGCAATGTGTCAAAGCGTTGCGCCACGGCGGGGCAGTTGGGCGTCAGTTGACGTCGCACGTCATCGTTGTCGGTTTCCACAGTAAAACTGAGCCAGCAGCGTTCGCCCAGCCTACCTAGCAGATCGAAATCACGCGCCACCAGCGGGGAACGAGTCTGCACCACGAGCAGGCCGGGCGGGCACACAGTCAATGCTTCCAGGCAGGCACGCGTCAACGCCCAGCGCCGTTCCACACCCTGGTAAGGATCGGTGGTGGAAGACATGAAGATGGCAGTCTGTGCCAATTGTCCTCGCCGCTCAAGACGGGCCAGTTCGGCGCTCAGCTTCTCTGCGATGCCGGTGCGTGGGTAGACATAGTCTCCCCAGGCGCGACCGTTGCGTTGAAAATGGTGGACGCTAAGTCCTTGTACATAGCAGTAGTCGCAGCCGAAGCGGCAGCCGATGTAGGGCTGAAGGGTGTGGGTGAAACCCGTCAGAAAGCCGCCGGTGCGGGTCAATGCGCCGGAGGCGGGTCGGGCTTCCAGATGAAATTGGGGCGTAGTGGACGGTTCAGACATGGCGAATCGGTTTAGAATGAGGCGACGCGGATACCATCCAAGTATACCATTGCCCAGGTGTGGATGCACGAGTAGCATCGACGGAGGGTGTAATGCAACCTGGTGCTAACAGTGCCAGGCACGGGCCAGTGCATCACCCGTCAAAGCATGTACGCTCGCCACAGTGCCTGACACTGTGGTGCGCCACCAACTTGAAGTACACCCATCCCCGCTATTGTTTAGGGAATCTACAGTGCTTCCGGTATAATAATCTGTCGATGGCAAAGAGATATCGGTTCTGCCCATTTTGCGCCACCACACTGGTGGAAGCGTTTAGATTCGAACAAGTCCGCCCTTGTTGTCCCTCGTGCGGTTTTGTCCAATTCCCTGATCCCAAGGTTGCCGTGATTGCGCTGGTAATTCACCAGGACCACATTTTGCTTGTCCAGCGCGGCGTAGACCCGGCGAAAGGACGTTGGGCGTTGCCCGGCGGTTACATGGACGCAGGTGAGATGCCGGCAAACGCGCTGCAACGGGAACTGGCCGAAGAAGTGGGGCTGGCCGTTGATGTGCAAGATTTGATTCAGATCTACCCGATGAACAACGGTGAAGGGCGACGAGTGGGGATCGTGTTAGCTTTTACGGCGTCTCCTGCCGGCGATCTTGCCCTTGACCGTATCGGCGACGATGTGACCGACGCCGGTTGGTTTCCACCCGATGCCGTCCCCGCCGATCTGGCTTTTGAGTCGACCACAACGCTAATCCAGGCGTGGCTGGCGCAACAGCCGCAGCGCCCTGACGGCGACTAATATCAGACGTACTTTTTCTTGGACTTATTCTGGGAGACAGTTCCATGTCCATCAGTGATCAGAGCGTTCCAACACAATCCACCGGCACAAAAGACAAAACAGTAGACGACAAAGCAGTCGCCACAAAGACATTTTTGCTTACCGGCGGGGCCGGTTTCCTGGGCATCAACATGACGCGCTACCTACTGGCGCGCGGACATAAGGTAGTTTCCCTGGACATCGCCGACTTCGACTACCCCGAACGTGGACAGGTGACGATTCACATCGGGGATATTCGCAACCGCGCCGACGTGGATCGGGCGATCCAGGGCGTAGATATGGTGATCCACACCGCCGCCGCCCTGCCGCTCTACAAAGCCGAAGATATCTACTCCACCGACATTGACGGCATTCGCACCGTGTTGCAGGCGTCACAGGATGCAGGCGTAGAGCGCATGATCCACATTTCGTCGACGGCCGTCTACGGCATCCCCGATCACCACCCCCTGCTCGAAAACGATCGGCTCGATGGCGTAGGACCGTACGGCGAGGCAAAGGTAAAGGCCGAGGAGATCTGCGCCGACTTCCGCGCCGAAGGCATGTGCGTGCCTGTGATCCGCCCCAAATCATTTATCGGGCCGGAGCGGCTTGGTGTCTTTGCGCTCTTCTACGACTGGGCCAAAGACGGCAAGAATTTCCCCATGCTGGGCAGCGGCAACAACCGTTACCAATTGCTCGATGTGGCGGATCTGTGCGCGGCCATCTACCTTGCTGCCACGTTGGAGCGGGATCGGGTCAACGACGTCTTCAACATCGGGGCCGAAAACTTTACAACGATGAAAGAGGACTACCAGGCGGTCCTCGACTATGCAGGGCACGGCAAGCGCATCATTCCCCTACCGGCAGCGCCTGCGATCTGGACGTTACGCGTCCTCGAAGCGATGCACCTGTCGCCGCTCTACAAATGGGTCTACGAAACGGCCTCCACCGACTCGTTTGTCTCCATAGACAAGGCAAAGCAGGTGTTGGGCTGGCAGCCAGTGTACTCAAACAAAGAAGCGTTGGTGCGCAACTACATCTGGTATATCGAGCATCTACACGAATTCGAGAACAAAAGCGGCGTCTCACACCGCGTCCCCTGGAGCCAGGGGATTTTGAAGCTGGCGAAGGTTGTGTTTGGGTGGCCGTGAAAGGTAGTGCGTAGTACGTGGACCAGTTGACGATTTGAGTTGACATTGGGATGCACTTTGGTCAAATTTATGAAAAAACGCCCGGGAGATATCCCCGAGCGTTTTTTTGATGTTTGCCAACAGCGCGCCAAGTCTTACCCCTGCGATACGTGTACACTTGGCGCTTTCCAATATCAATTCAGATCGTCAAGTGGTACACGCACTACGGACTACGCACTACTTCTGCTCTTTCTCCACCGGAATATCCTGCGCATCGCTCGCCGCCGTCTTGCCTTCTTCGGCACGGCCTTGTTCCATGCGCTCGGCGAATTCCTGGAGTTCGGCGGCGACAGCGCTTAGGCCCTTGGTGAGGCCGTCGCGCACGTCTTCGGTGACCTTGCTGGTGCGCACTTTCTCGACCACCCGTTCGGCTTGCTCGCGCAGGTCTTGTCCTTGCTCACTGCGGTTGAACTCCAGCAGGCGGCCTTCGACATTCTCTACCAACCCGCGCAGACCTCGACTGAGGTCATGTTCCAGTTGACGGCGCTGGTCGCTGTTCCAGGCGGCGCGCACGGCGTTGGTGAAAGCCTCAGCCAGCCGCGCGATCTCAGCGGTCAATTCTTCAGTGGCCTTCTGGTCAGCAGCAGATTGCTCAGCAGTGGGTTGCTCGCCAGTGACCTGTTCTGAGGCAGCGTCGGTTTTGGCGTGACCGGTGAGGTTGTCAATTGCTTGCTCTTCGGCCTGTTCAAGTCGTTTGTCGTCCATTTTTGTCTCCTTAGCGAGTCTACGCTCGGTGATAGTATGTGTTGTTCGCACTAAAAATCAATACGCACGCAGGCACGAAAAGTTGCATCACGGCACAGGCAGCTCAATCGAATCGCCGACAATCACATCATCGACGACAATAGGCAGGCGCACGCCGGTTGACGGCACATAGAGACCAGTGCGGATCATGAGGCTGTCGGCGGAGTCTGCTGTGTAGGGCACCACATGTGGATCGACCAGGATCTCGCCGGGCAACCACGTCCCCGACGGTGCGGAGACGGCCCGAACACCGGGGACGCCGTCGTCCTGCGCCAGGATCGTCCCATCGGCGGTGGTGAGGTGGAATAAGACCTGATGCGGCGGCAGCAATGTCTGTAAAACTTCCCAGTAGAGCGTTACAGCCAGTGACTCTTCAAGGACGGTCATGTCGTAGCCGATGAGGCGTGCGTGGGTGCCTACCTGCACCGGCGGCGTAAGTGCAAACTGCGGCGCGGGGACGTCAACGCGAATTTGGCGTTGGCTTACCGGCAGGCTCCCCAATTGCACCGGCGACGAACGCAAACCGGTGCTCGGCTCGACAATGCCGGCGACGAGTGTGTAGTCACCCGGGGTAAGTGCAGCGGGAAGGTAAAAGCCAATGGGCACGCGCACAAGTGCGTCTTCGGGCCAGATGCTGGTGGGATAGTCGCCCAACGGCCAGCCTTCCCAGCCGGCGACACCCTGGCCTTCACTATCCAGAAGCCCGACGTAAAGCTGGTATGGCGGCAGGTTCAGCGCCTCTTTGTGCAAGAATAGGCTGAGATTCAACTCGGTACCCGCCAGGGTGGGCACCGCTGGATCGTAACCCGAAAAGCCGAGGAAATCAACCCCATCGCGGTGGACAGGTTCAGCCAGTGGTCGCTGGATCGGCAAACGCAAGGGAAGCTGTGCCTCTGCCGGTTCCATCACTTGTACGCTACCAAACGGCGCCAAATCGCGCGGGCCGGCGGCAGTGTTCACAGGCAGAAGTTGCAGTGCGTCTGCAGGGCGCACCCCCAGTGCCACCCGATAGGTGGCCGGTGGCAGCCCTACCGGCACCAAAAACCCCACCATCACAGGCTCTCCCTGTGCCAAAGGATCACCGTCATTCACCTGGATATCACGGCCTGCCCAGATTCGATCCTCATCATCGATGAGACGCAGCGCAATCACCAGCGGCATGGCCTCAGGGGCGATGGCGTCAAAGGCCAGGGTGACAGCCACCACTTCGTTGGCGCTGCGCACAGGTTGACCGTCCACACCGCTCCGTGTGCCTAGCCGTACCGGCCCAAAATCAACGGTACCGCCCAACGTCTTCGGCTGTGACAACTCCACTTGACGCCATCCACCAAGCCGAGTGGAAGGGTTGTACCAACGGTTTTCGAACTGCACCGCCGCCGCAGAAAGGTGACGCTCAACTTCGCGTTCGAGGAAAGCGCCTAGCGCCAGGTGCGCCGGAAACCAGACAGCGCCCTCAGCAAGCGCAGCGTCGAGGGTGCGCGCCACAGGCTCACCCCAGGACGGGCTAGGGCTGAGTACAGCACGAGGGCCGTCGATCACGTTGCGTCCCCAGACGGGGGCGTAGGCGCGCCAATAGCCAATCTGCCAGGGAAAGACGACGAAGACGGTATCTTCAGAGCGGCTTTGCTCCACAATTTGGCGCATCAATGGGCGGTAGTCGTTTTCTGCATAGCGGGGCGTTGTCGCAAAAACGTAGACGCCCAGTCCAGCACACACGACGATGGTCAGTGCGGTCATCCCCTGCACTGCACGCAGCCCAAACGGAGCGACTCGGGAAGTGGCCAATAAAGTAGCAATGCCCAGCAAAAAGTAGGGCAGCACAAAGAAAAGGACACGCTCGCCACCTTCGGGGAAAAACGGCAGGCGCAGGTTGAGCAAAAACCCCACGGTGAAGGCAAGCAGCAGGATCAGCGATAGGAAGGCGAGGGGCGAGGGGCGAGGGGCGGGATATTGTGCGAGAGGCCCACGATTGGGGCGACGGCTGAGAAGGCCGCCGACAATCAGCAAAAGCAATCCTGCCACTACGCCGCCAAACTGAAGTCGACTGATGTCCACGTACAGGGGGGCGACATGGCCGGTTAGGAAAGCCGCTAGATGACGCCAAAGGTAAAGCGGCAAAGACAACGATTGATCGGCGTCGGCAATCACTTTGTTGGGAATGTAGCTCAACAACGAGGGGACAGCGTAGAGCAACCAAGGCAGGTAGAGCAGTGAAATGGCAACGCCGGTGGTAAGCAGCGCCCAAATACGCCCTCGTTCTGTGCGTGCCTGCCACATGCCCCAAAGGAAGTGCGCCACAGGCAAGAGGACGGCGTAGTACTCGGTGTAGAGCAACGCCGTTGTCGTCAACACGTAGAGGACACGGTTGCGCGGCCAACCTTTCCAGGCGTTCGGCGATGTGATCATCTGCCAGAAAAGGCCCGTACTCAGCACACCAAGCAGTAGTTCGAGGCCGTACATGCGCACTTCTTGGCTGTAGAAGATATGCATGGGGCTGATGGCCAGGAGAAGCATAGACCACAGCCCCAAGCCAGGACGCGCGGGGAATAACACCCGCGCCGTCCACCACAGCGCGGGCAGGCTCAGCACACCGATCAAGATGGAAAATGAGCGGAGGGCCAGGGGCGAGGCGTTTCCCCAGAGCAGCAACCAACCGTGGAGCAGGGCATAGTAGAGCGGTGGGTGAATGTCCTCGGCGGTGAGGCGCAGCATCGACAACAGGGGTTCCGTGGCAAAATAGACGCTATACCCCTCATCCCACCAGAGAGGTTGCCAGGTTACCCGTAGGAGGCGAAGTGCTACGCCCACCGCCAGGACAACAAAGAGCAAGTAGAGCGAAGTGCGAGACGCGTTGGTCTTTCGCAGCATGTGGCCTATGGCTCAACCCAGCGGGGGAAGAAGGTACGAATGTTGCCTTGCACAACGAGATCCCAGGCTTCCGCCACCTGATTGCCCCCCATGTCTTCCACCCAGACACGGTAAGTGCCCGGTGTGGTGTTGGGCGTTTCTAACTTGGCGTTGTACCAGAATTCGCTTTCCAATCCAGGATCACCCACAAGCGTACTCGGCTCAAAGACAGTCTCTATACGCCCGGCAGGACCTTCGGCAACCATTTTGTAGCCACCCACCGCCTCCGAAGGACAGCCACCTTTGCAGATCCAACCGAAGAACGACACATAAGAATTTGAGTTGGGACGCGGTTCTACAGAACCAGATTTGTTTAGCCGAAAAGTCGGCGCAGGCGGCGCAGGTGGTTGTTCGGGTTCTGCCGGCTGCGCAGGGACAGGCGTCGCTGTGGGGGCAGCAGGTGCAGCGGGCTGGGGTATCGGTGTTGCCGTGGGCGGCGGCGGCGCAGGGATATTGGCGGCAACAGCCATACCATCCACTGGGCCGGAAGTGTCGACTAGGAAGGCGGCGACCCAGACGATCTGCCCGTTGACACAGCAAACCTGCCACCAGTCACCGGCTGCGTTTTTGGCCTGAATTGTAAGTTCTGCGCCACGCTCGGCTGTGCCTGCCAGGCTGTACTCTGTGCCAGGGCCGCTACGCACGTTGACGGCAGGGCTGTTAATCACCGCCTTGGCTTCTTGCGGTGCCGGTTCGGGCGTGTTGGTCGGCGCTTCAGCCGGCGGCTCGGTTGGTAGCACTTCTACTACCGGCGCATTAGCCGGGGCATTAGCCGGCGTATCTACCGGGGCGGCCACAACGGCCGTTGGTTGCTCGGCAACGGGTGCCTGTTCAACTGGTTGAGCGGGTGCTTGAAAGGGTGTCGGCGTGAATGTAGGGCGTGGAGTACGGGTGGCCACAGCAACCGGTTCGCCGTCCTCCGGCCCACAGGCCGCAAAGACAAGCGCCCCAGCCAACAAGAGCACAAGCAGTAGCGTTCGTCGAATCACAATAATCAGTCTCCTCGAAAGTAGGTACAAAAGCGCAAAAACAAATCCCTAGCGTACGCGCTGCCAGGCAATGTAGATTTCGCGGTTGGTATTGAAGGGCGCAGTTGTAAAACTCACCTTATCTGAAAGTTGATTGCCCGCGCCATCTTTCACCCACACTGTCCACGTGCCCTCGCCGATGAGCTGCACAGCCGTGGGCGTGGCGTTGGTGCCGGGCAAAGGCGGCTGGTTGACATTGCTTGGATGATATTCGTACTTTAAATTGTACTGGAGCCGATTGCCCGCCCCCAGTGGTGCGCTGAAGTCCCAAGCATCGCCGCTGGGTGTTTCTTCATAGCGGCTAGGACGATCAAAACCTTCAAACTCAACTTCTAGGAAGTACCCTTCGGCAGGCACCTCATTTTGATTGAGCGGCCCGACAAACAACTTGACATAAATGGTCAGGAATTCGTTGTTTGTCGGTGTAAATTGCGGGCCGACCGCCCGTTCAAATGCATAGAGGAAGGGCGTTGCCGTGGCGGTAGCCGTCGGTGTGGCGGTTTCGGTTGGCGTGGGCGCCGGACCGGGATTGACCAGGGGCACATTGGTGATGTCACCAAAAATGACCACATGCTGCCTCGCCACCCACGCATCTGCACCGTTGATGCAGCAGATCTGTAACCAATTTCCTTCAGGATTGCGCCCAACCAGCGTCACCGGGATATCGGGGCCAAGCTGTGCCACCAATGGAAAGTTGACACCAGGACCGGAACGCAGCGTGATCAGGCCGCTTTCGATCTCAACAAAGGGCGTCGGCGTCGAAGTGGGCGTGCCCGTAAACGTAGGTGTCGGCGTCGGCGTTTCGGTCGGTGGTATCGGTGTCGGCGGCGGCAGCGTCGGCGTCTCGGTGGGTGGGATCGGCGTGGGCAGGATCACCTGTGCCTCCATGCCGGGCGGCACAATGATCACGCCGGGTGTCTGCTCTTGCGGCGGCGTGATGATCACCAGGGGCCGCAGGTCCTCGGGCGTTGGCGTGAAGGTCGGCACAGGCGTCCGTGTGGGCACAGGCGTCGAGCGTTGCGCAACAGGTATTTGCCCCATCGCTGAGGACTGCCCATCCGCCGTAGACGACGTCTCTGCTGTCTGCGCCGGTGAGCGCGCTGGGGTCTGATTGTCACAGGCAGCCAAAACAAAGAGAAAAACAACCAGCAGCAAGATCGTTGCCGAAAATGGGCGTCGACGACGACTCAATCGATTTAAAAACCAACGATGGGATAGGATAAGTGGTTCCACAGGACCTTCAGGGCGAGATTGCTCATCGCGACGCAAGACAAAAAACAAGGAATATCAAACAGAATAACGCATGGAGTATACCACGAAATCGGGATCGCTCCCCAAACCTAGGTGATAAAAGAGGACAGCCGATCTATGCGCGAGATTGACCTTCCGGGAAGGGGTCTGCAATATGAAATGAACGGCGTAGCCGTCTTGACCCCTTCCCGGAAGGTTGCCGCTGTCCGCAGTTTGCTACCCTCAGTTTGCTACAGCGAAGAGCAATTGTCGAGCACATACGCTACACGACAAACCCACGGCGAAACTTCATTGTCGATACGCACCCTTGAAATTTGGCAAATACTGGGCTTGCGCGTACAATGGTAATGTTGTGTACCGGATGCGAACTGGAAGGATGGACGCTTTATGGCGCGTATGAAAATTTTGTTGAAAGAAGATGTCATCAATTTGGGGTTGGCCGGCGAGGTGCATAGCGTCGCCGCTGGGTTTGCCCGCAACTACTTGCTCCCTCGTGGCGAAGCGATTCCCGCGACGCCGGCAGCGCTGAAGCAGGCAGACGGTATCCGTGCTGCGGCAACACGCAAGCGGGCACAGGAACGGGCCAACGCCCAGGCACAGGCAGCCGTCATCAGCCAGCAGCGCCTTCTGTTCCAGGTGCGGGCGGGCGACAACAATCGCCTGTATGGCTCGGTCACCAGCAGCGAGATTGCCGAAAAGCTGGAAGCGCTGGTGGAATTCGAAGTGGATCGACGCCGTGTGTTGCTCGATGCAGCAATCCGCGACCTGGGCATTCACCAGGTAACGATTCGCCTGATGCAAGACGTCAACGCTACTTTTGCGGTGGCTGTTGTACGCGAAGGCGAAACCTGGGAAGATGCCGAAAAGCGGCACAATGTTGCTACGGCAAAAGCGGCAGCCAATGATCTGATGCAAGAAAACGCAGAAGCACAGGCTGAGGCCGAAGAAGTCGCCTGATCCGGCTGTTCCCCAAGAACGAAGAGACCGCCCCGCAAGGGATGCGGTCTTTTTGTTTTGGGGAATGCTGATTGGTGATTGGGTTTCGGAATAGGCGCCCTTATCACCTGATTACTTCTCTAACTCAGATTCCACATCAAATTCTACGGCAGCCAGGTTCTCGAAGCCGCCCTCAGTCGCTCTGTAAAGGACAACCTGCACACCGTCAAACGGTGTCTCTGCGGGCAGGCGATAACCATCGGCCACGAGGACGCCGGGGACAATCTCGCCAAACGGGCGCAATCCCTGTACAGGGCCGACACTGTCGCGCTGGATCGGCCCGCCATCTGCGCCAACCACCAGCACCCCTTCGCGCAGAGGACGCACGCTGATCGCCCAGTCGTCCGTCGTCTGTTGTCCGTCGTCTTCAATAATGCGCCAAAACAGCCTTAGATCCACTGTGGGCGCAGTCTCGTGGAGCACGGGCGCCCCATCGGGTCCGTGGGTGAGGCTGTACCCCGCAAGGACGATGCTATCGCCCAGGGTTCGGTCCAGCGTCACCGCGGGCGGGCCGTCGGGCTGAGGATCGCCGCTTCGCAACATCACCCAATCAGGTGTCTGCGCGTGGACCGTCACCGGCGCGGAGAGGACGAGCTCGGATCGGAGCAACGCCGACGCTGTCGACGCAGCGAAAACGGGTTCACCGGCGGCCAGGAGGGCGTCGGCCTGAGGGCTGCTGACGACTTGTAAGTCGGAGCGGATGCCCCAAATGTCGATGAGGTAACGCAGCCCCAGGGCGTCGTCGGTTTCGGCGAAGAGGGCTGCGCCGGGTGGTAGCGTTTGATCCAGCAGCAGCGCCGGGCGGATCAACGCCGTGTCTTCTGGGCGGCGACTGCTATCGGCAGCAGGCAAAGACGCGTCCACACGCCAGGCCACAGCCACGGTAAGCAAAAGCAGCGGCAACACCGCCAACCCAGGACGCACTAAGGCGGCGCGACGTTCGATCCATTCCCCCACAGGCAGCAGCCCCAACAAGATCAGCGGGTAGGCGGGCAAAATCACCTGGAACCAGTTGCCGAAGCGGGCCACCCAGCAGAGAACGAGATAGAGCAGCAGGGTGCCGTAGAGCAAAAAAGTCAGGCGAGCGTCGATTGGATCAGGTTGGCGGTTCGTCTGTCGTCGCCCAAACAGGGCGATGCCAATCAGGCCCACGACCAGGATCGGCGCGCTCAGTTCCTGCCAGATTAGCTCGGGGAAGCCGTTGCCGAAGAAGGGCGCGCCCGGCTCCAGCCCCCAACTTAGTTCGTCTTGCCCTTGTGCGGTGAGGAGGAAAGACCAGAACCATTCGTTGCCCGAAGCCCACGTGCCCGCGCCCCACCACTGGGGGTGCGCCGTCCCTCGCACATAGACGTAGATGTAGCCAAGTAGAGGCAGCGCTGCCGCTGTCACCGCGCCGAGGACCATCCTGGGGCGGCGCAGCAAGGATGGTTGCGTCCACAGCACCACGATCACCAGTGGCGGCACGATCATGGCCACGGTCACCAGGTGGGCCAACGAAATGCCGCAGAGGAAGGCCAGGAGCAGCAATAGCCTGTCGGCGCGGCAGGGGTTTGTGGGCAAGTCCTCGCGCCAGCGTAGATAAAAGTAGACAATCGCCAGCGTTTGCGCCACACCGCTGCTGTACTGTTCGGTTGTGGTGGCGTAATACCAGAAAAAATAGGTAACGGCGAAAAAGACGCTGATTGCAAAAGCCAGCGGCCAATGCCCGGCCGGCCAGCGCGTGGATCGGCTCAGCCGCAGCAGGATCGCATACAGAAAGCCCAGCGCAGCCAACGCCCACACCAGGCTGTAACTGCTTAGAATTGGGATTGGATTGGGCATGGCATTGCCGATCCATCCTAGCACGGTGTGCCAGCTATGAAACCAGAGCCAGCCGCCCATGGTGTAGAGCGGATAGCCCGGCGCGTTGCTGGGCCGCGCCTGCACCTGTGCGTACTGATGCGTAATCAGATCCCCGCCCTGTAACTCGCGGGGCAACAGACCCGTGTCCAACGTCGCGAAGTAGAGAACCGCAGCAGCGACGAGCAGGGCAACACCGGCGATCTTTGACTGGGTGACTGGGTGACTGGGTGATTCGGTCAATGGACGCTCGATGAAGATGATGGGATGATGAGACAACCGGCAATTGGCGGGACGTACCCGTCAGTGCACGGCACAGCGCAGGCACCACTTGGTTAACGAATCAGTTCGTGCGCGGTACGGCGCACCGACTCGACCAATTTTGCCTTTTGCCGCGCAGTCTAGCATGCACAGATCGAGGTGTCAAAGGCATGATGCTTTGTGGGGTCTCAATCTTCGGATCTTTTGCCAAGCACCACGCCGCTGGCCTATAATGCAGCCCAACCGCCGAATTGAAAATGTAAGAAAAATTTTAGGAGACAGACAGTTTCGATGGACACAGAAATACGTAACCAGGACACTTTGCCCACGCCTGAGGGGACGGAACTCCCCAAACGCCCGCTCATCGGCGTCCCCACTGGCCGTGAACGCTCACAGCGCTTCTTTGGCCTGCCCATGTACATTATGAACCAGACCTACGTGCGCGAACTTGAAAAACGCGGCGCGCTGCCTGTCCTGATTCCGCTGAACATGAGCGAAGCTACCCTGGCCGGCATTTTGTCCACGCTGGACGGTCTTTTCCTCCCCGGTGGCGAAGACATAGACCCGGCCAACTACGGCGAAGAGCGTCACCCCCAACTCGGCCCCGTAGACAAAGAACGCGACCGCACCGAACTCTTCCTCACCCGCCACGCCATTGCCAAAGGCATGCCCGTCTTCGGCGTCTGTCGCGGCGTCCAGGTAATGAATGTTGCTTGTGGCGGCGCGCTCTACCAGGACATTCACAGCCAGCGCCCCGACCTCGACAAGCACGACTACTACCCGCCCAAGTTCGAGCGCTTCCAGATCACCCAGGACATCGCCATCGAGCCCGACAGTCGGCTGGCCCAGGCACTGGGCAACACCCATCCCATCAACTCCATGCATCACCAGGGTGTCAAAAAGCTGGGCGAATGTCTGCGCATTGTCGCCACCGCGCCCGACGGCCTACCCGAAGCGCTCGAATGTCCAACTCTGCCTTACGTGCTCGGTGTACAATGGCACCCCGAAGAGTTGGCCAAAACCGATCAACACAGCGCCGATCTCTTCAGCCGCTTTGTCACTGCCGCCGCCGGATCGTGGCGCGCCGAAGTGCCCGACGGCTGGCGCGAACGCTTCTGGGCCGGCCTGGCCAATATCGTCGTCCTTGCGCCAAGTACAGACAACAACATCGGCAGCAGCAGCGACAAGGCCACGGTGGCGCAGTTGTAAAGAGATGAATGAGGATTGAAGATTGGGAGGGCGGTGTTTAAGCGCCGAGCAGTGCCAGGCACTGCTGTCGTACTCGTCAACTTGGGCTATCACCGGGTGCACGCGCCGGAAAGGACAATGTTATGCTGTTCTCCCCGAAGCAGCAGAGTTTGATTGTCATCACCTTCCTCGTGGTCGGATTCCTGTTCGTTGCCCAGATTGGTCGGCATCTTCTGGCGCAAGACGCCACCTTTGGCCCACAGCTTTTTTTGGTGGAAGGAACGGATCTTGCCGCCATCCCCAACCTGACGCGCCACAGCGAGTTGGCCAGTCCACTACCCAGGGTCGTTGCATCCGGCACCATGGAACAATCTACCGTATGGACCGCTGCAGGCGCGCGTGTTCTTCTGCTCGACGCCGACACAAGCGGCAAATCCTACTACCTTGTTGAAGCACAGAGCGAACCAGATCGTGCCCGTCAACTCGCCGCCGCGCATGGACAGATCCTCTTCGACGGCGGCTACGAATTGGTGATCAGCCTCGCCGCGCAAGACGAACTGCACCTGCTCGAAACGCTCCCAGCGCAGGGAATCGCCGTCGCCCGCGTTGGTGCGCAGCGCGTCCCCATAAACGCGCCTGCTGTGCAGACTGCGCCGCCGCGCACCGTCGCCGAAACCAATCCACTGATCGAAAACCTGCTTACGCAGATCACAACAGAGAAGCTCGAAAGCAAGATCCGCCAACTTAGCGGCGAAGATGCCGTCACCTTGCCCGACAAAACCACTAATCTGGTCACCCGCTACACCTTTTCGCCACGCATCGCCGACGCCGAAGTCTATCTCTTCGAGCAGCTCAAGTCGCTGGGGTTGAACCCGTCCTACGCACCGTGGACCTGCTGTTCGCCGGGAAATCAATACAGTGGGCGCAACGTCGTCGCCGACATTGTGGGCAGCGAAAACCCTGAACGCATCTGGGTGATCGGCGGCCATTTTGACACCAATTCCGAGATCCCCTACATCTCCGCGCCCGGCGCAGATGACAACGCCAGCGGCGTCGCTTCCACCATGCTCATCGCCGACATTCTCAAAGAATACAACTTCCGCGACACCGTCCGCATTGTCTACTTTTCGGGTGAAGAGCAAGGACAGTGGGGCAGCCTGGTCTACGCCAACAGCCTGCGCCAGGCCGGCGTCGACATTCGGGGCTACATCAACCTCGACATGATCGGCTACGACGGCAACGGCGACCGTGTCGTCGAACTGCACACCGGTTCCGAAAGCAGCAACCCGCGATCCAACCAGCTAGCGCTTGATTTCATCGACGCCAGCAACCGCTACGGCCAGGGCTTGGTCTTCGAGCGTAAGACAACCAGCGCCAGCCGCTTCTCTGATCACCGCGCCTTTTGGGACAACAACTACGCCGCCTTCCTGGTCATCGAGAACTTCTTCACCGACGCCATTCCGCGCGACCGCAGCCCCTACTACCATACCAGCAACGACCGCATCGGCAGCGTTGATCTCGACTACGTGGCCCGCATTGCGCGCACGGCGCTGGCGTCGATTGCCGAACAGGCAGGCATCGTCGATCCCAGTGTCACGCCCACACCCACCGGCACACCCACCCAAACGGGGACGCCCACCGCCACAACCACCGCGTCCCCCACACAGACGCCGACGGCCACCGCCACCGGCATGCCCGGTGGTTGCCTCGACTTGGTTTTGAACGGCGGCTTCGAGGAGACGTCCTCGCCGGTGTGGGCCTTTTCGGGCGCGTTCCCCGGCGTCATCGTCGACAGCCCGGTACAGACAGGCGTCCACGCCGCCCGCGCCGGCGTACCCGACACGGTCAACAACCAGCTTTCTTATTCCACGATCTACCAGCAGATCACAATCCCCTCCTGGCCAAGCGCTGTGCTGCTTTCCTACTGGGAACAGCCCAACGGCAACGGAGACAATTTCGACGCCCGCGAAGTGCGCCTGCTCAACCCTGTCACCCTCGCCACCGTGGCCACCCTTGATCGTCAGATCGGCGCAGGCAACGGCCAATGGCGACAGCGCACCTTCGATCTCACCGCCTACGCAGGGCGGACGCTGGTCCTCTACTTTAACGTCTACAACAACGGCAGCGGCGGCAGGCTGTGGAGCTTTCTCGACGATGTGGCTGTCCTCGCCTGCGACAACGCCACACCGACGCCGACGGCAACAGCCACCGCCACCCAAGAAGCACAGGACAGCTACCTGCCCTACATCCTAAACCAGCCGTCGCCCACACCCACACTCACGGCGACGCCGACGTCAACGGCCACAGCCACTGAGACAGCAACAGCAACAGCCACTGAGACAGCCACAGCAACGCTGGAACCGACAGATCCGTCTACACCCACATCTACGCCCACAACAACCCCGACATCTACCGCAACCACAGCACCAAGCGGCTAAGTGTTGCGCAATACTTTGCGCAACACTTAGCCGCTTGCCTTTTTGATTTTCCTCCTTTTCTCTCCGCACGTATGTTCCACAGTACTAGTACCTCCCGTTATGTGAATTTCCCAAATTCGGGTATAATTTATATCTGTGATTCGACGGCAGAACCCGTCGAATTTCCTTGTTATCCAATCGCTTGGCGGGCAAAGCGTAATCCGTAATGCGTAATGCGTAACCGGCTAGACGAGTTTCTGGGTTACGCATTACGAATTACGCATTACAGTGAGCGAAAGCGTTCTTTGCCAGACTCATCCGTCCGCTTCGCAAGGAGAGAATGAATGGCAGACGAAACAACACCCAACGGCGCAACGCCGACCCCAGAGAACAACGGCGCCGGAGACGGCAACGGCGTCGTCAGCAGCAATGGCTTTTTCGCCAGCCACATCGAACCCGTCTCCATTGAATCGGAGATGCGTGCCGCCTACCTCGACTACGCTATGAGCGTCATCGTAGCCCGCGCCCTCCCCGATGCGCGCGACGGCCTGAAGCCTGTCCATCGGCGCATCCTCTACGCCATGCACGACATGGGGCTGCGCGCCAACACCAGTTACAAAAAGAGCGCCCGTATCGTCGGTGAAGTGCTGGGTAAGTATCACCCGCACGGCGACTCCGCCGTCTACGACGCCATGGCGCGTATGGCCCAGGACTTCAGCCTGCGCTATCCGTTGGTAGACGGTCAGGGCAACTTCGGCTCTATCGACGGTGACAGCCCGGCGGCCATGCGTTACACCGAAGCGCGCCTCGCTCGCCTCGCCGAAACCATGTTACAAGACATCGACATGGACACGGTGGAGTGGACCACCAACTTCGACGACAGCCTCGAAGAGCCGACGGTGCTACCCGCCAAACTGCCCAACATGCTGGTCAACGGTTCCAGCGGCATTGCCGTAGGCATGGCCACCAACATCCCGCCCCACAATCTCAGCGAAGTCTGCGACGCCATCGTCTACATGATTGATCGATGGGAAGAGCGCGATGAGATCAGCCTCGAAGAGTTGATGGTCTTCGTCAAAGGGCCGGATTTCCCCACCGGCGGCGTAATTTTGGGCAACGAGGGCATCAAACAAGCCTTTGCCACCGGGCGCGGACGCGTCCTTGTGCGGGCGCGTACCAACATCGAAGAGATGAACAACGGGCGCTTCCGCATCATCGTCACCGAGATCCCCTATCAGGTCAATAAGACCACACTAATCGAGCGCATTGCCGAATTAGCACGTAGCGGTCGGCTCGACATGATTAGCGATCTGCGCGACGAGAGCGACCGCAACGGCATGCGCATCGTTATCGAATTGAAACGTGGCGCATCCCCTAAAAAAGAACAGAACCGACTCTTCAAATATACGCCGCTGCAAGGCACCTTTGGCGTCAACGCCCTGGCCCTGGTGGAAAATGAACCCGTTACCCTGGGTTTGCGCCGTGCGTTGCTGGTGCACATCAATCACCGCTTTGAGGTCATTACCCGACGCACCGAGTATGAACTGGGCAAGCAACGCGAACGGGCCCACATTTTGGAGGGCCTGCGCATTGCGCTCCAATTCCTCGACGAGGTAATCCAGACGATCCGCAACGCCGACAGCGCCGAAGACGCACGCGGCAAGCTCATGGAACGCTTCGGTCTCAGCGAAGTACAGGCCCAGGCCATCCTCGATCTGCAACTACGTCGGCTGGCTGCACTCGAACGCCAGAAAATCGAAGACGAATACAGCGACGTCATGGCGCGCATCGCCTACCTCGAAGATCTGCTGGCCCACCCCGATAAGATCCGCGGCTTGATCAAAGCAGACGTCATCGAACTCAAAGAAAAGTACGGCGACGAGCGACGCACCACCATTGTGCCCCACGCCACCGGCGACTTCAGTGAAGAAGATCTGATCCCGCAAGAGAACGTGCTGATCAGCTTCAGCGCCGGCGCATACATCAAGCGAATGCAGATAGACGCCTTCCGCGCCCAAGGGCGCGGTGGACGCGGCGTCAAAGCCATGACCACCAGAGGCGAAGACGAAGTGATCGATTTGCGTTTCGCGCGTACCCTCGACCACATCCTATTTTTCACCAACACAGGACGTGTCTACGGCAGCCGTGTTTACGAGCTACCCGAAGGCAGCCGCACCTCCAAAGGCGTGCACATTGCCAATGTGCTCAGTATGCAGGCCAACGAATCGGTGACGGCCATGCTCACAGTGGAAAATTTCAGCGACGCTGAATACATCACTCTGCTCACCAAACAAGGACGCATTAAGCGTGTTGAAGCCGAGGCCTTTGCCGCCGTGCGCCCTAGCGGCCTGATTGCCATGGGCCTCGACAACGACGACGCCCTGGAGTGGGCTCGGCTCACCAACGGCAATCAGGAATTCCTCATCGTCACCCGCAACGGCAAAGCGGTACGCTTCCACGAAGACAATGTGCGAGCGATGGGTCGCAGCGCCGCCGGCGTCTGGGCCATCCGCCTGCTCGACAAAGACGAGGTCACCAGCTTGGACGTTGTAGAACCGGGCGGCGATCTCTTTGTCCTCCATGCCAATGGCTGGGGCAAGCGCGTGCCCATGGATGAGTACCCCGGCAAGGGTCGCTATACCCAAGGTGTGTGGACCACCGATCACCGCCGACTGGAAGAGACCGGCCCAATTGTGGCAGCCCGTGTCGTCCACGAGAACGACCATATCACCGTGATCACCAGCAAGGGCATCATGCTGCGCACCGAAGTTACGCAGATCAGCCAGATGGGCCGTAGCACGCGCGGCGTACGCATCGTCAACCTGGATGCAGATGACAGCGTTGCGGCTCTGGCCGTGATCGGTCAGAAGGATCTAGAGCCCCGCGTAGAGGATACAGACGACGATATGCCGACCAATGGTGCCGCATTGGTGGCCGAACTCGCCGCAGAAGTCGCGCTTGACGCCGTCTCCGCGGAGGACGACGGCACGATGGCTGAAAGCGCCGAGTAAGGACACAAGGCCGGCCTATGACAACGATCAAAAGTCTGTTGCGCCAGGGGCCTGGACCACGGTTGTCTTTCTTACCTGATCCAGACCCAGAAGAGATTGCCGAAACGTTGGTCGCCTTCGCCAACAGCGAGGGCGGCACCATCGTTTTGGGCGCGCACGCCAACGGCGCCGCGGGCGAGATCCTGATTGAAGAAGAGGCCGAAGGCGCCTTGCGCGCGGCCCTCTCCATCTGTCGCCCGCCGGTTGCCACACAGTGGATTCAGGAACAGACGCCGGCCGGCGGCGTTGTGCTGATTACCGTGGAGCGTAGCAGCGAGCTGCACACCCTGGCCGACGGGCGCACGCTGGTGCGATCGGGCAGTGAAAACCGTCCTCTCAGTGGCACAGATCTACAGATCCTCACGGCCAACCGAACCATCGGCGACTATGAAATGGAGCCGGTGTCGGGGGCAAGGCGTGAAGACCTGGACGAACAGGTGATCGACGAGTATCTCGAGAAGCGGCGTGAGCGCAGCCCGCGTGGCACGTCTTTGCCCAAGAACACCCTGCTACAACAGATTGGCGCCATCACCGATGATGGTACACCGACGGTGAGTGGCATGTTGCTCTTTGGGCGGGAACCCCAGCTTTATCTGCCGCAAAGTCGCGTCGTCTTCGTAAAATTCGCCGACACACAGCCACGTGGCCCCGAAGGCGCGTTCGGCTACGGACGCCGCGAAGAAATCGCAGGACCGCTGGCCAAGGTGATCGAGCGCGCCTGGCGTGTCACCTGGGAAGAGATGGACAAACAGGCCATTGTCAAGGGCCTCCAGCGAGAAGAGCAGTTGGAATATCCCCAATTTGCCGTGCGTGAAGCGCTGGTCAACGCCGTCTGCCACCGCGATTACAAGTTGCGGGGCAGCAGCATAGAAATCCGCATGTACACCGACCGTCTGGAGATCATAAGCCCAGGCGGTCTGCCCGCCTACATCACCATCGATAACATTGTCGATGAGCATTACAGCCGCAATCCTCGACTGGTCAACGGTATCTATCAGTGGGGTTATATTGAGGAATTGGGGCTTGGCATCGATCGCATGATCGAAGACATGGTCGCCGCCGGCCATCCGCCGCCAGAGTTCGACGCCAAAAACCATCGCTTCACTGTCAAACTCTACAACAAGAAAGATCCCACCCGCATCGTGCCGCAGTGGGAACAGAACATGAACGAGCGACAGATCAAGGCGATGCAATACGTACAGAGTAACGGCGCCATCACCAACCGCGAGTACCGGGATATCTGTCCCCATGTTACCGCCGAAACCCTGCGCCTCGATCTGGTCGATCTTGTAGAACGGGGATTGCTGCTCAAATTCGGTGATAAGCGCGGCACAAGATATATTCTGAAATAACAAAGATGGATGGGTTCAAAGGATTACTTGGTTTTCTCTTGGGATACTTGGGATAAAATTTGGGTTATTTGGTTTATTTTTGGTTAAACTTGGGATATTTGGGTTATTCCTTGGGATAATTTGGTATAATCCCTGACCTATGTCGCCTTGTGAGCGACTATACCGGGTGATATAATGCCCATTGGCTTGCCGCCGGCATCCTCTAGATCGGCGGAATTGTGATTGGTTCGTTGCGGGGTCGCAGGCAGGAAGGCAGCCCCCTGCTTTAAGGAACGATGCTTGTGAGTGAGCAGAACAGCGAAGCGAAAAAATCTCCGACCAACGGATCCCCCGATCCCGAGGACATGCTGGATATCGAAGTTGGGATAAGTAGGCCGGCTTCTCCCACCGTCGAAGGACGGGTGGACACAGCGCCCAATGCAGAAGACAACCTCCCCAGCGCAGCCAATGCGGAATCCCAACCAACGACCTTAGAATTACAACCTGAGGTCAAAATTACCCAGCCCGTTGACAGCACTGCTGCCGACTTCGGCCCCAGAGAGTTTTCAACAGGCGAGGCCGTGGCAACAACCACGACCTACCCGCCCATGTTACAGTCGGCTGTTGCATCACGCCCGGCAACAGATGCAGTGACCAACGAAGTTGAGCCGTGGGCAGGAGAGTATCAGCCAGGCCCCGTCCCTACAGAAGAAGCACCCAGCGAAAATTGGCTGGCCCTTATCGCCCGTGAAACACTGGAAACAGTGGTACTGGCTGTTGTCATCTTCCTGTTGATTCGAGTAGCGGTTCAGAACTACCGCATTGAAGGTAGTTCAATGGAGCCGAATTTTCACAACGGCGAATATCTGTTGGTGAACAAACTGGCTTACCGGCTAGGTGAATACCAACGCGGTGATGTCATCGTCTTCAAATACCCGGGCGACGTCACCAAAGATTACATCAAGCGTGTCATCGGGCTGCCCGGCGACGTGGTGGAAATCCGCGAAGGCGTGCTCTATGTCAACGAGCAGATGATCGACGAACCATACGGCACGATGCCCATGAGCTTTTTGAACGAGTCGCCGCGCATTGTGGAATCGGGGACGCTTTACGTCATGGGCGACAACCGCCCTGCTTCATCCGACACACGCGACTGGGGTCTGCTCAACCAGGATCTGGTGATCGGACAGGCATGGCTGGCCATCTTCCCGCTAGAGACCTTCGGTCTCGTCGATCATCCGGATCTGCATTTCACACCGGGAATGGCACAAGGTCCCTAAGCATTCAGGAGTCTATTCATGTCTGAATCGTCCCACTTGTCGGCTTCCGTTGAGGCGCTGGCATCGACAATTGATCACACCGCCCTCAAACCCGAGACCAACGAAGCGGCCATCCGCAAGCTATGCGAAGAAGCCCGCCAATTTGGCTTCGCCAGTGTCTGTGTTAATCCCACGTGGGTGCCATTGTGTGCCGAACTGCTGGTTAATAGCCCGGTGAAGGTGTGTACTGTAATCGGCTTCCCTTTGGGTGCCACACTGACAAGCGTAAAGGCATTTGAAACGACAGAGGCCATTGCCGCAGGCGCCACCGAAGTGGATATGGTGATCAACATTGGCTGGCTCAAAGACGGGCGCGACGGCGATGTACGTCATGACATTGCCGCGGTGGTGAGCGCAGCCCGGGCTGCCGATCCCGATGTCCTGGTCAAGGTTATCATCGAGACTGCACTGCTTAGCGAAGACGAAAAACGCCGTGCATCAAAGCTAACTCAAGACGCAGGCGCCGATTTTGTCAAGACGTCCACCGGCTTCAGCAGCGGGGGTGCCACTGTCGAAGACGTAGCCCTTATGCGTAGCGTAGTGGGCGAATCGATGGGTGTCAAGGCGGCAGGCGGCATTCGCACCGCTGCCGACGCCCAGGCCATGATTGCGGCAGGGGCCACCCGTCTTGGGGCAAGTGCCGGGGTACAAATTATGCGCGAAAGTCAGGGTGGAGAGAATGCCAACAATGCGGGAGGCGCGTACTGATGCTCGATCAACGAGTACGCGACTACCTGATCCTGATCGGCCACACGTGGATCTGCACCGACTGCCGCCAACGCCTGCTGGCGGAAACCGACACCATGCTCATCGGCCACAAACTCTCAGAAGAAGAACGCGAGCGTGTGGGTGAACTCAGCGAAGAATCTTACCGCACCATGATGGAACTTTCTGCAGCTACCGGCCTGTCGATGGACGATCTACGCCTTGCCATCGATCACCCCCGCTCTCGGCTGCGTCATCTAGGCGTCTACCGTCGCCGATAAACACAAAACGACTGTTCACGTACGCCGGACAGTGCCGCACCCGAATCGTCATCCATCAAAGGACAATCTCTATGGAAAACCTATGGCGTCAACTCGTTACAGGCCCCAATGCCCCAGAACTTATCTACGCTATTGTTGAAATTCCCAAGGGCAGCCGCAATAAGTATGAGTACCACAAAGAGCATGGTGTGCTCTTTTTAGATCGCGTACTCTATTCGTCGCTCCACTACCCCGGCGATTACGGCCTCATCCCACGCACCTTCTGCGAAGACGGCGACCCGCTCGACGTTCTTGTCATGGTGACAGAACCGACATTCCCCGGCTGTGTAATCCGTGCCCGCCCTATCGGAATTTTCCGCATGTTGGATCGTGGCGAAGAAGACTTCAAGATCCTGGCCGTTGCCGACAACGATCCACTGCACGGTGAGTACCACGACATCAAAGACATTCCGCAACATTACCTCGACGAAGTGCGTCACTTCTTCCAGGTTTACAAAGATCTCGAAGGTAGCAGTGTCGAAGTGATTGGGTGGGAAGACGTCAAGGCTGCCAAGGCAGAAATCCAGCGTTCACAAAAACTTTACAAAGAGCGCTTCGGCTTCAAGGATATTTAATGAAAGAGATTTTGCCCGGCCTTTGGGACGTTGATGAAATTGGATCGATGGTGCACGTCTACCTCTGGGAGTGGGAAGACGGTGTCAGCTTGATCGACACTGGCGTCCCCGGCAACGAGACGAAGATTCTCGACGGCGCGCGTCGCATCGGCTACCAACCCAGCGACATCAAACGGCTTATCGTCACCCATGCTGATATTGACCATGTCGGCAGCCTGAAGGCGATCAAGCGTATCACCCACGCGCCCGTTGCCTGCCATACTGTGGAAAAGGCACTGTTGGAGCACCCCGAACGCCGCCGCCCAAGTGGCACGCCACTGGCCTTGCTGCTCAGTCCGCTCTTCGCGCTGATGCGTCTGGCCCCCGCCTTGCGTGTGGAACCAGTCTCGCCCGACGAAATCTACGTAGACGGCGATCGGCTACCCGAAGGTTTTGTGATGATCCACACGCCGGGCCACACACCCGGTCATATATCGTTGCTACATCCAGAAAAACGTTTTCTCATTGCCGGGGATGCGCTTAACACACGCACCGGGCCCCTGTCGGGGCCGCCGCCCATCTTTACACCCAACATGGACAACGCCCACCGTAGCATCTGGAAGTTGTGGAAAAAGTACGGCGCAGACTACGACACCATTGTCTTCGGTCACGGCGACCCCATCCGCGAAAACGCGTCGGACGCAGTGAAAGGGCTGATCGACCAAATCTACGAAACCGAACCTGGACGCGCTGCATGATCCTGGACATTTCCACCTTTTTCGAAAAACACGAATGGACGTCGCAGCAAGTTGACACAAATGTCTGGTTGTCGTCTTTTGCCACCGAACGCGAAGAAGACTTTGATCTCTACGTAGCAGCGGCCGACGACTGGCTACATTTCGCCATCAGTCCTTTTGCGCCGCGGCCACGGCCGGAATGTACTCCAGTGCTCTACAAGGCTCTGCTCGGACTGAACCAACAGATGCGGCTGGTGCGTTTTACCATAGATGAAGATGGCGACGTCAATCTGCTGGCCGATCTGCCTCAAACCGACATCAGCTACGCCGGCTTTGCCGCCGTCCTCGATACGATGGTCTACTACACCGAACAGTTGGCCCACGAAGTGGCGCGCACCGCCACACAGTTGGGCTATCGATCCGCCAAGTTTTAACCACAAACATTACACCCACGGCCCAGCCTGTGCATTCGCCCAAAGACGAAACCCAGCCCATCGGCCCTACAGCGCCGCTGCTCAAGTGGGCAGGTGGCAAAACCCAATTGCTGGCGCAAATCCAGCCCTACTTCCCGCCCCACTATGATCGGCTCATCGAACCCTTCATCGGCGGCGCTGCCGTCTACTTTCACTTGCGACCGGCGCGGGCGCTACTGGGTGACGTCAACCCTGAATTGGTTAACTTCTACAGCGTGGTCCGTTCCCATCCCGACCAACTGATGGCTGCCGTGGATGATATCGCCGCTCGTCACCAAAGCGGCGAAGATCCTGAGACGATCTACTATGATGTGCGTAGCCGCCAACCTGTCGACCTGACGCCCGAAGCGCTGGACGAGCAGGGCATCCCCCGCAGCAACGAAGATCGCATCTGGGTGGCGGCGCGTACCCTGTATCTCAACAAAACCGGCTTCAACGGCCTTTTTCGCGTCAACAGCGGCGGACGGTTTAATGTCCCCTGGGGGCGACGCAAAGTACTGCCCAAGCTCTACAATCACAACGAAGTCTATAACGCCTCGCGCCTGCTACAGGGGGCCGAGATTGTACTCGCCGACTTCGCACACGTCCTCGATCAGGCACGGCCCGGCGATTTTGTCTACTTGGATCCACCCTACTTCCCCGTCAGCACCACCGCCAACTTCACCAGCTACACCCGCCTCGACTTCCCCGCAGAGCAACAACGACGCCTGGCCGATTGGCTGCACACACTGGATCAGCGTGGCGTCGCCTTTGTCCTCAACAACTCAGACACACCCTTCACCCGCGAAATTTATGCCAATTTTCGCATTGATATTGCCCAGGCAAAGCGCATGATCAATAGCAACGCATCAAAGCGCGGCGAAGTCAACGAGTTAATTGTGTATAACCAACAAATTGTAATCTAATTAAGCTTCCTTGCGGTTGACCCAGTGCGGTTGACCCAGTGCGGTTGACCCGGTGCGGTTGACATGCAATACCTTTCTTGTTAGGTATACCGCTATCCCAGTAAGATTAAACATAACCAAAGGAATCATTGTGCCTAGAGCGAATTACGGTCAACGCGCCGATGTAGGTTCAAAGCAAAATGGGCGCGCAGTGACCGCTGCGAGAGCATCTTCGGCACAGGTTCGCCTCACGATTCAACGTGCGCAAGAGGATCCGACATCCTTGCAGGTAGCAGACATTGACACCCTGCAACGCTCAATCGGCAATCAAGCCACCATCGGTCTCATTCATCCCATCATTCAATCGCAACGCGTCAGTGCATCTGCAACGCCGACAATTCAGCGCAAAGAGCAGAGCTTCTCCGAAGACAAAGTCTTGCAACCGCTCATTCGCAAAGTAACCTACTACAACGACCAGTCGACCAACGGGAACATTGGATCAGATACCCAATCCCTGTACCAGAATGTCAGCAAGCGTTACGAAAAGTTGGTAGAGTTGCTGAACCTCTACAACACCATCCCCCAAAACGACACCAACTTCGATCAACAACTCGACTTGCTCCAGGGCATCAACTTTTGGATCGACAAACTATACCAAGCACTCAAAAGCCTGTGGCACATTGATCGAGTGGTGCATGACGGAGAGGGCGGCATCGGGGATGAGTTCAGCGCCAATGCACGCCGAGGCAAAATCGCCAAAGACATGAACGGAACTTTGCTCAACGCACTGCTGGGGAATGGCGGGCGTCTGCAAAAACTTTACGGCAAAGTCTCAGATGAAATCGACCGGGTCACACAACAGCAGGCCAACCAACCGCCGCAAGAGTGGGCGTACGCACAGCCGGAAAACTTTGTCTACTCACCGTTTCGCAAATCAAAAAATCAGAAACGGCAGGAATTTTCTAATCGACTGGCCAATCCGTACGCCATCGCCGGTCAACAACGCGGTTTTCTGCCCCACAGCCCTTCTAAAGACACAGAGAGCGGACTAAGGCAGACGCAGAATACCAGTTTCGGCAGCAACGGTTCCTTTGGTAGCCGCCAGCAGTGGCAGGCGGGCACCGCTGAGACATTTGGGTTGCAGAACCCGTATTTCGGCAGCAACGGTACCTTTGGCAGTCGTCATCAGTGGCAAGGTAGAGAGGCAGACACCTCACAACCGCAGAACACGAGTTTCGGCAGCAACGGCACCTTCGGTAGCCGTCACCAATGGCAAGGCGGGACAGCTACGGGCGACCGCAGCAGCACTTCTTTGGGCAAGCATCGCGTTTGGCAGGAGTCCACGCCGGATACCTCACAACCGCAGAACACGAGTTTCGGCAGCAACGGCACCTTCGGTAGCCGTCACCAGTGGCAGGGCGGACAGGCCGACACCAGCCAGCCCCAGAACGAGTCGTTCGGCAGCAATGGTTCCTTCGGTAGCCGTCACCAGTGGCAAGGCGGACAGGCCGACACCAGCCAGCCCCAGAACGAGTCGTTCGGCAGCAATGGCTCCTTCGGCAGCCGCCGCCAGTGGAAACAAGCCTTTCCCCGCGTTTTGGAAGAAGATTGATGGTATTGTGAGATAGAACGTCTTCAACGTGACGCAACCACCTTGCTGTGATAGACTCAATGGTTCAAGAATCTATCACAGCAAGGTGGTTTTATGTCTGAGCCATACTACCCCGAAGGGGAATACCAATTGCTCGATTCGGGCAACGAGCGCAAATTGGAGCGCATCGGAGAGTTCGTCATCGACAGGCCATCGCCCCAGGCCGTGTGGACGCAACATCTGCCCGTCAAAGATTGGGTGTCAGTCGGTGCAGCCTACGAGCGTGGCGAAAGCGGCGGCGAATGGGACTTTAACGACAAGATGCCGCGCAAATTCAACATCGTTTACAACAACATCTACTTCCAGATCAAGCTGACCGACTTCGGTCATCTGGGGCTCTTCCCCGAACAGGCAGCGAACTGGGATTGGATGCGCGCCCTGATCCGCAAGCGGCTGGAGCGCACCAAAAACGCCAATCTCAACGTGCTCAACCTCTTCGCCTACACCGGCGGCAGCACACTGGCCTGTAGCCAGGCCGGCGCGCACGTTGTCCATGTGGATGCGGCCAAGGGCGTGGTGGACTGGGCACGCGACAACGCCACGCTCAGTCATCTCAATGAGCGCCCGATCCGCTGGCTGGTGGACGACGCCATCAAATTCGTCAAGCGTGAGGAACGTCGCGGTACCAAATACCAGGGCATCATTCTCGATCCGCCCAGTTTCGGTCGTGGCCCCAAAGGTGAAGTCTTCAAAATTGAGAACGATCTGATTCCCCTGCTGCGTGCGTGCAAAGAGATCCTGGCCGAAAACGCGCTTTTCTTCCTGCTCAGTTGTCATACGCCCGGCTTTACACCCGTCACATTGCAAAATCAGGTGGCAGAAGTCGTCACCGAGCGCAAAGGAAAGATCGAAGGCGGCGAAATGCTCGTCTTCGAAGAAGGCAGCAAGCGCGCCCTGCCCAGCGGCGCCTACGCCCGTTGGTACGCAAGCAGATGATAAGATAATGGGATGATGCACATCTCCAGCCTGACCAACAACCGCATCAAAAATGTGGTGCGATTGAGCAACAACCACCGTCACCGCGAAGAGCTGCGCCAGACCATCGTCGAAGGCAGCCGCGAAGTACGCCGCTGCCTCGACGCCGGCGGCGTCCCCACCGAAGTCTACCTCTGCCCAGAGTTGGTTGTCCCCACCGACCAAGATCTCGTCGAACGCCTTACATCGCCATCCGCTATTCGCAATCCGCAATCCGCCACCGTCTCCCCCGACGTCTACGCCAAAATCGCCATGCGCGAGGAGAGCTGCGGGATCCTACTCGTGATCCCCTACACCCAGTTGGCACTGGACAGCCTGCCGCTTTCGGCGTCACCCTTTCTGGTGGTGGTGGAAGGAGCGGAGAAACCTGGCAATGTGGGCGCAATCCTGCGTAGTGCCGACGCCGCCGGCGTGGACGGGCTCATCCTGTGCAGTGGCGGCACCGATCTACACAACCCCAACGTAATCCGCGCCAGTCTGGGCACACGTTTTACCGTGCCAGTGGCCGAAGCGCCCACCGACGAGGTGATCGCCTGGCTGCGTCGACAGGGTATCACCACCATCGCCGCCACGCCCGATGCCCAGGTCCGTTACACCGATGTGGACTTGACCGGCCCCGTGGCCATCGTCACCGGCAGTGAGGCCGACGGGCTGAGCCGCCAATGGCTGGCCGCCGCCGACCAACAGGTGACAATCCCGATGTTCGGTGTAGCCGACAGTCTCAACCTGGCCACTTCGACAACGCTCTTGTTGTACGAAGTGGTGAGACAGAGAAGAAAGTGACGAGATCCCCGGAACCTGCTCCTCTATCCTCACGTTGTGAAGACATGAAGACGCCAACCCTTACACGTCGAAGATTTATGCAGATACTCGGCGGCACAGCACTCAGCGCCGTCGGCCTTTTGGGCTACACCCGGCTCCTAGAACCGAATTGGATCGACGTCGAACGCCGGACGCTCACCATTCTCGGCCTGTCGCCACAGGTAGCAGGGACACACATCGCCCAGATCTCCGACATCCACCTAAGCGAGTACACCTCTGTGGACAAGTTGTTTTCGGCCGTGAACCAGATCAACGCGTTGAAGCCCGATCTTGTCCTTTTGACGGGCGACTTTGTGGGTAATGAGGCCACCGATGCCCAAGGACTCGTCGAGCCGCTGCGCCGACTTGAAGCACCCGCGTATGCCGTCTTTGGCAATCATGATCTTTGGACCGACCGGCAGGTGGTTGGGCGCTACCTTCGCGAAGGCGGGGTAACCATCCTTGTCAACCAGGCTGTACAGATTGGCGACAGGCTGCACTTAGCCGGTGTGGACGACGTATGGAGCGGGCGGCCAGATCTGTCCACCGCACTGCGAGCAATTCCCGCCGACACCACCACACTCCTCATGGCCCACGAACCGGACTACTTTGATCACGTGATAGCATCAGAGGCCCCTGTTGCTGTCCAATTCAGTGGGCATAGCCATGGTGGTCAGGTGCGTATTCCCATGATTAAAAACAATCGTCTGCGTATGGCGGCGCCAGTGCTTCCACGGTATGGACGACGCTACGCAATCGGACGACACGAGATAAACGGCCGGCAAGTCTACACAAACCGAGGACTGGGTGTGTGGCCTTTGCCATATCGCTTCAACTGTCGCCCCGAAATCACACTATTTAAATTGGAAGTTGCATTTTAAATTGCATGAGAAATTCAAATGGACGCACAAACCTAACGTGGAATTTGCCCTACTACATTGAGACTCATTGTTCTGTACACTTGTCACGATACTTGCAGTAAAGTATCTATGCTATAGGAATTATTCGCTCAAGGCAGCGGTTTTTGCACATCTGTTTGACGGGAGCACCCCCCTGTGCTAGACTTCCGTTAACAACCGGGATTCTCATCAGGTTCCTTGCCTCCGATGCCTGCCTTGTTTTTTCCATTCCCGAGAGATCAATAATGAATTCCAAACGGTTACGTAATGGTTTAATCTACGTGCTACTTGTCGTAGCATTAGGCGCGTTTCTCTATACCACACTGAGCAACCGCACATCCGGCACGTCGGAACCGACATCAATTGCACAGGTGGCCGAATTGGTGCGTTCCGGCACAGTTCGCTCTATTACTGTGGACAACGACCAGGTTTTCGTGGTGACCACAGTCGGCGAAGAACTGATGTCGCGCAAAGAGATAGGCGTGGGCCTGGTTGAAACGCTGCAGAATTTGGGTGTCACCGCCGAACAGTTGGCACGGGTCACCGTTGAAGTTCAGGCACCCAGTGGCTGGGAAATCTACGGCGGCATTTTGTTGGCGCTGTTGCCGGTGCTATTGATTGCCGTCTTCTTCATCTTCATTCTGCGCCAGGCGCAAGGGGCCGGCAACCAGGCGTTTAGTTTCGGGAAGAGCCGAGCGCGCATGTTTACCGGCGACAAACCGACCGTCACATTCGATGATGTTGCCGGTAGCGAAGAAGCGAAACAGGAACTTGAAGAAGTGGTCGAGTTTCTTAAAGAGCCAGAGAAATTTGCGTCGCTTGGGGCACGTATTCCAAAGGGTGTTTTGCTTGTGGGGCCTCCCGGCACCGGTAAAACATTGATGGCCAAGGCCGTCTCCGGCGAAGCAGGCGTTCCATTTTTTAGCATTTCTGGTTCTGAGTTTGTGGAAATGTTTGTGGGTGTAGGCGCCAGTCGCGTCCGAGATCTTTTTGAACAGGCAAAAAAGAATTCACCCTGCATCATCTTTGTGGACGAAATCGACGCCGTAGGTCGCCATCGCGGTGCCGGCCTAGGTGGTTCTCACGACGAACGTGAGCAGACGCTCAACCAGATTCTTGTGGAGATGGACGGTTTCGACACAGATGTCAATGTGATTTTGATCGCTGCCACCAACCGCCCCGACATCCTGGATCCGGCGTTGCTGCGACCTGGTCGTTTTGACCGGCGCGTGACGATGGACGCCCCAGACGTACAGGGCCGTCGCAAAGTGCTGGATGTTCACATCAAGGGCAAACCCTTGGCCACTGATGTTGATCTTGGCGTCATTGCCAAGCAGACGCCTGGCTTTGTGGGTGCAGATCTCGAGAACCTGGTCAACGAAGCAGCCATCCTGGCGGCGCGACGCAACCGCCGTTCCATCGGCATGGACGAATTCCAAGAGGCCATTGAGCGTGTCATCGCCGGTCCTGAGCGACGCAGTCGCATCATTACGCCCAAGGAAAAAGAGATTGTGGCCTACCATGAAGCCGGCCACGCAGTCGTCATGCACCTACTGCCCAATCACGATCCTGTGCACAAGGTGACTATCGTCCCTCGTGGTATGGCCGGCGGCTACACAATGCCCCTGCCCGAGGAAGAGAGCAACCTGCGTACACGGGACAAATTCCGCGACGAACTGGCGGCATTGCTTGGTGGCCGGGTGGCCGAGGAACTGCGTTTTGGAGACATCACCACCGGTGCCAGCAATGATCTGGAACGAGTTAGCGACATGGCGCGCATGATGGTGACCCAGTGGGGCATGAGCGAAAAGTTAGGGCCTATCCAATACGGCGAACGTGAAGAGATGGTCTTCTTGGGTCGTGGTCTCGGCGAAAGCCGCAACTACAGCGACAAAGTTGCTCAAGAAATTGACGAAGAAGTGCGCCGTTTGGTTGATGAAGCCTATCAGCGTACACGCCAAACCTTGATTACCCACCGCGATAAACTTGATGCTGTCTCGGTACGGCTGCTTGAGGTAGAAACGCTACACGCTCCCGAGTTCGAGGCAATCATGCGCGGCGATTCGTCCTATGACTCTGGCAAGAACGATGGCCGTCGTCGTCAAGAGCAGTCACGTCCTGGGTCAGAAGACGAACGACAGCGTGGCGACAAACGCGGTGACGAAGGCATTGATCTAGGCGGCACGTTACCGGCGCCGGCTTAGTTCAGCACAGCGCCAGGCAAAACGTAGGTCAAGTGTGTCTATCTGGCGCTGACAATGCACAGCAAGACTTTGTGGCTGCATCGGAATACCTCGCCGAGCGGCTGTAAATTTCCAGATAGGTTTGAAGTGAACCATCCGTCGTTTACGAAGCCTCGCCATGTGTGGCGAGGCTTTTTGATCGAAGCGCGAACAAAAGAGAGGGAAGCTGTGGGCGCACTCTTTTACAGACTCAACCGGCACTACATAGGCGATATTGCGATCAGCCGTTGGATCCAAATCATTCTCTTGGTCCCTGCTGTCATTGCCATTGTGGGGAGGCCGAATGGTTACTTGATTGTAGCAAGTGGCTTGCTGGTGCTTTTCGTAGCATTTACGGTAATGGCAACCAGGTGGCGACGCCGCAACTATGTCGAGTTTACCCCACAGACCGCCCCTGAAGTCACGCCACACGCACTTCAACCTTCAGAAAAGTTATCCATTTTCGCATCGGGTCTTTTCAGTGTAGAAGGCAAGTATGCAAATTTCACCTGGCTCCAAGGTTATTTTCGTACCTTTGCCACCCGGGAACATGCGCTGATCTGTCTGGTTCAGCCAAGTCGCTTTGCGCTGATGGGAAATTGGTCAGAAAAAGAGGTGGGAATGTGGTATATTTTCTTTAAAGACGATGAAGTACAAGAGATACATTGGGGCGAGATTCAATATGACGGCAAACGACTCCCCTGCATTGCCGTCGACCATGTCATCTTTATACCAAAACGCGGGCGATTTGACCGTGACAAAACGTTGGAACGCACCGTCTATATCGCCTGTGAAGATCCGTCTGATCTGCACCGGATTCTTGCCGACTTACATTACCGCCGATCCGAAAAGACCGAAGAACAGCTGATACATCAAAATGGATCGAGGAAGTTGCCTCAAAACAGCGGCGAATGGAAGCGAATCGACAGCTAAGTTTCTAACCACCCCACCACGCAAGGAGGGTCGCTCGTGGCCAGCCCGGTGAGTCAGCGTCCATCGTGGGACGATTACTTCATGAACATTGCCTTCACTGTAGCTGAGCGGAGCACCTGTGACCGCGCCCATGTAGGTGCGGTCATTGTGCGGGATCGGCGTATTCTCACCACCGGCTATAACGGCGCACCTGCCGGCCTCCCTCATTGTGATGAGATTGGTCACCTCATGGTCGACGGTCATTGTGTACGCACACTACACGCCGAGCAGAACGCAATTATTCAAGCAGCTTTGCATGGTGTTGACATTGCCGGATCGACAATTTACGTTACGCACCAGCCCTGCCTTACCTGTGCCAAGATGATTATCAATGCCGGCATCACCCGTGTTGTTTACGCCGGCAACTACCCTGATGGACACAGCCGTCAATTCCTTAAAGATGCCAACATCTCCTTAGAAAACCTACCTCGTTCCCGCACTGCCGACACTGTCTATCAACCTATCTAAGCAAAGGAGTATAGACCGTGACACAAACCTCGTCTACGTTACACTTTCCAGAAGGATTCCTGTGGGGAACCGCCAGCGCCGCCCATCATGTAGAGGGCGACAACAAAAACAACCAGTGGTGGGCATTTGAGCAGAAGCCCGGCGCAATCTGGCACGGTGACCGCAGTGAGAAGGCCTGTGATTGGTGGAATAATCCCGATGCAGACTTTGACCGCATGGTGGATCTGGGTTTAAACGCGCACCGGCTCAGTGTAGAATGGAGTCGAATTGAACCACGCCCCGGCGAGTTTGATCACAGCGCGCTGGATCGTTACCGAGCCATGCTTGATGGGTTGCATCGGCGTGGCATTCAGCCCATGGTGACGCTGCATCATTTTACCGAACCGCTCTGGTTGTCTCGCATTGGTGGCTGGGAAAACGGCGCAAGTGTAGCCTTCTTCCGCCGTTTCGTACAGACAACGGTGCAGGCGCTTTCTGATCTGTGTGACACCTGGATCACCATCAACGAACCCCTAATCCTTGTGACACGCGGGTGGTTCATGGGCGATTGGCCGCCGGAGCATCCAAATTTTGTGGTGGCGTTGAAGGTGATTCGTAACTTACTCAGCGCCCACGCCGAAGCGTACCATGCCATTCACACAGTACAACCCGATGCAAAAGTGGGCTATGCCAAACACGTGCGGCTTTTTAAGGGCATGCGACCTGAATCGATGTTAGATCGGTATGCAGCGGGCATCAAGCGTTGGCTCTTTGAGCACATCTGGGTTGCTGCCACCAAAGATGGACTGCTTCGCCCGCCTGTGGGGACGCTACAGCGCAACGGTCGCCTTGCCAACACCTACGATTTCATGGGGTTCAACTACTACACCCGCGATTTCGTCCGCTTTTCGCCGAATCCCACTGTGCTTTTTGGCAATGAGTCGTTCCCGGCAGGTGGTGAACGTTCTGACGAAGGACGCGATGGTCCGTTCAGCAATTTTGATCCTGAAGGGTTGGCGCAAGTCTGTCGCGAATTCACACGATTCGACCCCACCGTGCCCATTTACATCACAGAGAACGGTGTCCCCGATCGCGAGGACCGTTTCCGCGCGCGCTGGTTGGTGGCGCATTTGGCGCATCTTCACCGCGCCATTCAGGACGGTTGCAACGTACGCGGTTACTTCCACTGGACATTGGTAGACAACTTTGAGTGGGCCGAGGGGTGGGGGTTACGTTTCGGGCTTTATGCGCTTGATCCACAAACCCAGGTGCGAACGGCGCGTCCTAGTGCGCAAGTCTATAGCGAGATTGCACACAACAACGCAATATCAAGCGCAACCGTCGAACGTCTTCTAGGACAGATTGAATGATCCACTGATTGCCCTGTGGGCATGTTTGACAGGCCCCTGTCTAAAGCAGACGCTTGACACCCATGACGCACCGTGTTATGATTGAGCCATAACGCGGTGCGTCATTTTGTTTGTACAGTTACGGCATTGAGCCGTTTGCATAAGAAAGGAACCGAAAATGGAAGTTCGATTAAGTGTTCGCAACGTTGATTTACGGGATGCACAGGAGCAAGTGGACAACAGCTTGCGTCAGATGCGCAAGGCTGGGCGCAAGGCTGTGCTGGCCTATGCCGGATTGTGGGGAATGGCCTATGATGAAGCCATGACCTTGTTAGATCGAAGCAAGCACGTACTTGGTAAAGCTGAAGACCGAGGCGAAGAGCTTGAGGCAGCGACCAATCGACGTACAGAACAGGTTCGAGCACAGGCAGAAGAACAGTTCAAAGCAATGGAATCTCGCTTCGACAAAGTGCGCAATCGATTTGCCCGGCAAGCAAATGAGATGGAAGAGTCTGTCGAAGCCGATCTAGAAAATCAGGTAGAACGAGTGCTCGAACGATTGGGGATTCCCAGCCGTGAGCGTATCAGCAAGCTAAGCATCGAAATCGAAGCGCTGAGCCAAAAGATCGACGCACAACTGGCTGCAAAACAGGAAGTCTTGGTACAGGGCGAAGGTGAAGTCATGGTCGTCCCCATCACAGGTTACAACGAAATGACCGCCAGAGAGATCATTGCGATGCTTGGCTCCTTTGAGATGAATGAGCTAGTGGCAATCAAGAGCTACGAGGTCAGCAATGAGGGACGAGTGACCATTTTGCGTGAGGTTGATCGATTGATCGAAGGAACAAACACAGCATAATCGTCGGGTTGAACATGTATCGTCTTCTGTTTCGTGAACGTATACCACGATGTATCGACGGGGACACAACAATCGAATAATCTTAAGCGGGGTATGAAACACACTTTTGTACCTCGGGTCATGGGGTAGCCCTCTCCGGGGTAAAACTTGGGGAGGGCTTCATTTTTCGATTTGTCTGTGCCCCCTTTCGCGCTAGCCCCTTTTAGTGGTTTTGTCATAACAAGGAAGGATGAAACGATGAAAACGTATATCCTTGGCCTTTTCGATTCACGAGCCGATGCAGAACCTGTTATCGATGTCCTTAATAAACACAATTTGCCGGAGACGGATTTTGGCCTCTTTGGACGTCATGAAGATTTTCGCGAAGGGCTCAACGCCGAAGATGAAGAGCAGGGCGTTGCGAAAAGCGCCCAATATGGCGCAATGGCTGGTGGTGCAGCCGGCGTTTTGGTAGGTGTGGTAGCCGGTGCCTCGTTTTTCTTGATTCCTGGTGTGGGCCAGGTCCTTGGCGCGGGGGCGCTGGCTGCGGCCATCGGCACTGCCGCCACCAGCACAACATTGGGCGCAGCTGGTGGTGCCTTTATGGGCGCACTGCTGGGCTATGGCGCATCGGAAGAAGATGCCAACTTCTACATCGAAGGTCTCAAACAAGGTGGTGTACTGGTGGTGGCGCACACACCAGAAGAAAATGTATCAGCAATCGCTGAAATCTTCGACCAACACAACGTTGTCAACGTAGAACGGCGACGCGAGCAGTGGGCATTTCAGGGTAGGGAGCGTTGGAGCGATACGTAGCCGACTCAAGCCTGATACGACACCTGCACAACAAAAGAGACCCGCCAGGTTTTTGAAACTTGGCGGGTCTGCAATTGGTGAAAAAGCTACACGGGTGTTACCTGTTCGCCTTCCACTCGGCGTACTGCTTCTCGACTTCGGCCTTTACGGTATCGAGACCAGCCGCTTTCAGCGCTTCAATGTAATTGGGCAATTCCACAGCAGGATCGACATACCCGGTCATCAGGGCACGGTGTAGGCCGTCTGAAACCGCAGAGAGTGCGGTCAACTCAGCCGCCACAGGATCGGTGCGGAAGCGAAAGCCCAGTGACGGATGATCCACAGAATCGTTAGAGTATTCGATCAACAGTCGGTTCTTGTCGGGGTCTTCACGGTTGGAAACGGCCTGAAGCAAGGTGTTGCCAAGCGTCCACGCGCCGCCGTGTGCACCGTACCAGCCGCTTTCGATGATGTTCACACGTCCATCGGCCTCCAATTCCCAGTGCGTGCCCTGGACGCCAAACAACATCATGTTGAGCAGGGTCGAATCGCTGTGCATAAGGTTAATGAACTTCATTGCTTCGGCTGGGTGATCGGAGACAATTGGAATGGCCAGCATAGAACCACCAGAGTGAGTGGTAATGTTGACTTTGCTCTGTGAGTAGATTTCCTTCAGTTCTAGATCAGGGTTACCGGAAGCATTGATCAGTTCCTGCGCCTTGATATTGCTGCCCTTGAGCGGCTGAGACTCGATGAAGAAGCGGCCTGCATTGCGGATCTCACCGGTGTTAAAGGTGGTGAGACCAGCATCTGGATGAATCCAGCCCTTGGTGTACCACTCACGCATAATGGCGGTGTGTTCGGCCGCCCAGTCAGTTTCCACGGTGCTGACAATGGTTTCATCGAAGTTGCCTGAAGCATCCGGCTCGTACCGCATGCCGACCAGGCCGCTGGGTACACCGGCAGCAAAGCCAGGCACGAACGGTTGGAAACCACCACCACCGTCGGTAAGGTAGGGGTATTCGTCGGGGCGGGCGGCCTTGGCCTTTTCGAGCCAGGGTTCCAGATCGCGCAGCCCCTTGATGTTGGCGGCTTCCGCTTCGGTGAAGCCGATCTCTTCGGCCAATGTGACGTTGTAGATGAAGCCTTCGGGGACGGTCAACTCTTTGTTGGTGGGCACAGCGTAGTTGACGCCGTCGATCTGTGTACCGGTGATGAAGGCCGGGTTCAGCCCCTTAACGATCTCCTGGCCGTACTGCTCGAGCAGATTGCCATACTCGCTGTTGTCATCGTTCAGCGGCAGGAAGAGCCCTTGCGTCACAAGTTGCATGTAGTTGCGCCAATCGGCGGTGAAGAAAATATCTGCGTCCTCACCGGCCTGGAGCGCTGTAATGGCCTTGGTGTCCCAGTCGCCCCAGCCCACAATGTTGAAGTTGACGTTGACGCCGATTAACGGTTCAACATATTCGTTGATGGCTGCTTCAACGGCTGCACGTTGATCGGTGTCGCCGTTGCCGATCCAGTAGTAGTCGAGCACTACCACACTGCTCGAACTCGAAGAGGAACCTTGAGTGGAGTCGCCGCCTGCGGATGGCGCAGCGGCGGGTGCACAACCAGCCAAAAGCGCCAGGATTGCTACAAAAAGCAAGAGTGAGGTGAACTTTCTGCGCATCTTCTTCTTTCCTTTGCAAAGAGTGAAATTAAGAAAGTTTAGGGAACCACATATATCAGGTGCGGTCATGAATCGGTATCTCGTCTGTAACCGAAGTGTGGGAACATGACAGCAACAAGTATATGACAACAAAATGAATCACAGCCGCTCTGAATGCGCTTCTACACACAAAACGTCTACCCCTTGATAGCGCCGATGGTCAGCCCCTTGATGAAGAAGCGCTGGAAGAAAGGATAGGCAAAGATCACGGGTCCGACCGTCACCACGGCCATGGCCATGCGGAAGGTCTGAGACGGCAGTTCAGAGATATTGACCAATCCTTGCATCTTGTCGGCGTTTTCTAGTAAGAAGCGAATATTGTTCAGTGTTGTGTAGATGGTGAATTGCAAGCTGTAATACTGCGCATCGTCAACCAACAGCAGGGCGTTAAAGAAATTGTTCCAGATGCCAATGGCGCTGAAGAGGGCAACAGTCGCCAGTCCAGGTACCGAAAGCGGCACCACAATTTGGATGAAGGTGCGCCATTCGCTGGCGCCGTCAATGCGCGCAGCTTCGATGATCTCGTTGGGCACATTCGTTTTGTAGAAAGTGCGCATCACAATTACCCAGAAAGGGCTGAAGGCCGAAGGCAAAAAGAGCGCCCACAGAGTGTCTTGCAAGAGCAGCACCTGTCGCGCCACCATGTAATAAGCAACCAATCCACCGCTGAACAACATGGTAAAGAAGGCATAGAAGGTAAAAAACGTGCCGAGTTTGAAATTGTCTCGCGAAAGCGGGTAGGCATACAACCCCACCATAATCACCGACAGAATTGTGCCGGCCACGGTGGAAATGATGGTGTTTTTGTAGGCAGTCATCACAATCGAACCCTGGCTGAAGAGGAAAGTATAGGCCATCAACGAGAACTCTTCGGGCCACAGGCGATAACCGTTTGTTGTCAGAGAAGCTTCCGAAGTGATTGAAGCAATTACAATCACATAGATCGGAATCAAGGTGATGATACAAACGACCAACAACAGCAGGTTGAACCCCCAGTTGGTTGTAGGCGAGATTGCCAGCACATCGCGTTCCTTCTTTCGAAAAAAGAGGCGCGGTGATTGCTGTGGTGTCGTCTTGACTATGGTTTCTGTCGTCATTGTCTATTCCCTCTATCTCCCCTAGAACAATGCCAGGTCAGGTCTAATCCTACGCACAATGAAGTTGGTGATCAGTATTAAGAAGAAGCCAAAGAGTGATTGTAGGAAAGCGGCAGCAGCCGGATATCCTAGAGGCGTGGCGCTTCGTAACATGCTATACACGAAAACGTCGAGTGTGTAGGTGACATCCTTTACCAGAGCGGCACCGTTGGGCAACGTGTAGAACATGTCGAAGTCGGATCCGAGGATACGTCCGATCGCCAGGATCTGGAGCAGTACGATCACCGGCATCAGATGGGGTAAGGTAATCGACTTGAACTGATGCCACTTCCCGGCACCGTCCACTGCGGCGGCTTCGTAAAGTTCACGCGGAATGCTGGCAATTGTGGCCAGATAGATGATGGAGCCATTGCCGGTGTATTTCCAGATGTTTGCCACCAAGAAGATGAAGGGCCAGTAGATCTCTTCTTTGTAGACTTCGATGGGGGGGAGGCCAAGATTGATGTTAATGGAGTTGATGATCCCGCTGGAGCTACCCAACGCATAGACAACGTAGGCAACAACAATCCACGAAATGAAGTAGGGGAGGAAGAGAATCGAGTGGTAAAACTTGGCAAAAAACTGATTGGTCAACTCATTGATGATGACAGCAAGCGCAACAGCCAGCACCAACCCCACGACGATGAAGAGTAGGTTGTAGAAAATCGTGTTGCGCACATACATCAATGTGTTTTCAATATTCGTTGGCAGAATCAGATACCTGAAATTGTCTAAACCTACCCACGGGCTTTCAATAAGACTGTAAATGAATCTGTTTTGGATCCAAGAGTCTTCTGGAGGACGAGAAAGTCGGTAATCTTTGAAAGCCATCACAATACCGGGCATGGGCAGGTAAGCAAACAAAAAGAGCCATATCGCGCCCGGTACAATCATCAGTACATAAGAGAGATTGGTGTATAGCGTATCTGCACGCCAACGCTTCTTCTGTTTCGGGAGCGACTGGGCAGTGCCTGAGGGATACTTCGCAGAAACGGCAACTTCTCGTGTCATAGAATTGCTTTCCGTAGATTCAATTGTGCAAATTCACTAGTAGATCGAAGGGAAAACGATTGAGTGAAGTCCAAATAGCGTAGAGAGCAATGCAGAGATCGACATACAGGGCAAGAGCACAGGCAAGAAGGTTTCTTATCCTGTACAGCAGGCCCAAAGAACTATGTGGTTGAATTTTTTCGGCTAGACTCTATTACGAACACTTATGTGGTATAAGTACAATTCATCGGTTGATGTGGTTCAAACCGATGAACCGGGGGTTCTTGTCCAGAATACGAGGCAATTTCGGTTTTGTCAAGGTGTCACCGAAAAAAAAACAGCGCCAAATGAAACCGGTTGCATCAGAGCATACCTAAGCCGAGAGAAAAACCGCAACAAGAAGAAACCCTTCAGACTCAAAGTTGGCTTGCCAGATTGCTTGACAACACAAAGGGCATCGCGTATAGTATCTTTCACAATTGAGACAGACAGACGTTGAACCGGAAGAGTAGCTGTCGAAGCGGGTTCCAGAGAGTCCCCAGTGGGTGGAAAGGGGATAACAGCGCAGCCAGTGAATGGGCCGGGGAGTCGGGCGGCGAACGTAGGTATGTAGATGCCAACAAGTAGCCGTCCCCGGAAACGCCACCGTTATCAAGGCGCGGAGGATCGGAACAACCTGTTCCCGTCTTCGCAGAGTGAGACTGGCCAATGTCCCTGCGCTTTACGTAGGGATTTTTTATTGGCAAGTTTAAGCGGGGTGGCACCGCGGGCGCTGAGATACAGCCCTCGTCCCCAGATGCAGAGTGGAAGATTCCACTTTGTGTTTGGAGACGGGGGCTTTTTGTTTGCAGAAGAGATTAGGAGATTGAGAGATTAGGAGATTGAGGAGAGTCGCGACAAAGGGAGATCACTTGCTATACACGATCCCCAATCGCTTAATCTCCTAATCTCCTAATCTCCCCTTCCCCAAATCACACCCAGGAGAGAAGATCATGGCACCACAATACAAACCCACGCTCGAAGAAGTACGTTCGCTGGCAACGGAAGGGAATCTGATCCCCATCTACCGCGAGCTACCGGCAGATTTGGAGACACCGGTGTCGGTCTACTTGAAGCTGCGCAACGGTGGACCTAGCTTTCTGCTGGAATCGGTGGAAAAGGGGGAACAGGTCGGTCGTTACAGCTTTCTCGGCGTCCACCCACCGATGACGGTGACAGCGCAGGCGAATCGAGTGACCATTGGCGCGGCGGGTGGCTCGATCCTGGAGGTAACGGCAGGCGATCCGCTGGACGTGGTGAAGGAGATCCTGTCGTCGCGCAAACCGGTGCGTCTACCCGGGCTGCCTCGCTTCATCGGTGGCGCGGTGGGCTACTTCGGCTACGATCTGGTGCGTTTCATGGAGCGGCTACCCCAAAGCGCAGCCCATGATCTTAACGTGCCAGACATGGCGCTCCTCTTCACCGACAACCTGGTGGTCTTCGACCATGTGCGCCACAAATTGATCGTTATCGCCAATATGCGCGTCGAGGACGATCTACGCGCTGCCTACGCCGACGCCGTGGCCCGCATCGACAACATCATCGCCGATCTGCGCAAGCCGCTCATTCCGCCGCCCGCCTACGAGTGCGCCAGCGGCGCGGAGTGGCGCAGCAACTTCACACAGGCCCAGCACGAAGACAATGTACGCTCCGCCCAGGAGTACGTCAAGGCGGGCGACATCTTCCAGGTGGTCCTCAGCCAGCGGCTCAGCCGCGAGACCGACGCCGATCCCTTCACCATTTATCGGGCGCTGCGCATGCTCAATCCGTCGCCCTACATGTACTTTTTAGACTTCAACGGCGTGGCCGGCGCCGCGCCCACGGGCGAACCGATCCGCGTGATCGGCTCCAGCCCCGAAATGCACGTGATGCTCGAAGACGGTCACGCCTACCTCCACCCCATCGCGGGGACACGCTGGCGCGGCAAGTCTGAAGAAGAGGACAACGCCCTGGCCTCCGAACTGCTGGCCGATCCGAAGGAGCGGGCCGAGCACGTGATGTTGGTGGATCTGGGCCGCAACGACCTGGGCCGCGTCTGCGAGTATGGCACCGTCACCGTGCCGACGATGATGAATGTGGAGCGTTACAGCCATGTCATGCACATCGTCAGCGACGTGCGCGGCCGCGTCAAACCCGAACACGATGCCTTCAGCCTGCTGCGCGCCACCTTCCCCGCGGGGACAGTCAGCGGCGCGCCCAAAGTGCGGGCCATGGAGATCATTGAAGAATTGGAAGGCACCCGCCGCGGTCTCTACGCCGGGGCCGTCGGCTACATCGGCTACGACGGCACGATGGACACCTGCATCACCATTCGCACGATTGTGATGCAGGGGAAGACATGTCACCTTCAGGCCGGCGGCGGCATCGTGGCCGATAGCGATCCCACGGCGGAGTATCATGAATCGATCAACAAGGCAAAGGCGCTTTCGGTGGCGGTGGCGGAGGCGGAGAAGGGATTGTAAGACATGAATGATGAATAAAGAATGGGTGGAGAATGTTTCGTTTTCATAGGAGGCTTGTGGGAAGGAGCGAAGTCCATGAGCATGAATTTGGATCGATTGCCCATTTTTGTGGCCGCGGAGAAAGTCTGCGATGACGTGTGGCAGGAGGTGGCGAATTGGTCTCGTTATGACCGGGAGGTGATGGGAAGCCAATTGATCCGCGCTGCGGATTCGATTGGCGCCAACATTACCGAGAGTCATGGACGATTCCATTTCGCCGAGAAGATCAACTTCCTCTACTACAGTCGAGGAAGCCTTACCGAAACGATCTTCTGGCTACGTCGTTGTCAACAGCGTGCACTGCTCAAAGCCGATCAAGCAACTCATCTTCATCAATCCCTTGATCAATTAGCCAAAGAGATAAACGCCTACATCAACTATCTGCGCACCCAACAGCGCAACACGAAACGATAGTCATACCAAGTCAACATACATTACCCACTCATTATTCTTTATTCATTCCGAAGGAGATTCTCATGACCACCAGGAAACGTATCCTCACCGGCGACCGCCCCACCGGGAAACTGCACATTGGCCACTATGTAGGCAGTTTGCGACATCGTTTAGCGTTTCAGGAGCAGTACGAGTGCTTCTTCATCATCGCCGACCTGCACATGTTGACGACCAAACCCAGCAAGGAAGCGATCTACGAGATCGGCGAGAACGCACGGCAGATCGTGCTTGATCACCTGGCCATCGGCATCGACCCGGCCAAGGTGACCTTCTACCTGCAATCCGCTGTGCACGAAGTCTACGAGATGCAGTTGCTGCTCAGCGGCATGGTGACGGTAGAACGACTCCAGCAGTTGCCCTCGATCAAGGATATGGCCAACGCCGCCGACATGGATCAGATGCCCTACAACCTGCTCGGCTACCCGGTGCTCCAATCGGCCGACATCCTCATGCCGCGCGGACACCTTGTGCCCGTAGGCAAGGACAACGAAGCCCACGTGGAAATCTGCCGCCAGATCGCGCGCCGCTTCAACAACCTCTACGAAGAGGTCTTCCCCCTGCCCGAACCCTACGTGGAAGGCGGCACACTGGTGGGAACAGACGGCCAGGCCAAGATGAGCAAGAGCCTGGGCAACGCCATCCTCCTCAGCGACGACGCCAAAACCGTACGCAAGCAGGTGATGGGCATGTACACCGATCCCAAGCGCGTCAGCGCCGACATCCCCGGCACGGTGGAAGGCAACCCGGTCTTCGCCTACCACGACTTCTTCAACCCCAACAAGGCCGAAGTCGACGATCTCAAGGATCGCTACCGCGCCGGCAAAGTGGGCGACGTCGAAGTGAAAGAAAAGCTCTATGTCGCGCTGGAAGCCTTCCTCGGCCCCATACGCGAGCGCCGCGCCCATTACGAAGCCCAGACCGGCTACGTCGACGAACTGCTCTACGAAGGCACCCTGCACGCCCAAAAAGAAGCCCAAGAAACCCTCTTCGCCATGAAAAAAGCCATGGGCCTCACCGGTGTCTGGAACCGCATTCGCCGGGCGGCGGAGAATCGGCAGAAGAAGATGGCGAAGGCCGCGGCGGTAGAAGAATAATAAATGAAGAATAATGAATGAAGAATAATGATTGGTGCTTACGAAGCGATGCTGTACCCAATCATTATTCTTCATTCATCGCTTTCCCAGAACAGAATCGAACGTCGAACCTATTCCCTTGGAGGACACCATGATCGCCGTCATCGACAATTACGATAGTTTCACCTACAATTTGGTGCAGTTCCTGGGCGAGATCATCAACAAGACGCCGCTGCCGGGTGGTAGTGCGGCCAATGAAATCCGCGTGTGGCGCAACGACGAGATCGACGTCGAAGAATTGGCCGATCTCAAGCCCAGCCACATTGTCATCAGCCCGGGGCCCGGCACCCCCGAAAAGGACAGTGGCATCAGCAACGACGTGATCCGCGTGCTGGGCGAGACGACGCCGATCCTGGGCGTCTGCCTGGGCCAACAGTGCATTGGACACGTCTTCGGTGGCGAAGTGGTGCGAGCGCCCCGCCTCATGCACGGCAAGGTCAGCCCCGTCCTCCACAAGGGGACCGGCGTCTTCGCAGGGTTGCCCAGCCCGTTTACCGCCACCCGCTACCACAGCCTGATCGTAGAGGAACCGCTTCCTGCCGAACTCGAAGCCACCGCCTTCACCGCCGAAGGGGAGTTGATGGGGCTGAAACACCGCACCAAACCCATCTACGGCGTGCAGTTTCATCCGGAAAGCATTCTTACCGAACATGGCAAGGATCTACTACGAAACTTTTTGAAGATCCACGGGAGCGACGCTACCGCATGACCCAGGACACAACAGGCACCAACGACGTCCTCGTCTATCTGAGCGAGGGCGAAAAGAGCGCCTTTGCCGGCCAATCCATCGAAATCGTGGACCGCTGGCAGGGGCGCGACAACTTACTCTGGCGTTTTCAGACCGGTGACGCGGATGCCGTGCTCAAAATGTTTATGGAAGCGGGGCAGGTGCGCGCGGACCGCCAATTCAGCGGACAGGATCGCTTCGCCGGCTACGGCTTGGCCCCCCGTCCCCACTGGCAGGACCGTCAGCCCGATCCTGTGCCGCGGCCGGTGCTCGTCTACGATTGGATCGAGGGCGATCCCTTCGAGCCGGCCGTTCCGGCGCAGTGGGACGCATTGGCCGACGCCGTGGCGCGCATCCACAACGAAGATCCCGACGATCACACGCGCTTCAGCCCCCACCCTGTCAACCTGGACTACCTCCAGCGCGTATGGCAGGGCAGCCGCCAGCCGCTTGATGATTGGCTCTCTTCGCGCCAAACATCTTCGCTACACGAATTATTTACTCGGCTATGGCGGCAGGCGCACCAGATCATGGCGGCGGCGTTGCCCGTCTTCGGCGAAACCATGCCCACGCTCGTCCACGGTGACGTAACGGTGGACCATCTTTGCCTGTACCGCGGACAGATCCTACTCTTCGATTGGGAGCTTTTCGGGTTGGGCGATCCGGCGCAGGAAGCGGCGCGCATCCTTTTCTACAACCAGCACGTGATGGACGAAACCGTCCAGGCGCGCTGGTTGGAGCGCTACTTGATGCAGGTGGACGATACATCCTTGCCCGCCCGTGTTGAAGTCTACCGTCGCATCCTGCCGTTTCAGTCGTTGACTTTTCTGCTCAACGGCATTCAGCGGGAGATCAGCAACGATCAGGCACAGTTGGTTGATCTAGAGGAAAGCCGTCCTTTTTTGGTGGAGACGATCAGCAGCGCATTGGTCCACGCTGCGGGAATGTTGCTGGGCGACGCGCCGGGGGCGGATGAGGTGAGTGTGGAGATTAATTCGCTGTTGCAGAGTTAACCCCCCTCTAACTCCCCCCGCAGAAAAGAAGCGGGGGGAGGACTGTTGGCGGGTTGGCGACATTGGTCGCAATGTAGGTGCATCTAAGGAGTGAGCACGCCCTTGTGGGATGACTGGCGGGATGTACCCGTCAGTGCCTGGCACTGACTTGACTAGCGCAACGCAAACTCTTCACTCACAATCTGCCGCGGTGACTTGCCGTGGGCGAGGAATTGTTTGGTGAGGGTGTGCATCATGGGCACGGGGCCACACAGGAAGACGGCGGACGCGGCCAGCGCTTCCGCACCAACGTACCCTGTGAGGACGTCGTAGCTGAGCCGTCCGTGGTGCAGGTCATAGGTGACGTGGGGCAGTGCTTGCACCAACTGCCGGATCTCTTCGTCGTAGACAGCGTCGGCGTCCCCGCGGACGCCCCAGATGAGGCGAATGTTCCGTCGACGCGGGGTGCTACTAGCGGCTTCGGCGTGTAGCATGCTCAGAAACGGCGTAACGCCAATGCCGCCTGCAATCCAGAGCAAATCGGTTTCGGCCTGCTGGGCACGGTCCCCAAAGACGCCGTGGGGACCGTGGACGTTGACTTTGTCCCCTGCGGCAAGATGACGCAGTTGGGCGGTGTAGTCGCCCAGTGTCTTGGCCGAGAGGCGAATGGTGGACGGGTCTACAATCTGCGAGACCGAGAAGGGGTGTTGTTCCTTGGGCAGGGTGTGGGCTGTTTCCGTCACCGAAAGGAAGACAAACTGGCCGGGCCGCACCGGCAGCGCCCTGTCCAGCCGGATCAGCAGTTCGTTCACATCGCCCTTAAGGACGTTTTGCAGCAACCGTCCACTTGCTTGGGGGGCGACACGGCGATAGAAGAAGAGGTTGTAGAGCCAGGCGTAGCCGCCCACCGCCGTGAGGACGATCATGTACCAGTCCCCTTGCAAAAGGATGGCGTGTAGCCCGCCCAGCACATAGGGGACGCCCATCCACTGGTGGCTCTGGAACCAGGTGTGGTAGTTCAGCCTGGCCCAGATGGTGAGCAGTACCAGCACGGTAAGGCCGACCACGCCCAACAGCCCAACGGTGTAGTCAATGTCCACACCGGGGACGGTGTAGGTAGCCACCAACGACCAATCGGGTAGGGCCTGGACGACGAGGATCGCCATGTGCAGCATCACCATCGTCAGCGTGGCCTTTCCCACAAAGGCGTGAAGCTGGTAGACTTTGTCCAGCCCGCCGAAGAGGCGCTCGATCCACTGCCAGCGGGTGGCTAGCAGGAAGTTGAGGCCGAAAAAGAGCATCCCCCAGAAGCCGAGGGATGTGCCCATTTCGTAGAAGGGATCATTGGTGTCGCCAGCCGCCAGCCAATCCGCACCGGCGAAGCGCACTTGCAGCCCAAGCACAAAACTGTAGATGGTACTGAGCGCCACGTAGAGCGCAAGCAAATAGACGGCCAGTACAGCCGGCGGACGCGCCGCCCAGCGCTTTCCAAACTGGACAAGCGGCGCAGCCACCGGCGGATATGGCAGCTTCATACGATTGGATTGCATCGGAATTTACTTTCTACGTGTGATGGACGTTGTTCTGATTGTTAGCATAGCAAAAGTCAGACTTCGGGAGTAGGGCAGATCACACCAAAGTATTGGGGAAATGTTCCTTTGGCCTGGGCGGTAGAAAACACGGGCCAGTTTGGCAACTTGGCGAGACGCGCCCGTCAGTGCCAGGCACTGACTCACGAATCACGCAACACGAATCATTTAAGGGGAGAGACGATATGCCCACCACACCCATCCACGACGCCATGGAACGGATCTTCGCCGGCCAAAGCTTGACCACCGACGAAGCCGACGCCACGATGAATCAGATCATGACCGGCGAAGCCACGCCGGCGCAGGTGGGCGCATTTTTGGCGGCGCTGCGCTTGAAAGGCGAAACTGTAGACGAGATCACCGGCTGCGCCCGCGCCATGAAGCGCGTCGCCGTACAGGTGCGCCCTCAGATCGGGGACGTGCCCCTCGTCGATACCTGCGGCACCGGCGGCGACCAGACCGGCACCTTCAACATCAGCACCACCGTGGCCTTTGTGGTGGCCGGGCATGGGCTGAAGGTGGCCAAGCATGGCAACCGCTCCGCCAGCAGCAAATGCGGCAGCGCCGACGTGCTCGAAGCGTTGGGCGTCAACCTGAGCCTGGGTCCGGAGCAAGTGGCCGAATGTATCGAAGAGGTGGGCATCGGGTTTCTCTTTGCGCCGCTATACCACCCTGCCATGCGCCACGCCATCGGCCCTCGCCGTGAACTGGCCACGCGCACCGTCTTCAACATCCTCGGCCCGTTGACCAACCCGGCCAACGCCACCCATCAGGTGATCGGCGTGCCCAGCCCAGCGCTCACCGAACCGATGGCGCAGGTGCTGGGCATGATGGGCTCGAAAGCCGCATTCGTCGTCCACGGCACCACGAATGACGGGCGCGGCGTCGACGAACTCACCAACACCGGCCCCAACCGGGTCAGTCACCTGCACGAGGGCAAGGTGACCACGTCTACGCTACACGCGGCGGACCTGGGCCTGCCCACCGCCGCGCTGAACGATCTTCTCGGCGGCGATGCAGAAGAAAACGCCGCTATTCTGCGCGGTGTCCTCGACGGTAGCATCGGCGGGGCCAAGCGCGAAGTCGTCCTCCTCAACGCTGCCGCCGCCCTCAGCACCGAATGCGGCGACTGGCAAGCCGGCCTCGAAGAAGCAGCAGCAAGCATCGACAGCGGCGCGGCGAAGCGGGTGTTGGAGCAGTTTGTTGAGAAGACGCAGGGATACAGTAATGCGTAATGCGTAACCCAGAGTCGCCAATGTCGGATCATTCGCTCAACACGACGTTACGAATTACGAATTACGCCCCGCCTACATTTACTACGGAACAGACAAGGTCCTCCCATGCCAAAATACTCAAAGCTCGACATCAAAAAACACAAAGGACAGGTCCTCGACGAGATTATGTCGTGGAAGCGCCAGGAGGTGCCGCGCCAGATGGAAGAGATGCCGCTGGCGCAGGTGAAGGCGTTCGCCAAGTTGACGCCGCCAGCGCTGGATTTTGCGGCAGCGCTGACGGCGCAGAAGGGTGCCGCCCTGATCGCGGAGGTGAAACGCGCCAGCCCGTCAAAGGGGATGATTGCCCGCGATTGGGATCCGGCTTTGATCGGGGAGACCTATGCACGCAATGGCGCGGCGGCGATTTCGTGCCTTACCGACGCGCGCTTCTTCCAGGGGCAACTCTCCTATCTGACTGACATCAAAGAAAACCTACGCAACAAAGGACTGAAGACGCCCGTCCTGCGCAAAGAGTTTATTTACCACGAGTATCAGATCCATGAGGCGCGCATGGCCGGGGCCGATGCTATCCTCTTGATCGTGGCTGTGCTGGGGGATCGGGAGATGCGCGATCTGCTGGCGCTGACCCACGAACTGGGCATGCAGGCGCTTGTGGAGGTCCACGACGAAGGTGAAGTCGAGCGCGCCCTGGCCGCCGACGCCAGGATCATCGGCGTGAACAACCGCAACCTCAAGACCTTCGAGGTGGATATTGAGATCACGGCGCGGCTGCGTCCACATATCCCCGCGGACAGGGTGCTAGTGGGCGAAAGCGGCATCCGCAACAGCGAAGACGTGGCCCGTATGGCCGAAATGGGCTGCGACGCCATCCTCGTGGGCGAGAGCTTCTGCAAACTGCGTCAGCCGGAGCGCGGCGCAGCGGTGAAGGAGTTTGTCAACGCGGGGCGGCTGTAAGGCTATTCACCCACAAAACGTACACAATTCCTTCATATTTCCTTCACAAATCACAGAGAAGATGACTTGTATTGTCGTCAGCCACCTATATAAGTGTACGAGGTTCGTCTCACAATGAGTCGCAAGCAATTTATACTTCCTGTTTCCCTGATTGCTGTGTTTAGTGTCATCATTGCGTTTCTGTTTCCTGTAATCGGCCCCCGTTTCATCATGCCGCTGATGATGGGAAACAACCCAGCGCCCACCGACCTGAACACGATGACCAATCGCCTCACAGACAACAGTCTCTACCGGGTCTCGTTCATCACCATCCCCAATCCCATCGCAATCAACGACATGCATAGCTGGATCCTCAACCTGCAAACCGCCGACGGCCAGGCAGTGGACGACGCTGAAATCGGCGTCGACGGCGGTATGCCGCAGCACGGACACGGCCTGCCCACCCGTCCCCAGGTGACGGAAAACCTGGGCAACGGCGATTACCTGGTAGAAGGGTTACGCTTTCAGATGCCGGGGTGGTGGGAGGTAAAATTTGAGATCACCGCCGCCGGCCAAAGTGACAACATCACCTTCAACGTAGTGTTGCCATGATTGGCAGTCGTTGGATCATTGCCCTGATTGTCATGATGATTGTCAGCGTTACCGCGTTTGTACTATGGCGGCCGCAGCAGCAGTGGACAGAAGAAGAAGCTGCCGCCGTCCATGGCCTGTGGATCGGCAATCTGCCGACGCCACCGGCTGAAGCCTCCAATCGCTACGCCGCCGACGAGGGCGCCGCCGAATTCGGGCACAGGCTCTTCTTCGACACCCGCTTCAGCGCTAACGGAGAAATCTCTTGTGCGTCGTGTCACCTGCCCGAACTCAGTTTTCAAGACGGTTTGGCGCTGGCCGAAGGTGTGGGCATCAATAACCGCCGCACCATGACCATCATCGGCGCAGCCTACAGCCCCTGGCTCTTTTGGGATGGGCGCAAAGACAGCCTTTGGGCGCAGGCGTTGGGTCCCCTGGAGAGCCCGGTGGAACACGGCAGCAACCGCACCTTCTACGCCCATTTGCTCGCCGAACACTACCGCGCTGAGTACGAAGCAATTTTCGGCCCACTGCCTGATATCAGCGCATTGCCCCGCCATCCCGGTGCCGTGGACGATCCTGCAGTTGTCGCCATCTGGGAAGCGCTGACAACTGCTGAGCAGCAGACCGTTAACCGCATCTTCGCCAACATGGGCAAGGCGATTGCCGCCTACGAACGGTTGATCGTCCCCGGTCCTTCGCGCTTTGACGTCTACGCTCAGGCCCTAATCGAAGGCGACAGCGCCACCATGCAGGCCGCGCTCAATGAAGACGAAATCGCCGGGTTGCGTCTCTTCATCGGCAAAGCGCAGTGCATTCAATGTCACAATGGGCCGCTCTTCACCAACAACGACTTCCACAACACCGGCGTCCCCGATGTGGCCGGTTTGCCCACAGAGAGAGGACGTGCACTGGGCGCGCAAGAAGTGTTGGCCGACGAGTTCAACTGCCTTGGCGCGTACAGCGATGCCGCAGAAAGCGACTGTGCCGAACTGAGATTCATGATTGCCGAGGGCCACGAATTGGAGCGCCAATTCCGGCCTACGTCTTTGCGCAACGTTGTAGACCGCGCCCCCTTCATGCACGCCGGGCAGTTCGCGACACTCGCAGAAGTACTGTCCCACTACAACACAGCACCCGAAGCGCCTGCCGGGCACAGCGAACTCGAACCGCTAGACCTGAGCGAAGTCGAAACTGAGCAGATTATCGCCTTTCTAAATAGCCTGAATGGACCCGTCAACGCCGAGCAACGTTGGCTGGCAGCTCCAGCGAGATAAGACGCACACGTCGAACAATCAAAAATCCCCTGATCGCCTAATCGCCGGTTAATGAACGATTAGGTGATCAGGGGATTTCAAACTATCTCGCCAGATTTAATCTCCGACTCTCCTCTAATACAGATTCCCCAAATTCCCCGCGGAGGACGCGTTGAGGGCGAAGAAGGCGATGCGCCCTAACACTTCACCGGCAATCAAGAGGATGGGCAACCACACCGGAATACGGCGTATGCGCCAAAGGATGAGCAACGGCGCCAGCAGCCCCACCACGATTTGCCCCCAGTAGAGCGGCGAACTCAGGTAGGCTTCCCCAGTTTGCCGCATAATCGTACCACCCGACAACCACATATTGGGAATGAGCAGGTTGACAACCAGGCTCACGATCAACGCTGTCTTCAGCACAGAGACGAGTAACGGTTGCCATGCCGCACCAGCGAAGTAACTGCTCACCGCCGCGCCCAGGATCACCGTTGTCAGCCCAAAGAAGACCAAGGGCAGCGCATTGTTGATAGCCTCAAAGCTGGGTGGCGTAGCATAGGTCATCGCCGTGGCGAAGAGGGCCAACAGCCCCACCACAGCGGCCAGGATCAACAGCCAACGGTTCATCTTGCCCGTCCATTCGGCTACGAAGATGAGGGCAACCAGAACCCCAAAGAGGCCGAGCCCCAAAATTTCGCGGCTGAGCCAGGCGCTGCCCAGGTTGGCCAACATACGCACCGCGCCCAACGGATGGCCGAGGTGGAAGAATGAGGCGGCAATCGCCAGCGCCAACAGCAGCCCAATCGTCACCCATTCGATGCGGGTGCGCACACTGGGGCCGTCCACAATATTCCACTGGCGCGCGGTGCTGAGCAGCGCCATCCCAATCGCCATCTGGCTGAGGACGGTGAAGATCACGAGAGGAAGTTCCATGTGCGCAATCATGAGAGTTCCACCTTTCGACGGACAACTTTGGGCTGGGCCGGGAGTTTGAAACGAATCGACGGGCCGACTTCCGGTTCGTAGGGGAAGCCGGGCGGGAATGGGGTGGTGCCGGGTTCGTCGAAGGTTTCAACATCGATGAATTGGAGCGCGCCGGTGGGGCAGGACTGTACACAGGCAGGCAATTTGCCGGCGTCGATGCGCTCAAAGCAGAGGTTGCATTTTTCAGCTTTGCGCGTAACCGAGTTGACCCGCGGCGCACCGAACGGGCAGGATCGCACACAGTTGCCGCAGCCGATACAGGCGGCGTTGTCCTGCACGACGATGCCGTCTTCGCGCTTGGAATAGGCCGAAACGGGGCAATCTTCCATGCAGCAGGGCTTTTCGCAGTGGTTGCAGGCCAGCGAATAAAAGGCACGCTCATGGTGTGGGTAGATGTCCTCACCGAGCGGGTAGAGCTGCCGCCAGATGACACCCACCTCCAGGTTGTTTTGTTGCTTACACGCCATCCCGCACGACGAGCAGCCGATGCAGAGGTCGGCGTTGACGTAGAATCCATACTTAGCCATTGTTCTAACTCCTCATGATTCAAAGGATCAGGCTGAAGGATCAGCTGAAGGATCAGGCTGAAATTTTCTCAATGTCGGCGAATTGATCGTGGATGGCGACGCCGGGTGAGCCGGTCTTGTACTTGCCCATGTCCGAAGAGGTGTCGTCGACCAGGTTGTTGACGTTAAATTTGTTCTTGGGGCCGAACCAGTTTTCGTACATCATCAGCGTGTCGGGGGAGACGTTGTCGGTCAACTTGGCGCGCAGCCGCTCTTCGCCGATGCTGTTGAAGACGCGCACCATGTCGCCGTCTTCGATGCCCTTCTGGTGGGCAAGGGTCGGGTTGATGTAGATGAAGGGTTCGGGGTTGAAGTCGGCCATCCAGTCCACATTTTGGAACTGCGAATGGATGGAATACTTGGTGTGCGGCGTCAACAGCCAGTAGGGTGCGTAGGCGCTGCGACCTGCTTTGAAGATGGGCAGGGCAGGGTGTCCATGTTCCGCGGCCAGTTCCGACTTGAATTCAAACTTGCCTGAGGGCGTCTTGAACTGGAGATCGTGCCACGCCGCCGGGTGCATCTGGGCTTTGGCCGGTCCGTTGCGCAGATCTTCCCACGATTCGATGCCGAAGAGCGCATAGATGTCGTCGTTGAACTCTTTCACCATCCATTCCTTTGGATCAATTTCGGTGGGGAAGGTGCACGAGCCGGGTTGCAGGCTGTTCATTTTGGCCGACAGGGCGGACGCAATCTCGATGTCTGATTTCGACTCGAAGAGGGGCTTGATCGCCTGTTCGTTGATGCTGAGCCAGTAGTGCCAGTACGAGACGTTGACCGTCCAATCCTCAAAGGGCGTTGTGGTGGGCAAGACAATGTCGGCCAGTTCGGCGGTCTGTGTGAAGAACTGATCGACGACGACGACCATTTCGAGCTGCTGGAAGGCGCGTTCGATCTTGTTGCGGTCGAAGTCCTGGCTGAGGACGTTCTTATTGGCGGCCCAGAGCAGGCGGATGGGCGGGTCCTGAGTGTCGAGGATCTCTTGCGCGATCTTGTTCATGTTGACGGCACGGTCGCTGTAGGCGGCTTCCACATCGCCCTGGCCGGTGTCGAATTCGCCCATAGGGCCGGTTTCGCCCACGAAGCCCACCGAGCCTTCGGGTTTGTCGTGGACCATGGCGTGGTAGTTGAAGCCCCAGGTGTAGAGATGACCGTAGCGGGCGCCGCCGCCTTCTTTGCCCACATTGCCGGTCATGGCGACGAGGGCGTCGATGGCACGCACGTTCTGCCCACCGTTGACATGACGCTGCATACCGTAGCCGATCCAGATGGTGGCGGGGTCGGCGGTGGCGAACTCTTCGGCCACTGCTTTGATGGCTTCCGCAGGCAGGCCACACTGTTCCGCCGCCCACGCCACGGTAATGTTCTCTTTGAGGTAGGCTTCAAATTCGTCGTAGCCGTGACCATTCTGGTTGACCCAATCGCGGTCGACCAGATCCATATCCACAAGGTGACGGGCCATGCCCAGGGCCAGTGCGCCGTCACTGCCGGTGGCGATCTGCCAGTACTCGTCGCCCTTGGCCGCCGTCTGCGTGAAGATGGGGTCGATCACCACCACTTTGGCGCCGCGGTTCTTGGCTTCTAGCACATACTTCATGGAGTGGATCGAACACCAGGCCGGGTTCGCACCCCAGATAATGATGTACTTGCTCTTGACCATGTCCTCGGGGTCGTTGCACCACATGTCGCCCATGTCGTAGTTCTGGGCGTCGATACCGGCCGGCCAGCAGGGCGTACCCACAAAGCGGGTGGTGTAGCCCAGCGACGACATCATGCCTTCGACGCCGTAGTGGGTGATGCCGAAGTTGCCTGAATACTTGGTCAATGCCATGCCCAGCAGGTTGCCATCTTTTTCTTTGATTTCGAGGATCTTGTCGGCGATTTCACCCAGCGCTTCGTCCCAAGAGATGCGCTGCCAGTTGCCTGATCCGCGGCCGATCTGCTTCATGGGATATTTGATGCGATCAGGGCTGTAGACCTGACGCGGGTAGGCGTAGCCCTTGACGCAAAGCCCACTGTCGGTGAAGGTTGATTCTTCGGCGCCTTCGATGAATTGGAGAACGCCGTCTTTGACGTAGCTCTTGATGCTGCACGTGTCGTAGCAGTTGCGCGGACAGGCATTGCGGAAGATTTCGTAGGCGTCTTCCCCTTCAAAGCCGCCGCGGATCTGCAAGTCGATCTCCTCCGCGGTGACAGATCCTTGGGCGCGAGGCATCAAGAAGCCACCGGGCAACGCCGCCAGTGCGCCGGTAGCCGCCAGCGCCTGCAAGAAGCGCCGCCGGGAAAGCTGACAGGAAAGCACTTTTTCGAATGAATGCGGTTGTTTGTTCATCACTCGCTCCTTGAGGAAGGACTCGTCTGCTCGCGAATTTCGCCGAGCAGCCGAGAAACGATCAGATTCAGATTCTATCCTGAAATTCACATCAGCCTGGCGAAATCGTCCAATATAGAGCAGAGATGCGGCTGCGCACTGTAATTCCAGGATAGAGACTTAGTTGGTGTATATGACGGGCCGGTACTGCATTTGCATAGCCACTTCGACTGCCAACCACTCGTTCAGGCAATCGGCCACGAAGGCAATCGCGAGGGGGAGATCGGGATCGGTGTGGATACGTTCCACAAAGATCGGCGTCCAGCGCGCCAGATGGTCGAGCAAAAAGAGGCGGGCGCTTTCCAACTCAGTCGAAGAAACACTTTTCGCCGCCAAATAGAGCTGCCGGTAGGCGTCCAATTCAAAGCTGAGGTGATCGTCGGGGATCGTGTTCTGCCAGGGCAGCGCCCGATCGAGCAGTCGCCAAAGCGTGCGGATGGTGAGCGTGCTCTGCCCCATCAACTGCGGTTCCGGATCGAGATAGACCGAGGCGTAGGGCGGCGCAATCAACGCTTTGGGTCCTACGAAGAGACGGTTGAAGGCGAACTCAACGGCGCGCCAATCGGCGACGGCGGGGGCTGATTTCGGCGTTATTGCTTTCAGCGCGGCATATGCCTGCTTCAACTCACCGGCATTGGCCGCAGCAAAGAAGTCACGCAAAGCGATGAGTAGATCTTCTGTCTTTTGGGTCATCACGGCACCTTCCAGAGAATAGAGGTTAAGCGATTGGGAGATTGGGCGATTCTAGAGGCGACTACCGCAATCCCGTCATCGCCTAATCGCTTAATCCCCCACTTGTTCTATTTTGCACAAAAGACAAAAAACGCGGATCATCGCCGCGGATCAAATGTGATCCGCGTACGCGATGAATTTGGGACCAAAGATCATCCCTAGAGATGATATGGAGAAAACGTGAAGCTACTCGGTGTCGAGCGTGGCAATGTTGTTGCGCAGGGCGTAGAGGATGGCCTGAGATCGGCTGGTGAGGTTGAGTTTGCTGAGCAGGTGGTTGATGTGTGTACGCACGGTGGGCACGGAGATCACCAACGTGTCGGCGATCTCCTGGTTGTTGAGACCATGGGCGATGAGACGCAGCACTTCGGTCTCACGGTCGGTCAAATCGTTGGGGTTACTTTCGGGTGGGTTCGACGATTGCGAACTAAGCAGACGGCGGGCGATGGCAGGATGCAGGGCCACCTCGCCGCGGTGGACATCGCGGATGGCACGGATCAGTTCTTGGGGCGATGAATCTTTGAGCAGACAGCCCATTGCCCCCGCTTCGAGACAGGCGTTGATCTTCTGATCCTTGCTGAAACTGGTAAGGATGAGCACACGGATCGATGGATCGGCGCGCCGGATTTCGATCAACGCGTCGTAGCCGTTTTTGCGCGGCATTTCCAGATCGAGGATCACGACGTCGGGCTTGAGCGACGTTGCCAGCAGCACGGCTTCGATGCCGTCTTCGGCCTCGCCCACTACTTCAAAGCCGGGCTTCACCGAAAGCATGCCGCGCAGCCCTTCACGCACAATCGGATGATCGTCGGCGATGAGAATGCGGATGGGGTTAATGTCCATAGCCATTGGCCTTCTCGGTAGAAAGCGCCAAATGTACATGGACACTGCTGCCCGCGCCGGGTGTTGAGTCGATCCAGAAAGAGCCGCCCAGCCGTTCGGCGCGCGTACACATGCTGTGCAGCCCCATCCCCCCTGCGCTGAGCGCATCGGCATAGACAAACCCAACGCCGTCATCGCAGACGGTGAGGCGAAGTGTTTCAGCGTCGCCTTCGATGGAGACGGTCACCGCGTGGGCGCGGGCATGTTTGAGCGCGTTGTTGAGCCCTTCTTGGGCGATGGCCAGCAGTTCGGCCTCAATCTGCGTCGAAAGCGGCCAGGTGACGGCAAAATGCAGGCTGGTTTCCACGCCCGAACGTTCCTCCACAGCCGCTAGCCGGTTTTCGAGCACACGGTAAAGTCCTGCCGCAGCCAGCTCGGGCGAACGCAGTTCGTAGACCATCAAGCGCATCTCTTTCAGGGCCTGCCGGGCGATCTCCCCCATGCGTGTCACTTTTTCGCCGGCCAGTTGGCTATCTCCATTCTGAAGCAGAGAGGCCGTCCATTCGCCGAAGAGGGAGAGGCTGTAAAGCGATTGTGTCACCGAATCGTGGAGTTCACGCGCCAGCCGTTCGCGTTCGGCCATCACCACCGAGCGCCGCGAACAGCGGTTGTTTTCCACGGCCAATCCGACACCGTCGGCCACAGACGAAAGCAAAGAGGTCTCAGCCTGTTCAAAGCACTCACCCGCCGGGCGGAAAATCGTAAGGACACCGTGCAACCTGCCGCCGGCGCGCATGGGCACGCCGACAAAGGTGTGATCCGGGCGCACGCCAGGCGGCACACGGTCATCTTCGGCCATGTTGGCGATCACCAGGGGCATGTTGTGCGCCACCACCCATGCAGCCAACGCCTTGCCGTTAACAGAAATAACCTCGTAGCCCGCAGAACGGATGACTGCGGCAGATTGCAGTTCGCCGCTTTCGGGATCAAGCAGGTGAATCTCTCCCCGCTGCCCCTGGATCGTCTCCAGGACGCGCCCCAGCACCTGTTCCAACACAGCATCCAGCGGCATGGGCAGGTTGGCGATTGCCGTCACATCGTAGAGGGTGGAAAGCTCACGATGTGCCTGGATCAACCGGCGTTCGGCCTGTTTGCGCTCGGTGAGATCGGTAAGCAGTGCCACCACCCCCATGAACTTCTCGCTAACATCGCGCATCCGTTCAAGTTTCACCTGGTAATCGCGCAGCCCAACCAGGGTCTCCAGCGTCGCTTCGAACTCAACACTGTTGTCGCCGGCCAATCTGTCAAGGCTATCTGGCAGCCAGGCAGGCATAGATGGCTGTGTCTGCGGCCCGTAGTAGAGATTGCCCGGGTTGCCAGCGCGACCGAAAAGGGCTGCCGCCGCGTGATTCATGTTGTTGATCTGTTCTTCGCTATCCAGTAGAATCACTGGATCATGTAAGCTCTCGAAGATGGTTAGATACTTGTTCTTTTCATTGGCCAGATAGCGGTTGGTACGCTGTAATTCGGCAAGCCGCTCCGATTCCGAAGCGTACCAGCCGGTAGCCACCCCCAACTCCACCAAATCAAAGCAACGCGCCACAAAGAGCCGATAGGATCGTTCCTCTTCGATGGGGTAGCCTTGCTGTTGGATCAGATCGACGTAGCATTGACGATAGTATTTGAGCAGGCTCAAGTACATGCCCAGCGTCAGGCCACGTCCTCGGTGACGCAGCCCATCCTCCACGCCGACGGCGGCGACGGGGTGGCTGCTAAAGTCGTCGTCGGGCGCCATTTCTGGCGGATGGGGATCACGCTGGATGGCCGTCACAATGGTCTCTGAAAGGCGGACGATGGAAATCCGCCACGCTTCCACGAGCGTGGATGTATATTTCACATATCCCTGTTGCTTGGCATAGTGAAGAATGCGGACCATAAGCCAGCGTTCATTGGCAAGGATGAGGTCTACGAGTGTGTTCATACGCTCTATTTTAGCAGGTGCATAACAAAACCTTATGATAGCGGTACACGTAGGGGCTTGCGTGGGGCGGAAGCACAGGTCGCTTGATTGGCAATGGCTGCTTCCGCCCCACGCAAGCCCCTACAGGATCGATACAGTTACCTTTGATGATACAATGAGGCCGCGTTTTGACATGAAAGGATCAAGCACATGGCACAAGCCCTCGGCGTCAGTGTAGATGAAAACCAGGCGCAGACATTCCTGGCCGCGCACTTTGATCCGACCGTCTCCGACGTGGAACACATCGGGGAAGGCGCATGGTCGCGCTGTTTTGCCTTCCGCCGCGGGGACGATAACCTCGTCGTGCGCTTCGGCAATTTCGTAGACGATTTCGAGAACGACCGGCGCGCCGCCGTCTATGCTGCGCCAAATCTACCCGTCCCTCAAGTGCTGGCGATAGGACCGGCCTTCGGCGGCCATTACGCCATTTCGACGCGCGTCTACGGTGATCCCCTCGATCACCTGAGCACGGACGATTGGCTGGCCACGATTCCGTCTACCGTGGCAATGCTCGAAGCGCTGCGCCTGGCAGACGTGTCTCCGACCCAGGGTTGGGGCGGTTGGAGCGGTGACGGCCATGCGCCGCATACGTCGTGGTCGAGTCACCTCTTGGCGGTGAATGTGGACTCGCCTGAACGGCGCAACCACGGTTGGCCACAAAAGCTGGCCCAATCTCCTGACGGCGAAGAAGCCTTCACCTGGGGCTATACGCTGTTGCAGCAGATCGTAGACGATGCCATCCCGCGCCACCTCTACCACGCCGACCTCATGAACCGCAACGTCCTCGTGCAGGATCACAAGATCAGCGGTGTCTTCGATTGGGGGTGTGGCTGCTACGGCGATCACCTCTACGATCTGGCCTGGTTCGAGTTCTGGGCGCCCTGGTATCCCGAAAAGGACATCGCCGCCCTGCGCGCCGTCCTGGAACAACGTTGGCGCGACATGGGCTACGAACCGCGCAACAAAGTTGCCCGTCTGCAAGCCTGCTACCTGCATATCGGCCTCGATCACCTGGCCTACAACGCCTGGCTGGAGGATTGGGAGACGCTGGCGGCCACGGCGCGGCAGATGCGCGAGATCGTAATGCGTAATGCGTGATCCGTGGTCAGAGGATCGTACATCATTCGCTTGAAACTAAATACGTTCAAGTGTAAATGCTAGAAACTAGACCTACGGATCACGGATCACGGATCACGGATCACGCACTACGCATCACGGATTACACTCCCCCCGAAAGGACACCCCCTTGCCCGAAATCATCGATCTGAGCCAGGAAATCTACACAGGTATGCCCGTCTTCCCGGGGTTGCCCGACGTGGCGATCACGATGCACGTATCTCACGAAGAATGGGACGACATTACCGATAGCGATGTGGTGTCACCCGCGGTGAATCGGATGGAGCTGGGCGAACACACCGGCACCCACGTGGACGCGCTCAACCACATGGTGCGCCGCCACCGTGGACAGTCTATCGAGATGATGCCGCTGTCCATGTTTTACACTGAGGGCATCTGCCTCGATCTATCACACAAAGGCGTGGGGGAGTTGATTGACGTTGTCGATCTGGAAGTGGCGCTGGCGGCGGATCTGACGATCCAACCGGGCGACACGGTGCTGCTCTACACCGATCACTACCGGCGCTACTTCGAGACGGCGGATTGGCCCAACGGGCCAGGGATCAGCGCGGCTGCGACGCGCTGGTTGGGTGGGCAGGGCATTGCGGCTTTCGGCGTGGAGACACAAGCGCCAGGCGTGCGTCATGTATCGAACCGAGAAGTTCATCACATCTGCGGCGAACTGGGCTTCACCCACTACGAGAATTTGATCAATCTGCATCTGCTCGTCGGGCGCGGGCGCTTTCGCTTCATCGGCCTGCCGCTGCGTATCCGTGGCGGCACCGGTTCGCCTGTGCGCGCTGTCGCTGTCTTCGAGGAGAATGTACGATGACGTTTATCCAACGCGTAATCGCCCGCCTGCCCCAAAGTTGGTATGAGGCCATCCGCGCCGAGTCAGAGGAATGGGTCTTCACCTGCCCAGCCTGCGGACTTGCCCGTTCGGTATGGGAAATCGGCGGTGTGCGCTACAAAGCCGTGTCTGTGGGTAAGCGCAGCCTGGTCTGGTGTTCACAGTGCAAGCAGATGCGAATGATGCCACTGCAACGTCAACCTGGGGATTGAAAGCCATCATCTCATCATGCATGATTTCGCCATCTCACCCCAATCATCATTCTTCATTCATCCTTCACCTATTCCTCCAGAAAGCAGCCTTTTCCCATGACCGGAACCATCATCAACATCATCGCCGTGCTCATCGGCGGCTCGATTGGCGCGCTGGCAGGGAATCGATTGCCGGCAAAGGTGCAGGAGACCGTCCTCAACGGGTTGGGGTTGCTGACGTTGGCGATTGGCGTGAGCATGTCTCTGGGCAGCAGCAACATTTTGATCCCCATGTTTAGCGTGCTGATGGGCGGCATTGTGGGCGAACTGTTGCGCATTGACGACGGCCTCAACTGGCTGGGACAACAGGCCGAAGCGCGCTGGGGCCATCGGCTGGGCCAGGGGAAAGTGGAAGGGTGGAGTGTGACGCAGGCGTTCGTCACCTCTAGCCTCATCTTCTGCGTCGGCCCGATGACGATCCTGGGCAGCATCCAGGACGGGCTGCTAGGCGACTATCAATTGCTGGCCGTCAAAAGCACACTAGACGGCTTTGCAGCTATCGCCTTTGCCGCCAGCCTGGGGCCGGGCGTCCTCCTTAGCGCGGTGACGGTGGGGGTGATCCAGGGGGGCATCGCCGGGCTTTCCATGTTCCTCGGCGCGGGGATCGGCGAAGTCAGCCGCCAAACGCCGTGGGTGATCGAACTCACCGCCACCGGCGGCGTCCTCATTTTGGGCATCGGCCTGAGCCTGCTCAACCTCAAAAAGATCCGCGTCGCCAACCTCTTGCCCGCCATCGTTTTCGCCCCGCTGATCGTGGTGATTTTGGAGTTGATTGGGGTATGATTGGTGATTGGTGACTGGTGATTGGGGCAAAGATGATCTCTGCCCCAATCACCAGTCACCAATCCTAATCACCAATCCCACCTGACAGGTCATAACCATGTCCCTTCTCGAATCCGTCCGTGAGCGGATCTACCGGCGCAATTTCTTCTTTATGACCACCGACGGCATCCTGTTTATGGTGGCGATGGGCATGATCGGCAGCACGACGGTGATCCCCGATTTTGTGCGTCGGCTCACCGATTCCGAAATCTTGATTGGGCTTTCGGGTAGCCTCTTTGAAATCGGTTGGACGCTCCCCCAATTGTTCATTGCACGCTACATGTTGCGCTTTGAACGCAAGAAATGGTGGTTCATCGGGCCGAGCATCCCTGTGCGCTTTGTGATGTTGATTTTCGCCGGGTTGATTGTCTGGTTCGGTAAGGAGCAGCCGGGCGCGATCCTGGTGGCGTTCTTCATTTGCTGGGGCATCGCCGCCGTCGGGGACGGTGTCGTCGGCGTCCCCTGGGCCGACATCAGCGGCACCAGCCTGGACAGCAAATGGCGCGCCCGTATGTTTGGCGTGCATACAGGCGCGGCGGGGCTGATCATGTTGGGCGTTGCGCCGGTGATCGCCTGGATCCTGGCGAATCGGACCTTCCCCGATAACTATGCGATTGTGTTCGGTATGTCCGGTGTGTTGTTTGCCGTATCAATCATCCCGATTCTCTTCATTCATGAACTGCCGGGCGCGAAGAAGGTGGACAAACTGCCCTCGTTCGCCGAGTTTCTGCCTGAGTTGGGACACGTCCTGCGCACCGACGGGCCGTACCGTTCGCTGATCATTACACGCATGTTCACCACGTTGTTCGCCATGTCCAGCCCGTTCTACATCGGCTACGCCACAGTGACGTTGGGCATGTCCAGCGCAGTGGCGGTGCCTACGCTGCTGCTCATGCAGACCATCGGCAGCGTGACAGGATCGCTGCTCTACACCTGGATTGGCGCGCGCAACAACCTGCTCTTCATTCGGCTGGCGCTGATTGGCGCAGCGCTGTGGCCTGTCAGCGCGCTGCTGGCGGGGGTTGTGGGTCCGTGGACGCTCTACGTCGGCTTTTTGGTGGCGGGTGTGGCGATCAGCAACCTGGGCTTCAGCTACCAGAACTGGGTGGTCACCTATGCCGACGCTGACCGCCGTCCTGTGTATGTGGGGTTGTTTAACACCGTTTCCGCCGTCGTCTCCATGGCAGCACCCTTCATCGGCGGCACAATTGCACAGCGGGCAGGCTATCCGCCGCTGTTTATGGTATCGCTGGTGATGGCGCTGGGCGCGCTCTTTATGGCGACACGATTTGTGCGCACGATGCATCGGGTGGAGATGGTGCCTAGTGCGTAGTGCGGAATGCGGAATGCGGAATGCGGATGCGGAATGCGGAATGCGGAATGCGCATCAAGTCTAAAAAAGGAAACTCACCCCCATGCAAATCACCACCATCGAAACCTTCGTGCAAGGAGAAAAATTAGGGCTGGTGCGCGTCACCGCCGAGGACGGTTCCACCGGCTGGGGACAGATGGCGCCGTCCAATGCCGACATCACGGCGCTGGTGCTGCATCGGCAAGTTGCGCCCATTGTTCTGGGCTGGGATGCCGACGATCTCGATGGGTTGAACGATGCCGTCATCGAGGGGACGTACAAATTCCCCGGCACCTATGTCTGCCGCGCCCTGGCTGGGATCGACACGGCGCTCTGGGATCTACGCGGACGGCTGGCGGGGAAGAGTGTCTGCGCGCTGCTGGGCGGTGTGCCGCGACCGTTTCCAGTCTATGGATCGAGCACCAGCCGCAAAATCACGCCCGAGGACGAAGCAGCGCGCATGGTGCGTCTGCGCGATGAAGTCGGTTTTCGCGCCTTCAAAATGAAGATCGGCAGGCGCGGCGGTCATGACGCCGACGAGTGGCCGGGGCGCAGCGAAGCGATCATCACGGAAACACGCAAAGCGCTGGGCGACGAGATCAAGTTGATGGCCGACGCCAATAGTTGCTACGCGCCGGCCCGCGCCATCGAAATCGGGCGGCTGCTCGAAGACGAAGGCTTCGCCCACTTCGAGGAACCCTGCCCGTATTGGGAACTGGATTGGACCGCCGACGTGGCGGCTGTGTTGACGATCCCCGTCTCCGGCGGCGAACAGGACTACGATCTCAAACAGTGGCGGCGGCTGATCGACGGCGCCGTAATCGACATCGCCCAGCCCGATCTCTGCTACATCGGCGGCATGACCCGAGCGTTGCGGGTGGCAAAGATGGCCGAGGACGCCGGCCTGCCCATCATCCCCCACTCGGCCAACCATTCGTTCACCACGATCTACGCCCTGCACCTCATGGGCGCGATTCCCAATGCCGGTCCGTATGTCGAGTTTTCGATTGAGGATCAGCGCGCGTTTGCCGATCTCTATCGTCCTCGAATGCAGGTTGTCGACGGTCATGTCATGATCCCCGACGGTCCTGGGTGGGGCGTCGAGATCAACCCGGCGTGGATCGAGCGCGCCGAGCGCATGGTGTCGACGAAGTGACAAGTGAACAACTGGAAGATATTCTGACGAGTCCAGAGGATTAAACATTTACTTTCTCTTCTCTGCCACAAAAAATACTCTCCCCCGTGAACCATAGGCGTTAAGATAAGGCGCTGTCTGAAAGCGTGAGAAGCGGAACCCCTCCCCAACCCTCCCCGCGATCGTTGAGCACGGGGACTTGTTGAGCAAGTGAGGCAGGGAGGGAGCTGTTGTGGCGTGGACGAAGTGATGCTGCATTGGCTGTACCCACAACGCGACCAACGACATCTACGCGTCAACAGCCCTCCCCCCGTTGCGGGGGGAGTTAGAGGGGGGTTCTGCTCTACTTCCCCTACGACAGCACTCTCCTCACTTGCTTATTTTAACGCCTATGCCTCCGTGAACTCCCCCACGACATCGTAGGGGAGTTCCTTATTGGTTTAGTTCACAAGATCTGCAATGGTAAGGGATAAGACTCGCGAATTTCGTAGAAAGGAGATCTCCCATGCAGTTCAAAACCAAACGAACGCCCCTGCTGGTGGCGTTGATGCTGGTCGGGTTGCTGGCTTGGTCGTTCGCAGGCAGCGCCATGGCTCAGGACAACGGACCTACAGAAACACCCACGCGCACTATCACCGTCTCCGGCCAAGGAGAGGTGCAAGCCCGCCCCGACACAGCCTTTGTCAGCCTGAGCGTGGTCACCGAAGCGGATGAAGCAGCGACAGCGCTGGATCAGAACAGCCAGCAGATCCAGTCCGTGCTCGACACCTTGACCGAAACCGGCATCGCCGACGAAGACATCGAAACGCAGAGTGTGCGGCTCGATCCTGTCTTCGCCCAGCCCAGCCCACAGGAATCGGGCACGACAATGCAGACCACACAGGAGATCACTGGCTACCGCGCCATCAACATGATCCAGGTGCGTGTCACAGATCTCGCCAACCTGGGATCGACCATCGACACAGCGGTCAGCGCCGGCGCCAACCAGGTGCAGGGCATCCGCTTCGAGGTGAGCAACCCCAGTGAGCGTCTCAGCGAAGCGCGCATGGCCGCCTGGCAGGACGCGCAGAACAAGGCGCAGCAGTTGGCCGATCTGGCAGGCGCTTCTCTAGGGCAGGTGATGGAGATTCGCTCCACCGATCAAGGAGCGTTCCCCTTCGCGCAGGCGGAGTTTACCGAGGCCGCTGCCGCCGTCCCCATTCGCCCCGGCGCGCAGACACTTTCTGCATCACTACAAGTGACCTGGCAGTTGACGTCCGCAGGTGAAGGACGTGGCACAGAAGACGGAGAAACCACCATGCCCCCTAGTGAAATGGTCCCCGATGACATTGTGCAACAGGTGACGGCGCAGTTGACCAATCAACTTGGTCTTGACCCAGCCGCGGTAGCCGTGGTCAGCGCCGAAAGCGTAGAGTGGCCCGATGCCAGCCTGGGCTGTCCACAGCCAGGACAGGTCTACGCGCAGATGTTAACGCCGGGCTATCGTGTCGTCGTTGAGGCACAGGGCGAGCAGTACGAGTTCCACACGTCCACTCCGCCGGATACGCAGATCGTGCGCTGTGAGAACGGTTCAACCGAATAAATTCGGCAGAATAGAACGCGGATGAAGCGGATTGGGCGGATCAAAGCGGATTAATCCGCCTGAATCTGCCCAATCCGCTTCGTCCGCGTTCTATCTAAGAATCCCTACAGAGAATCCTACCATGACAAGTCCGATTCAGCGGCGCATTGGCTGCGTTTTTATTCCGGTAAGCGATATGGAGCGCGCCAGGCGCTGGTATGGCCGACTCCTCGATTTGCCGATTGGCGAAGCCTCTCACCAGGGCAAGATCGTTGACCTGCCTATGGACGGGGAAACGCAACTCATCCTCGACGGCCACAAACCGGTGGCGAACTCCTGCCAGCCGCTCTTCTTTTGGTGGACCAATGATCTAAAAGAGACCTATCGATTTCTGCAAAGCCTGCATGTTGACATCGTCACCCCGATTGAAGACATCGGCAGCGTGTCCACGCTCACGTTCCACGATCCGGATGGCAATTTGTTGATGATTTGTGAACGGAATGAGTAACGAGTAATGAGTAGGTGACTCGTCGTAACCTACTCATTACTCAATGTCATTAAGTTAAGGAATCCCGTTGTCATCACACTGTGGCGTGAGCATCCTCAGATGCGGCTCTACCAGTGTGCACCCGCATCTGAGTTACTCATGCGCCTTGCTGCGCCACAGCGGATGAAAGTTGTGGACACGGATTGGGGAAACACGGATCAAGTTGAAAGGTGGACATAACGCCCAAGAGGTGCCGTCATTGTCGCCGCTGGCCTGTCGATCCACGTAGATAATCGGTGTTTGGGCAAAGATTCCTCTGGAGTACATTACATGCAAGGTCTAGAGATTGCGCGCCTATTCTTTTTCAAATGGGGCAAACCATCCCTATTGGAAATGGCTTGCCCACGAATTTCGTAAAGCAGAGGGAGCGGAAGTGTATGTCTCGTTGCTTGAAACTTTACTTGCCGACCAACGTACAGAGAGGCAGGTGGATAGGGTGCTCAAGATCAGTGATCTGTTGCATCAACAGCTTCACGCAGTTGGTGTCCTCTCGGGCCAGGGCGATTCGCCCTATCTGCTGCCTCTATTGAACGCACACCTCGAGTTACAAAACAAGGCAAACCCACCATGACCCAGATTCGTTTCTTCCCACTCCTGTTGATCCTCTTGCTAACTGCCTGTTCTGCACCGCCGACGCCCCGTGAAACACCCGCGCCGGTACGCGTCCAATCCGGCGACGTCGCACAGATCGAGCCGCTGTTGACGGAAATGGCGTCGGTGCTGATCCCCGCCGAGGACGCAGGCATTGTCGTCGCCTTTGTGGACGGCGACGCCGTGACCTTTGCCTTCGTGGGCAACCCCAATTTCGACGAAGAGACGCTCTTTGAGTACGGCTCCATCACCAAAGTGCTCACAGCTAACGTCCTCGTACAGTTGGCCGAAGAGGGCGTCCTCAACCTGGACGACAGCCTCAACCAATTCCTGCCCGAAACGCTGCGCGATCCCAAATGGGACGATGTGACCTTGCGCCATCTGGCAACCCATACGGCTGGGCTTCCGGGCCTGCCGCCCAACCTCAACCCAATGATGCGTCTCTTGACCGGCAACGGCGACGATCCCTACGCCGACTACGATCAGGAGATGCTCTATGCCGGGGTACAGGCGACCTCAGTGGAGGGTGTGGGCGAGACGTGGGCATACTCGAACTACGGCTTTGCGCTGCTGGGGTACGTCCTCAGCCGGCAGAGCGAACTTGTCTACGCCGATCTGATTGAGCAGCGCATACTGGATCCGCTGGCAATGGACGGTGCCACCATCGTCGGTTGGTCTTCCGACAAAATTGCGCCACCCCTGGCAGATGACGGTAGCAGCGGCGACCACTGGACGCTCAACGCCTTTGAGCCTGCCGGTGCGCTGCGCGGCGACCTCCTCGACGGTGTGGCCTTTCTGCAGGCGTCAATGACGGCATGCCAGGGCGAGGATCTGGTTTCCCGCGCCAACTGCCTGGCGCAGCAGTCCACCAGGATGGCGGTGCGTGACGGCGAAGAAATGGGCATTGGCTGGGTGCGCACCCAGGGCGAAGACGGCGTCGCCATCTGGCACAACGGCGGCACCGGCGGCTATTCCACCTTCCTCGGCTTCAACCCCGAAACGCAGATTGGTGTGGTTTTCCTGTACAATGTCTCCAACGCGCCCGGCGATCTGGATCAGAAAGCCGTCGAATTCTTGACCGCGGCCCCGTGATCACAGAGCGTTGATCCACGAAGGCACACGAAGATACACGAAGGCAGAAAATTTGGACACGGATTTCACGGATTTTAAGGATTCAGAGGATTCAGAGGGATGTAGTTGACTGCAAGGAAGAAGAACAGGAAGGGGACACGGATTTCACGGATTTTAAGGATTCAGAGGATTCAGAGGGATGTAGTTGACT